>CANPJW010000101.1 GCA_947574505.1 uncultured Bacteroides sp. | reverse complement strand
CTTTAGTTCATATAGAACTTAGGCAATCCACACAACCAATCCCACGACCTATTTACATTCACCACATAAAAATCTGCCCGTAAGAAGGTAATTACTAAAAAAACCTTTTTTTTCAATGAAAGCGTAGGGTTATTGACTAATTAATAGTATTTATGTAAGAAACAAGTATCTAACAAATTACAGAACGTATGAAAACACTCTTATCATTGAAATCGATTTTACCGCTTGCATTATTGTTTTGCGCAACCAGCATTTCTGCAAATAAAATTATCTCAGTTGCCGACTTCGGTTTAAAACCCGACAGCCGTGTTAATGCCGTGCCGTTTGTACAGAAAGCAATCGATACCTGCAAAAAGAATCCCGGATCTACTCTTGTCTTTCCCAAAGGAAGATATGATTTCTGGGCACAACATGCTATTGAAAAGGAATATCACGAGACAAACACGTATGATGTGAATCCTAAAATTCTCGCTGTGTTGCTAGACGAAGTCAACGACCTGACGATTGACGGCGACGGCTCGGAATTCATCATGCACGGGCGAATGCAACCATTCACCTTGGACCATTGCCAAAACATCACGCTAAAGAATTTTACCGTAGACTGGGATATTCCTTTAACTGCACAAGGCACTGTCGTTGAATCGACACCCGACTTTATGGAAATCGAAATCGACGCCCACCAATATCCCTACATCATTGAAAACAAACGGCTTACTTTTGTTGGTGAAGGATGGAAAAGTAGCGTGTGGTCAATCATGCAGTTCGACCCAGAAACCCACTTCGTTTTGCCCAATACAGGTGACAATCTGGGGTGGCGCGGCTATGATGCAATGAAAGTTAGTCGCGGACGTGTCCGCCTGTCCGACCCTAAAAGGGAAGCAAACAAGTTCTATCCTGCAGCAGGCACTATCCTCGTGTTGAGACATAGCACCCGCGACCATGCCGGTATTTTCATTTTCCATAGCACAAACACCAAGATGGAAAACCTGAAATTATTCCATACATGCGGATTAGGCATCCTATCGCAGTATAGCAAGGACATATCTTTCAATGACGTTCATATTATCCCGAACACCTCAAAAGGACGTGTATTAAGCGGACATGATGACGGCTTTCACTTTATGGGATGCAGCGGTCTGCTCAAAATTGAAAATTGCAGTTGGGCAGGGCTGATGGACGATCCTATCAATATTCATGGAACCTGCTCACGTATCATGGAAGTCCTCTCCCCTACCCGTATCAAATGTAAATTCATGCAAGATATGAGCGAAGGAATGGAATGGGGACGCCCGAATGAAACTATCGGATTCATAGAACACAATACAATGCGTACGGCAGCCACCGGAAAAATAACTAAATTCGAAGCATTGAACAAAGCTGAATTTATTATTGAATTGTCCGCACCACTTCCTACAGAAGTAGGAGCCGGATACGTAATAGAAAACCTGACTTGTACGCCGGATGCTGAAATACGCAACTGCCACTTCGGAAGTTGTCGTGCGCGCGGTTTACTTGTATCCACTCCAGGCAAAGTTGTAATAGAGGACAATGTTTTCGAATCCAGTGGTTCCGCTATCTTAATTGCCGGAGACGCCAATGCCTGGTATGAATCGGGAGCAGTAAAAGATGTATTGATACGTAACAATGATTTCCGCTATCCATGTAACTCTTCGCTTTATCAATTCTGTGAAGCGGTAATCAGCATTGATCCTGAAATACCGACACCGGAACAGAAGTATCCGTATCATCGCAATATCCGTATTGTAGACAACACCTTCCATCTGTTCGATTATCCGATTCTTTTCGCCCGTTCGGTAGACGGACTGACTTTCTCCAACAATACTCTGATACGCGACACAACCTATCAGCCATATCATTACCGCAAAGAAGGAATCACCCTGAAAGCCTGCAAGTCTGTGATTATTTCAAATAACAAGATTGAAGGGGATGTATTAGGGCGCACTGTAAAATTTGAAAACATGAAGTCGTCTGATATAAAAATCGGCAAGAATCCATTCTTTCAAAAAATCAAATAATTAAAAGATCAGAGTGGTGCTTTAGGTTACTTGAAGCTATGCTTTTCAGTCTCTAAAGCACCGCTTTCCTTCATTAAAATGTTATCCCATAAACACAATAAACAAAGGCAGATTATCTTTAATAAATTTCAATGCCAACGTAATCTGGCGTTCTATCGCCTTCTCCGTAACTGCACATTGTTCTGCAATCTCCTTATTAGTTAAATGCTGTTCGCGACTCATTCTGAAAATACGTTGTCGTTGTGGTGGAAGTTGAGTAATCAATCTATCAATATAGTTTTTCAAATCTGCCGCGTCCAGTTCCGCTTCCATATCATATGAGTTCTCAAACCCTTTCAAAGCTGTCATTCGAAAGTTCAACTCATTAAAATACCTGCGTGAATAATTGAAAATGATATTGCGGGTAATGATGAAAAGAAAACCGTCAAAGTTTTTGGTTTCATCAAAAGTATCTCTTGATTCCCAAACCTTTACAAAAACATCTTGTACCACTTCAGAAACCTCAGAAGAAGAAGTTATATAAAGCTGAGCAAAGTTATAGACCTTCAACCAATAACGATCATATAACAATGCAAACGCAGTTGCGTCCCCGACTCTCACCTTTTCAAGAATAAGCTTCTCTTCCATCTTTTTCTAATTACAATACAAAAATAAGGAAACAATTATTAAGCACAACATTTTTTAAGGATTTTATTTCACATATAGCTGTTTATTTCTCTTCGGAAGAAAAATAGTAATCATTCAAATGGCTCATTATCACTAAGTCCTACAGGAACT
>CANPJW010000100.1 GCA_947574505.1 uncultured Bacteroides sp. | reverse complement strand
TTGTCAATGACGGACAACTTGCTATTTTTTGATTTTATTTCGAACTCACGTTAATATATGGTCTTTCCAGACAGGTTTGAACTTTATTTCTAAAGGTGTGAAAGGTGATGGAGTAACTGATGCTTGGGACGTGGTTGATGTGACGATCAACCAGCTTTATCTGGAACTGCCTTTGATGGTTGGTGCTCGGATACATACGGCCAGCAATTTTGATCTTCTTTTCAAAGGTGGTCCGTATTTGGCTTATGGAGTTGGCGGAAAAACTAAAATAGATGGTGTATCCGAGAAGGCTGATACTTTCGGTGATGATGGTTTAAAAAGGTTCGATGCCGGTTTGGGGTTAGGAGTTGCTTTTGAATTTGGCAACATAGTTGTAGGTGTTGAAACTGGCACAAGTTTTACTAAAGTAGCTAGCGGTGTTAGTGCTCATAACCTTTCTGCATTGGCCACTATCGGTTATAAATTCTGACCACAGATATAATCTTACCTTTAAATATATAAAGAACGGCTGTTTCTCTTTTAGAAAGAAGCAGCCATTTTTTTAGATGAAGCGTGGTTTATGAAATAAAAGCTATATTTGCAGATTATGATTAAAGACACAATTTTTTAGGGATATGGCATTAATAGATAAGGTAAGAGTGATAAAACTACTTCTTTTTGCACTGTTTATGATGGTAAGCATGGTGACTCCGGCTCAGAGTCAGGTGGATTGGAGTATAAAGGCCGGTATAGGCATGGCAAATATTATAGGTGATAATATGGGATCTCCTAAAGTAAAGCTGGCGTATAAATTAGGCATTGGCTTGGAGTGCCCTTTTGATAAGATCTGGTCTTTACAAACAGGCGTTTCGTTTGTTTCCAAAGGCACTAATCATACGATTGTTGAAACAGATGGAATTTCGGCTCAGGCTAAAGTAAATGCATCCTATTTGGAGTTGCCTGTAATGGTGGCAGCCCGGTTTGCAATGGATCGGAATACTTATATACTTGTTGCGGCAGGTCCCTATGGCGCATGGGGGATTGGTGGCAAAACCAAGGCTTTAGGGTATAGCTGGTCATCATCGTCTACACCGGATTGGAATACTGGAAATGTGGTTGAAATAAATACTTTTGGCAAAGATGGACTTGATCTGCGTCGTTTCGATTATGGAGTGGCGATAGGTTTATCGGTGGAATACCGGCATTATGTGATAGGAGTGGAAGGACGATTAGGGCTGTGCAAACTTCAAAAAGAACTTCAAGGGAAGAATATTACCGGCTTTGTAACAGCGGGATATAAATTTTAAGACGATTTTTTATATGGATTGTAAACACGGATCTTACAGGCTAAGTATGGTTTGCTTTATATCTGTAAATCCGTGTTGCAATTTGCACTGAGAATAATTAATGATGGAATAAACGAACACCAGTGAATGCCATGGTGATGCCGTATTTGTCACAAGTGTCAATTACATGGTCATCACGTACAGAGCCTCCGGCTTGTGCTATGTATTCCACTCCGCTCTTATGCGCACGTTCTATATTGTCACCAAATGGGAAGAAAGCATCCGAACCCAATGATACCCCCTTCATGGTATCCAGCCATGCGCGCTTTTCTTCGCGAGTCAGCACTTCCGGTTTTTTTGTGAAGAATTGTTGCCAGATGCCGTCAGCCAGAACATCTTCATGATCGTCACTGATATAGACATCAATTGTATTATCACGATCTGCACGGCGGATTTTTTCTACCCACGGCAGATTCATTACTTTAGGATGTTGGCGCAAATACCATATATCCGCTTTATTACCGGCAAGACGTGTACAGTGGATGCGGCTTTGCTGGCCGGCACCGATGCCGATAGCCTGCCCGTCTTTTACATAACAAACAGAATTACTTTGTGTATATTTTAAGGTGATAAGGGCAATAATCAAATCGCGTTTTGCTTCGTCTGGAAAATGCTGGCTTTTAGTTGGAATATGAGTCAGCAGGCTTTCGTCCAGTCTGATTTCGTTGCGGCCCTGTTCAAAAGTAATGCCGAATACATCTTTGTGTTCAATAGGTGCAGGGCGGTAAGCTGGGTCTATTTTAATTACATTGTATGTTCCCTTGCGTTTGTTTTTCAGGATTTCCAGCGCTTCCGGTGTGTAATCGGGAGCTATGACGCCGTCTGAAACTTCACGGTTGATGAGGCGCGCGGTAGCTTCGTCGCAAGTATCGCTCAATGCGATAAAGTCTCCGTAAGAAGACATGCGGTCAGCGCCACGAGCACGGGCATATGCGGTAGCCAATGGGGTAAGTGGCAAGTCATTCACAAAATAAATTTTCTTCAAGGTGTCATTCAACTCGATTCCTACTGCGGCTCCTGCCGGACTGACATGCTTGAAGGAGGCTGCTGCGGGTAGTCCGGTAGCTTCTTTCAATTCTTTGACCAGTTGCCAGCTGTTGAAAGCGTCCAGAAAATTGATGTATCCGGGACGTCCGTTTAATACTTCGATAGGCAATTCCCCTTCTTGCATGAAGATGCGTGACGGTTTTTGGTTGGGATTGCAGCCGTACTTTAATTCTAATTCCTTTGCCATAGTTTTATAATATTTCGGTTTATAGATTTTCAATGTGTGGCAAAGGTACAAAATAAATGGGGAAGACAGGTTATAAGAACTGTTTTTGGTTGTAGGCAACATGCTCGGGTGTTATTGGGGGAAAGTTGGAGTGTGAGATAGGAATTGCTTTGCAATATGAAAATCTATTTAAATTTTCTTTAAAAAACTTTCAAAAGAATACGGAACAACAGTTAAACAGGAACTAAGTTTCATTTCTTTATTCGGAATTTTGGGTTTGTCGGACTTTGGTGGGGAAGTATGATCCGAGCTTGATGCGACTGTTTTTCTATTTTTTCTCCTACAGTTTTTCCCCTGTGTTTGCGGAGTCAGCACTTTTGAGAGCTCTGTGGTTTGTGTTTCGTAACCTGT
>CANPJW010000099.1 GCA_947574505.1 uncultured Bacteroides sp. | reverse complement strand
TGTTTCTAATTATAAGTGAAATATATTTATTCTTATTTCGAACTCACGTTAAATAGAACAACTGTAAGCTCATAAAACGGTCTAATCAGCCAATCCATACCTTCTTTAGTCATTTTTGCACACATCTTTTTTATATTGAAGGCAATGGCAAAGAAGGCAAAGTCCATGAAGACCTTATCCTTTCCAAAATGGCGGAAACGTTTGTAATTCATATTGTTTTTCATTTGTCCGAACACGGCTTCCGGTTCTATGCATCTCTGTCCTCTGTGTTTCAGCCCTTCCTCTGAGCAGAGCAACTCTTTGGCTTTTTGCTTGTATTTTCTGAGTCTGTGATTCAACTCTATCGTTCTGTTCCCCTTTGCTTTAAAACATCGGCATCTTAGCGGACAGCCTTCACATCTGATGGCTCTGTACCTGGCATTTTCGCTGACATATCCGGATGCTGTTTTCACATGTCTAGTCCCTATCCTTTGCATCTTCTGTCCCATGGGGCAGATACAAAAGTCTTGTTCTTCATTGTAGTAGAAGTTTTCGGCCTTGAACGGGTCCGGTTTGAATCTCGGCCGCTGTTCCATGTGGAAGTAGTTGTACTTGACGTAGGCTTCCATACCGTTTTCTGACATGAAGCGGTAATTCTCCTCAGAACCGTAGCCGGAATCGGCAACCACCGTATGGGCCAGCCTGTCATATCTGCTTGAGAAGGATTGCAGGAAAGGTATCAGGGTCAGTGTATCCGTAGGGTTCGGGAAGAGTGCAAAGTCGGTAATGAACTGGTTCCCGGTGCCGATCTGGAGGTTGTAACCGGGCTTTGTCTGGCCGTTACGCATGGCATCCTCCTTCATTCTCATGAAAGTAGCGTCATTGTCCGTTTTGGAATAGGAATTCCTGTCCTGCAGCGTGTCCAGACGGTTGTCGTATTCCTGTAGCTTGTCCCTGTGCTCTTCCAACTCCTTCAGCTGTTTGCGTTTCTTTTTCAACGCAGTCTTTTCCTCTTTCGTGGAGGGTTCAGGAACCTGTTCGAGTGCTTGACGCAATTCTCCCGCCATTTCAGTCAGCATGACCGGAGTGAACTCAATCTCCTCATTGCTTTCCGATGAGTTCTCCTGGGCGATGACATTGTCTATCTGCCCTAGCAGGATATGTATCTTCTTCATCAGGCGTTCACGGTTCCGCTCAACCGTTTTCCGCCAGACGAAAGTATACTTATTGGCTTTGGACTCAATCTTTGTCCCGTCAATGTATTCCACATTCAAGCTGATGAAGCCTTTGGAAGAGAGAAGGAGTACGGTTTGGGTAAACACCTCGTTGATTTCATTCTTCACCCGGTTGCGGAAACGGTTGATGGTAATGAAATCCGGTTTCTCATATCCGGCAAGCCAGATATAATGGATGTCACGGTGAAGGAGCTTTTCGATTTTCCGGCAGGAGTAGATGTTGTTCATATAGGCATACAGAATGACCTTGAGCATCATCCTGGGATGGTAAGGGCTGCGCCCGCATTCCTTATACAACTTCCTGAAACTTTCAAGGTTCAGGCTCTCAACCAGAGCGTCAACCATCCGAACTGGATCATGCTCTGCAATATCCTCGTCAATTCTTGGAGGAAAAAGCACTGTTTGGTTGGGATTGTAAGGACGAAAATGTATCTTTGTCATAGTATAAAATGTTATGCTTAAAGATACAAAATCTTTAGGTAATAACAAAGCCCCTGCTTGTGAAAGTCGGGGCTTTGTGCATAAAAAAAGAAGGTGCGCATTTTGACACACCTTCTTTCCTTTATGATTAAACTCCGGTTACCTGTTTTTATACAAACTGATCTCCTAGTTTGATTTGTACGTCATTTACGAATTTTCGGATAGCGCTTTCGTCATCTTTTTTGCATATGAGTAATACATTGTCTCTTGCGGCTACTAAATAACCTTCTAGATCCTGTATTACGGCTAATTTCCCTTCTGGCACTACTATTACATTATTATAGCTGTTATATAATAAGGAGTTTCCGTTTACTACGACGTTACCTTCTTGGTCCTTGGATGATATATCATACAAGGAGTCCCATGTACCTAAATCTGCCCATCCGAAGTCGCACAATTGGACGAAAACATTGTTGGCTTTCTCCATGATTCCATAGTCAATGGAGATATTAGGACAGGAGGCAAAATCTTCTTCTCCGTTAGTCAGTTTGGTACAAACTTCGGGCATAATCTCATTGAAAGCTTCTAAAATTGTATTGATATTCCATAAGAATATTCCTGAGTTCCAATAGAATTCTCCACTTTCTACGAATACTTTGGCAAATTCCAATTGGGGCTTTTCAATGAATGTTTTTACTTTAAAGAATTCTCCTTGTTTTTCTTCCTCAATCTGAATATAGCCATAGCCGGTTTCCGGTCTGTTAGGTTTGATACCTAATGTTAGTAATTGAGGAGAGTTTGAAACAAATTCCAGACCTTTCAAAATTGCATCTTTGAACTCATCTTCTTTTAAAATCAGGTGGTCGGACGGTGCGACAATGACATTGGCATTTGGATTGAGTTTTTTTATGTGATAAGAAGCCCAAGCTATACATGGGGCAGTGTTTCTGCGGGTGGGTTCCAATAAAATTTGTGATTTGTCCAATTCTGGGAGTTGTTCTTGGATCAGTTCTTTATACAATACATTGGTTGTAATAAAGATGTTTTCTATAGGGACTATTTTTTTATAACGATCAAACGTTTGCTGTATTAGAGAACGTCCGGTCCCGAAGAAATCAAGAAATTGTTTAGGAAGGTTTTTGCGGCTATATGGCCAGAACCGGCTACCTATACCTCCCCCCATGATGACACAATAATTATTGCTGTTTGTCATGATATAAAATCGTTTTAAAGTTTCCGCTAATATAGGGCTTATTTTTAGAAAACCATTGTCCGTTATCCCATAAATCGTAGTATATTTATCTTTTTTTGAAAAAAAATGCCGAAAAGTTTGCAGGTATGAAAAAAAGTCGTACCTTTGCAACCGCAATCGAGAAACAAACAATGTTTCAAGAGATGCCCAGATGGCGGAATCGGTAGACGCGCTGGTCTCAAACACCAGTGGATTCACTTCCATCCCGGTTCGACCCCGGGTCTGGGTACAAAGATAAAAGCTAAGTGTTGAGAAGTCAATCACTTAGCTTTTTTTGTTTAAATTTTCCCCACACGTGCAAAAAATAGGCTCAGTTTGAAAATTTGGGGGAATTAGTTAAAATCCCTATCTTTGTCGGATG
>CANPJW010000098.1 GCA_947574505.1 uncultured Bacteroides sp. | reverse complement strand
TGATAATGTCCGTAATCGGGGTATTTATTTTCTTACCGGTGCTGACGTTGAAAAAAAGACATAAGAAAATGAAAAACTATTCGTTCAATAATCAAGATGATGGATATATGCCAATTAAAAAATAACAAGATAATCGCTTATTCTTAAAATATTGATTCATTTTGAGCTTTTTCTTATTTTTATTGACTTAATTTGTATCGAATTTTATTTGAATATTGGTTTATGAAACACATTCTTCTATGCCTTATCTTTGTCTTGCAAACGTCACTTTTGTTTGCGACAGGTCTTTTATGTGATTACATATATATTAATGGTGAAAAATGGTTTCTAATGGATAAACCATTGGAAAGAGATTCGACCGTGTATGCCAATCTGAAAAAGTATCTGCCTGAAGGACGGATTATGTCTACTGCTAATTGGGATGGTTACACGGGGCATTGGATAGTAATAGATGGAAAAATATACTTGCAGAAGATAGATGTCGATATGTATTCATCAAAAGGTGGAGAGGACTATACGCTTACATACACTACGGATTCTTTAAAAAAAGTGTTTACTTCTTATTCTGATGAGAAAGGCATCTGTGCTAAGTGGTTGAATGGTACAATAAGAAGCGGACAGGGAAAAATAATTCGATATGTACACTCGGGTTTCAATCGGAATATGGAGAAAGAGCATGTAATGTACATACGTAATGGCGTCATCGTAGGGCAAGAACTTTACCATAACTGGAAGAAAGAAGGAATAGCTTTGCTAAACGCCAGATGGGAACTGGAAAAAAGATTTCCTTTTGAACGGTTCCCAGAAATGGTAGGGAAAAGGATTGTCTTTATTATTAGAGACTTGGAGATGTTTCCTGATGGCCATTTTCGCGATTGCCGTATTGATGTTAGGCTACCCGATACGGAGAATTATGTAAATGACCAGCAGCATCCGGTTATCAAAGCTTTTAAAGCAGTCATGAAAGATATTTATCCGTGGGAAGTTTTATATCTCAATGGGAAATATACAATGGATTGTATTAGTTATGGAATACCTTTACAATATCCCATATTGACAGCGCATACCACAGAAGAGTATCGAGAACCGGGTGTACCTGTTTGCTACTTGAATACACGAAAAGATACTATTATACCATTTGGAAAGTATAAATACTTCAATAGCGATACAATTCGGCATATCGGCTTTGTTGTGGACAAAGAGATTGTCTGTATAGATAATAAAGGAAATGAATTGTTTGATGTGTTTTGTTTCGATAATAGCGTCGACCCGGTGAAAGAGGGTTTGTTTCGTATTAAAGACAAGACGGGAAAGATTGGATTTGCTGATACATTGGGTAATATAATTATTAAACCTCAATTTGCTTTTGCTTATCCTTTTGAGAACGGTAAGGCAAAAGTAACTTATTCCGGTAAGAAATCTTTTATAGATAAACAGAAAGAACATTGGAAATGGGAAAGCGACTTTTGGTTCTATATCGACCGGAATTAAGTCTTTATTTTCTTACCGGTGCTGACGTTGAAGAAGCATAGCTTTGCGACATCTAAAGCTATGCTTTAAGGATGCTAAAGCGTAGCTTTAGATAGGATAAAGCTACGCTTTTCGTTGTCTTACCAATTGTTCCCGCCATTGCTGCTATTGATAAGCATTTCCACCCGTTGTTTGTACAGATTCGCTCCTTTTGCAATATTCTTTCCCGCATCTGCGGTTCCCATTCCGTAAACGACAATGGGTGTCTGCCATGTCATACCCGAATGAATCGCGCTGCCCTGATACGGACGTAGAAGCTCATCGGTTGTGAAGCGGTTTCGTCCGCCGCTACGGTAAGCGTCGTATTCAGAACCGGTAGTTGTTACCACCATCAATGGCTTTCCAGCGACAGCCGGAGTCTTGGACAGGTAAGTGAACACTTCGTCCTGCCATTTTTTCAGTAATGACGGGGCAGCCATCCAGTAGAAAGGAAACTGGTAGATGACAGCCGAAGCATCGGAGATAATTTTGCTCCATTCGTCCACATTGAAAGCGATTTCCTCGGACAGTTCGTAAAGGCTGAAAACCGCCACTCCTTCAATGTCACTGACAGTATCGATCAATGCCTTGTTTGCCTGTGACTCTTTAATGTTGGGATGAGCCAGCAGAATCACTACTTTTCTTAAATCTTTATGCATATTCAATTAGGTTATTTAGGATGATACAATTACTTATATAATATAAAGGTCTAACCATAAGAAAAAGTTCTCGAAAAGCGATATCTTAATTAAAAATAAAACAATCCCTCTTTGCTTTTGAATTTGTATTTTTGCATCCACGTTCGTAAAACGTTACTTTTAGATAATAATATTGTATATGATAGATTTTAACCGTTTTCCTTCTCCCTGCTACATTATGGAAGAAGAACTTTTAAGAAAGAACCTGAGTTTGATAAAAAGTGTAGCCGACAGGGCGGGAGTGGAGATCATCCTGGCTTTCAAGTCGTTTGCCATGTGGCGCTCTTTTCCTATATTCCGCGAATATATCAATCATTCAACGGCCAGTTCGGTATATGAAGCCCGCTTGGCGCTGGAAGAATTCGGCAGTAAGGCGCATACCTATTCTCCTGCCTATACAGAACAGGATTTCCCGGAAATCATGCGTTGCAGCAGCCATATCACATTCAATTCAATGGCGCAGTTCGAACGCTTCTATCCGATGACGGTAGCCGAAGGAAGTGGAATCTCCTGTGGTATCCGTGTGAATCCCGAATATTCGGAGGTGGAAACGGAACTTTATAATCCGTGTGCGCCCGGTACCCGCTTCGGGATAACGGCTGATTTGTTGCCGGAGACGCTGCCGCAAGGGATTGAAGGTTTTCATTGCCATTGCCATTGCGAATCTTCTTCGTTTGAGTTGGAACGTACTTTGGAACATTTGGAAGAGAAGTTTGCCCGTTGGTTCCCACAGATAAAATGGTTGAATCTTGGCGGCGGACATTTGATGACCCGCAAAGATTATGATACGGAGCATCTGATAAAACTGCTACAAGGATTGAGGGCACGCTATCCGCATTTGCAGATTATCCTGGAACCCGGTTCGGCTTTTACCTGGCAGACGGGAGTATTGGTTTCCGAAGTCGTGGATATTGTAGAGAGCCGTGGAATCAAGACAGCCATCCTGAATGTCAGCTTCACCTGTCATATGCCCGATTGCCTGGAGATGCCTTATCAGCCTGCCGTTCGGGGTGTGGAAATGGGGAATGAAGGAAACTACATTTACCGTCTTGGAGGAAATTCCTGTCTGAGCGGTGACTATATGGGGTTGTGGAGTTTCGACCATGAGTTGCAAATCGGTGAGCGGATAGTGTTCGAAGATATGATTCACTATACGATGGTAAAGACAAATATGTTTAACGGAATTCATCATCCTGCCATCGCTATCTGGACAAAAGAGGGGAAAGCTGAAATTTACAAGCAATTTTCTTATGAGGATTATCGTGACCGAATGAGTTGATAATCAAAAAGATTGTTTTGCGGTGGGGGCAAAGTATGCGGATTTCTTAAAAAAAAATGTGCAGAATGTTTGCAGGTTTACGGAAAATCCCTACCTTTGCAACCGCAAACGAAAAAATGCGGAAATAGCTCAGTTGGTAGAGCATAACCTTGCCAAGGTTAGGGTCGCGAGTTCGAGTCTCGTTTTCCGCTCATGTTTCTTTGAAATGTTGGAACAATAATCTTTGCCCAGGTGGCGGAATTGGTAGACGCGCACGTTTCAGGTGCGTGTGTCGAGA
>CANPJW010000097.1 GCA_947574505.1 uncultured Bacteroides sp. | reverse complement strand
GTGGACTATTATTTAAATTGAGGAAAAAGATGAAGGGGGCTTTTTAGTCAGCCCCCTTTGCATATATCCTTTTTATATTTTACATTTGCCAATAAAAAAAGAACAATGGCAGATAATTATATAGAGAGACAGCAGGAACAATATGAAGCCAGAAAAGCAGCTTGGAAACAAGCTCAAAAGTATGGTAAGAAGAAACCGGCAACAATCCGCCCGGCCCAATCAGCCTCACACTTCCCAATGGCTTCAAAGTCAGATGACTCAAAAAGAAGAGTATTTATAACAGGAGGAGGGGAAGGAATAGGCAAAGCAATAGTAGAAGCATTTTGCCGGACTGGTAGTCAAGTCGCTTTCTGTGATATAAACGAAACATCGGGACAGGAGACAGCTAAATCAACAGGAGCCATATTCCATAAAGTAGATGTTAGTGATAAAAATGCACTTGAAAGTTGCATGCAAAGCATTCTTACCGAATGGAACGATATTGATATTATTATCAATAACGTCGGCATCAGCAAATTTTCTTCTATCACAGAAACAAGTGTAGAGGATTTCGACAAAATCCTGTCTATTAACCTGCGCCCTGTATTCATCACTTCCCGACTGCTTGCCATCCATCGCAAAGGGCAACCCTCTCCTAACCCATACGGTCGAATCATAAATATCTGCTCTACGCGTTACCTGATGAGTGAACCGGGAAGTGAAGGTTATGCAGCTTCGAAAGGTGGCATTTATTCTTTGACTCATGCATTGGCTTTGTCTTTATCCGAATGGAATATCACAGTTAACTCGATTGCTCCGGGATGGATACAAACGCATGATTATGACCAACTCCGCCTGGAAGACCATTCACAGCATCCTTCACGCCGGGTAGGTAAACCGGAAGATATTGCCCGCATGTGTCTGTTCCTCTGTGAAGGAAACAATGATTTCATCAATGGAGAAAACATCACTATAGACGGGGGCATGACGAAAAAGATGATTTATATAGAGTAAATAAAGTTACTGAAGACATAAATTATAGCAGCGTTTTTTGAGGGCTAAAGCATAGCTTTAGATACGATAAAGCTATGCTTTGTCAGTTGCAAAGCATAGCTCTATTATATTCTTCTTAATTATCCCGGATATACTCCGATATATATGACGGCTAAAGGCGTACCCTCATTTTATTTCTTCTTTCCCTGAGCCTTCTTTTCCTCGTTTCGTTTATTCACATAATCTTTGAACATCTGACGCCAATTGCGACCATGTTCATTGAAATACTGTTCGCATTTGGTTTTATAGATTTCAAAGACAGCAGAAATCTGCTTCATGTTCTTATAGTCAATAGCCTGTTCACGCGCCAGTTTCAATTGTTCCAGGACAAACGCAGTTTCTTCTTCTGTCATATTGGGTACAATAGCCTGATAGCCTTTCAATGTAAATGCCACCTTGCCAACTGTATATTTATCAAGTATCTGCTCTATCTGTTCTTCTGTCAGCACTCTGCGCAAACCTTTCATCAGTCTTTCATGCACTTCTTTCGGCATGGCGGAATCGGCTATCATTTCGCGATCGAGCTTACTTAATGGTCTACCTGTCAATGGATTGATACCGGCAGGAATCGTTGTATAAGGATGGTCATTATGCCAGTCGCGCACTTGACGCAAATGATTATAAATAGTTGTTACGGCAAATCCGGCTTTCTTTTCATCTTTCAGATTTAACGAAGCAACCCAATCTATTGCTTTCTTCTCAAGAGAAGTATCTGATTTTAGTTGGGCAAACGCCTTCTTGTCAAAGTAAACAGCTACTTTATCAAATGAACAGATAGCATTTTCAGGAAGCAGTTCGCCTTTTTCTCCGAAACTGTACATCGCAGATTCCGGCTCAATTGTAACTTTGCTTTCATCCAGCATCTTTTTATCCAAATTGAATACGTCCGCGAAGAAGTCATAAACTGCATTCCGCTTATTAGGACCAAAGTCGTGCTTTTCTTTCGGAAGATGCACATTGGTTACTTTATCCGTTGCATTGTAGAAGCCGTATATCCGTTGCAAATATGGATATTCCAAAGCAGGTACGCTTGCCGTCCAGTCACCGCCATCCGAAACAATTAATTGCGGACGGGGGGCAAAAGCAGCCGCCAACTCCGCATTGCAAGTCCCACCTGCCGAAAGTTGGATAGGCATCCCGCTTTCACAAGGACATCCGCCATCGAAATGAGAAGCCAGACTTACAACCGGTGCGGAAGCCGTAAAACGGTCATCCAGCACACCTAACAAAACAGTATGCGTGCCGCCGCCCGAACCACCATTCGCCCCGATACGGCTAGTGTCAATATCCTTGCGGGAAGCAAGCATAGATTCAAGAATCAACAAACCATTCATAGCCTGAATAGTATGCGCCGCACTGCTACGATGTGCCGCACTTCCTACTTGCAGGATAGATTCGCCCCATCCGAACAAATCATAATCGACACAAATAGCCCCCATACGGGCAAGTGTTCCCATACGTTGCTGTTGGTCTTTACGATAGCGACCGCCACCGAAATGTCCGTTCGGACAGATAATCAATGCATGTTTTCCTTTTGATTGGGGTGTATAGATCGAACCGCAGACATATAAACCGGGCAACGTTTCAAGCGCAAAATTCTGTACGGTGTATCCGTCAAACTTACGTATCTTTGAAAGGATAGGCTTTGATTTCACACATTGAGCCAGTAAAGCATCCATCCCCAAACGTTGGCGGACTTCCTTTTTCAGGGAGTCGGCACGAAGCTGGAAAACTTGTTTGTCCGCATATAGCGTATTAAGATAAGCCAGCATCTTTTCCCCGTCCGCATCTGTACGACGTGGATACTCATAGGCTTTCAGTTTATACATATTTCCTTTCTGTTTGACAAACTTATAATCAAAAGGAGCCAATACATTTGTCAGCGACTCTTCCACCGAATAAGGGCGGATACGGAAATCAGCATAAGGCAATACTTTGCCTACCGTATCAATATCATACTTCAAGCGGATTCCAAAACGGTTTTGAATATCCGTCAACACTTCATTCAAGGGACGGGCAAATTCCGTCTCGTATGTTTGTGTTTGCGCTTCTACCGAAAGGGGCGCGGCAAGAAGCATCGTGAAAAGGATTCGTTTCATATTCTAATTGATTTGATTCTGTTTTAATCCAGTTTGATTTTTTCGCCATTGACGGTTACATCATCCATCGTGATGCGTTCGCAATTTTCAAAGATACATTTCTGTTTTCCGCCCTGAATATGTATGTCACGCAATACAATATCAGAGATAGGAGCTTCTTCTAGTCCTACGATTTTGATAGGAGTCTTTACGTCTGTAACAGTCATCCCGCTGATATGTACATTGCGGAATACCGGAGTACGTTCGCTCTTTGGTTCTGCCGGCATTTTGCTGTATTTCAAATTCAATACGACAGCTTCCTGCTTGATATTACTCATCACAATATTGCTGACACGGATATCTTCAACGACTCCACCTCTTCCACGGGTTGACTTGATACGTATGCCACGGTCTGTTCCGTCGAACACACAGTTGGAAATAGTAACTTTACGTACACTTCCGCTCATCTCGCTGCCTATCACAACGCCGCCATGCCCGGAAAGCATTGTACAGTTCGTTATGGTAATATTCTCACAAGGCACCCCCAGACGGCGGGCTTGTGCATCCCTTCCCGATTTGATTGTGATGCAATCATCACCAACAGAAATATGGCAATCGCTGATATGTACATTCCGGCATGATTCGGGATTAATGCCGTCCGTGTTGGGAGAAGGAACATTATGGATGGTAATATCTCCTGACTTCGTCACTTTTTTGAGTTCCAAAATAAGGATGCCTGATTTTCACC
>CANPJW010000096.1 GCA_947574505.1 uncultured Bacteroides sp. | reverse complement strand
CCAAGGACCCTCTGATTAACAGTCAGATGCTCTAACCGACTGAGCTAACGAAGAAGGTTTTTCTCTCAAATGCGGTGCAAAGATAATAGGTTTTTCCGAAATATGCAATATCTTTGCAGAAAAATTTTAGATAAATGGATAAAATAATTGGAATGGGCAATGCATTGGTTGACGTTCTTGTTACTTTGCAAGATGATTCGCTACTAGATGAGATGAGTTTGCCCAAAGGAAGCATGCAACTTATAAATGAAGATAAGTTTTTGAAAATCAGTGGTAAATTCTCTGGTATGAAAACGCATAAAGCTACAGGGGGAAGTGCGGGAAATACAGTTTTGGCGTTAGCTAACCTAGGGGCACACCCGGGATTTATCGGAAAGATAGGCAACGATGATTTTGGGCAATATTTTAAGAAAAACGGTTTGAAGCAGGGAATTGACATGAAATTGCTCGCCGGTGATTTGCCTACAGGAGTGGCTTCTACTTTCATTTCACCGGATGGGGAACGTACTTTTGGAACTTATCTGGGAGCTGCTGCTACTATGAAAGCCGAAAATCTGACGTTGGATATGTTTAAGGGGTATGCATATCTATATATAGAAGGATACTTGGTACAGGATCATGAATTGATTCTTCGTGCTATGCAATTAGGAAAAGAGGCTGGATTGCAAATCTGCTTGGATATGGCCAGTTATAATATTGTGGAAGGGGATTTGGAATTCTTCGATATTTTGATAACTAAATACGTGGATATTGTTTTTGCTAATGAGGAAGAGGCAAAGGCTTATACAGGCAAGGATGCATGGGGGGCTATCAATGAAATTGCTTCTAAATGCAGTGTTGTAATAGTAAAACTAGGTGCCCAAGGTTCATGTATAAAGAAAGGTACGGAATGCATCAAACTAGAGGTACCTCCGGTAAAAAAAGTCGTGGATACCACTGGCGCGGGAGATTATTATGCAGCAGGTTTTCTGTATGGACTGACTTGTGGTTATTCTTTGGAGAAGTGTTCCATTATAGGTTCTATTTTAGCATCCAATGTGATACAAGTGGTGGGTACAACCTTATCAAAGAAAAAATGGGACGAAATAAAGTTAAATATAGAGGCCCTTCTACAGGCTTGAATAGAATAATGTATTAATTTGCGGTTCACAAATACATAAAGTGATGAAGTGGAATAGTAAGAAAATATTGTTAATGATTTGCGTGGGCCTGACAGGTAGCGCTTTGTTTAGTTTTAATAAAGGTGATGACCGTAATTTCCAGATAGCAAAAAACTTGGATATCTTCAATGCGATATTCAAGGAATTGGATATGTTTTATGTTGATACTATTGATCCTGAGAAAGTGATAAAATATGGTATTGATGCTATGTTGGCGCAGACCGACCCTTACACGGAGTATTATCCTGAAGAAGATAATACACTAAAGGAAATGACTAGCGGAAAGTTTGGCGGTATCGGATCGGTAATACGTTATTATACTCCCCGAAAGCGTGTGGCTATTATTGAACCTTCCGAAGGAAGCCCTGCTGCCGAAATAGGACTGAAAGCCGGTGATATCATCATGGAGATCAATGGAAAAGATATGGCCCAGGGAGACAGAATTCCCAATGATCTGACCTCGTATGTCAGTGATAATTTGCGTGGTGAGCCGGGAACAACTTGTGTGTTGAAAGTTGAGAGACCTACTTCTGATAGTGCTTATGTGCCAATGGAATTTAAAATAACCCGTTCTACCATCCGTACGAACCCTGTACCTTATTATGGAATCGTAGGCAATAATGTGGGATATATCGTTATCAGTACTTTTGCTATAGAGAACTGTTCAAAAGATATAAAGAAGGCATTGATAGAATTGAAACAGCAAGGTGCTAAATCTATTGTTCTCGATTTGCGTGGCAATGGTGGCGGTTTGTTGGGGGAAGCAGTGAATGTAGTGAATTTCTTTGTACCGAAAGGGAAAGAGATTGTGGTAACAAAAGGTAAGATTAAACAAGCTGGTACCACTTACAAAACAATGAATGAACCGGTAGATACAGAGATTCCGCTGGCTGTGCTAGTGGACGGTTCTACAGCTTCGGCATCCGAGATTGTTTCAGGTTCCTTGCAGGACCTTGATCGGGCTATTGTGGTAGGAAGCCGTACGTATGGTAAAGGGTTGGTACAGGTACCTCGTGAATTGCCTTATAACAGTAGCATGAAAGTGACTACTGCAAAATATTATATTCCCAGCGGACGATGCATTCAAGCCATTGATTACGCTAAACGTAATGCTGACGGGTCGGTGGCTCGTACTCCGGACAGCCTGACCAATGTATTCCATACAGCAGCCGGACGTGAAGTGCGTGATGGTGGCGGTATTCGTCCGGATGTGGAGGTGAAAGTTGAAAATTTCCCAAACATTATGTTTTATCTGCTTAATGATGATATGATTTTTGATTATGCTACCCAATATTGTATCAAGCATTCTCAGGTAGGGGAAGTGAAAGACTTTACAATAACAGATGCTGACTATGTTGATTTTAAGAAGATGTTACATAAGCGTAAGTTTACTTATGACCGTCAAAGTGAGAAGATGCTGAAGAACTTGAAAGAAATAGCGGAGTTTGAAGGATATATGGATGGGGCAAAAGAGGAGTTTGCTGCTTTGGAAACGAAATTGACGCATAATTTGGATCATGAGCTGGACAGATTCTCGAAAGAGATAAAAGATGCTATTGCTCAGGAGATTTTGAAACGTTATTATTTCCAACGTGGCGCGATATTGCAACGCTTGAAAGATGATCCTGATTTGAAAAAAGCTATTGAGACATTGAACAATCAGTCTGAATATAGTAAGATACTTTCTGTTATGAAATAATCGAATGAGGGGCGGATGTACGAATCTGCCCCTCATTATTGTATCATGATATCATTGATGATGCTTTATTTGAACCGGGAAGTATCTATTGGTTTATGCTGTTTTTCTTTATACCCTCCGAACTTGTAGGTAAAGGATAAAGTTATGTTGCGTGAATAGTTGTTGGTGTGCATGTCCATGTATTGTCCTTTATTACGTAGTGTCACATCTATGTTGCCTTCCATCGAATTGAACAGATCATTGGCCTTCACTTGGATACTTGCTTTTTGGTTAGCAAAGTTCCAACGTATTCCGGTATGGATGGCCCAGATATGATTTAAATCATAACTTCCCTGGATAGATGGGCTCAAATAAAGTCCGGTCAGTTCCATGCGAATATCCGGTTTGGTAGAAAGTATTATATTATTTTGTAACATGGCGAGTCCGATCCACTTGCTGTGGTTGAAGGAAAGATCGAAGAATTTGTTACATTTTGCTTGACGGTATTCAGCTTGCAGTGTGACGTGACTGTCCAACCAATGTCCGATTTTGAAGGGAATGATAGTCGTGGCTGAGAAACTTTGCTGATAATCCCAGTTTAAGGTTTTGTAAATCAAAGCCAGGCGTTCTGTGCTTTGATAGGCTAGTTGCTGAAATAAATCGGGTTGATAATCATAAGCCAGGCTGAAGATATACTTGTTCTTAAAAATATAATTCAGATTTGCGGAATAATCGGTGGATGGCTTTAACATTGGATTGCCTTGTACTTCTTCATAACCACTTATATAGCCGGTACTTTCGCTCAGATCCCAGTAGCTGGGATAGGTCTTATCTGATGTGAATGAAAGTTGTAGAATATGTGCTGGGGTCATTACGTATGTTAATTCGGTTGTAGGATAAGCCGCCCATGCATGATAACGGGCCGTTTTGTAATATTCTCCGGTTATGGACGCGCTGAAAGACAAATGTTCTCCCATGTTTTTGCTGAATCCGACGTAGAAGTCATATGTATACCCCAGTTCGGGATAAGATTTTGTTCATAAAAAGTTGGTAGTCTCATAAAT
>CANPJW010000095.1 GCA_947574505.1 uncultured Bacteroides sp. | reverse complement strand
TTTCAGACTTACAAAGCTGTATGCTTAATCCCCCAGGTTTATCGGGTGAGCCCAGTCTATGGCATGCTTCAGACTGACGCAAAGAAAGCGGCGTGAGCCGGTGCGGTCTACCAGCAAATCCTCCCGGTTGCTGGTGCCGATGAACGAGGCAATACGGGGAAGCGATGAAGCGCTGTGTTTGTAAGCCTTGCGGATATTCAGTGCGGAAGCTTGCATCAGGTTCTTCAGCAAAGGCATTTTGGACGCACCTAGTTTGTCGAATTCATCCAGGTTGATTAATCCGTAGGCAGCCAGCTTGGCTTCGGCGGATGCCGGGGAGCTTAGGTCGTAACTTTCCGTGTAGTAGGATTTCAGCCTATCGGGCATCAGCAGACGGCAGAACGTACTTTTCCCCAATCCCTGGCGACTGCTCACCAGCAGGGGAGCCACACTGTTGGCGCGGTTGTTATCCGGATTGAGCTGCATCCATTGGGCAGAGACTCCCAGCATCCAACGGTGGAAACCGTTCACCCATACCGGGTCGTCGGACACCCTGCGTGCCAACGCGGACACCCGGTCCGTGCCGTCCCATTCGGGAAGCTGCTCAAAATAGGCAGTAAAGGGATGGTATTCACTGATGCGGCGTGAGCGCACAAAGCGTTGAATGTCCCTGTCCCAACAGTCTATGCCCGTTTCAATAGCCTCCAGACTTAGTGAGTTCATCCATCGTTCGTCCACTTTGGCGTAACGCAGATGAGTATCGGGAATGTTGTTTTCTACACTTGCCACTTCAGTTTCTTCAGTAAGCACATTGAACCGGAAGCGGTAGCGGGAGATGAGGAAAGCGGTCACTTCCTGCATCAGGGTATGTGATTTCGCTTTCTTGCCAGTATCTTCTGGGGAGGTTGGTCCCGCTTTTTTCTGAACATCTTTTTTCAAGTGAGCGGAATCCTTCTCTGTCTTTTCAGTTGAGACTGTCGGATGTGTCCGAGAATCGTCCATACTCCCCGGCAGGTTATCCTTACCGTTTTCAGTAAGAAGAACCTGTGAGTCGGCCATCTCTCTTACTCCGTCTTCGTCCGACACGATGTAGTGGTAACTGCCCGTGGGAGCATTCCCGTCGGTGCGCAGAGTCCAGTTCAATGCCAGAACTACTTGGCCCTCGCGGATATCCAGCGCCAGACGCACGCCGGGTATAGTCCGGCAAAGCGGCATCAGCCCGTTGAGAGCGGATACGAGATCACGACGCGGTGTTCCGTCAATAGGAACAGGGCTTGACAGGAATTTGCTTCCGAAGAAGACTGTTTTGAGAGTAGCGAATACATTCATGAGTTACTTTTTTAAGTTTGGCAAACTACAAATATACAACATAAAAAGGCGTTTGTCAAGAGGGGGCGGAAATATGGCAGATCTTGGTGCAGGATTCGATGAAACTTGGTGCAAGATTTAATGGAACTTGGGGCAAAATTCAATGGATACAGGGCGCAATACATACGTATGTGTAGGCCGATGCTTGCGTATGTGTGACCCGATGCTTATGTACGTGTGGGCTTACACGTTACTAACACGCGAGCTGACACGTTACTAATGTTGGGGCTTATACGTTACTAATGTTATTGTTGAATACGCCTTTATGTTTTTAAAATACACCTTGAGCTTTAAAAAATACGTCTTCAACTTTTAAGAAAACATCTTCAGGCTTTTAAAAAACAACTATACGTTTTTAAAACACGCCAGCTTGTTCAGTGCACAGACTTAGCCTGTTCAGCTTACAGACCTAGTCTGTTCCGTGTATTACTCCCCCACTAATCCGATACGCTCCCTTTTCCCCTCATCCTGTCATCTTATGTAATATGCACAGAAAATCAGCCGGTTAAATCTGAAACCATTTCCCCTCACTTCCATTTCAGCCCGTATCGTTTTATTCCTTCACAAAAAATGTGAAAGAGCAGGCTGAAAGGAGGCTGACAGAGCAATGACAGGAGCCCCTTCATAGCCGGAACGCCTATGGGCAGGGAGTTTCAGCGATAGATGAAAGGAGAAAAGGAACAACCGGATTTTATCGCTGAGGCATTTAAAATGAAGATAATCTCAGCATTTCCACCTGCGAATGAACAGATGATCATCCATGTTTTGAGCCTGATTTATTATCGGCACGAAAGATTTATATCTTTCAGGCTATGTAACAATAATCCTCCCGGTATTTCTATACTCAAGATAAATTATATCACAATTCTTGCTGCTCCAAACAGAAGGTATATTTGCAAAATATACAAATGATGCTTCCGGCAACGGAGTAATTCTTTCTTCGCTTTCTTTTTAGGAATTCATCTAACGAACAATTTTATTATATGCAAAACAATTGCGAGGCCTGTTTATGAAACATGTGTTGATATTAAAATAGCAATTACTGTGGAAAATCAACTGTCATCCAACACATTAAAAACACATTAACCAATGCCACTATAATAGCATTACATGATTTCTATTATCTATATGTACTAAAACAATATATTCTGTTAGAAAATCTGACCAGTAAAAAAGAATATTCATCTCCTGAAAGCCGAGTTCTGTTCCAATTATTAAATAAAATATTAAGCTGATTCAATTTAATAAGGACACTTCATAGAGTGTCCTAAAAAAGCATAGGTTTTCTGTATGTCGCAGAAAATGAGTATCTTTAGAGTGTATCTTTCTCATGGATAGCCCCGTCCCTTTTTACAAGGGAAACTACATGTCCTCCAGGGACAAACACATTTTTGTTATCGCATAATGTGGAAGTACCTTATGTTTAAGGTGTTCCACTTTCTTCTCCAGCAAATCCGGTTTATAGTTCTTTTTCTGGCGTTTGATCTCTACGGCAACCGCCTTATCTTTTTCTAGGCATAGGGCTACAATGTCAATTTCATATGCATCGCCTTTTAACTCCCACCAAGAGCCTATATCTTTATAAAGGAAACTTTCTGCAAACTTCTGCTTAAAATAACGCTCCAACATTTTTCCGGAATAAGTGGGATAGTCAGCCTTGATAATGGAACGTAATGCCATATAATTCTTTATTTCAATGAGAGAGCGGTTTTTATCAAAATAGTTAAACCAGAAACTGATAAAGTTATCCTGTATTTCATATCGGATAGCCAGTGTTCCCTCCTTTGATAGAATAGGGCGTTGGCGTACAATGATATTGTAATCTTCAATCAGTCTTCTCAAATAACCGCCAATGCTTTTATTCCCTAAAGCCGCTTCTATTTCTGCCTGTGTGTTTTTGCCATTTGCTATGGCACTTAAAATAGAAAAATAGGTCGCATAATTTTTGCCGAATTCTTCTATTAAAAGATTCTTTCCTTCATCTGTAAACGGGGAGTTATCACGGACCATGAAGTCGATCATTCCATTGATGTTCAATATACGATTGTCACAAAACAATTCAACATATTTGGGTATACCTCCGGTAAATGTATACAATGCCAACAAATCGTCATTCGTATATGTTGGATAATAATCATACATAATTTCTTTAAGTACAGGGAGGCTGAAGGGTGAAAGCTTTATAATAATATCGGCACGCCCAAATAACGGCTCTTTATTATTTTGAAAGATCTTATTCATCAAAGAATAAATGGATCCACAGACAATCAGGTTCATTTTGGTCTCTTTTCTGTAACGATCCCAAATGTTTTGTATATCGCTATAAATGGAATTATTAATATTATAGAACTCTTGAAATTCATCTATAACCAGATTGAATGCCCTTTGTCCCGCTATTTCCATCATATATTGAAATAATGAACTGAAAGACCGTATCTCTGCTGGTACAAAGATATTCAAAGCGCCCGAAATGAGGGGGATAAACTCACTACAGAGAGTAGCTTCATAAATAGGTATACAGTAGGCATTTCGTCCACAGCCTTCATTATAAGGCTGGTTTTCCCTATTCTACGTCTTCCTGTTATAACTGTGAGGCGTGAATTTTCTTCAAAAGACAGGCGTTGTATCCTTTTCAACTCTGCCAGTTCATTTTCTCTATTATAGAATTTCATAAGCTTTAGTAATCTGTGTTACTGTAACCGCGGTTACAAAAATAATAATTTAAATGAAACAAACGAAAGAATGGAAGGTTTATTTAGTAAGTTCTTTAGGTGATATGTAAAGGTATTTATTCAAGATATAAATTCTAGGAGATATTTGAATTTATCTAGAATTGATTCAAATAACAATATGGGATATCTGTTCATGACAATAGAGTAATCATATTGATAATCAGTAAAATAATATCTTTTTGTATCCGGCACGAATACGACCTACCTGAGTAATGCGGTGAACAACTACTTCGGAT
>CANPJW010000094.1 GCA_947574505.1 uncultured Bacteroides sp. | reverse complement strand
GCAAATCTTCTATAGAATTAAAGAATTTTCCCCCTGATTTATCGGGTGAGCCATAATAAGGTCTACTGGTTCATAAATAGAAATTTCCATAAGGGCGGATTAATGGATCCGACCAATTGATGTGCAAGAGAATAAGATATCAAATAGAAAGAAACGTATGCCAAAAGTAAGATACGCTGTCATTTAATCCATCTTTATGGTGGTGTAATGTACAGTCTGCTGGCTTTTGGCATACCCTCCTGAAGAAGAAATGTTCTTAGTAGTAGAACATCAGGCAGTTGAACAATTTTCTATAGCCTTTGGAGTGCATTCACTTATACTTGTTTAATAATGGCCGAAATTACAGTTTGTTTTGCACATAAACAAAACTTATATACTGTTTAATAACAGGTTAATACCGGAAACTGCTTCCTCCTAAAAACTCTCTCAGTAAAGAAGTGGGAGGCAATTCTTTATCTTGTACCGAAGCGAAATATTCCAAGAATTTGCGTAAACGGTATGCTTCTGAATATTCCGGTTTGTTATTGGGAACATTCCTTAGAATAGGAATGGCATAATCCTTCATAATGGCCAGTTCAAACAACAGGGCAGAATTGAACATGGCATCTGCATTTTCCTGATATGGGAAGATCCATTTTTCTTCTCCGGCGCGTACGCTGGGCCATCTTCTGATTGTTTCCTCTGCGGAATAGCCACGGTATTTGTAATCGCGGATAATACGGCGCAACAAACGGTTGTCGGTAGTCGGAATATAATTATGATTGTCCAGCAGAATAGTGGTTAATGCCGATACATATATTTTATATTTATTCTCGGCGGGAATATGAGGGGTTAATTCGGGGTTAAGTGCATGAATCCCTTCGAGAATCAATATCATGTTATCGTCAATCTTAAGTTTGTCACCTTTAAATTCCCTTCTTCCTGTGGTGAAGTTGAAACGTGGTAACTCTACTTCCTTTCCATGAAGCAGATCTTGTAATTGCTTGTTGAAGAACTCCAAATCCAATGCATACAATGATTCGTAATCATAATCACCTTTTTCATCTTTTGGTGTCTTTTCTCGGTCAACAAAGTAATTGTCCAGGGAGATGGGGTAAGGTTTCAGCCCGTTTGCCATCAACTGGATACTGAGCCGTTTGCTGAAAGTCGTTTTACCAGAAGAGGATGGACCGGAGATAAGAACCAGTTTTACTCTTTGACCGTTTTTTCCTCTGTGGTATATCTCATCAGCAATATTGGAAATTTTTTTTTCCTGCAAGGCTTCAGACACATTAATCAGATCGGTGGCATAACCTTCATTACAGGCCACATTGAAATCTCCTACAGTACCCACACCTAAAATCTGATTCCAGCGTCGGTGCTCTTTGAATACTTCCAGCATTTTTTCTTGTTTTACTACTTCCTCCAATATTTCCGGATTCTGACGGTTGGGGACTCGCAGCAACAAGCCGTCATAGTATTTAACAATGTCGAATTTGCGGATATATCCGGTGCTGGGCAACAGACTGCCGTAGTAGTAGTCAATGGTATCTTCTAAAGTATAATAATAGGAGTAAAGTTCCCCTGAAGTTTCAAGCAGTCTAACTTTGTCCATCATTCCTTTCCGGCGGAATAGTTCTACTACTTCAGTTGTGTGACATTCAAAACGGTGGAAAGGGATGTTGGCTTCCACAATCTCTTTCATTCGCTGCTTAATACGGGAAACATCATCTAGCCCGGTTTCGCGTCCTATCTGCAAGGCGCAATAATATCCTTTGGATACGGGATGTTCAAGCATGATTTTTCCATCAGGGTATAAGTCCTCCACCGCTTTGCACAAGATGAAGCAGAGCGAACGGACATAGGTACGCATTCCTGAAGGATTCAGTATGTTCAGGAACTCTACATCCTTATTATTATAGGCCCGGTAATTGAGTCCTTCTACTTTGTTATTGACTTTGGCACTGACCGGCCCGTATGGGATATCTAGATTAAAACCATTATAAATATCCAAAAGTGAGCTTCCGATTGGGAAATTCTTTGAAATATTGTTATTTTTGCAACAGATTTGTAACATAATCGTAATAATTATTACTAACGTAGTGAAACGGCTTGAAATTTACTGAATAAAAGGGAGATTAGCCAATTCCTACCAAATTAATTAAAGATGGAGTATTCTTTTTATGATTTCTTAAAGCTGCTAGGTTCACTGGCGCTATTCCTTTATGGAATGAAAATCATGAGTGAGGGGCTGCAAAAGTTTGCTGGTGACAGACTGCGTAAAATCCTCACAGCGATGACCACCAACCGGGTAACCGGAGTGCTAACCGGTGTTCTTATCACTGCGTTAATTCAATCCTCTTCTGCTACTACTGTTATGGTAGTAAGTTTCGTTAATGCCGGACTCCTTACACTTTCACAATCAATTGGAGTCATTATGGGGGCAAATATCGGTACCACTGTCACTGCATGGATTATATCTGCGTTAGGGTTTAAAGTAGATATTGCTGCTATGGCACTTCCGTTATTGGCTGTTGGCGTACCCTTATTATTTTCAGGAAAGAGTAACCGTAAATCCATTGGAGAATTTATATTCGGTTTCTCTTTTTTGTTTATGGGCCTCTCTCTCTTGAAGACGAATGCTCCTGACTTAAGTAGAAACCCCGAAATGTTGTCTTTTGTTCAGAACTATACTGATATGGGATTTGGTTCTGTTATCTTATTTGTTGTCATCGGTACAGTTCTTACCATGATTGTACAGGCATCGGCTGCAACGATGGCTATTACTTTGATTATGTGTGCCAATGGTTGGATTAGTTTTGAGCTGGGGGCTGCGTTGGTACTTGGCGAGAATATTGGTACCACTATAACCGCTAACCTTGCCGCACTGACTGCCAATACGCAGGCCAGGAGGGCTGCGCTGGCTCATTTGGTGTTCAATGTTTTTGGGGTTATTTGGGTGTTATGCCTTTTCAAGCCTGTAACTATGGGGGTTTCATGGTTTGTAGAAGATATAATGAGAACAGCAGATCCGGCTGTTGCCGTATCTTTTAAACTGTCTGCTTTTCATACTACTTTTAATATATGCAATGTGTTGATTCTTATTTGGTTTGTCAAGTTGATAGAGAAAACTGTCTGTAAAATCATTCCTCAGAGAGAGCAGGATGAGGAATATCGTTTGCGCTTTATTACAGGTGGTATGCTTTCTACGGCAGAGCTTTCTATATTGCAGGCACGCAAGGAAATCAATCTCTTTGCAGAGCGTACTCATCGTATGTTTGGCATGGTGCGGGATCTGCTTCACACCACTAATGACAATGACTTTAACAAATTGTTCAGTCGTATTGAGAAATATGAGAATATAAGCGATAACATGGAGGTGGAGATCGCTAATTATCTGAATCAGGTATCCGACGGGCGTTTGAGTTCTGAAAGTAAGTTGCAAATTCGTGCTATGCTTCGTGAAGTGACTGAAATAGAAAGTATCGGGGACAGCTGTTATAATTTGGCACGTACTATCAATCGTAAACATCGCAGTGATATGGATTTTACTCCGAAACAGTATGATCATATTCATCAGATGTTCCAGTTGACTGATGATGCTTTGTCTCAGATGATTTCGTTGGTGGAAGATGAGCATCATGTGGTAGATGTGAATAAATCGTTTAATATAGAGAATGAAATAAATAACTATCGTAATCAGCTAAAGAACCAAAATGTGCTGGATGTGAATAATAAGGAGTATGATTATCAGATGGGGGTGCACTATATGGATATTATTGGAGAATGTGAAAAACTGGGCGATTATGTAGTAAATGTGGTGGAAGCCAGTAGCAATGTGAAGGAAAAGAAATCCTGACCTGAAAGGGCTATGGTGAACAGAATAGGTGCAGAGGTGCAAGGTTTAACCTATGATGGGTTAAATACTTTGTGCCTCTGTGTTTTTTAATAAAGTGTAAGAAAGAAGAGAGTCTAAATAAAAGAGAATCTACATGTCAATATTTGTTTTTTTTGAAACTGATAGGCTCACTGGTACTTCTGATATATGGTATGAAAACCGTGAGTGAGGCTTTGCAAAAACTGACAGGTGGGCATTTGCGCCATATTTTGGGTGCTATGACCACGAATCGCTTCACCGGATTGTTGACAGGTGCATCGTACAGCCTTCCACTGCAACAAATAGTATCTTTGGAAGAAGACGAATATCATTTGGTTGATCCTAACAAATCATTTAATATAGAGAATGAGAGAAACAATTACCGCAACCAGTTGAAGGATCAGAATGTATTGGATGTGAATAATAAGGAATATAATTATCAGACGGGGGATCATTATATGGATATTATCAGCGAATGCGAAAAATTAGGCGATTATGTAGTAAATGTTGTTGAGGCACGTACAGATATAAAGGAAAAGAAAATTTGATTTGTAGAAGGACAAGTTAGGGACATTCATTAAATATTACAAAATCAGCCAACTAATTCATACACAAAGTA
>CANPJW010000093.1 GCA_947574505.1 uncultured Bacteroides sp. | reverse complement strand
TTTTTTAGTTTATTGAAAATCAAGTAATTCCGTTTCCTTAGTTCCTTCAGAACTACTCTTGCAGCTATGTATCTGATAATCAAAGCATATGTACTTTGGTAATTTTAAGATGATCTTTGTCCTTGAATTTACAAACAGGAAATAAATTTGCGATTTCTACCAGTTTTCTACTAGCTACCATCCCGTTACCATAGTCAAATTTAAATTAGGATAGGGTTAATAAATATTGTATTGTAATACTTTTTATTCTGTCACCACATATCGCTGGACTTCAATATTATATGGTGACAGAACTTTCAGTATTTCCTCGAAATGGTTTATCAGTTAGAGCCGGTTCAGCAGATACTGGTCGCCATAGCGGGTATGTAATTTCTTCACTCCCATCAGAGCCAAATGTTTTCCGAAGGCTCTCATCTTGACATCACGCATGGTTTCAGGACTGGCCTTTTTCATCACTTCATAAATCTGGCCGATAGTCCATCTTTGAAACTTCTCCTCATCTCGGGGCAGACTGAAGCAGCTATAAAAGAGGCTTTCCTCTATGGGACGGCGCAAAAATGCGTCATTACGCAAGCTGACAGCCTGTTCTTCTTTGGGTGAGAGCCAATAGCGGCGGTTATGTTTTAGTTCATCTCTTAACTGAGCATAAAGTTGTTTATAATTGATGCGAGGCAAACGGATACTCCCTTTGGTCATCACCGGATAAAAACGGCGGTTACCGGAAGAATCGGTCAGCAGATCGCAAAAATTGGAGGTGCCAATAAATGAGCTAAGGCGCGGTTGCTGGCTATAGCTGCTTTGAAACGGACGGCGCATACTAAGACCGCTCATTTGGACTAGATTCTTCAGCCGTGCCAGTTTACCTTCTTCCATCCGATTGAATTCGTCTATATTGATAAGAGCCAAAGAGCGCATTTTGCGCAGGGCATCCCCCTCGCGGGTCACATCGAAGTCATCGGTATAATATCCACGTAACGCTGGTGGAAGGAGCGACCGGCAAAAGGTAGACTTCTTCAGGCCCTGAAGGGGATTAACCAAAATGGGAATCAGGCAGTTGCCATGCATCCGGTTTTTACCGCTCCATTGCATCACCATGCCCAGCATCCAGATATGAAACACCTCCACCCATTGCGTTTCATCGCTTACCGAGCGTGCCAGCTCGCTTACTCTGTCGTGCCCGTCCCAGTGTGGCAGATGTTCCAAATAGGCTGTCACGGGGTGAAAAGAAGGAATGCGTGACGAACCCAGATAACGGCGCATATCACGGTCCATACAGTTCACGCCTTCCTCTATTGCATTAATAACCAATGTGTTGAATTCCCGCTCATCCACCACACGGTATTTATCGAACTTGTGCTTGTCATGAAATTCGCATTGTTCTGTTATTTGGTTGTAACGAAAGGAATAATGAGTGGTGAGGAATGAATCAAGCCCTTTCATGGCTTGTTTCAGTTTTGAGTCTTTTTCTTTTTCCATTAAATCTGTTTTTTTATTGATTTGAGGTGTGAAGATAGTTCTGCAAAACAGGGTTTTGCAAGAACTTTGCCCGACAAATTAAAATAAATCCAACGTGTGAAACATTTATGGCAGAATCTTTGCAAGAGGACGAAAGAATCCGTACCTTCGTCCGGAAGAATCTGGGTTCTCACTGACGTGAAGTTGCCTACTCACTTTAGTGAAGAGCCATTGCCACACGGGTGAAACTGCCGCTTCACTAAGGTGAAGCAACAGAATGTTCTGTAAGTTTGCACGATAACATCCTATAAATAAAACAAATACATAGTACATTATGTCAGACATTAAATTTGATATCTATGAATCTCCGGCAAATGACGGGGAAAAGAAAAAATACCATGTGAGAAACACCAACAAGCAGACCATCCACTCGAAGGACTTGATACACGAGGCTACGCTTTATACTTCAGTAAGCCGTTCGGACTGGGCGGCAGTGGTAGAGGGACTGATAGATATTCTGTCCGAGAAATTAGGTGACGGCAAGCGAATCCATATCAACGGATTAGGGTATTTCTCTGTCAGCATCGGCTCCACAGAGAGTGAAAATCCTAAGAAAATGACCCGTGGCACAGTACAGATAACAGGAATCAACTTTCAGCCCGAAAAAAGTTTCAAGAAGAGTATTATAAACCGGGCGCATTTTGTAAGAGAACGATACAAGGTGCACACGGTGGACTTGTCGCCTATCGAAGTAGACGGGTTGCTGAGTGAATATTTTAAAGATCATCGCAGCATCACCTGCGCCCGGATGCAGCAGGTCTGCGGAATGACTCGTTCTACCGCTTACCGTCGCCTGCAAACATTGACTCAAGGAGAGCATCCGTCATTACAACGCGAGGGCTACAAAAATGCCACTGCCTACATACCGGTTAAAGGGCATTACGGACGTTCCTACACCGCAGATCGCTGGTAATGAGTCGGATAGGGTGAAGGGAGGATTTTGTGTTTCATGTAAAACGAATTGTTATATCATACTTTAAAATAAGAAAAAATGAAAAGAACCATCTTGAAAGACGTAGGAATCGGCTTGTGCTTCCTGCTTAGCACCGGAACGATCTACGCGCAGAACTACCCTAGAAAAGTGAAGAATGCGCAAGGTATCGAGGTGACCTACCAATCGAATTACAAAGGGAGAGTCCGGCCGGGACATTTGTTGATGACCGTGTCCGGTGACCGCGTATCATTGACCAACGTATGGCCGGAGCAAAATGACCGTCCCGATCCCCGCCCGGAAGACAAGACACCTGTAACCGGCAGTTACATCGACTACACCACCCGGCAGGCATACCGCAGGGCTGAACTCCCCAACGGACAAGTGATATCTGCGGTCACTCCCTTCGAATTCGGCAAAGGCTTCACGCAAACGGGCGAAGGAAAACACTTAGGGATGAACTGCAAAATTTTGCGAACATCTATCAATTCCAACACTATCGAGGTATGGTATACCAACGACATCCCTTTTCGTGGTACTCCGCAAGCCAATGTGGGTGTACCTGACGGATTGGTACTGAGGGTCGTGCGAAACGGTGACATGATTCAAGAGGCTACCCATATTACCCCACTGAAGAAAGGAAAGGATGTATTGCCACAGTCGTGGGGGAAAAGCATGGATGCGGCCGACTACCAATATACCATCAACCAAAGTGGAGTTATCACAATTCCGGTCTTCGACCAACAGAGCATCTGCTTCAACAACACTAAATTGCCCGAAGTACTGGAGGATGGCGTACAATACAGTGCTGGAGGCGGCACCATTCTGTTAAAGAAAGTGAAGTTACCCGACTATGTGAAGAATCGCACCGTCTTTGCGGAAGTTGTTCAATACTCGGACGGCGATGCTTACGACCGCATCGGTTCTGTCTTTCTGATACCGGAAAGCAAGCGGCTGTCTTTTCTTGATGCCATGCGTGATTTGAAAAAAGTTCCCTCTTTTCACTCGGAAAATATGGATTACCACGGGCTGATTTCTACAGCGGAGTATGATGTGCCTTTAGAATTGATGCGTTTTTTCACCGGTTTCGGTGTGCGCAAGTTCAATTATAATAAGGTGAAGGGGCAGGACTGGGTGGACTCCGTACTTTACAAAATGGAGGTAACCCCACTGGCCGAAAAGTTGGAAGGAGAAGCTTGGATTGGCGCTTACATCGGCAACTGGGATGCCAAAGGGCATCGTCTGTCGTTGAAACTGAAGTATTATCCTGATGAAGAACATCGGGTTTATAACACTCTTCCGCTGTTCAATACAGTGAATTATCTAGAGCAGGCAGGACAGCCTTATCCGATTTTCATGCGTCAGGATTCTCTGATCGTAAAATTCACCTTGAAGGAGCCTGCCAAGAATGCCCGTCTGTACTACCTCACCACGGGACATGGCGGTTGGGGAGGCGGTGATGAGTTCAACCAGAAACCGAACACTCTCTATTTGGACGGTGAAAAGGTGATCTCTTTCGTACCTTGGCGGGATGATTGTGGAACTTATCGTAACTGGAATCCTTGTTCGGGTAATTTCTCCAATGGACTGAGCTCTTCCGACTTGAGCCGTTCCAACTGGTGTCCGGGTACGGTGACCAATCCCGAATACATCTATTTGGGTGATCTGGAAGCGGGTGAACACAGCATCACCGTAAAAATACCACAGGGTGCTCCCGAAGGGGGAAGCAATAGTTATTGGTGTATCTCAGGTACGCTTATTTATTAATGTAAATTCCTTTGTCCTGCGATAACAGAAATGTTTCTGTCACCGCAGGACAAGGAATGTTCCAACTTTTCTATCTCCTCAAAGGACAATCTTGTCCTTGGGCAAGTTGTCACATGGGCAAGTTCAAGGACTTAAAATTACAGCCTACAGTTTGTTTGGACTTCTTTCCCTCTTCCGTTCTTCCTTTCATATTCCTTCTTTCCTTTCATCTTTTGATTGTTGTCTGCAATACTGTCTATATAAAAAAGGTATATTTTCTCTAGCAATACACCAACGGCATGGACTGGCATTACCTTTTTTCCTTTGGTTCTTATCCCAATATGCGTTACCTGTTTTCTACCGACTACCAAACAAACGGTAAATATTCGATGAAAAAACAATATAAATCATTTCAAGAAAGTTCTGTGAAAGTTATCGGTTCTCTCTTTAAATAGGGGGCTCCAGATATCTCAAACGTTAAAAATCAGAGCATATTAAAAATATTTTTCAATAGATTCTTTATATATATTAAAATTGTTATATATTTGCACCGTTAATCTAAATTAAATTGAAAAACATAGTTCTGAAGGAACTAAGGAAACGGAATTACTTGATTTTCAATAAACT
>CANPJW010000092.1 GCA_947574505.1 uncultured Bacteroides sp. | reverse complement strand
GGATGTAATTTTTGCCTCATTTTATTTGGATTTTAATATAGTTCGTACTTAAATAAACTTCATATCTTAAAGGTCCGATCAATCAATGCCCTTTAAGATATGGCAAACAGAACGTTGAATATGGTAAAATTAAAAAGAGCATTTCAAATGCTGTCGGCTTCCACTCCTCAACGGGAAATATGTGCACAACTGCACATAGGCCGTGGAGTCTTAAACCGATACAAGAAATTGGCCGATGAAGCCAAAGTTGATTACGGCACAATAGGCCGGATGAGTGAAGGGCAAATCCACAGTCTGCTGCAGTCTCCACCAACCCCTAAACCTTCTGAACAGAAAAACGAGTTGAAAGAGCTGTTGCCAGACTATGCAGAAGATCTTGCCAGACACCGCCACCTGACCATACAGTTGCTACACGAGGAATATCTCAAGGAGCATCCCAACGGCTATGCGTACACGCAGCTCAAGAAGCATATCCGTGATTATCAGTATGCCAACAACCTGTCTTACCACAACACTTACATCTCGGGATGTGAGATGCAGATTGATTTTGCTGGTGACAAGCTCTATGTTACAGACCGGAAAAGTCAGGAGCATATACCCGTAGTTGTCCTCTGCTGTATGCTGCCGTTCAGCGGTATGGGCTATGCCAAAGCCATGTATCATGCAAGCATGGAATACTTTTTCAGTGGCTTGTCGGATGCCATAACCTATTTTGGAGGATGTCCTGAGGTGTGCAAGAGCGACAACATGACCCAATGGATGAAAAAGTCAGACCGTTACGAGCCTACATTCAACAATGCTGCGCTGGAATGGTCAAGCTACTACAATACTACCCTGGAGGCTTGCCGTGTACGGAAGCCACGTGATAAAGGTCCTGTAGAAGGAATCGTATACAAGTTCTACCAGTTTATATATGCTGCCATCCGGCATGAAGTGTTCCATTCTTTGGATGAGCTCAACAGCCGTATCTTTGAATTGACAGACAAGTTTAATGACCGTCCTTCCAGAACTACCGGAAAAAGCCGCAGGAGTGTGTTTGAAGCCGAAGAACAAGGCTGTCTTGGGCCGCTCCCCATCACCCCTTTCCGCTTCCGTTACCGCAAGGAAGTGAAACTGACCGGTGATTACCATGTCACCGTAGGACGGCTTGAAGAACGGCATCTTTACAGCGTCCCATACATTTATGTAGGACAAAGAGTAACCGTGGTCTGGGATACAGAAACCGTGGAAGTATATCTGAACACCCAACGAATAGCCCTGCATAAAAGAAGCTTCATAGCCGGACGTTCTACAGAGGACGCGCACATGCCTGAGAATCATCTGGAATACCAGCACAGCAAAGGACGGAATGCCGCCTTTTACCTGGAAGAGGCAGAGGTTATCGGCATGTATACACTGAAAGCCGTAGAAAAGGTATTGGCTTCACCGAAGTACGTAAGCCATGCCTACCGCTCTTGCGAAGGTATATTGTCCTTGCGTAAAAAATATGGTAAGGAAAGGCTTGAGAATGCCTGCAAGCGTGTGTCTGAAAGCGGAACCGTAACTTACAGCATGCTCAAGAATATCCTTCAGAACAATCTGGATAAAGCTGAAAACCGACCCAATGTATGCTGTATCCCAACCAATGAATATGTACGGGGTGCAGAAGCGTTTTCCAACATTTAAACTCTTATTTATATGAATACACAAGAAACCGTCATACAACTCAAGGAGTTGAAACTGAAGGGAATGGCGAATACGCTGGAATCCCTGATGACTCTTCCGGTGCAAAGCCGTCCCTCATTTGATTTTGCCATAGCCAAGATGGTAGAGGCAGAAATATTGGAAAGGAAGGAACGTAAAACAGAAATGTTCCTCAAAACCAGCAAACTCCGCTACAGTGCCATGATTGAGGATGTTGCCTGTGGGGCAGAACGCAACATTACAACTGAACAGCTGGCTGCACTGGCCGACTGTTCCTTCATACGCAGACATGAGAATCTGCTGATACAAGGTAAATGCGGCTGTGGAAAGACCTTCCTGGCATGCGCCATTGGCAGACAAGCCTGCACCTTGGGCTTCAGAACCGTCTATCTTAATATGAACCGGTTCATCGAGAAAATCACACTGTCCAAACTGGACAACACCTTCCTCAAGATGATTACTTCCTTGGAGAAGAATGACCTGATTATATTGGACGACTTCGGTCTGCAGCCGATGGACACCAATACCAGGTTGGCTCTGCTTCAGATCCTGGAAGAGAGATATGAACGAAAGTCAATGATCATCGCATCACAGCTTCCTATCTCAAAATGGTATGATTACATAGGAGACCCAACCTTGGCGGATGCCATTATGGACCGTCTCGTGGCCAACGCTAATAAAATTGAGTTAAAAGGCGAGTCTATGAGACAGCGAAAGAAAAAATAATATACATTTGCAAAGAATCTTACAGAACTGAATGCGGTACCGTTTGCAGCGTCATGACGGTACCGATTGCAGCGCTACAATGGTACCGATTCAGCGCTATCGTCACTAACAGACCTTCAGAACCGTGGAGTCGAAGATATTCTTATTGCCTGTATAGACGGCTTGAAAGGTTTTCCTGAAGCAATCCAAAGTGTTTATCCCAATACAGCCGTACAACTTTGTGTTGTACATCAGATTCGTAATTCCATCAAATATGTAGGCTCCAAAAATCAAAAGGAATTCCTGAAGGATTTGAAATGCGTTTATCAGGCTGTAAATAAAGAATCTGCAGAAAATGAACTTCTTAAGCTGGAAGAGAAATGGGGTGAACAGTATCCTATCGTCATCAGATCATGGCAAGACAATTGGGATAAGCTATCCGAATACTTCCAGTACACTCCGGCTATCCGTAAACTCATATATACCACAAATACTGTTGAAGGGTATCACCGTCAGATCCGTAAGGTAACAAAAAACAAAGGCGTGTTCCCATCGGATACAGCCCTTGAGAAACTAGTTTATCTTGCATACCGCAATATACGGAAGAAGTGGACCATGCCACTGGCTAACTGGGCTACAATCTCACAACAATTAGCCATAAAGTTTGGAGAGCGATTTAAATTATTGTAATTTTACGCTCGTCGGGACGGGTGGTCCCGCCCCTTGGCGCTGGCCGTTCCCCGACCGATGAGTTTTCTAATAGGAAATAATGCGTGACACAGTTTATTTTACACTACCTTAGATGCTATATTTTATGCAGCTATTTAAGAAATTAATAGTCCGAGCAATTAGTATTCCCCAATATGCTACAATTCTGAATATTTTTTTATCATAATATACCTAAATATGTTTTCTCTTTTCAAACATATTGAGATTGACTGCGTCTATCAGTTGAAAACATCTTCTATATTCCTCCCGGTTCTTCATGTATATCTCCTGGCTTTCCTCCGCTGCCTTTATCAATCTCAGGTTATCACGCTCAAACAGGAACTTGTCCCACTCTCCATATTCAAAATATGTATCCGGTATGTATTCAGTGAGTGAATTCTTCAGTTCAAAACCTTTCCTGGATTTGAACATATCTTCTATAATCCACATCTTAAAAAATTCGAAATATTCAACAAACTGATTTATCTTCATCTCCTGTCTTGATATGAATGTTTTCACGAAACCACCTTCTTCTCCAATCCAGTCACCTAACAGCATTCCGTCAGAGCAGTAACCTCTTATATTCTCCTCTTTTTCTTTGCTGTAAAAACAATAGTTGCTGTTGAACAGGAAGAACACCTTCATTATTTCCCGATTTGTAACCGGACGGCTGTCCTTATGTATTTTAAAGAATCTTTCTTTGTATCTGTCAAAAAAATGCCCAGTAAAAATAAGAACCACGTCGTTTGTTACTGCACCTGCCAATAACTGTCCTTTATACTTGAATAGCATTGTGAATGTGGGATTCAAAATACCAACCTCTTTTTTCGACTCTGCATAAAAAGAAATGTACCATTCGTTAAATCTTCGTGTCTTGATATTCGCTTCCCACAACCACGGGAACATTGTCCTTTTTTGAGCTGTTCTTCTGAATTTCTGTACGTAGTTCTTCCAACGTCCTTTTACTTCACTAAAATCTGTTTTGATTTCTCTTATAAGCTCCTCCAGTGTCATTGTGTCAAGTACCATACAAATCTAATCTTTATTCGGTAAAATATCAAGTCATAATTCTATTTGAATACGACTTGTTATTTCCGATAGGTTGAATAGTAAAATAATTATTTATCACGCAGAAAGATCAGATACGGGAGAAAGAGGACAAAACACTGATTTTTCTCGTTTTTGCAAAATTAATATTTTATTGAAAACACGATATTATAAGAATTAGATTATTTCTCATCCGAACTTCACAGGAAAAAACTACCGTCAGGAAGTACGACAAGTTAAAACAGGAAGGATAGACTTATTAGGAGGTATACAATCATAAAAACTATAACCAAAGATTATTGTTTTTAAATAAATGCTTATATTTGGAGGTATACATCGGTTATAATAAATAAAAATGAAAACTTTTATACAGATTACAAAAATAAAGACAGTATTGCTCTATATTATGCAGAGTTTCCCAAAAGGAGTTGAATGTGAAAAGCTTTTTAAAATTCTTTATTTTGCACAACAGGATTATCTTGTCAAATATGGAAAGGTACTTATAGAAGACTCTTTTATGGCATTGAAGTATGGTCCGGTACCGACTTATATTTATAGGGTCCTACAGGCTGTAAAAGAAAAGCCAACAGAAGAAAGCTTTAATGATTTCCTTGCCGGAATAGAAGTGCATGAACAGAAAATTTATGCTTCTGCCAAACCTGATATGAACTACATTTCAGGCTCAGACAAGCGTTGTCTGGATGCTGCCATTACCAAATATAAGGATACAGATCCTTATGACCTGTCAGACCTGTCACACGACTCGGCATGGAAAGAAGCAAGGGCACGTATTAAGGATAATCCTCAAAAGAATCTGATTACCATCATAGATATTGCAAGGGCCGGGAAAGCTAATAAGGAAATGATAGATTATATCCGCGAAAAACAAATTGTAAGAAACGCTTTATCTTAAAATTACCGGTACGCTTGAAAAACTGAAGGTCACAATTGCTGAAGTCGAATTAGTAGATATTCCATCATTTATCGTAACTATTCAGCGAAAACAAAGGATGCGAAGATATAGCCCGTCAGTTTAGA
>CANPJW010000091.1 GCA_947574505.1 uncultured Bacteroides sp. | reverse complement strand
TAAGCAAAGATAGCTAATTTTAAAACTTAACAACCAGAAATTTCCGCTGAGCCAATATTTTTTGTGAAAGTATATAGGGAGGTAAGAGTTTTTCGTTATCTTTGCTCCCTACATGATAAAACTGATTTTATTTTCCTGTTAACCATTAGGATCATAAGATATACCTTCTTGATGATTTCTTTAAGTAAAAAATGAGAATTAATGAATATGAGAAATTTGTTTTTGACTTTAGCTTTCGGTCTATGTTCCGGCGTATTCGCCCAAAATACGACTGTTTTTGAATCTCCTATTATGGGGTGGAGCTCATGGAATACCTATCGGGTTCATATCAATGACACCTTAATAATAAGGCAAGCGGATGCTATGGTGCAAAAAGGACTGAAAGAAGTGGGCTATTCCTATGTGAATATAGATGACGGTTTTTTTGGATGGCGGGATGAAAAAGGAGTGATGCAAACACATCCCGAGCGTTTCCCGAACGGATTGAAGGGAGTGGCGGATCATATTCATTCTTTAGGATTGAAAGCCGGTATTTATTCGGATGCGGGAAGCAATACTTGCGGTTCCATCTGGGATAAAGATATGAACGGCATAGGTTCCGGTTTGTATGGACATGAATTTCAGGATGCCACGTTGTATTTTAAAGAGTGGGGATTTGATTTTATCAAGATTGATTATTGCGGAGCCGGTCAGGAATTGAATCTGGAAGAAGAAAAACGATATACCGAAATACGCCAGGCTATAGATAATCTGGGTTGCGGACATGTTTCTATTAATATCTGTCGATGGGCTTTCCCAGGTACTTGGGCTAGAAACCTTGCTCGTTCATGGCGAATCAGTGCGGATATCCGCCCGGAGTGGGGATCAGTAAAATATATCATCGATAAAAATCTTTATCTGTCTGCCTATGCGGGAGAAGGTCATTATAATGATATGGATATGTTGGAGATAGGTCGAGGGCTAAAACCTGAAGAGGAAGAGGTACATTTTGGAATGTGGTGTATCATGAGTTCACCTTTGTTGATAGGATGTGATCTGACAACCATTCCGGAGACGTCATTAAAACTGTTGAAAAATAAAGAACTGATAGCTTTGAACCAAGACCCTTTAGGATTGCAGGCATACGTAGTTCAGCATGAAAATGAAGGGTATGTGTTGGTGAAGGATATAGAACGAAAGCGTGGTAATGTACGTGCGGTTGCTTTATACAATCCTTCGGATACGATTTGTAGCTTTACAGTTCCGATGAATATTTTGGAATTAGGAGGAAAGGTTAAGGCACGCGATCTGGTGAAACACCAGGATTTGCCGGAGATAAAAGGGGGTGTTCTGAATCGAGAATTACCTCCCCATAGTGTGCTGATTTTACGTATGGAGTCCGAGAAGAGATTGGAAGCGACTGTTTATGAAGCGGAATGGGCTTATCTGCCTTGTTTCAATGATTTGGGAAAGACTCCGAAAAGCATCGTATATGTTCCGTTACATGAAGCATCCGGAGGCATGAAGGTAAGCTATCTGGGAGGGCGAAAAGAGAATTTTGCAGAATGGAAAGAGGTGTACAGTGAGCAAGGCGGTAAATACGAAATGACTATCCGCTATGTGCCTAAAGCAGACCGTAAGCTGGAAGTCTGTGTGAATAATGAAAAAAGGATTCTTCTTGATTCGCTGTCGGCGGATGAAACTCAAAAAATAGCTTCGATTACTGTTCCGGTGCATTTGAAAGCAGGGTATAATAAGGTACGTATGGGAAGTTCATTTTGCTGGGCTCCGGATATTGACTGTTTTACTTTGAAAAAAGTAAGTGAGTAAGCTGAGAAGATCTATCCTCTTGAAGTACTACTTTGATAAAGAGTAAGAATATGAGTGTAACAGATGTCACCCGTGAGGAATTGTGGGCAAAGCAACATTTGTCTTGCAAAAACATAGATTATGCAGTATGGGAACGGGATAAATCCATGCTCCGGAAGTTATCTAGAATCAATGGCGGCTGTTCTTTCGTGGTGGATGTATATAAAGGATGTTATGCGTATGCTTCTACGGGTTTTGTCGATTGGTTGGGGTATGACAGGCACAAGATAGAAACATTGGAAAAACAGGGTGATTATCTGGAGTCGCGTATTCATCCGCATGATCGTTCCCTATTGGAAGACTTGCAAGTCAGGCTGGGGAAGTTCATTTATAACCAGCCTTTGGAACATCGGAATGACTATTGTAATGTGTATAGTTTCCGTATACTCAATGCTCGTGGCAACTATGTGCGTGTAACAAGCAGGCATCAAGTTTTGGAACAGAGCCATGACGGAAAAGCATGGCTCATTATAGGGAATATGAGTATGGCTCCCGGTCAGAAAGAATCAGAACAGGTGGAATGTACTGTGCTGAATCTGAGAAATGGAGAAATGTTTTCACCCGGTGTGGTGATAATGAATCCGGCTTTCGGTCTTACCGGACGTGAAATGGAGATATTACGCCTCATACAACGAGGATTCTTAAGCAAAGAAATTGCCGGTAAATTATGTATCAGTATTCATACCGTCCATATTCACCGGCAAAATCTGTTGCGTAAGCTGGGAGTACAAAACTCTTTGGAGGCAATACGCCTAGGACAGGAGTCGGGGCTGTTAAGCTGATGCCCGATTTCATCGGGTCAAGGCATCCATTCTACTACTCCTGTAACAGGATGTTGCTTTCTCCACTCCTTAAATCCGCTATAATCCCGCACCCCATCCCGGATGACTGCCTGATAATACTCCACTCCGATGATTTTCTCGGTTTCCGGTGTTTCATATTTTAATCTTAGAATAGTTTCCCGTATTTCATCGGTCATAATTTCCGAAATGCGTTGGGCTACCTTTTCAAAATAACCGTCATAACGTGAACCTTCCCGGATGTGAATCATATCCATCTGCCAAAGTTCATTTTCTTCATTTTGATACCATGCATGCCATTCGATACAGGCTTCGGCAGTATGCAGCAGATTAGCGCATTCTATTCTTTTGATGGACGGATTCTCAGCTAGTCTGGCCATTGCCTGAAAGCTGTCCGTCAGGTTTAAGGGTGATGAATAAATATGGAAATCAATGTCCCTATGTTTCATCAGCAGCCCTGTTCTGAGTGAACCTACCAGATTAATTTTTGCACCGGCATCTTCCCATATCTGGATGATGTTCGTGTTTTTGATAACTTGCCAGGCTTTTTCCTGATTCTGTTTGGCAATGTCGAAAATATTCATACGCTGTCTTTTATAGTTGGTTTGCAAAAGTAGAGAAAAGCTTTCAAACTGAAGATAGTTATAAATAACTATTTATTGCCGGAATGAATCGGGAGAAAGGGGGTAACAAGGAACTTAGTAATGTTTCCTTTTCAAGTAAATGACAGATTGTATTCCCAACATGATGACAAACAGATATTCGGTTGTCATATATACCGCTAAAGGTGCATGTACACAGTGGCTCAGCCAGTAAAGATAAAGAAGATATACCATAATGGTAACCACTTGGAAGATAAAGGCAATTTTTGTCTTTCCGGTTCCGGTGACGGCACTGATGTAGACATATCCGGGTACTGCGAATATATAATTGAACAGCATGACGATGAAAGGGGGGACAGTGTGTTGCACCAGTGTTTCGTTGTTGGTGTAAAATCCGATAATCCAATAATCACAAAACAATGCGACTCCTACCAGTGGAAAACCGATGGCATATCCCATTTTGATGATTTTGTGGCAGATAGGAAAAACACCTTTTTGTTGTCCGGCTCCTAAAAGATTGCTTACCAAGGAACCGTTGGTGGCTCCTAAAGAACTGACAATCACAAAAAAGAGGGTGGAAACGCTGCGGGTTATGTTGGAAACGGCCAGTTCCATCTTTCCTAAATGTTCGATGGCGATGAAGAACAGGAACCACGGCGCCATACTGATAAAAGAATGCAGCATGCTCCATACGGACAGGTAAAACAGTCTTTTCAATAGCTTTCCATCAAATATCGGTTGCAGTCCATACTTGTTTTTATCAATCTTTCTCCACATATGGATAAGGAGAATGATTAACGATCCCATTTCTGCTAGCGTTGAGGCTATTGCCGATCCTGCTATCCCAAATTTTAAGGTAAATATTAACAGGTAATTGAAAGGGATGTTGATAAGTACGGCTGCTATTGCGGCCCAAGATAAGGACCTGGTCTTTATTATTCCCACAAAGAAAGCCCGGAGTGCCAGAAAGGGAAATGAAAATAAAAGTCCGAAACTGCGCCAGTCCAGATAGTCCGTTACAGCCTGATAGATTTCCGGTGAGGTAATTAATTGTTTCAAGAGGAAGGGGGAAAGGCCCTGTATCAACAAACATAAAGAGAGTGCTAGTCCGGAAAGGAAAAATAGTCCTTGAAAGAAGGTACGTCCTGTTTCTGCATAGTTCTGTTCTCCATTCCTGCGGGCAATCATGACTTGTAGTCCTATGCTGAAACCGAAGCCTAGCATATAAGTTGCCAGATAATATATTCCTGCCAAGGCAGATGCGCCAAGTTCCACTTCACCGACATGGCCCAGAAAGACGGCATCGGTAATGTTGATTAATTGCTCCATTAAAACGCTCATCATTACAGGAAGGTTGATGAGCCATATTTGTTTATATGTATAATTCATTGTTTAACTTAATGTATAACCATGCTTATGCACTTATCGGTTTAGGGATGGTGCACAATCTGTGTGGATTAATAATAAGGGTATAAAACTCTGTAACAAATCTTATTTAAGATCCGTCAAAATAGCCAAATAGTTTGGATTGGTAGTGCTATTCGTTGAATGTAGCTATATACAGAGTTGATGTTTCATTAGTTAAACAATTGTGTTTTGCAGGTTAAATCAAATCTCCTGGTTCGGCATAAATTTTGTATTCGCTCTCTAGTCCCTTGAAATCTTTTCTGAGGAGTACAATTTTAGCTTTGGGGGTAAGCCAAATGTTTAGTGGAATGGCATTCTCCTCTTGAAATGAAAATATAGTGCTGAATTCTTTTCTCAAAGACTCGTCTGAGGTTGCGGTATAATTAGGGAGTGAGAAAAATGAATTTATGTAGTTATACAGTATTTGTTTGCTTTTCATAGATCCCCCTTTTTCATATTTCTCACTTTTGGCATACAGCATAACAGATGGGACACCTTGATGGATATGGGTTTGCGTACTCAGATAATATCCGTCCAGATTATTTGCATAGCCTGTGGTAAAATCGGAGTCGGTTACGTCTTTCCAATTGAAAGCAAGGAAATCTTTTTTATTTGTGATATCAATGGATATTGTATCACTACTATAGATTATTTCATTGTTTTTGTAACCTAGCAGATAAGTCTTGTATGTGCCGGGTGAATAATAAACATGTGCCCATTTGAAAAATGTTGTTTCCACATATCTGGCATAATTTGAATGACTGAATACTTTAAAGCTATTTGGGGAATGAGATGATTGGCTCACCCGATAAACCTGGGGGATTAAGCATACAGCTTTGTAAGTCTGAAAA
>CANPJW010000090.1 GCA_947574505.1 uncultured Bacteroides sp. | reverse complement strand
ATATCAGCGGATAGAGAGAACTTTTTTTTCGGTGGGGACTTTTTAGTCAGCCCCTCTTGTTATGGATATATGGCAGATAAGATATGTATTTGAAGAAAAAAAGAAAATGAATGAAAAAGCTTCGATGTGCACTCTTTGGTATGGATGTCATAAACTTAGTGAAGTCTGTCGTTATTGTTATGTATATCGTACAGACGGCAAATACGGGAAAGATAGTTCGTTTGTTGCAAAGACCGGAAAGTTTGCCCTGCCTCTGCAACGGAAAAGGAACGGGACGTATAAAATTCCTTCAGGCAATTTGGTCTATACCTGTTTTACTTCCGATTTTCTGATTGGGGAGGTAGTTATGACAATTTTACGATTTGCTGTACAATGGAAAATCAGGACAGGGTGGATTATTGTCTGTCTATTTATAAAGCGACTCCTATTAAACATAAAATCATATCTGTGAGTCTCTTCTTAACCAGATTGATTTATTGAGTACAAAATGCGGATAATTACGTCTTTTTATAAAGATATTGTGTAAATTTTAAATTATCCATATTAATGAAACAGATAAAACTGTTACTTCTTTTAGCTTCCGCCTCCGTTACGGGAGCACTTGCGCAAAGCAATGGATTGACGGATATGAGTCAGAGCCGTTTTGCAAAGATGGCTAATATCGGAATAGGTGCCGTACATTGGACAGACGGTTTTTGGGGCGACCGTTTTAATGTGTTTAGCCGGACTTCTCTGCAAAGTATGTGGAACACTTGGAATACACCGGAAATCTCTCACGGTTTTCGTAATTTTGAGATTGCTGCCGGTGTGTGCAAGGGTGAACATTGGGGACCTCCATTCCACGACGGAGATATGTATAAGTGGATGGAAGGAGTGGCTTCTGTCTATGCTGTCAACAAAGATCCGGAACTGGACAGGTTAATGGACAACTTTATTACTTGTGTTGTAAAGGCTCAACGTACAGACGGTTATATACATACGCCTGTTGTTATTGAAGAACTGAATAAAGGTATTGACTCTCATGCATTAGGGGATCAGCATAAACAAACGGTCATTGGAACGAAAGTAGGTGACGAGAATGAAAAAGGAGCTTTTGCCAATCGGCTGAATTTTGAGACATATAACCTAGGGCACTTGATGATGGCGGGTATTGTGCATCGTCGTGCCACCGGAAAGACAACGCTTTTCGATGCCGCTGTGAAAGCAACGGACTTCCTTTGTCATTTTTATGAAACGGCTTCTGCCGAACTGGCTCGTAATGCCATTTGTCCTTCTCATTATATGGGAGTGGTCGAAATGTATCGTGCCACAGGAAATCCCCGTTATCTGGAACTTTCGAAGAATCTGATTGATATTCGCGGTATGGTGGAAAACGGAACAGATGATAATCAGGATCGTATTCCTTTCCACGACCAATATCGTGCAATGGGGCATGCCGTACGTGCGAATTATCTGTATGCAGGAGTAGCGGATGTATATGCCGAGACAGGCGAACAACAGTTGATGAAAAATCTGACAAGTATCTGGAATGATATTGTCACCCGGAAGATGTATGTGACCGGAGCTTGCGGTGCTCTTTATGATGGAACGTCACCGGACGGTACTTGCTATGAGCCGGATAGTATTCAGAAGGTACATCAGAGCTACGGACGTCCTTATCAGTTGCCGAATAACACAGCACACAATGAAACATGTGCTAATATCGGAAATATGCTTTTCAACTGGCGTATGCTGGAAGTGACAGGAGATGCGAAATATGCTGACCTTGTAGAGACTTGTCTTTATAATAGTGTATTGAGCGGCATCAGTCTGGACGGAAAGAAATATTTCTATACCAATCCGCTTCGTATCAGTGCCGATCTTCCTTACACGCTTCGTTGGCCGAAAGAACGGACGGAATATATCAGTTGTTTCTGCTGCCCGCCAAATACATTGCGTACACTGTGCCAGGCACAGAATTATGCATATACATTGAGTCCGGAAGGAATTTACTGCAACTTATATGGCGCAAATACATTAACAACGGACTGGAAGGATAAAGGCGAAATTGCTTTGGCGCAGGAGACGGATTATCCTTGGGATGGTAACGTACGTTTGACGTTGAATAAAGTTCCTCGTAAGGCGGGTGCTTTCTCTCTTTTCCTTCGTATTCCGGAATGGTGTGAAAAGACTGCATTAAAAGTGAATGGTCAGCTGGTGCAAATGGATACAAAAGCGAATACATATGCGGAAGTCAACCGCGTATGGAAAAAAGGCGATGTAGTGGAACTCGCAATGGATATGCCTGTCTGTCTGCTTGAAGCCCATCCGTTGGCAGAGGAAATCCGTAATCAGGTAGTTGTGAAACGCGGGCCGCTGGTTTACTGTCTGGAAAGTATGGATATTGCAAACGGAGAAAAGATTGATAACGTATTGATTCCTGCCGATATTAAATTGACTCCTAAGAAAGTAACGATAGAAGGCAGTCCGATAGTGGCTCTTGAAGGGACAGTACGTTTGGCATCTCCCGCCTCTTGGGAAGGAGTGCTTTATCGTCCGGTGGCTCAGGCTGAAAGAACGGTGAATATCCGCCTGATTCCTTATTATGCCTGGGGAAACAGAGGAAAGGGAGAAATGACGGTATGGATGCCATTAACAAGATAAGACTATGATTGGAAAGGGTTTGAAAATAGCTTGTTCATTGCTTGCCATAAGTTCCACGCTTATGGCAGGTGATATATGGGTTTCTCCGAAAGGGAATGATTTTAATGACGGCACGAAGCAATCTCCGAAAGCAACTCTGACTTCGGCTTTGCGACAGGCACGGGAGTGGCGTCGTACGGGAGACGACCGTGTCCAAGGTGGAATCACTATTTATATGGAAGGCGGAACATATGCATTGCATGAACCTGTTTTTATTCGACCGGAAGATAGCGGAACAGAGAAATCTCCTACGGTGATTTGTTCCATCTCCGGTGAAGAGGTGATATTAAGCGGTGGTGTGCGCATCCGTAACTGGAAAAAGCAAGGAAAACTTTGGGTAGCGGACGTGCCGACATTCAATGGACGTCCGTTGGATTTCAGGCAATTATGGATAGATGGCAAAAAAGCTGTCCGTGCCTGTGATGTGGAAGACTTTGAGAAGATGAACCGCATTTGTAGCGTGGACGAGAAGAATGAGATTCTTTATGTTCCTGCGGTTTCCATTCGCAGACTTATTGATAATAAAGGGAATTTGAAAGCTAAATATGCCGAGATGGTATTACACCAGATGTGGTGTGTTGCTAACCTTCGGATTCGTTCAGTTGAGGTGCAGGGAGATAGTGCGGCAATACGTTTTCATCAACCGGAAAGCCGGATTCAGTTTGAGCATCCCTGGCCACGTCCGATGGTGACTACGGATGGACATAATTCCGCTTTCTATCTGACAAATGCACGGGAGTTACTGGATGTTCCGGGAGAATGGTATCATGATATAGATGCCCGTAAAGTATATTATTATCCACGGGAAGGAGAGAAGATGCAGGATGCCGGTATGGAAATTATTATTCCTGCCGTTGAAACATTGGTGCAGGTGGAAGGTACATTAGACCGTCCTGTCTCTAATGTCCGTTTTGAGAAAATTATTTTTTCCTATACTACATGGATGCGTCCTTCAGAAAAAGGACATGTGCCGCTTCAGGCAGGTATGTATCTGACAGATGGCTATCGGATAGAACCGAAGATGCAACGGAATTATCAGAATCATCCGCTGGATAATCAGGGCTGGCTAGGACGTCCGGTAGCGGCTGTCCGTGTGGCGGCTGCCAATCAGATTGATTTTGAGCGCTGTCGGTTCGAGCATTTAGGCTCAACCGGACTGGATTATGAGGAAGCGGTGCAAGGCGGTGCTGTTCGTGGCTGTCTCTTTCGCGATATTGCCGGAAATGGTCTGTTAGTCGGCAGTTTTTCTCCGGCTGTTCATGAAACACATTTGCCATACGACCCTGCTGATCGTCGGGAAGTATGCACACAGCAACAAATCAATAATTGCTATTTCACGGAAACAGGCAATGAAGATTGGGGATGCCTTGCCATTGCTGCAGGATATGTGAGTGATATCAATATCGAGCATAATGAGATTTGTGAGGTTCCTTATAGTGGAATTAGTCTCGGTTGGGGATGGACACAAACGGTGAATTGCATGCGTAATAACAGAGTTCATGCGAATCTGATTCATCATTATGCGAAACATATGTATGATGTGGCAGGTATTTATACACTTGGTTCGCAGCCGAAAAGTTATGTAACGGAGAATTGTGTGCATAGTATTTATAAGCCGGGGTATGTACACGATCCTAATCACTGGTTCTATCTTTATACGGATGAAGGTTCTTCCTTTATTACTGTACGTGATAATTGGACAGAAGGGGAGAAGTATCTGCAAAATGCCAATGGCCCGGGAAATGTATGGGAGAACAATGGTCCGAAGGTGGACAGTGTTATTCGTGAACGTGCGGGACTGGAAGCTGCATATAAGGATTTATTGAATATCCAGTAGGAACTGACAGAACATTTAACTGTAATACGTGATTCGTTCCACAGATATGGAACTAAAGGAAAACAATTGTAGAACTAAAGGGAAACAGATGTGGAACTAAACGTCAACTACTGTGGAACGAATTATTTCTTACGATTCAGTTTGTTAGCAATAGAAAGAATAATGAAAAAGAAGTATATGATATTACTTGGTGCCTTGTCTTTGGCGAGTAGCACCTTTGCACAGACCTGGATATGGTATCCGGGAGACTATGAAATCTGGCTGGGAAATCAAATGAATAACCGTCGTACGGAACGAGGGGCATTTTTCCCTCCTTTTTGGAAAACGGACAGTCATTATGTTGTCGTAGAATTCAGTAAGCAACTGAATCTTTCCGAGCCGGAAGAAATCTTTATTGCTGCCGAAGGAAAGTACAACGTCAAACTGGATGGCAAGCTCCAATTCGGTATGCCGGAAACCATGTTGCTTCCGGCTGGAAAACATAGCCTGAACATTAAAGTCTGGAATCAGGCTACTCCTCCCACTATTTATGTGAAGGGAAAAACGGTGAATTCAGACTCTTCCTGGCGTGTGACTTACGAAGATAAAGAATGGATTGACGAAAGCGGAAAAGCCAGTGACACATCTGCCACTATCTATATGGATGCCGGATACTGGAATTTTGATGGAGCTACCCAACGTCCTTCCCGATTCAGTCTGATGCGTGAACCGCAGCAACCCGTTACCAAGACAGAACAGTCTGAAGGAGGTATCCTTTATGATTTTGGAAAAGAAACATTCGGATTCATCACATTGAAGAATCTTTCCGGAAAAGGAAAAATAGAAATTTATTATGGTGAAAGCCCGGAAGAAGCAAAAGATAAAGCATATTGTGAGACATTGGACAAACTCTTGCTCGAACCAGGACAAGTGACCGACCTTGCCATCCGCAGCACTTCTCCCTTGAGTAATTCTGAAAACGAATATGCATTGGAGAACAGCAAAGCCTTTCGCTATGTTTATGTAACTCACGATCCGGGTGTACGGATTGGAGAAGTCTTCATGCAATATGAATATCTTCCTGAAGAATACCGCGGAAGTTTCCGTTGTAATGATGAGGAGTTGAATCGTATTTGGGAAGTTGGCGCATACACCATGCATCTTACTACCCGCGAATTCTTCATTGACGGTATCAAACGTGACCGTTGGGTATGGAGTGGCGATGCCATTCAAAGTTATTTGATGAATTACTATCTTTTCTTTGACAACGAATCCGTCAAACGTACAATCTGGTTGCTTCGTGGCAAGGATCCTGTGACTAGCCACAGTAATACAATGGGGCTGACTAAAAAGTCCCCACCGAAAAAAAAGTTCTCTCTATCCGCT
>CANPJW010000089.1 GCA_947574505.1 uncultured Bacteroides sp. | reverse complement strand
ATATCAGCGGATAGAGAGAACTTTTTTTTCGGTGGGGACTTTTTAGTCAGCCCCTTTTGTCGGTTACATCTAAATCTGTACTAATCAGTTTTGATATGGGAAAGATGTTTTCCCGAAAAGAACTTCTTAGCAGTAATCATTATTATCTCAGAAAGTTGATCATCACAGAACATTAATTCAGTATCTGTCCGTCAGCCGATATTTTCACATCTTGTTTACTGTTTTCTATATCTATTAAGTAATATGTGCAACCTGTCGCTTCTTCCACATATTCAACGTCATCATCATCAACTTGGCCGGGATATGTGTCATTAATCCTATTTTTTACAGGTTCAGGTAGCGTGCTGAAATGCACTTCCCAAGAGGTCAGAACCCACTCGCCATTTTTGTTGAACAGAACTTCTTTGCCAAATCTTTCATGGATAATATCAACCTCTGTGTATCCAGCATATTTTCCTTCGTCCTCAACATCAACTTCGATTAATTTGAGACCGGGGTATTTAGTATCAAGGAACCTGCGCATTTCATCTGTCAATGTTACGTTTGGGGCAGGCAAATACTGATCATCTCTATCATCAGTATCTACAACTTTCTTTATCAGCACTCCTTCTCCGGAATAATACAAGTCCAACTCCTGATTCTGCTTCTCTACTTCGATCACATAAACCGTTTCAACACCTTTCCGCTCCAGTTTGTCTACATCATCTGTTCTCCATGAAGTATGGTATTCTGTTGCTTCAAAGGATTTTCTTACAGCTTGTGGCAGTGCCATATAAGGTATATCCGTTTCTGTCATCTGCCATTTCCCATCTTGAGTGAACCATGCAGACGTTTCGTATCCATCATAGAAATCCGCTACATAATATCCTGATTTGCCTTTCCATTTCACATTGACCGCGTTCGGATATTTGGATGAAAAGGCATTTTGCAATTCAACAGGAACAGCGATGGAATCATGGTCATCATTGTCACAGCTTTGCAAGCTCCATGCAGCGCCTAACGCTAATATAAGTATATAAATTTTCAGTTTCATCATTGTCTCAATTTTAAGGGTTTAGTTATCAATGTCAATCAAGTTGAATTTCAAGTCAAATTTCAATTCCGTACGATTGGAAAGTTTTACTTCATATTCCTTTTTATCACGTTCTATTTTCTGGACTTTCACGTCAGGATAGTTGGTCGTTACATATTGTCGGATAGCTGTGGGGATTGTTGCTGCGGGGATGACCGTATGTTTGCAATCGATTTCTGTCCATTCTCCCTTGTTATTAAACTCCACTTTATCGCCATTCGTAAAAATCACCTCATAACTTTTATAGAAGAAATCACTTTCCATTTTGGCTAACGCTACTTTGCTATTGGCAAAATGTCGTTTGATAAACTGTTGTGCCGGTTGTGGCATTTGAGTAACTTGAATTGGCTTGTCATCATCTGCATGTGCCACTGTTTGCAAAGTGAACAAGCATACTAATAAGAATACTAACTTTCTCATAATCATTGTTTTTTTAAATTGGTTTTACTATTGTCATTCAATTTATACTGCAAAGATGAGAACAGAATCTGAAAAGATTTGGGAATTTTGAGAAATTCCGCAAAAAACTCATCGAAAATTATAGTGACGCTATACCGTCATCATAGCGTCACTATGTGTATGGGATACCGTCACTATCCCATGCAGATAGCGTCACTATAATTTCACCACAAAATCAGATGCTGGAAATCTCGAAGCAGTGTTCTCCCTGTTCGTAGTAATATCGTAGAATCAGATGCTGCAAGCGACAAATGGATGCGGCTATTGCCAATCCCAATCCGGTAGAACCTTCCTTCTTGGCACCTTGATAGAAACGTTCGAAGATATGTTCCTTATCCAACGGATGCTCTACTCCTGTATTCCGGAAAGTTATATTGTTTTTACTAACAACTATTCGGATATGTCCCCTATCCACATTATGCACAAATGCATTCTTCAGAAGATTAGTCAGCAAAGCTACTGCCAGAGATTCATTCATCATAATATTGAAAACATCCTGTTCTTCAATGCTTGTTTTTATATTGCGATAGTGATAGACTTCTTCATAGTCTTGCAAATACCGTTTGAGAAGCATATTTAATTTCAACTGTTTGGTATCGGTAAACTGCCTGTTATCTATCTTGGTAAGTAATAACAGGGATTTATTCAGTTTGGTAATGTACTCCAGGGTCTGATGTGTTTTCATCAGCTCTTCCAGTTGCTTTTCTGACAATAACTCATCTTCCATCAGCATTTCCAGACGATTGCGGCAGATGGCAAGCGGAGTCTGTATCTCATGCGAAGCATTTCCTATAAACTGTTTTTGTTGTTCAAACATTTGTTCGGTGCGTTCTGCATAACGGATGGCGGCATCATTCAATTTCCTGAATTCCGTAATTTGGGTATTATTGTTCAATGGTTCGTTCTTTTTCCCGGTTTGATAATTGTCCAACCAGTGGAGAAGGACATAAAGCGGGTGCATGTTCCGATAGAATACCCACACTGAAATTATAATAATACATAATAGTAAAGCCACATACAGAAAAATGATCCATACCAGAATAGCATCTTTCAAATCATCTTTTTCGATACTTGGAGTAGAGACTGTCAGTTCATGGTATCGTCCTTCGTCATCCTGAAAGATCGTGGTAAGAATGCGTGCCGGTTCGGTTTCTCCTTTTTCTTTAATATATACCATAGAGTCTTTGTACAGAATATCTTCCCGGTTTTCCGCATATCCCTTACTTACTTCCGTCATATAATACTGATTGTTGGAACCGTTAGTCTCAGAGGGTAGTTCCTCTCCTGCCAACGCGCGGATAATGATTGTTTCCGAATAGTCTTCCAAAGCATCATCCACTTCATCATTCACTTCGTCAATCATCGTGACATAAAAGAAAACAGCCCAAACTGTCAAGATAAGAGTTAGAGCAAGGGTGATGCGAAGAATGATGTAATATATTAATTTCATGGATGATAGTCTCTTTTTATTCAACAATCAATTTATATCCGAATCCGTAGACAGCTTTTATTTCAAGGGTTGCGCCCGAATCTTTGAGCTTTTTGCGTAGATTCTTGATTTGGGCATATATGAAGTCGAAATTATCTACCTGGTCAATATGATCTCCCCACACAGATTCGGCCAATGTATTTTTATTGATTAATCTTCCGGGACGGTTAATGAAGTATAGAAGAATATCATATTCCTTTCTGTTCAGTTCCAGTTCGCGGTCATTAACGAATACACGGAACTTGTCCGGTTCTATCCGGACATTTCCCTGACGGATATCTATCTCTCCATCCTGTTGACGACGGCGTATCACGCTTTTTATTCGGGCATTCAGTTCCACCAAATGAAATGGTTTCGGTAAGTAGTCATCCGCCCCGAGTTCAAGTCCCAGAACTTTATCTTCCAAAGAATCCTTTGCGGAAATGATAATTACGTTTTCCCGTTTATGAAGGGCTTTCAATCGTTCGAGAAGGTCAAGCCCGCTTCCGTCAGGTAGCATAATATCCAACAAGATACAATCATAATCGTAATCTTCGATTTTACGTAATGCTGAATTGAAGTCATCCGCTGTTTCCACAACATAACGTTCTTTTTCAAGCGAACATTGGATCAGTTCCCTTAAAGACGGCTCGTCTTCTACAATCAATATCTTCATTGTTCTTTTTCCTTTCTTCCTTTCTTCTTTATAAATGCATTACAAAGAAAGGAGATATTTCTGAAATAAAACTGAAATGGACATAAAAAGGCCGGGAAATATATTCATTCCCGACCTTTAATTCTATCAGATTTGCTTTCTAATGCTTAATAGGAACGTGCAAATATTACACGACGGGCAGATGGTTTGCCTGTAACCATACATTTTCCAGGTTTCTTGTCATCCGGAACAAAGGAATCGAACGGGATACAACGGATGGTAGCTTTTGTATCTTCTTTAATCTTTTCCTCAGTTTCGGTAGTTCCGTCCCAGTGAGCAAGAATAAATCCGCCTTCTTCGATTTTTTCTTTGAATTCGTCATAGGTATCTACTGTCGTAATCTTGGAGTTACGATAGTCTAATGCTTTCTTGTAGATATTTGCCTGTATTTCTTCAAGCAAGTTCTGAACGTATGTCTCGATACCGTCGCACGTAATAGTTTCTTTTTCCAGCGTATCGCGGCGCATTACTTCCATCGTATTGTTCTCGAGGTCGCGACCACCCATTACCAAACGGACAGGAACGCCCTTCAACTCATAATCTGCGAACTTGAAGCCCGGACGCTTGTTGTCCGCATTATCATATTTTACTGAGATACCCAGTGCTTTCAATTTAGCAACAATACCTTCTACCTTAGCATCGATTTGCTTCAGTTGCTCATCATTCTTATAGATAGGAACGATAACTACCTGAATCGGAGCCAGATGCGGTGGTAATACTAAACCGTTGTCGTCAGAATGAGTCATAATCAATGCACCCATCAAACGAGTAGAAACACCCCATGAAGTAGCCCAAACATATTCCAACTTGTTTTCTTTGTTCACAAACTGAACATCGAACGCTTTTGCAAAGTTTTGTCCCAAGAAGTGAGAAGTACCACTTTGCAATGCCTTGCCATCCTGCATCATAGCTTCGATGGTGTAAGTGTCAAGTGCGCCGGCAAAACGTTCGTTAGCTGATTTTACACCTTTTACTACCGGAACAGCCATATATTTCTCAGCGAAATCGGCATATACATTCAACATTCTGACAGCTTCTTCTTCAGCTTCTTCGCGAGTAGCATGGGCGGTATGCCCTTCCTGCCACAAGAATTCAGCAGTACGCAGAAACAAACGGGTACGCATCTCCCAACGGAAAACGTTTGCCCATTGATTGCAAAGGATAGGCAGGTCACGATAGGATTGAATCCAATTCTTGTATGTATTCCAGATAATAGTCTCTGATGTCGGACGGATAATCAATTCTTCTTCCAATTTAGCGGCAGGGTCTACTACTACGCCCGAACCGTCTTCAGCATTTTTCAAACGATAATGCGTTACTACGGCACATTCTTTTGCGAAGCCTTCTACGTGTTCGGCTTCACGGCTTAGGAATGATTTGGGGATTAATAATGGGAAGTATGCATTCACGTGTCCTGTCTCTTTAAACATTTCGTCCAGTTGACGTTGCATTTTCTCCCAGATTGCGTATCCGTAAGGCTTAATCACCATACATCCGCGTACGGCAGACTGTTCTGCCAAATCAGCTTTTACCACCAAATCGTTATACCATTGCGAGTAGTTTTCGCTACGTTTGGTAAGGTCTTTCAGTTCTTTTGCCATTATATTTTTTTATTTAAAGTTTCCGTAAGTGTCAAAACAGGGTGCAAAAATACGAAAAATGCACGAACTGCCCTATTCTTCATGCATTATTTTCGTTGTCTTATTCTATAAACAGAAATCAGGTAGCCATTCTAAGATAACTACCTGATTATCACTGGAGCGGTAAGCGAGACTCGAACTCGTGACCCTTAGCTTGGGAAGCTAATGCTCTACCAACTGAGCTACTACCGCATTTTTGCCAATTCAAAGGAGCTTCCTTCAAATTGTATTGCAAAGGTAGATATAATTTTTATATCTCAAATAAAAATCCTGTTTTTTTAATTGAGAAAATTATTGTATTAGTATCAATCCCTTATCTGACGGCTACTTCTTTTCTGGGACTGACAGATTCCTGGCATTTTACGGATTCGGAAGCACCGTTACTCATGATTGTCTTTTTCTCAGTCGAATTGATTTTCCTTTCTGGAGTTTCTTATCCAATAGAATTAATGCCTTGGTATTGATAACCCTATATGGATTCAGGTGGTGATTTATTTTATATTAAACATATGGGTATAAGTAACTAATCAAAATTAAGCAGCATTATGTTTAAGTTTAATACCCAAGGT
>CANPJW010000088.1 GCA_947574505.1 uncultured Bacteroides sp. | reverse complement strand
TATAAATTTAAAGTTTTTCTATTATGAACAAAAAATTTTTAAGTGCAATCCTGTTCGGAGCCTTGATGGTTTCTTCGACAGGAACATTTGTATCTTGTAAAGACTATGATGATGACATCGATGCTATCAACAAGGAGTTGACAGACATCAAGTCTCAGCTGGCAGCTTTGCAGACAGAAGTAGATGGCGGTAACTGGGTTACTGAACTTGTTGACGTAGAAGGTGGTTTCAAGGTTACTTTCAGCAACGGAAAGACTTACACTATCGTTAATGGTAAAGATGGTGCACAAGGTGAGCCGGGTACTCCAGGTAAGGATGGCAACGGTACTATTGTTGAGGTAAAAGATGGTTACTGGTATCTTGACGGTAAGAAGACAGAGTATGTTGCTGTTAAGAAAGATGATTTAGGCAAGGTAAAAGTTCCTTTTGTTAACGAAGCCGGAATGTGGGTGTTCTACGACAAGGATGGTAATGAAGTTGTTTCTGAATACAAAGCGCTTGGTGCTACTTATGTAGTAGAAGCCGATGGCGTTTACACATTGAATGTACCCGATGCCGATGGCAAAATGCAGGCTATAAAATTGCCTACTGCAGGTGCTACATTGACCGACGTAGAATTATTGGGATGGGCTGCTTTGGATAAAATGGATAAGGGTTTATCTCAAGGAAGTGATATTCGAACTACACTTAATATAGAATATGCTTTTGTAAAGAAAATTATTCAGACTTGGGATCATAATAAAGAAACTACTTGGTCTGCACAGAAAACTGTAGCTAAAGGACAGGTATTAACTACTTTGGCTCCTAATAACACATATTTGATGGCTCGTATTGATGCAGGTGCTGATGCAGCTGATATGAGTTTCTCTTTGAAAAATTCTAAAAACGCAGTTCTTCCTGTTTCTTTAAGTGCTGCTACTGAATATAAGGGTCTATTGTCTAGAGGCGCAAATGGCATGTATGCTATTGCATTAGACAATACAGATGCTGTATACACTGGTGCTGGTAAGTATACAGGCCAGTTTACTAATGGACTATACGCTTTGGTAGAAAAGAGTGGTTTCATTTCTAATTACAATTTGGATGTTACTACATCAGAAGCTATAGTTGTCGAAGGAAAAGTTGCCACAGTGGATGGAAAGGAAATAGTAGTCGATAGTGAAGATAGTAGTAAGAAATACTATGAAGTAAACTTAAACAAAGACAATGTTATTACTTTTGATGAAAACGAGAAGTTCGTTTATGACTACTATGTAGAAGCTGTAGATCCAACTATCGCTAAGTTCTTTGGCTTCTCTGCAGATAAGAGTAATGGTACTTTCAAAGTAACTAAATTGTCTGATGAAGTAACATACGCTACATTTGATATCAATGTATACAAACTGCATATTGATGGTAAGATTTACAAAGAAACAATTACCATTAAGCCAATCCGTACCTTGGGTAATGAAGTTGTTTATGACTTGGGCAATGTACAGATTAAGAAATCTATGAAGTTGAATGTGTCTTTGGATAAAATGTTTACTGCTTTGGGTAGCGATGCTGAAATCTGGAAGAACACAGCTTTGGGTGTTAACGGTGCTGATGCTACAATTGTAAAAGATGCAGATAAGAGTGAAGGACCTAACATTACATACACTTACAAAAAAGCTGATGGCTCTGAACTTGCTAACGTTAACGGAACTGCAACTCAGTTCGATGCCGTATTCTCTGCTCTTGATGGCACCGCTGCTACTTTAACTCCGGGCACTGGTTATACTATCACTATCAATTACAAACATGACAGCAATGTACTGAACACTATCAAAGTTAAGTTTACTCCGGTTATGCCTGCCTTGTCTTCTTACATAGCTAAGAGAGAAGCTTTGTGGATTGGTAATACATTGATGGCTTATTTCGTAGACCCGATTAAAAATCAAACGGATTTTGCTTCTAAATATGAAATGGAGAAAGGATTCACGACATTAGGTTCTGATGTTGATGCTGATCTTACTGAGATTACATTCTCTTTGGATAGAGAGCAAAAGATTAACAATGTTCAGGTTCAGAATTTGGCTAATATAGCTTCTGATAATACTATAACTTTGGTTACTGACCGCGACTTTAATCAGGATGGTAACGTAACAGAGGCTGATAGATGGGCTTACGGTCAAGAATTGAATGTGAAAGTAGCTGCTACTTATTTGGGTGGTGCTTACAAGTTCACTGATGAAGAGATTGCTGCCGCTGCATTTAAGATTAATGTTCAAAGTGCATTGAAAGCTGGTAAGATTGTTCCTGCTGCTGGTGCTTCTATTACATTGCCTGCTGCCGCTGCCGGTGAAACAGCTAAGTTAACTGCTGATATGATTACTGGTTACACTTACAACAATCAGCCGTATAGCTTATTCAAGGAAGCTGCTGGCAATTATAAGTATAGCTATATCGACAAGGTAGAATTCTTCACTACCGATGCAGAAATCTATACTGTAACTAAAGATGCTACAGCAATTAAAGATGCTGAAGGTAACGTTATTGGTTACCACGCAGAAATTACTTCTAAGAATATTTCTCAGACTACTAATACGAAGATTATCGTGAAAGTAACTGATAAATACGGTTATACTAAAACTGCTGAACTTCCTTTGACTATTACCGTGGGTAAATAATCAATAAAAAACAGAATTAAAAGGAGCGGTCTTCAGGTCGCTCCTTTTTATGTTTATTCAGAATTTATTTGACATCAGTATCTCATTGATGTTTAGTTATAAACAAATAAAATCCCATTGTTACATATTTTTAATTCAGATATTGTATCTTGGTCCCAAAATTATTATTTATCATCTCTCTTTCACTATGATAAAGCTGACTATCTTTTAAGTAGTAATAATTAGGGTTACCTGCAAATTCTATTGTTACATATTCAGTATTTTCATCATTGCGATGAATAGCCCATACGCCTTTATAATGTATTGAGTCATTAAATTGAATGAAAGTAGTAGAATCTTCCTTCAATTCAAATTTTATTCCTGTTTCAGTCTTAAATATGCCGTTGAACACATGAGATGAAGATGGTTTATCTACATTACCGCAAGACGAAAAAACAAAAAGAAAATAGAATATCATCCCATATATAAATATTTTCATAGATTGTAATGTTTTTGTGTTAAAAAAAGGACGTCCTTTTTCAAAGACGTCCTTTCTTTTATATAGTTTTAAATATTACTTACCTGAAGGAGTACCTCCTGCTTTCGCAACATTCACTTCAAGAGCTTCTTTCTTTAATACACCCCACTTGTGAGCGACTTCAACAGAAATATACATCTTGTAATCAACGTTAACCGGAGTACCATTGTTGTTGAAGTAAGCCAAGTGAGTAGGATCTTTATCCACTTTCTCTGCATTAGCTTTATCAACCACGCCATTAGCTTCAGTAGCCTTCATTTGCTTCAACGATGCATTGGTCGGCAATTTACCATCTTTCACACCTTCTGTATGCTTGTATGTGTTAGTTGCAGCATCGTATGACAAACTTGTTGTTACCTTGTCAGTCAAGAATTTAACATTATGAACGCCATAGTAATCATATAGTTCATGAGCATACTCACCGTTCTTAACATCCTTGATGTCTTGAGCGGCAACTTTATTACCATTCCAATCTGTGAAGTTGAATCCGTCAGCTACATTCAAGAAGCTACCATCAATTTCAGCATCAACGAAGTTACCCTTAATAGCACCGTCAATAGATAACGGATCGATAAAGAATACTTCAAATTCCTGAACAGGGATCACATTATAGCTGTTATATTCAACAACCAAGTTTACAGGAACTGACTTACCTACCAATGCTTGGGCAGCCGGAGTACCGTTCAGTTTGTCAATTTCATGCAAACGTATTGTACTTGTACACTCATCATATGTAGAGCCTAATGTTTCATCGAAGTTCCATGGCAAGAACTTGGAATCTTTGTTTGTGTCAGCTGTTGCACCCATTACGTTTTGGATAGTTGCAGCCAAAGTCTTCTTATCAGCTTGGATATAATCAAATTGATCCCAGCTTGTAGGAGCAGCTCCCTTCCATAATGAAATACCATCTGCACTTACATTGTAACCTGCCAAGTAGTCATACTTGTTGAAGCGGCTTTGATCGAACACAAAGCGTACTTCTGCACAATTACGGATGTACTTAATGAACTGAGCCAAGTTAGCCGGTTTAGCATTTTCAGGCTTATAGATGTAACCATTTACAAGATCAGCAGAGATATGGCTGTAATCTTTCAAAGCACAGTCGTTGCCGTTATATTCATGGGCATGATCAGGTGTTAGACCGTTGTTATTAGCCCAGCTATCTTCAGCAGTATTGAACACGATAGGATTAACATTAAATGTACCTTCACCTATGCCATTCTTCCAATATGTTCCTTGGTAAGCAAATTCTTGTTTCGGAACAACAATTTCTTGATTAAATTTCTGGATAATGTTACCTACTGTTCCAAGTTCGTCTATATATTCAACTTCAATCTCGAATTTAGAAGCATAGTTTCCATCCTTGTTATCCTTCAATGTTCCAACAGTTTTTTCATTCATAGCCCATACCAAGTTATATGAGGTATTATCCTGTGCATCTTTCAAGAAGCTAAATAACAAGTCAACATTATTCTTTAATTCTTCCTTACCATCTTTGATCTGCTTAGAGTCACCTTCACTCCAATCTGCATCAGCATTAACTGATAGGTTCAGCTTAGTCAAATCGATTTCTACGCCGTCCTTCTTCAAACTCTTGATTTTCAGTGATGTAAAGACTTTATGGAATTCGGTCTTACTCATGCTCTGACCACCATTAAACTTAACTTGATGATAGATAGCCTCGTTCATATCTTTAGAGAACAACTGCTGATACATATCATGACAACTGATGGTATCGTTTGCAAAATTAAACGGACTCAATACTTGCTCTTCCCCTTTATCGATCCAACGAACTTTGATGTAACGTTGTGCAATCAACGCATTGTCGTGTTTTGTATCAATCAATGAAACACGCACAATCGGTTCACGACCAATAGAAGCACGAGAGTATTGATTGTCGTCCAAATCTACATCATAAACTTCTGATTTCAATCTGTTACCACTCAAAATCTTAGCAAATTCCTGTTCGTCTGTATCACGATCTCCTTGCAAATATTTTTCAGTAGCTAAAGAGAAACGGAATTCCAAACCGTAATCAGCATAATTCTTCAATTCTTTATGGTTGACATGATTATTTGTTGTAGTAGTACATACTGTAACCAAAGTATTCAAGTCTAGCGGTTGGTTGTATGCCCATTCTACGTCAACGAGTTCATTATTTCCTGATTCATACAAACACACAGAGTCATGATAGTGAACATATATGTCTTTACCATTTTCTGCATTTTTTTGAATTTCATCAGCAAATTTGTCTTCCAATGCTTTAGTAAAATCAGTTTTAGAGTTAGCTAAATAAGGAATAGCTACAATTTCTTCAATGCGTGAGTATTCAGAGTTTACATATACGCCATTTATTTTACCGGCTGCTTTGTCCGCTTTTTCTGTTTCTGTATAATTAGACTCAGTCACAGGAGCTTTCAAAGATGCCATATAGAATGTTTCTGTAGTACCGTTTGTAGTAGTAGTGATGGGTTTACCCAAGAAATCATCACTCTTCTTGTAAGTTACTGTCAGTACACCATCTTTGATTTCTTTACCGGTAGGAACAATCGGACTGTTTGTTTTGACTTCAGCGCTTCTTTTCATTGTATTATTCGATGTGATACAATCGAAAGAAGGCAACTCAATATCTTCAGTACGAACCCCCATGCTCGGACTTACATGGAAATATGCCTCATTCTTTTCTGTAGAAATATAACGAACTTCTCCAGCTGCAACGTGATCCAATACGGGACGGTTAGTATGTTTGTCTGGACCGCTCTCATGTTTCGCCATTGGCTTATATACCTGTGGAGTGTACTGTAAGGTAGTCAGAGTAATAGCAGCTATACCATTGATATGGTCTGTAGGAATCAAAGAGAGACTAGTCAGACGATGACCTATTACTTGCATGATCTCAGCGCTCAGTTTATCCACTTTGTCATTCAAAGCCTGCAAACTTTCCGAAGTGATGAAATCCGCTTTCAATTCTTCTTTTAAAGCTGATATTTTTTTGTCTACACTTTCCAAAGAAGCTAATTTGTCAATCTGAGTCTGAATTTCCTTTTTCAAGTTTTCAAGGTCTGATTCAGTAACGCCGCTGTTACTACCACCTTCTTCAGCTTTTTTCAGAGCTTCTTCAGCTTTCGCTTTTGCTTCTTCTGCTGCTTTTTTAGCGTCAGCTACAGAACTTTCCATGGTAGACACCTTTTGGGTAAGTTCTTCAAGTGAGGCTTTTTTATTCAGCTGTTCCTGCAAATCCTCGATGTCATCATCATAGTCTTTACAAGACACGAACGTTCCTGTTGACGAGGCCATTAAGGCTCCGAACAGGACTGCACTTAAAAATTTTTTGTTCATAATAAAAAAACTTTAAATTTATAAATTTAAAAACTCAAAATGTTATTGTTATAAAAGGAC
>CANPJW010000087.1 GCA_947574505.1 uncultured Bacteroides sp. | reverse complement strand
GGGCAAAGATACTAATTGTTGAGAAGCCCACATGATTTTATCGGTGAGCCGAAATCGATGAACGGCAATGATCTTATAGTGGCATTTATTATACTTTATTCATTAAGAAAGAGGTAAGTTACACGGTGTTCCGTTATCAAATGATTCAGAACCGTGCGGAAATAAAACAAACTTTTGGTGCGGTTGCCCTGTTTGTCAATAGAAACCACTTGGTCTCAAGCGGTACTTTCTATACCTATTATACGCGCGCACGTGTGTGTGAGAAAAATATGCAGTGTACCTACTGTACCTTTTGTACCCGCCGGGCTGTTCATAACTTTTTTTTGTGGAGGGTAGCTCTCACCTGGTTGACATCTGAAAAATATCCTCCTGCATTTACCAGCCAGTCTCATCCCATCCGGCAGCCGAATACCATTGCAAAGTCCTAAAATAAGTATTCCATTTTGAATACCTAGTATCCGGTATATAACACCCGATACCCGAATATATATCCGAATCTATATTCACCAATTTATAATCGTCAACATAGTTCTTATATATAACTACCCTTTCCAATTGCTCTTCAAAATCAGAAGGAATATTATTATCAGTCAATTCACGCATAAAAGCTCGAAAATCATATGCCGAATGATCCAAAGAAGACCTCCCATAACCATAATGGGCTTGAAAATAATCTATTTTTCTATTATCAAACTTAACCAGATTGTCCTGATACTGCTTCATAATTGAACAAGTAATATTCGCCAATGCCGATATTTCATTCGTTTTTATCACCGCAATAGTACCCCACGAATAACTATATTCATTTTTATAGTAATCAATAAAGTCCTTTGCGACATTTATAGCATTCTGCTCTGAGTTATCCGCAGACAATAAATATTTCGTTATCTTGAAATAAGGAAAACCCGCACTCATAACCTCTGCAGGAGAAAGAATTAAATAATCAGCAGTATTTCTTAATTCATAAGCAACCTCAACTTGAGACATTAAACAAGCGTCAAATAATATATAATCAAAATGAATACCTGATTGTTCTAAAGCTTTCGATAAATCAGGAATATGAATTTTAGCTCCATTGTCGTCACCAAAAGAACGGCTTTTACTATAGTCCGCAGGCAACCATCCGGTAGCATGAGAACCCAAAATCAGACTATACTTTTCAGCTGGACAGTAAGCCTCCACATCTTTCAATACATTAATTATCACCTCATTTGATACTGAATTCTGGCTACTATAAGTTTTTATCACTTCTCTTTTACTGACAGAACCTTTGCCATCCACTTCATACTTAAACAGAGTCGGGACAGGAAACTCACCTTTTCTACTGCCACCATCCCAATAAATTACAAATGTACCAGGAGACGTAACTTCGCTCAATCCTCGTTCAACTGATGCTATATTGTTATATATATCATTACTGATATCATTGTCTCCAACAAGATACATCAAGACTGTTTTTACCGTTACTGGAACAGGAGTATCATCACCACCACAAGCTGATAAGAAAATCGACAAACATACGAACAAAAGCGATAATATTTTAATATTTTTCATAATATCTTCATGTTTAACGTGACAAAGATAAAAAAATAAGAGATGCCAAACTGCATCTCTTATCATATTAACAAATCAGTTATTATTCTTCCGGTTTCGTAAAGCGGAACTTTTCACCATCAATCCGCGATACCGTTATTCTATTGCTCCGCTTATATTTATTCAGGATTTTCGTTGCTTCCTTCTCCAGCTTCTTTTTGTTTTCGGAGAAGTAAATCATACAAGTACTATTCTGCTGCAATTGATTATCTTCTAAGAAATTCTTCAACTGATAACTATATAATTCACGATGAGCCAAGAATCCTTCCTTGCTAACTTTTGCGCTGTCCAATATCTGAATGTCCGTAAAATAGACTACTGAATCAGTGAATGAAGCAGAGATTCCAAAAGCATAAACAGGTTTAGAATGGTCTTTTTTCAAGGAAAAAGCGGAGCACATGGTAAACACAAGTGCGATGGCAAATAGTATTTTTACGTATTTCATATCATATAATTTTAATTGTGGCAAAGGTAACAAAAAAGAGGAAACAACCTCTATTTATCTTGAAGAAATAGCATTTCTTAGTCATAGATCCATAACAGGACGGGCTTCTTTGCTGCCTTGAGCAATATATCCACCTCTTTCATCACTTCATCGGAGATTACAGGACATCCCTGACTGATGCCCAACGGAAGATGCATCGGATAAACTTCCGTTTCAGGCATAGGAGAATAAGAATGCAGGACAACAGTACGCTTGAAAGCATTATCATTTGTCGCTTCCAATCCATGCAACTTGTAATGTACATTGATCCCCCACTTGCTGTACGAACGTATCCCTACTTTATACTTCCCCAAAGAAGAGCAGTAACTCCCTTCCACATTGCTGAAAACAGGTTTGGAAACCGTACTGTTCTTACCGTATCCATGCGCACACAGACTGGCATATTTGATAGAATCCCCCTTCATATCCCATACAAAGAACCGCCTTCTTCCCGAATGCAGGCTGAAATCTACCAGGAAGCAATAGTTCGTATTATATCCGTTTTTCGAACAATAAGCCTTTGCCGCCTGCGCTTTTTCACGCAAGCGCTGTTCGGTTTCAGCAGGTACGGCAGTTTTGGAGGCAGTACATCTCCCGTACGCCATCCACCCCACTCCCAGGAGAATAAAAACAGACAGGATTAAAATAAACTTCTTCATATAACCAACATAGTATTAAGATAGAACCAACAGCGGACGGTTATCAAATAAAAAGTCGCATAAGTACATTCTTCCATAATGAAAAGTGCGACTTATGCGACTGAAATTCTTTTTTCTTTCAGAAACTGATATTTCTTACTTATCCCAAGTAAGATTTGAGCAATTTACTACGATTACTTTGTCTAAGTCTTCTAATTGCTTTTTCTTTAATCTGGCGAACGCGCTCACGTGTGAGACCAAACTTATCGCCGATTTCCTCTAACGTCATTTCCTGTTGTCCGATACCGAAAAACATCTGAATGATTTCTTTTTCTCTATCGGTTAACGTAGAAAGAGCTCTATCAATTTCCCTCGCAAGAGACTCATTAACCAGAGAACGGTCCGCCATAGGTGAATCATCGTTCACCAACACATCCAGCAGGCTGTTGTCTTCTCCTTCCACAAAAGGCGCATCCACCGAAATATGACGGCCGGATACCTTCAGTGTATCAGAGATTTTATCAACAGGGATTTCCAGTTCGTCTGCCAACTCCTCGGGAGACGGACGCCGCTCGTTTTCCTGTTCGAACTTCGAGAAGGCTTTACTGATTTTATTCAGCGAACCTACCTGGTTCAACGGGAGACGAACAATACGCGACTGCTCTGCCAATGCTTGCAGAATAGACTGACGAATCCACCATACAGCGTAGCTGATAAACTTGAATCCACGTGTCTCATCAAACTTTTCGGCAGCCTTTATCAGTCCTAAATTGCCTTCATTAATCAAGTCAGGCAAACTCAAACCCTGGTTCTGGTACTGTTTGGCCACAGATACGACGAAACGAAGATTGGCACGTGTCAGTTTTTCCAATGCCACACGGTCACCCTTACGAATGCGTTGAGCGAGTTCTACTTCTTCCTCGACAGTAATCAGGTCTTCACGGCCGATTTCCTGCAAATACTTGTCAAGAGAAGCGCTCTCTCTGTTAGTGATACTTTTGGTAATCTTTAGTTGTCTCATTCTTTAAAAACAGATTTGGAGTGCAAAGTTACGACAAATAATTTGTTAACATACAAAATTAAGTAACTTTTACACTAAATTTTTCTACTAATAAAACAAAAAGAGATGCCGACAAGTTGTCTATCGGCATCCTTTTTCTAATTCATTAGCTTATCCCGTATCTTGTTACCTTATTTTATACCTTATTCCTGAGTCAAATCAACTGCAAAGTATCCACGTTTACCGGAAGGGAATACACCTGTCAGGAACAATACCTGATTGGGTGACTTAACGGCAGCTTTCATTACTTCTTCAAGGTCGCTGACTTTGCGCATCGGCTGGTCATTAGCTCTGAGGATAATGAAACCTTTACGAACTCCTGCATCTGACATCTTACCGGAAGAAACTCCTGTCACTTGCAAACCGTAACCCAGATTCAATTGTTTCTTCAAATCATCCGGCAATTCTTTGAAAGCAGCTCCCAGGATTTCCATGCCTGTATCCTTCACGATCTTGGTAGTACCTTGCTCGTTCTTCAACGTTACTTCAACGGTCTTTTCCTTCTTATCGCGCATCAGTTTCACTTTCACCTTATCACCCGGACGATGTTTTGCAAGAGCTTCCTGCAAGTCGGCCATATTGGATACTTTCTTATTATTCACACCGATAATTACGTCGTCCACTTTGATGTCAGCTCCTGCTGCAGAACCATTCTCTACGATTTCAGAAACCCATACTCCTTCTACAACACCCAGTTCTTTAGCTTTATCTGCCAGTGTCTTACCGGATTTATCAATCGGTTGACGGTCGTCCATCAAACTGCTACCGATAGAGCCACCACGGATACCGAGCAACGCACGCTGTACAGTTCCATATTGTTTCAAGTCGGCAATGACTTTCGTCATAATGCTGGTCGGGATAGCAAAACCATACCCTGCATATGCCCCTGTCGGAGAAGAAAGCACCGAATTGATACCTACCAGTTCACCTCTGGCATTTACCAGCGCACCACCACTATTCCCTTGATTGATAGCAGCATCCGTTTGGATGAATGATTCTATACCACCATTATATACTCCCAGAGAACGGGCTTTTGCACTTACGATACCGGCAGTTACAGTAGAGTTCAGATTGAACGGGTTACCTACCGCCAATACCCACTCTCCTACCTTCAACGCTTCGGAGTCTCCTACCGGAATAGTCGGGAAATCATCACCTTCTATTTTTACCAACGCAAGGTCGGTGCTGGGGTCGGTACCAATCACGCGTCCTTTAAACTCACGGTTGTCATTCAGTTTCACACTGATTTCATCCGCCCCTTCAATCACGTGATTATTCGTTACGATATATCCATCCTTCGAGATGATCACTCCCGAACCAAAACCTACACGAGGTTGAGACTGTATCTGACGCTGCTGTCCGCGTCCATCACCAAAAAAGAAATCAAAGATGTCCGGCGCTTGCTGAACTGTTCTTGTTTTAGCTTCTTGAGTAGACCTTATATGTACGACAGCATGAAGCGAATTCTCCGCAGCCTGAGTCAGGTCAACAGGTTGAGCGTTCACAGCGTCAAAAGCAGCCAATTTGACATTGGGATTCTGCTTGAACATCTCATTGAAAGATGTCTCTTCAGCAGCTTCGTTAGATTGCAACAATTTGTAAGTTGTCAATCCTGCAACTCCTGAGCTAAGAAGAATGATTGCTCCTACTCCCAGAATGTTCTTTGTTGTCTGTTTCATGATTTATAATTCTTTAAATTGTTAATATTCGACATTGTTTTAACTTTTACGACGTTAAAATAATAACAAATATCGTTCACTTATTCCACTTGTCACTTTTTTTTGTCCACTTTTAACAGAGAATATTTAGAGCTTAACAGCGGTTAACGACAGCACCTGACAAATTTACATTCGTTGTATGTCAGATGGCATTAACACTCTGACATTCAAACACCCACAGTAACCATCAGCTATCATTTACCAACTATTTATAATAAGGATTATTATCCGTAGCATTCATCCCCTTCTCCTTATTAATATAAGGTAGGAAGCGAACGGCAAAAAGTAGACGTTTCGTGTTGAACTCGTCATAGTTCTTATCCGCAGGGTTCATACTACTGATGTGTACATCGCCCAAAGCGTGGATAAACTGTTTATTACCAAGATAAATACCAACGTGAGAGATTCCTTCTTTACGCTCCGGAGTCGCTTTACGACCGAAAAACACTAAATCCCCCCGTTGTACATTGGCAAAATCAGAAGCAATCTCAATATGTTCGCCCACATAAGCCTGTTGAGACGCATCTCTCGGAATAATAATATCATGCATAAAAAGCACGGTACGTACCAAGCCGCTACAATCTACTCCTTTGGAAGAGGTTCCTGCCCACAGATAAGGAACTCCCATCATCGAATAAGCAGTCGCAATGATACTTTCAACATCTTGTTTCAATGAAGCCCTCCATTTTGTTTCCGATTGAGAAATAGATTTAGAGATGTATGCTTTCCGACCGTCGGGATAAGATACTTTGTAGAAACGCCCTTTGCTTCCCTCCCACTTCAGACGATTGCCTGCAACCACGTCGGACACAGGTTGAGAACTTTCATCCGGTTTTTCATACGCAAATCCGTAGTGCGAAGTAACCACTATCTTTTCCGCCCGGTTCCACTCATCATAACGTTCCTTCGACATGGGGGTAATCACCATCCGGTGTACCCATCCGGTATAATCATCCGGCGTTTGTATCTCGTACCAACCGGTATATTGAAGCACTTTGACCGGCATCCCCAATAATGCCTGTGTACTCATGCCGGAAGTAAATTTGCCTTCTTCGCGCAAATTACAAACAGAGATATGCACTACCCCATAAGCAGAATCGGCAGGCATGGGACGTATTTCCTGTGCTTTCAAGCCGACTGCCGCAATCACCAGAAAACAATAGAAAAGGAGGATATTCTTCTTCATTAAAATTCATTTTAATAATATAATAGTCCGTTAAAAATTCAACATATTGGCTAAGCGGCTTCTGTCACTATGC
>CANPJW010000086.1 GCA_947574505.1 uncultured Bacteroides sp. | reverse complement strand
TTTTTCCACTCCCCCTTAAACTCCGGGAATCTCAAATTTGGAACATCTAAAAAATCAAAAACAAAAAAGGAAATATCCCTTCATAAAATCCTTAATCCTTATCTTACAAGAATATTAATCTATTTAAATTATGAAAGCATGACAGCAAAGAAAACAATTAAAGAAATTACCATTATGTGGAAAGAAGACAAACGTAAATATGTGAAAAGCTCAACATATTCAGCGTATGCCCTAATCTTAGAAAACCACATACTTCCTATGTTTGGAAATAAGTATGAGTTACTCGAAAACGAAGTACAAGAGTTTGTCTTACAGAAACTTCAGAAAGGACTAAGCGCAAAAAGTGTAAAGGATATACTCATTGTACTAAAAATGGTAATGAAGTTTGGAGTAAAACTTGGTATATTATCCCATCAGGATTGGTGCATCAAATTCCCGACACCACAGGAAAACAAACAACTAAATGTACTCAACATTGCTAATCACAAAGCAATATTGCAGTATATAAGCGAACACTTCACTTTTCGAAATTTAGGCATCTATATTTGCCTGACCACAGGAATGAGAATAGGTGAAATCTGCGCACTGACTTGGGATGATGTGGACATTGTCAATGGAGTAATATGTATTCGGAAAACCATTGAACGAATTTATATATTGGATGGTGAAAAAAGACATACAGAAATCATTATCGGTACACCTAAAACTCAGAACTCTATCCGTGATATTCCTATGAACAAGGAATTATTAAAGATGTTACGCCCATTGAAAAAAATCGTAAACGGCAAGTTCTATGTACTTACTAATGAAGAGAAGCCAACTGAACCACGCACCTATCGCAACTATTACAAACGAATGATGGAACAACTCAATATTCCCCCACTGAAATTTCACGGACTACGTCACAGCTTCGCTACACGTTGTATTGAAAGCAACTGCGACTACAAAACCGTAAGTGTAATACTTGGACATTCAGATATCACCACTACATTAAATCTCTATGTTCATCCAAACATGGAGCAGAAGAAACGGTGTATTGATAAGGTTTTTAAATCTATCAAGTAATTAAAAATAGGATAAGGCTAACAAAGTATAGCACTTATCCTATAATCTTATATTCCTCAAAAAGAGTATTTTATTTCATAAACACAAAATACACCGCCGCAATCAAACAAACGAACGCCGCCAAATGATTCCAATGCAACGCTTCACCCTTGAAAAACACAGTTGTAAACACTGTAAAGATGACAAGAGTTATCACTTCCTGAATCACTTTCAACTGCATCAACGAAAACGGGCCGCCGTTGCCGATAAATCCGATGCGGTTCGCCGGTATCTGACATGAATACTCGAAGAAAGCAACCGCCCAACTGAAAGCAATCACACCTATCAACGGAAGAGCTGCGAACCAGCTATATTCCTGTTTCATTTTCAGATGTCCGTACCAGGCAAATGTCATAAAGACATTAGACACGATGAGCAACAAAATTGTATATATTCCTTTCATAACAATCTATTCTAATTTATCTGTTTTAATCTATTTTATTCGGTAATAAATCTTCCTGTACATTCGTCATGCTTCCCCAAAGGCTATATCGAGCTTCCGGGTTCATCGCTTCCAGTTGCCGCAAAACACCTTTCATATCGCTCCGGCTGGACTGCGATTCGTAAGGACAGTTCTTCACCTGCTTCCGATAGCCATGCAAAGCCGCCAATTCTATCAAATCCGATTCATGAACCATGCACATCGGACGGATGATCGTCATATCAAACTTCTTCATCACCAACCGGGGCGGCATAGTACTGAACGCACCCTGATAAGTGATATTCATCAGCAATGTTTCCAAAATATCATCCATATGATGCCCCAAAGCAATCTTGTTGCACCCCTGCTCCTTGGCAACCGTAAACAAGGCTTTACGCCGATTCCACGAACAAAGGAAACAGGGAGACTTACGCGTATCCGTAGAAGGGTCAAATGAAGTCTCGTATTGAAGAAAAGGCACTCCGCAGGCTTCACAATGCGCTTTCAAATACTCAGTATCACTCTGATAAGGAATATTCCGCATCACCACATGGACGGCAACGACAGAAAAACGAGGTTTGTAGATACGTGCGCGTTTGCCCAACAGTTCTACAAGCGCCAACGAATCTTTCCCGCCCGACAATCCGATGAGAATTTTATCACCTTCTTCTATCAGTCCATATTGCACCACTCCTTTGTTGAACCGCTTATCAATGCGGCGAATGGTTTTCTCTTCTTCTGTAAATTGTGCCATATCTTCAAAAATCGGCTGCAAAAGTAAGCGAAAAGAATGATTTAAAGAAGAATTAACATAATAGATTCTCTGAAAAAGGGTTTATTTCTAATAAATTTGTACTTTTGAACAATTGAAAAATTGACAGATGCCCGGAAGTAGCAGTACTTTCAAACAATCCGTCACTCATAAACGATAAATAACGATGAAAGGGAAATATATTCTATTTTTATTTTGCAGTCTCTTCCTTGGTGAAGTTTCCGCGCAAACACTCGAACAGGCGCGCACCTTATTTACAAAAGGTGACTACGAAAAAGCCAAACCTGTATTCAAAAAGTATGCAAAATCCCAACCTTCCAACGGAAATTATAATTATTGGTATGGCGTATGTTGCCTGAAAACCGGAGAAGCCGAGGAAGCGGTAAAACCACTCGAAATGGCAGTAAAGAAACGCATAGCCAGCGGTCAGCTCTACTTGGGGCAGGCTTATAATGAAACTTATCGCTTTGAAGAAGCGGTAGAATGTTTTGAAGAATATATAGCCGACTTAAAGAAGCGTAAAAGACCGACAGAAGAAGCAGAAGGGCTGTTGGAAAAGAGCAAGGCAGATCTTCGTATGCTGAAAGGTGTGGAAGATGTTTGCATTATCGACAGCTTCGTTGTGGATAAAGCTACTTTTCTGAATGCTTATAAAATCAGTGAAGAATCAGGCAAGCTGTTCACGTTCAACAAATTCTTCCAGACAGAAGGGGAGCATGAAGGGACTGTTTACGAAACCGAAATCGGAAATAAAATCTATTATAGCGAAAAGGGTGAAAGAGGGAATTTGGACATATTCTCAAAAAACAAGCTGCTGAACGAATGGAGCAACGGGCGTCCGCTTCCCGGCAGCATCAACGCTTCCGGCAATGCCAATTATCCGTATGTTATGTCGGACGGCATTACTATTTATTATGCAAGTGACGGTGAAGGGTTGGGCGGATATGACATTTTCGTCACCCGCTACAACACGAACAGCGACACCTATCTCGTACCGGAAAATGTAGGTATGCCGTTCAATTCTCCATACAATGATTATATGTATGTCATTGACGAATATAATAATCTGGGTTGGTTTGCTTCCGACCGCTTCCAACCGGAAGGGAAAGTCTGCATCTATGTATTCATCCCGAATAATTCAAAGCAGACATATAATTACGAAGCGATGGATCAGAAGCAGATTATCCGCTTGGCACAAATCCATTCATTGAAAGAAACCTGGAAGGACAAACAGGAAATCAGCGAAGCATTGCAACGCTTGGAAGCTGCTATCAACCACAAACCGAAAGAACGCCGTGTCGTTGATTTTGAATTTGTCATTGATGACAACACAACGTATTATCAGATAAATGATTTCAAGTCCGCCAAGGCCAAACAGCTTTTCCAACGCTATCGGCAGATGGAGAAAGACTTTCAGCAACAAGAAAAAAAATTGAACAGCCTGCGCCAGCAATATTCCACAAGCAACAAGCAGGGAAAAGAAAGAATCGCTCCTGCCATCCTCGACCTGGAAAAACGCATATTGCAAATGTCAGGCGAACTGGATGCTCTGGAAATCAATGTACGTAACGCAGAAAAAACGAAATAAATTAATAACACTGAACTATGGATATACTCATTATCACCGTTCTCATTATTGCCGCAGTCATACTGTTTCTTGTAGAACTGTTTGTCATTCCGGGCATCAGCCTGGCAGGAATTTCGGCATTGGTTTGCATACTTTATGCCAACTACTACGCATTTACCAATATAGGAATGGCTGGAGGATTTGCCACTTTGGGTATATCGGCCGTCGCCTGTATAGGGTCACTGGTCTGGTTTATGCGATCGAAGATGCTGGATAAACTGGCTTTGAAAAAAGACATTGACTCGAAGGTAGACCGTAGCGCTGAACAAAGTGTGAAAGTCGGTGACACAGGTATCAGTACTACCCGTCTCGCACAAATCGGTTATGCGGAAATCAACAACAAAATCGTTGAAGTCAAATCAATGGACGGTTTCCTGGATGAAAAGACCCCAATCATCGTCAACCGCATCAGCAACGGAACAATCATGGTTGAGAGACAAAAAAATAATATTCACTAATACAAACTATCAATGGAATCATCTTTTTACTTGCCTATCTTTCTGATAGCCGGAGGTATTATCTTCCTGATAATATTTTTCCATTACGTGCCTTTCTTCCTTTGGCTGTCGGCCAAAGTATCGGGAGTGCACATCTCACTGATACAGTTATTTCTAATGCGCATCCGTAATGTTCCGCCGTATATCATCGTGCCGGGCATGATTGAAGCTCACAAAGCCGGTTTGAAAAACATCACCCGTGATGAGCTGGAAGCCCACTACCTGGCTGGCGGACACGTCGAGAAAGTCGTCCACGCACTGGTATCCGCATCGAAAGCGAATATCGAACTGCCTTTCCAGATGGCTACGGCCATTGACTTGGCAGGACGTGACGTATTCGAAGCCGTACAGATGTCTGTTAATCCGAAAGTGATTGACACTCCGCCTGTAACGGCTGTTGCCAAAGACGGTATCCAGTTGATTGCCAAGGCTCGTGTTACGGTACGTGCCAACATTCGCCAGTTGGTCGGTGGCGCAGGTGAAGACACGATCCTTGCCCGCGTAGGCGAAGGTATCGTTTCATCTATCGGTTCTTCGGAAAATCATAAGTCGGTACTCGAAAATCCGGATTCTATCTCCAAGCTCGTACTTCGTAAAGGGTTGGATGCAGGAACAGCTTTCGAGATTCTGTCTATTGATATTGCAGACATCGACATAGGTAAAAACATCGGTGCCGCCTTACAGATTGACCAAGCTAACGCGGACAAGAATATCGCCCAAGCAAAAGCCGAGGAACGCCGCGCAATGGCTGTCGCTTCCGAACAGGAAATGAAAGCAAAAGCACAAGAAGCCCGTGCGAAAGTAATCGAAGCGGAAGCGGAAGTTCCTAAAGCAATGGCAGAGGCATTCCGCAGCGGCAATCTGGGTATCATGGATTACTACCGGATGAAAAATATCGAAGCAGATACCTCGATGCGCGAAACGATTGCCAAACCGGCAAACGGCAACATTGGCAACCAGCCATTGAGCAAATAAGTTACTGTAAACGCTGGAACCCGGTTTCATTTCAGTTCCAAGACGTATTCTCCCTTTTCTACGGAAAAAGAAAGATGCTTCTTCTGAACTTAAATCTGGTTCCGGCGTTTCTATTTATAGATACAATCATATTGTAAAACTAAAACCTTTCAATAGCATGAAAAAGTACTTTCCATCCTCAGAATTGATTATCAACGAAGACGGTTCGGTATTCCATCTTCACGTAAAGCCCGAATGGCTGGCAGATAAAGTAATCCTGGTAGGCGACCCCGGACGTGTAGCACTCGTGGCTTCTCATTTCGAAAACAAAGAATGTGAAGTGGAAAGCCGCGAATTCAAAACTATCACGGGTACATATAAAGGAAAGCGGATTACGGTGGTTTCTACCGGAATCGGTTGCGACAATATCGACATTGTCATGAATGAGTTGGACGCTCTCGCCAACATCGACTTTAACACACGGGAAGAGAAGGATGATTTCCGTCAATTGGAATTGGTGCGTATCGGTACATGTGGTGGTTTACAGCCTAATACTCCGGTAGGTACATTCGTTTGTTCGCAGAAGTCTATCGGCTTTGACGGGTTATTGAATTTCTATGCCGGACGCAATGAGGTATGTGACTTGCCTTTCGAACGTGCTTTCCTTAATCATATGGGTTGGTCGGGAAATATGTGTGCCCCTGCTCCCTATGTGATTGATGCCAGCGAAGAACTGATTGACCGGATTGCCAAAGATGATATGGTGCGTGGTGTTACGATTGCTGCCGGTGGTTTCTTCGGTCCTCAAGGACGTGAGCTTCGTGTGCCGTTGGCAGACCCGAAACAAAATGACAAGATTGAAGCATTTGAGTACAAAGGTTTCAGGATTACTAACTTCGAGATGGAGAGTTCGGCTTTGGCAGGACTTAGCCGGTTGATGGGACATAAGGCGATGACTGTCTGTATGGTGATTGCCAACCGGCTGATTAAGGAAGCCAATACCGGATATAAGAATACGATTGATACGCTGATTAAGACTGTTCTTGACAGAATCTAAAAACAGACTTATCTGAATTTAACAGTGTCCAAATAAAAAACGGCTTGAATATTATTACATGTATATCATGTTGATTCAAGCCGTTTTTTTTCTAATTTATTCTCTCATCAATATACAATTATGAATCTCTCCTGATGATGCTTCGGATGCTCCAGTTCGTCAATCATTGCAGCAGCATAATCCTCTACGGAGATATGGCTATTTCCCACAATATCTATAATCATGTCATCTTTGCTAAGACGGTAGCGTCCGGTACGTACACCCGGTCACATATCTGCTGCCGGAGAGAAAAACACCCAGTCTACCTTTTTTTCTTTCTTCAGGAAATTCAGATAGAATTCTCCCAACGCTTTGACTCCCGGTAAAATATTTTCAGGAACTTCGCCGGAATCCATCAACCGCAATCCCGGAGCAATGAATAAAGAACCGGCACCGCCAACCATCAGAGAACGGTTAATTCCTGCCTTCTTTATCCCATTAACAATAGTCAGATAGACTTTGATTGTCTCATCATATATATTAGGATTGCTCCATCCTGGATTAAATGCACTGATAACGGCATCTGCTCCTTTACAAACTTCAGCCACTTCATTGAGCGAAGACACATCCACCTTCACTACTTTCAGATTTTCATTTTGTATCTTTATCTTTGCAGGATGACGAACCACGGCAGTCACTTCAAAACCACGATTCAGAACCTCATTCAGTATGTCCGAACCTACAAAACCACTCGCACCTGTAAGGACAACCTTCTTTACTCTCTTCATTAAGTACGAACTATATTAAAATCCAAATAAAATGAGGCAAAAATTACATCCAC
>CANPJW010000085.1 GCA_947574505.1 uncultured Bacteroides sp. | reverse complement strand
ATCCGACAAAGATAGGGATTTTAACTAATTCCCCCAAATTTTCAAACTGAGCCAAAACAGCCCTGAAGAATCTGAAGCATTCATGAAGGATTTAGAAGAGAATCATACATGATAAGATGCTGATAAAAAGCCTGTTAAGCGTCAATGAAGGATTTGAAGGAAAAAGAAGCCCCATTGATCTTCAGAAGACTTACCCTCGAAATAAATACATCACTCCCCTACTTTTCCCGGCGTTCACGGACAGACCTCATTCCAAACCCGTCCAATCCCCTCTTTTTTACGTTTTTTAGTCCATAAAAGCTGCCTGTCTCAGCAATTTTTCGTATCTTTGAAAGCTAATATTTAAGATAATTGAATCAAACATGAGTGAAGAAGAAAAGATAAACGGCGAAAACAATTACTCGGCCAGTAACATCCAGGTATTGGAAGGTTTGGAGGCTGTACGTAAACGTCCCGCCATGTATATCGGAGACATCAGCGAAAAGGGATTGCACCACTTGGTTTACGAGGTTGTGGACAACTCTATCGACGAGGCATTGGCCGGCTACTGTGATCATATAGAAGTCACCATCAATGAAGACAACTCCATTACCGTACAGGATAATGGCCGTGGTATCCCGGTAGACTTTCACGAAAAAGAAAAGAAATCTGCATTGGAAGTGGTAATGACCGTGCTGCACGCGGGAGGTAAGTTCGACAAAGGTTCTTACAAGGTTTCAGGCGGTCTGCACGGTGTAGGTGTTTCTTGTGTGAACGCCTTGTCTACTCACATGACCACACAGGTATTCCGCGGTGGCAAGATCTACCAGCAGGAATACAGCTGCGGACATCCTTTGTATTCTGTAAAAGAAGTAGGAACAGCTGATATTACCGGAACAAAACAGACTTTCTGGCCGGATGATACCATCTTCACTGTTACCGAATATAAGTTTGACATTCTACAGGCACGTATGCGTGAATTGGCCTACTTGAACAAAGGTATCACCATTTCACTGACCGACCGCCGGATCAAAGAAGAAGATGGCAGCTTCAAGAAAGAAATATTCCATTCGGACGAAGGAGTGAAAGAGTTTGTACGTTTCCTGAACCGTAACAACGAAGCGCTGATTAATGATGTCATTTATCTGAATACCGAAAAAAACAATACCCCCATTGAATGTGCCATCATGTACAATACAGGCTATCGTGAAAGCCTGCATTCGTATGTAAACAATATCAATACAATAGAAGGCGGCACACACGAGGCCGGTTTCCGCAGCGCATTAACCCGTGTACTGAAGAAATATGCGGAAGATACCAAAGCACTGGAAAAAGCAAAAGTCGAGATTTCGGGAGAGGACTTCCGCGAAGGCTTGATTGCCGTCATTTCAGTGAAAGTAGCCGAGCCGCAGTTCGAAGGACAGACCAAGACCAAGCTGGGCAATAGCGAAGTGAGTGGTGCCGTGAACCAAGCTGTAGGCGAAGCGCTTACATATTATCTGGAAGAACATCCGAAAGAAGCAAAACAGATTGTTGACAAAGTGATCCTGGCTGCAACAGCGCGTATCGCCGCACGCAAGGCACGTGAATCTGTTCAAAGAAAGAGTCCGATGGGCGGTGGCGGACTGCCGGGCAAACTGGCCGACTGCTCGAGCCGTAATCCGGAGGAATGTGAACTATTCCTGGTCGAGGGTGACTCGGCAGGTGGTTCTGCCAAGCAAGGACGTAGCCGTGCCTTCCAGGCAATTCTACCTTTGAGGGGTAAAATCCTGAATGTGGAAAAAGCGATGTGGCACAAGGCTTTTGAAAGCGATGAGGTCAATAATATCATCACCGCCCTGGGTGTCCGTTTCGGTGTGGACGGAAATGATGACAGCAAAAAAGCGAACATCGACAAGCTGCGTTATCACAAAGTGGTGATCATGACCGATGCCGATGTCGATGGTTCTCACATCGACACCCTTATCATGACATTGTTCTACCGCTATATGCCGGAAATTATAGAAAACGGACATTTGTACATTGCCAATCCGCCATTGTATAAATGCAGCAAAGGAAAAATCAGTGAATACTGCTACACCGAAGAAGCACGCCAGGCATTCATTCAAAAATATGGTGACGGACAAGAAAACGGAATCCATACACAGCGATACAAAGGTTTGGGTGAGATGAATCCCGAACAACTGTGGGAAACAACAATGAACCCTGAAACGCGTATTCTGAAACAGGTAACAATTGACAATGCCGCCAACGTAGACTATATCTTCTCCATGCTGATGGGAGACGATGTAGCTCCACGCCGCGAGTTCATAGAGAAAAACGCGACATATGCGAATATAGACGCGTAATTTTTCATTCATTATTTTTTAATCAAAATCCATCCTCACATCTTACAATTTGAGGTAGCCCCGATCCTGCTTTTCTCTGGATCGGGGCTTTTTTATCAATGAAAACCAACCTGACCCCATTTATATTTTTCCTCCTTTAAATGCCCGAAGAAACAGATACTCATACCGACTCTTTTTTTCGATGAAATGGGCAGAAATTGTAATAGTTCACCGCCGGTAACAAACATAACCTCATTCATTTTTCTTATAAATTAATTGGATGAAAGACGATATTCTGCCAGAAAGTCTTAATTTTGGGACATTAAACCATTTAACTCGAATAATAACATGAAACTCACATTTCGAATTGAATACCGTACAGCCTGGGGAGAAGAACTGGGGGTGATACTGGACGGAAACAATAGTGAACCTATCATCCTTCGCACTCCAAACGGGGAACATTGGGAAGGTGAAGCTGAAATGCCGGACCTCCCTGCATGCGTGCCTGTTTCCTACCGCTATGGAGTATATCGTGACGGACAGTGCATCCGCCGTGAAAGCGGAACCATGGCTCATTTGTTTTGCCCCGGAAAAAAGAAAAACTGCCACTACATATTAAATGATTTCTGGAAAGACCTTCCGGCTGAATCTTACTTATACAGTTCCGCCTTCAGTGGTGATTATCAGTCTGAGACAACTATAAAAGTCACAGCAAGCGCCGATGGAAGCATTACTTTCCGGGCCTTATGCCCTTGTCTGCATCATAAGCGTCAAGTGCTGGCTATCAGCGGAGATTGCCCGGCTTTAGGCAATTGGGATATTCAAAAGACGGTCCTGATGGAAGAAATACAACCGAACGAGTGGACCATCACACTGAATGTTTCTACTTTGGAGTTTCCGCTAAGTTATAAGTTCGTAGCCTGCAACGCCGACAGCAAGCAGGTAGAGGAATGGGAGAACCACGACAACCGGATGCTTAATAATCCGGAATTAAAAAAAGGAGAAATTTACCTGACACCGGAAACTGAAGTTCATTTCACTTCATCGGCCCGTAAGGTGGCGGGAACAGCTATCCCTGTATTTTCTCTCCGCAGTGAGAAAAGTTTTGGAGTAGGAGATTTCGGAGATTTGAAGAAACTGATAGACTGGGCGGCAAAGACCCACCAGCAAGCTGTACAAATCCTCCCTATCAACGATACGACCATTACCCATACCTGGATGGATTCTTATCCCTACAACAGCATTTCCATTTATGCATTCCACCCTATGTATATTGACCTGAACCAGCTGGGTAAGATGAAGGATAAAGAAGCGCTGGCTGTTTTTGAAGCCCGCCGGCAAGAATTGAACGCTCTTCCCCAAATAGATTATGAAGCGGTGAACAATGCCAAACGTTCCTATTTGAAAGTGATGTTCCAACAAACCGGAAGGAAAGTGCTGGCTTCGGCCGAATTCAAAAAATTCTTTGAAGAAAATGAACATTGGCTGCTGCCATACGCCGCATTCAGCTATCTAAGAGATCTGTATGGCACTCCGGATTTCAGCCAATGGCCTGAGCATACAGAGTACAAGGCAGAAGAAATAGCAGCCTTATGCGCACCGGACAGCTCTTGCTATGAAGAAATCGCCTTTTACTACTACACACAGTACCATTTACATATCCAATTACTTGATGCAGGAAACTATGCCCGCGAAAAAGGTATTATCTTTAAAGGTGATATCCCTATCGGCATCAGCCGCAACAGTGTGGAGGCATGGATTGAGCCGTATTATTTCAACATGAACGGTCAGGCAGGCGCGCCGCCCGACGCATTCTCCGTGAACGGACAGAACTGGGGCTTTCCCACCTATAATTGGGAGGTAATGGAACAAGACAACTACCAATGGTGGCAGAAGCGTTTCCGCAAAATGGCAGAGTATTTCACAGCTTACCGCATAGACCATATTCTTGGTTTCTTCCGTATCTGGGAAATCCCATCTCATTCGGTACATGGTTTGCTGGGACAGTTTGTACCGGCATTGCCTATGAGTGTAGACGAAATTCAAAGTTACGGGCTGCCGTTCCAAAAGGACTTCATGACCAAACCGTTCATCAACGAAGAGATGCTAAACAAGATGTTTGGTGACAAAGCTGCCTTTGTAAAAGAAACATTCGTACAACATGCTCACGATGACATTTATGAAATGCGCCCGGAATATGATACCCAACGCAAAGTGGAGGCTTATTTCTCCGATAAGAAAGATGAAGAAAGTATCCATATACGCGAGGGAGTATATGCCTTGATAAGCAATGTATTATTTGTTCCCGACCGCAAGCACCCCTCCATGTATCATCCAAGAATTGCCGTTCAGAATGATTTCATCTTCGGGCGCCTCGACTGGAAGGAGAAAGACGCTTTCAACCGTCTGTATAATCATTATTATTACCAACGCCATAACCAGTTCTGGTATCAGGAAGCGATGAAAAAGCTGCCTATCCTGACACAAGCCACTTCTATGCTGGTGTGCGGAGAGGATTTAGGAATGGTTCCCGACTGTGTGCCTTGGGTAATGGACCAGTTGCAAATACTCAGCCTGGAAATCCAACGTATGCCCAAGAATCCCAAACACGAGTTCGGTCACGTGTGGGAATATCCGTACCGCTCGGTCTGTACTATTTCCACTCATGACATGTCTACTCTGCGGGGATGGTGGGAAGAAGATTATGAACAGACCTGCCGCTACTACAACCATGTAATGGGACACTGGGGAGAAGTTCCGGTTTCAGCCCCGGGATGGGTTTGCGAGGAAATAGTACGCCACCATCTGGAATGTCCGTCATTGCTGTGCATCCTGTCCTTTCAGGACTGGCTGTCAATAGACGAAGAAATCCGCTATCCCGATGTGAACGCGGAACGTATCAACGTACCTGCCAATCCAAGACATTACTGGAGATATCGTATGCATCTCACTTTGGAAGAACTGATAAAGAACAAGAAGTTCAATGAAAAGCTGGTAGAGATGATTGATACCACCGGCAGATTCTAACCATCCACCACAGACAGCCTGGGGCTGTCTGTGGTGACTCCCTACCCCAACGATAATCAATAACACACATACCATGAAAAAAATTCCCGATTTAGGTTTCTGGAAACTATGGAATATTAGTTTCGGATTCTTTGGCGTGCAGATAGCCTACGCTTTGCAAAGCGCGAATATCAGCCGTATCTTTTCCACTTTGGGAGCAGACCCACACAGTTTAAGCTATTTTTGGATATTACCTCCGCTGGCAGGAATCATCGTCCAACCCATCATAGGCGCACTGAGTGACCGCACTTGGACGCGTTTCGGACGGCGTATCCCCTATCTGTTTGCAGGAGCTCTGGTTGCTGTCTGCGTCATGTGCCTGCTCCCTAATGCAGGTAGTTTCGGAATGACAGTCAGTGCAGCTATGGTATTCGGTCTGATATCACTGATGTTCCTTGATACCTCTATCAATATGGCCATGCAGCCCTTCAAGATGATGGTGGGCGATATGGTGAATGAAAAACAAAAAGGACTGGCTTACTCCATTCAGAGTTTTCTCTGTAATGCCGGCAGTCTGGCAGGATATCTTTTCCCGTTTATTTTTGCCGCCATCGGCATCAGTAATATTGCTCCCAAAGGTATTATTCCCGACTCTGTCATCTATTCTTTCTACATCGGCGCATTGATACTGATTCTATGCGTGATCTATACTTCGGCCAAAGTAAAGGAATTTCCTCCCGAAGAATATGCAGCATATCATGGCATCACCCATGAAAGCAAAAAAGAAAAGACAAATATGTTCAAATTGCTGGTCAAGGCTCCCAAAGCCTTTTGGACAGTAGGACTGGTACAATTTTTCTGCTGGGCAGCCTTCATGTTCATGTGGACTTACACCAATGGAACAGTTGCTTTGAATGTGTTCGACACACCGGTCATAACAACCATGACAAACGGTGTTTCCAGAGTGGTACTGGATACACAATCCGCACAATACCAGACAGCGGGAGATTGGGTCGGGATCTTATTTGCTGTCCAAGCCATTGGTTCCGTTATTTGGGCAACGATCATCCCGATGATTCAGAACCGCAAACTTGCCTACGTACTCAGTCTGGTATTGGGAGGCATTGGATTCATCTCCATTTTCTTTATCCATAATCAATATGCTTTATTTGCATCCTTCATCCTGATAGGTTGCGCATGGGCAGCCATGCTGGCCCTTCCCTTTACCATTCTGACCAATGCATTAACAGGAGGACATATGGGAACCTATCTGGGATTATTCAATGGAACTATTTGTGTTCCACAGATTGTCGCAGCTTCTTTAGGAGGTATCGTACTGAAGATATTTACCAGTCCGGGTAGTGTCGCTCCGGAAGTAAACATGCTGGTATTGGCTGGAGTATTCCTGATTATCGGTGCCGGCTGTGTAAGTATTATCAAAGAGAGGTAAAGCGTTTCCCGAAAGTAATATATGCTCATTCCATCACCACCGTTCAATGTTCTGTTTCCCGAAACTGAAATTCACTCCGCGGTGTCAAAACTTTGTTTTTGAAAACATGAACTTATAATCTGAAATTTGAGCATCCTAAAAAACTAAAGAAAGGATCGTATCATTACTCAATACAGAGTTTGATACGACCCTTTTACGCGTTATAATTACTATCTGCAACTTTTCAAAGCTGTCATTTTGGTTTTGACACATTCATCTTCATTCCGTCCAGCATTATTCCAACTTCTCCATGAATTCTGGATGCCGATAGAAAAAATCAGACGCCATATAATAAAGTACAAAGCGGTACTCATTTCTGACACATGAGTTACATTCTGCACCCAAGTATATAATAAAACGAAGAGATAAATAATTGATTTTTACCTGTTTAGACTACAAAATACAAGATAGGTTTTTATATATCTCTTACCCCAGTTCGGGATAAGATTTTGTTCATAAAAAGTTGGTAGTCTCATAAATA
>CANPJW010000084.1 GCA_947574505.1 uncultured Bacteroides sp. | reverse complement strand
GTCAATGACGGACAACTTGCTATTTTTTGATTTTATTTCGAACTCACGTTATTTAGATGTTGAGAACGCATAAATCAAAGAAATCCTCAAAATATCGCAGCTTAAAAAAATGAGTCGATTTTTATAGTCAATGAAAAAAAGAAGGCGCATCGTGTATTACGACACACCTTCTCTTTATATTTACTAAGAAAGAAAAAGATTACTTGTCACCACCTTCCCAGGCTTGATTGATTGCTGTTGCCACCTCCACAAATTCTTCATTTGTCAGTTTCAACTTCGAATTAGAAAAAATCATATCCGACTCTTTCTGAATAGGAATCAGATGAATATGTGCATGAGGAACCTCTAATCCGATTACTGCCTCACCTACTTTCTTGCACGGAAAAACCTTTTGAATGGCAAGCGCCACACTCTTTGCAAAAACATGCATAGCAGCCAGTTCATTATCCTCCAAATCAAAGATATAGTCCACCTCACATTTCGGAACAACCAACGTATGCCCTTTGGCTAACGGGTTGATATCCAGAAAAGCATAGAACTGGTCATTTTCAGCCACTTTATAGCTAGGAATCTCACCTGTAATAATTCTACTAAATATTGTTGCCATATCTATAAGTATTAAATAAGGCAGCCCCGCATAGCGGACCTGCCTTATATATTAAAATGAAATATTCACAACTTCCAAGCTGATTTTACCCTGCGGAATAGTGATTTCAGCCACATCACCCACTTTTTTTCCTAACAAACCCTGTGCTATCGGAGTATTTACCGAAATCTTGCCCAATTTTAAATTCGCTTCGCTTTCGGCTACGATAGTATAAACCATCTTCATTCCGGTCTTAGCATTCTTCAATTCTACTTTCGTCAAAATTTGCACTGTATCTGCATTCATTTTTGAAGTATCAATAATTTTAGCATCACCAATAGTTGATTTCAGCTGGCTGATCTTCATCTCCAATAGACCTTGCGCCTCTTTGGCAGCATCATATTCGGCATTTTCTGACAAGTCTCCCTTATCACGCGCTTCGGCAATAGCCGACACAATTTTAGGACGTTCTACTGATTCCAGATATTTCAGTTCCTCAATCAGTTGCTTGTAACCTTCTTCTGACATATAAGCCATAATGTTTTCCTCCTTTTAAATTATATAATTATTCATTGTTCCAGTTATGCCTATAAAAACAAAAAGAATTCCGACATGGAAATGTCGGAACCCTCTTTGGTATTTCAAGTCTTGCAAAGATAGACTTTTATCTAATACGAGTCAAGTTTATAAGGATGCTATGTAACATGTTTAAACAAATTCAACTCATAATTAGCTTTTTACAAGAGTTTTTTAATGGCTTCATCCAAATCTTTAATATTCTCACCACGGGCACTTAATTCATTATTACGATTTACCAAAAATACCGAAGGCAGATTAGTTACATTATATAATGAAATGTATGAAGAATAAGCGCCATTAGCGTCACGTACACAGACCCAAGGCAGATTATCTGCAGATGTTTTCCAAAAGTGTTCATCACCATCCAGTGAAATCTGGTAAATCTCGAACCCTTGAGAAGCATACTTATTATAAAGTTCACGTAACGCCAAATTATGTGCAGCAGACATTGCATTGTTATATACAGTAAAATCGATCAGCACCACTTTACCCTTCAAATCGGTCAGACTGCGTGTATTGCCTTTCAAGTCTTTCAGCTGAATATCAATAATGCTGGCTTCCTTGATTTTATCTTCAGGAATTTCCATGGTCTGCTGACGGGGAGTACGGGTATTCTTCATTCCTTTTATAACCATATTGTACAAGTTGCGTGAACGGTCGGCATGTGGATAAGCATTATTCAGACTCGTAGCCACCGCAGCGAAACACTTCACATCCTCCTTATTTGTCAAAGGATCAAAAATCATATACCCATTCAACGACTGGAATAAAGCGAAATAAGCATATGGCATATTTGGAGCCGCAAAAATATATTCTCGTTTCACTTTATTCTTGTAATTGTTTACCATAGCCAAAAGGCTGTCTTGTGCGATGCCCGCAGGGATATTACGGTTCTGACCGAGTTTATCCACATTCTTCTGCAAATCAGCTTGCAACAACACCAATTCCTTAATTTTCAAATTGTTTTCCGAACCTTCAATACGATAGGCAGTCGCAAAATCATTTATCTCAGCCTTAACTGATACTGTTTCCGTAGAGTCTACAGCAAAGTTTATCACTTTATTATCTAAACGCAAACGATAGAATTCAGGAGATTCCGGGCGCTTCTGTGCAAAACTAAAACTTCCGCTACTGCCCAATTTTGCCGAATCAAGCGCTACTATGCCATCCAATCCCGACGCTTCCAAATAAAGCATCTTATCTTCAGCACCATTAATTTCACCTTGAACTTTGAACTTCGGTGCATTGTCGCAGGCGCTCAACCCTATCAACAGAAGTGCGAGCAAAAAATATACATTCTTTTTCATCGCTAAAATTAATATAAATGTGTGTTCTCTTAATAATTTTGGATGCAAAGATACGTCTTTTCGTGGTTTGTCAAAGCATTTATCCACCTTCTTACACATTAAAATGAAAAAAAACAGTAATCATAGTAACTTTTTATCTCATTCTCACCAAATTAGAAGAATAAATGCCTATCTTTGCACGAATTTTAGACGAAAAATATATTAAAACATTTTTTATGATCAATCCAATTGTTAAGACGATCGAGCTTCCTGATGGTAGAACCATCACACTCGAAACGGGAAAGCTGGCAAAACAGGCAGACGGTTCTGTAATGCTCCGCATGGGTAACACCATGTTGCTAGCTACTGTTTGTGCAGCAAAAGATGCAGTTCCCGGTACAGATTTTATGCCCCTTCAGGTAGAGTACAAAGAAAAATATTCAGCATTCGGACGTTTTCCCGGTGGCTTTACCAAAAGAGAAGGCAAAGCTTCAGATTATGAAATCCTGACTTGCCGACTGGTAGACCGCGCATTGCGTCCTTTATTCCCCGATAATTTCCATGCAGAGGTTTACGTAAACATTGTTCTTTTCTCAGCTGATGGAATAGATATGCCTGATGCATTGGCAGGATTGGCCGCTTCAGCAGCATTAGCCGTTTCCGACATTCCTTTCGGCGGACCGATTTCTGAAGTACGCGTAGCACGTATCGATGGCCAGTTCGTTATCAACCCCACTTTCGAACAACTTGAGAAAGCTGATATGGATCTGATGGTTGCAGCCACATATGACAACATCATGATGGTAGAAGGCGAAATGCAGGAAGTCAGCGAACAAGACTTGCTGGCTGCCATGAAGGCTGCTCACGAAGCAATCAAAGTTCATTGTAAAGCGCAGATGGAACTGATGGAAGAAGTCGGTTCTACAGTAAAACGTGAATACTGCCACGAAGAAAACGATGAAGATTTACGCAAAGCTGTACGCGAAGCTTGTTATGATAAAGCATACGCCATCGCTGCTTCAGGAAACAGAAACAAGCATGAACGTCAAGATGCTTTTGATGCCATCCGCGATGAATTCAAAACTCAATATACAGAAGAAGAACTGGAAGAAAAAGGTGCATTAATCGACCGTTACTACCACGATGTGGAAAAGGAAGCCATGCGTCGTTGTATTCTTGATGAAGGCAAGCGTCTGGACGGACGTAAGACAACTGAAATTCGCCCTATCTGGTGCGAAGTAGGTTATCTGCCCGGCCCTCACGGTTCTGCCATTTTCACCCGTGGTGAAACTCAGTCTTTAACTTCTGTCACATTAGGCACCAAGCTAGATGAGAAAATCGTAGACGATGTTCTGGATCAACACAGAGAACGATTCTTGTTACACTACAACTTCCCCCCTTATTCTACCGGTGAAGCAAAAGCACAACGTGGTGTAGGTCGTCGTGAAATCGGTCACGGGCACTTGGCATGGCGTGCTTTGAAAGGACAAATTCCTGCAGGCTACCCATACACAGTACGTGTAGTATCTGATATCATGGAATCAAATGGTTCTTCTTCAATGGCTACTGTCTGTGCAGGAACGCTTGCATTAATGGATGCCGGTGTTGCCATGAAAAAACCAGTTTCAGGTATTGCCATGGGCTTGATTAAGAATGCAGGTGAAGAAAAATATGCCGTATTGTCTGATATTCTTGGAGATGAGGATCACTTGGGTGATATGGACTTCAAGGTTACAGGTACTCGTGATGGTATCACTGCTACACAGATGGACATCAAGGTAGATGGTCTGTCATTCGAAATCTTGGAAAAAGCGTTACTGCAAGCAAAAGAAGGTCGCGAACATATTCTTAACAAGTTAACCGAATGTATAGCCGAACCTCGTAAAGATTTGAAACCGCATGCTCCTCGTATTGAAACGATGACTATTCCTAAAGAGTTCATTGGGGCTATCATCGGTCCGGGCGGAAAGATTATCCAAGGTATGCAGGAAGAAACCGGAGCAACCATCACGATTGAAGAAACTGATGGAGTAGGTCGCATTGAGATTGCGGGAACAAACAAGAAATGTATTGACGATGCTATGCGCATTATCAAGGGTATCGTTGCCGTTCCCGAAGTCGGTGAAGTCTATGTAGGTAAAGTCCGTTCAGTAATGCCATATGGCGTGTTCGTAGAATTCTTGCCTGGTAAAGACGGATTGTTACACATCTCTGAAATTGACTGGAAACGTCTTGAAACAATAGAAGAGGCCGGTTTAAAAGAAGGGGATGAAATAGAAGTGAAGTTACTTGATATTGATCCCAAAACAGGTAAATTCAAGCTCTCTCACAAAGTATTACTGCCTCGTCCTGAAAAGCAAGAAAAGAAATAAGAACATTCTTTTTTATACCATAAAGAGCGCAACCTGTTATAGGTTACGCTCTTTTTTTTAAGGTAAGCCATTAATAATAATGTAAAATAAAAAAGCGCAACTAAATAATAATTAGTCGCGCTATCTGATATATCATACAAAAGAAATTCCTCCGCTTTATATGATATCCGGTTATAAGGTAGGATCAATCTTCTTGAACTTCGAAATCATCTTTACCTACTCCGCAAAGAGGGCAAACCCAATCATCTGGAATATCTTCAAATGCTGTTCCCGGAGCGATTCCACCTTCAGGATCTCCTTCTGCCGGGTCATAAACCCAACCACATACTGTGCAAACGTACTTTTTCATAATTGTCTCTGTTTTATGTTTTAAATATTCTTTAAATACATAACAAATATACAAGGAAATTGTTTACTTGCAAACTATCCCACTAATATTTTTTTAAGCTCTTCCATTCCTTCGGACGCACCTTTCTGAATTACATGCACTTTACGTCCCGATGCAATGGGCACCTGCTTAGGATCTATTAAATAAACAGGAGTGCGGGCAGGCACATAATTCAACAAACCGGCAGCAGGATATACATTAAGCAAAGTTCCTATAATTAAAAAGATATCAGCTGTTTCAGCATATTCAATTGCAGTTTCAATCATAGGAACAGATTCACCAAACCATACAATGAACGGACGAAACTGGGAACCGTCTCCGGCCAAGTCTCCCAAATGTATCTCATATTCTTCCGGCTTTAATTCTTTAATATAAGCTGGATTATTAGGTTGCCAACTAGATGTCACCTTGGTCAGTTCGCCATGTAAATGAATAATATGCGAACTTCCGGCACGCTCATGCAAATTATCAATATTTTGAGTGATAACAGTCACATTAAAGAACTTTTCCATCTCAGAAACCAGTTCATGCCCCCGGTTAGGCTTTACAGCAAGCAACTGTTTACGACGCTCATTATAAAAATCAATCACCAATTTAGGGTTTGCCGCATACCCTTCCGGAGTAGCCACTTGTTCCACCGGATACTGATCCCATAAACCACCTGCATCACGAAATGTACTGATACCGCTTTCTGCACTCATTCCAGCACCTGTTAAAACTACTAAATTCTTCATTTCTAGTCCTCCTCTTTTAACTAAACACACAAAAATAAGAAAAATTAAATTGTTAAAAACAGATTCATTCAAATAAAACACCTACCTTTGTGCGTTTTGTATAAAACATCTTATAAAATAAATAGTTATGGATAAATTCAGTTACGCCATCGGCCTTGGTATTGGCCAGAATTTATTGAGCATGGGTGCTCAAAGTATTAATGTTGAAGACTTTGCTCAAGCAATCAAAGACGTATTAGATAGAAAAGAAACGGCTATCAGCCACAACGAAGCACGTGAAATCGTAAACAAGTACTTTGAAGAACTGGAAACCAAATTGAATGCAGAGAATATTGAAAAGGGAAAATCATTTTTGGAGGAAAACGCAAAAAGACCGGGGGTCGTGACACTTCCCAGCGGCTTACAGTACGAAGTTATCACAGAAGGTAACGGAAAAAAACCGAGTGCAACCGACCGTGTAAAATGCCATTATGAAGGTACCTTGATTGATGGGACTTTGTTTGACAGTTCTATCAAACGCGGCGAACCGGCTATCTTTGGTGTGAACCAAGTAATCAAAGGATGGGTGGAAGCACTCCAACTGATGACTGAAGGTGCTAAATGGAAACTTTTCATTCCTTCAGAACTAGCCTATGGAGCACAACAGGCAGGAGAAATGATTCCTCCTCACAGCACATTGATTTTTGAAGTAGAATTAATCGAAGTATTATAATTATTAAAGCATTTAAGGCAAATGAAAAAAATTAGTTTTTTTGTAGCAATCGCTGCTGCAGCCAGCTTGGCTTCTTGTACAGCCCAAGCACCGAAAGCAAACATGAAGAATGACGTAGACTCACTTTCTTACATGATGGGTATCACCAACACGCAAGGTCTGGATATGTATATGAGCCAACAACTGGGCGTTGACACAGCCTATATGGCCGACTTCATCAGAGGTGTTAAAGAAGGTACCAGCAAGACAAGTCCTAAAGATGTTGCTTATATGGCAGGTCTTCAGATTGGTCAACAAGTTGGTGGACGTATGTTCGATATGATGAGCCAACGTATTTTCGGAAATGACTCTACTCAAAGTTTAAGTAAAGAAAACTTCCTGGCAGGTTTCATGGCTGCTTTGCAGAAAAAAGGCATGAATGTTACTATGGAAGAAGCCAACGCCTACGTTCAGTCTAAAGCAGAAGCAATCAAAACAAAAGCTACTGAAGCCCAGTTCGCTGAAAATAAGGCTGCCGGTGAAAAATTCCTAGCTGAAAATGCAAAGAAAGAGGGTGTTAAAACTACATCAAGCGGATTGCAATATAAGATAATTAAAGAAGGTAACGGCGCTGTTCCTACCGATTCTTCTAAAGTAAAAGTAAACTATAAAGGTACTTTGATTGACGGAACTCAGTTCGACAGTTCATATGATCGTAAAGAACCGACTACTTTCCGTGCTAATCAAGTAATCAAAGGATGGACTGAAGCACTGACAATGATGCCAGTAGGTTCTAAATGGGAACTTTACATCCCTCAAGACTTGGCTTATGGTGCACGTGAAGCCGGTCAGATTAAACCTTTCTCTACTTTGATTTTCGAAGTAGAACTGGTTGGAATTGAAAAATAACCTCATTTTAATACGATTTACAAAAAAGCGTGGAACATTCGTGTCTCACGCTTTTCTTTTAACTTGGGATATTCAGTAAATGTCTCTAAAAAATAAGATGGCATATGAAGATGATAG
>CANPJW010000083.1 GCA_947574505.1 uncultured Bacteroides sp. | reverse complement strand
TTGTATAGACTAACTAAAATTTATGCATAACCCCACTAGAATTTACAGGTGACCCATTATTTCATCTTATACACCAACGTCCCACCCTTCACAATATCTTCATGTGATATTGAATTCTTCGTGTAAGGTTCTCCATTCAGCGTAATGCTATCCACATACAGATGCTCTTCAGACAAGTTCTCTGCAATAACCGTGAAAGTCTTTCCATCAGCCAGATGCAATACCATCTTCGGCAATTGAGGAGCACCGAATACATATTCCCCGCTCACCGGATCTACCGGATAGAATCCCATTGCGCTAAGCATATACCAGGCTGACATCTGACCACAGTCATCGTTGCCACAAAGTCCGTCGGGTTTATTCTTATATTGGGTATCGAAGATTTCACGAACCAGCTCCTGCGTACGTTCCGGACGACCAGCCAATGCATACAAATAAGTAACATGGTGGCTCGGTTCGTTGCCGTGAGCATATTGCCCAATCAAACCTGTCACATCCGACAGGCTTTCACCTTCGAGCTTAACTGTGAACAAAGAGTCCAACTTGTTCAAGAAAGGTCTTTCACCGCCAAACAGACTGATTAATCCCGGCACATCATGCTGTACATGCCAGGTATATTGCCATGCATTCCCCTCAGTATAGTCACCGCCAATACTTTCGGAATGTCCCAACGCACTCGGATTAAACGGAACTTTCCAAGTTCCATCAGCCTTTCGCGGACGCATAAATTGAGTTTCCGAATCGAAGAGGTTCTTATAATAATCCGCACGTTTTGCGAAATAAGCGGCATCTTCATCTTTTCCCATACGGCGTGCCATGTCGGCGGCGGCATAATCATCATACACTGACTCCAAAGTAGAAGATACCGACTCCGCTTTTATCAAGTCGGTCGGAAAATATCCGTATTTTGTATAAACTTCCCAGTTCGACTTCAATGGATGAGAGACTGTCAGAGTTTTCTTTATCATATTAAAAGCGCGTTCGGCATCAAAGCCACGGAATCCCTTACGATAGGCCTCAGCAATAACTGATACACCGTGATTGCCAATCATACAGAAATTTTCTTTTCCCCACAACGCCCAAATAGGCAGGAAGCCTTGTACTTCACCTTGCTCTATCAACGAATTTACAAAACCATCCACACGCTCGGGAATCACTAATGTATAGAACGGATGAGCGGCACGATAGGTATCCCACAGAGAGAAGGTGGAATAGAAAGTTCCTATTCCGGATTTCACTATGGAGTCGGCAGCGTTACGGTACATACCGTCTACATCCGAGATTTGATTTGGCTGAATCAGCGCATGATAGAAACAAGTATAGAAATCGGTCTTTTCATCATCAGTACCGTCTATTTCAATACGGCTCAGATAATTATTCCATTCATTATGAACGGCAGTTTTCACTCCGTCAAAGTCCCATGCAGGAATTTCGGCTTCCAGATTCTTCTTTGCTCCATCTACACTGGTAGTGGAAAGGGCAACTTTCATCATCAGTTCTTCGCCCGGTTTCATGTCGAAAGTAGCAACGATGCGTTTTCCTTTTTCTGTTTCTCCCATTGGAAGATAAAGAGAATCTACGACAGGGCGATTGAATTTCATCACGAAGAAATAATCCTGATCTACCCATACGGTATTATTGACATGCCCGGTCAGTGTCTGTGCATCTTCCCAGTTTACTTCGCAACTGTTCACTTGTGAATGATACTGTGCTTCTCTCCATGCAGGTCCATGCTGCAAGTCAATCAAGACTGAAGCCGAATCGGCTTTATGATAAGTGTAACGATGCAGAGCTGCATGAATAGAAGCGGTCAGTTCCGCTTTCACCTGAGGATCGGAAAGTTCAACCGTATAATAACCCGGAGTAGCGGCTTCTTTATCTTTGGAGAAATGGCTACGATAAGCATCCCATGCACGGGCACGTGTACCAGTGACGGGCATTACCAGAATATCTCCCAAATCCATGCATCCCGTTCCGTTCAGATGGGTCTGAGTGAATCCCCAAATCAACGTGTCCTGATAAACATACTCAGAACAGTATCTCCAACCGACTGCACCTGTTACGGGACTAGTCTGCACCATTCCGAAAGGATAACACGCACCGGGAAATGTATGACCGTTATCAGCAGCGCCAATAAAAGTATTAACATATTGAGTATAATCCTGCGTTTCCGTTTTTTCTGTCGGGGTGCAGGAAGAATAAAAGAATAAGCCTGCCAAAGCAGTGGTTACCAAAGAGATTTTTCTTTTCATGCAAATATAGTGTTAAGTTAATGTCGCATCACAAACCATGCCACAAAATTAAAGATTTCTTCCCATTCAAAACGAGTGTATATTGACAAATATACTTAAATCTTAAACGAAAGAAGCACGGATTTATACAGATTCATTGTGATAAAACAAAAATTCGTACGACTTATTGAATAAATATCAACTCAATTATTTATCTTTGTTAGCTTAATAATAAGCTGGCGCAAAAAAACAATAAGTACAATGAAAGATTTCTTGAAATTCACACTTGCCACGGTGACAGGTATCATTTTGTCAAGTATTGCATTATTTATCATCAGCATGGTAACGTTGTTCGGTATCATTTCTACTTCGGATACAGAGACAATAGTAAAAAAGAATTCCGTAATGATGCTCGATTTGAACGGTACGTTGGTGGAACGTACGCAAGAAGACCCATTGGGCATTTTATCACAGTTACTCGGTGACGAGTCCAGCACATACGGACTGGATGACATTCTTTCGTCCGTCAAGAAAGCCAAAGAGAACGAAAATATCAAAGGAATTTATTTGCAAGCCAGTTCATTGGACGCATCCTACGCTTCCTTACAGGAGATACGTAATGCATTACTTGATTTCAAGGAAAGCGGAAAATTCATCATTGCTTATGGTGACTCTTATACCCAAGGACTTTATTATCTGTCCAGTGTAGCCGACAAAGTATTGCTTAATCCCAAAGGGATGATCGAATGGCGTGGTATCGCTTCCGCCCCTCTCTTCTACAAGGATCTGCTTCAGAAAATCGGTGTGGAGATGCAAGTATTCAAGGTAGGAACCTACAAATCTGCCGTCGAGCCGTTCATTGCTACTGAAATGAGTCCGGCCAACCGCGAACAGGTTACAGTTTTCATCAACTCCATCTGGAGACAAGTGACGGAAGGTGTAGCTGCCAGCCGTAGTCTTCCTGTCGATTCTCTCAATGCTTATGCAGACCGTATGTTAATGTTCTATCCGGCAGAAGAAAGCGTGAAATGCGGATTGGCCGATACGCTGATTTATCGTAATGACGTACGCAACTATCTCAAAGAGATGGTGGAAATAGATAAAGACGACCGTCTGCCCATAGTGGGACTGGCAGATATGATTAATGTAAAAAAGAATGTCCCCAAAGATAAAAGCGGTAATATCGTTGCCGTTTACTATGCATCCGGTGAAATCACAGATTATCCCAGTTCCTCTGCTTCCGAGGAAGGTATCGTAGGTCCCAAAGTGAGCCGCGATTTACGTAAGTTGCAAGAAGATGACGATGTGAAAGCTGTGGTACTCCGTGTTAATTCTCCGGGCGGAAGTGCTTTTGCTTCGGAACAAATCTGGCATGCGGTGAAAGAATTGAAAGCCCAAAAGCCCGTCATCGTTTCCATGGGTGATTATGCAGCGTCAGGCGGTTATTATATCTCTTGTGTAGCCGATACGATTGTTGCGGAACCTACAACTCTGACCGGCTCTATCGGCATCTTCGGAATGGTTCCGAATGTCAAAGAATTAACAGAGAAAATAGGCCTGACATATGATGTAGTAAAAACCAACAAATATTCAGATTTCGGAAATATTATGCGTCCTTTCAATGAGGGTGAGAAGTCATTATTACAGATGATGATTACCCAGGGATATGACACATTTGTAGGCAGATGTGCCGAAGGGCGCCATATGACAAAGGAAGCAATCGAAAAGATTGCCGAAGGACGTGTGTGGACCGGTGCAACAGCCAAAGAGTTGGGATTGGTAGACGAACTTGGGGGCATTGACAAAGCATTGGATATTGCCGTAGCCAAAGCGGGTATTGAAGGATATACAATAGTATCCTATCCTGCCAAGCAGGATTTCCTGTCTTCTCTATTCGACACAAAACCGACCAATTATGTAGAATCGCAACTTCTGAAAAGTAAATTAGGCGAGTATTACCAACAATTCGGCTTACTGAAAAACTTAAAAGAACAATCCATGATTCAGGCACGTATTCCATTCGAATTGAATATTAAATAAAACGTATTGCATGAACGAGCACTTTTTCAAGATACATAAATGGCTATATCCTGTTTCGTGGCTATACGGAACAGCGGTAATAATAAGAAATAAACTCTTTGACTGGGGATTCCTCCGGTCGAAGAGTTTCGACGTTCCTGTCATTAGTGTAGGTAACCTGGCTGTAGGCGGAACAGGCAAAACTCCTCATACCGAATATTTGATAAAGTTGCTCCATGATAAATATCAGGTAGCTGTACTAAGCCGGGGATATAAACGGCGTACACAAGGCTACGTGCTCGCCACTCCCCAAAGTACCGCCAAGACAATTGGCGACGAACCTTATCAGATGTATACCAAGTTCCCGTCCGTCACGTTGGCTGTTGACGAAAACCGCTGCCATGGAATAGAAAAACTGCTTGCTTTGAAAGAACCCGTAGTAGATATCGTTCTGCTGGACGATGCCTTCCAACACCGCTATGTCAAACCCGGCCTAAGTATTCTATTGACAGACTACCACCGTCTTTTCTGTGACGACACACTGCTTCCGGCAGGTCGTTTGCGTGAGCTGGTCAGTGGAAAAAACCGTGCACAAATCGTCATTGTCACCAAATGTCCTCAGGACATCAAACCTATTGATTTCAATATTATTACTAAACGGTTGAATCTTTATCCGTATCAGCAGTTATTCTTCTCATCGTTCCGTTATGGGAGTCTGCAACCTGTATTCCAACAGGGAGTTAAAGAAACCGCAGCAAATGTAATCCAAGCAGGCAAAGATATTTCTTTATCTTCACTAACGGATACCAATATATTGTTAGTTACCGGCATTGCATCTCCTACCCCTATCCTGGAAAGACTGGAAGATTGTACAAAAAAAATAGAAACGCTATCTTTCAGTGACCACCATGATTTCACTCATAAAGATATGCAACAGATAAAGGAACGATTCAAGCGATTAACAGGTGAAAAACGACTGATAATCACCACCGAGAAGGATGCGACACGCCTAGTCAACCATCCGGAACTGGACGAAGAACTGAAACCATTTATCTATGCTTTACCTATTGAAATAGAGATATTACAAAATCAACAAGATAAATTTAACCAACATATTATTGACTATGTTAGAAAAAATACAAGAAACCGCAGCTTATCTTAAAGAGAAGATGCACACTAGTCCCGAAACAGCCATCATTCTTGGCACCGGACTTGGCAGTTTGGCAAACGAAATCACCGAGAAGTATGAAATAAAGTATTCGGATATCCCGAACTTCCCGGTATCTACCGTCGAAGGTCATAGCGGTAAGCTGATTTTCGGCAAACTAGGCAATAAGGATATCATGGCTATGCAAGGACGCTTCCACTATTACGAGGGTTATTCTATGAAAGAAGTGACTTTCCCTGTACGTGTGATGCGTGAATTAGGAATCAAGACCTTGTTTGTGTCCAACGCCAGTGGCGGGACAAATGCAGACTTCGAAATCGGTGATTTGATGATTATCACCGACCATATCAACTACTTCCCCGAACATCCGCTTCGTGGAAAAAACATTCCGTATGGTCCCCGTTTCCCGGATATGAGCGAAGCGTATAGCAAAGAGTTAATCCGTAAAGCTGACGAGATTGCGAGAGAGAAAGGTATCAAGGTACAACATGGTATATACATAGGGACTCAAGGCCCTACCTTCGAAACTCCTGCTGAGTATAAATTATTCCATATCTTAGGTGCTGATGCCGTAGGTATGTCTACCGTTCCTGAGGTGATTGTCGCTAACCATTGCGGAATCAAGGTTTTTGGTATTTCCGTTATTACCGACTTGGGCGTAGAAGGAAAAATCGTAGAAGTAACGCACGAAGAAGTCCAGAAAGCAGCTGATGCCGCCCAACCCAAAATGACGACCATCATGCGTGAACTTATCAATCGTGCCTAAACATTATAACCGATTTATGAGAACAGAAATAGCTACTCTTGGTGAGTTCGGTCTGATCGACCGCCTCACCAAGGGAATCAAACTAGAAAACGAATCCAGCAAATATGGAGTAGGCGATGATGCCGCCGTCCTCTCCTACCCATCCGAAAAACAAGTATTGGTGACTACAGACTTGCTTATGGAAGGTGTACATTTCGACCTGACGTACGTTCCCCTGAAGCATTTGGGATATAAGTCTGCCATAGTTAATTTCTCGGACATTTACGCCATGAACGGCACTCCCAGACAAATAACGGTATCTCTCGGATTATCCAAACGTTTCAGCGTGGAAGATATGGACGAGCTTTATGCAGGTATCCGTTTGGCTTGTCAACAATACAATGTAGATATTGTAGGTGGCGATACAACGTCTTCGCTTACAGGACTTGCCATCAGCATCACTTGTATAGGCGAAGCGGATAAAGACAAGGTAGTCTACCGCAACGGAGCGAAAGAAACAGACTTGATCTGTGTCAGTGGCGACTTAGGTGCCGCCTACATGGGACTGCAACTACTGGAACGTGAAAAAAGTGTATTAAAAGGTGAGAAGGACGTACAACCTGACTTCTCCGGCAAAGAATACCTATTGGAACGCCAACTGAAACCAGAAGCCCGTAAAGACATCATCGAGAAACTTGCTGCCGCCAATATCATCCCGACTTCCATGATGGATATTTCCGATGGTTTATCATCGGAGCTTATGCATATCTGCAAACAGAGCAATGCCGGCTGCCGTGTTTACGAAGAACATATCCCCATCGACTATCAGACCGCTGTCATGGCAGAAGAGTTCAACATGAATCTGACCACTTGCGCTATGAATGGCGGTGAGGACTATGAACTTCTTTTCACCATACCTATCGCTGACCATGAGAAAGTATCGCAAATGGAAGGTATCCGCCTCATCGGTCATATCACCAAACCGGAGTTAGGTTGCGCTTTGATCACCCGTGACGGACAAGAATTCGAACTGAAAGCGCAAGGTTGGAATCCATTGAAGGAGGAAAAATAAAATATTCAGCATTTAGCTAAAATACTTCAACACATATAACACTGATAATAAGTATATTAACTTTTTATCAGTGTTTTTTATTTCTAAAAGGCTTGCAGAATCCAAAAGTTTCACTACCTTTGCAACCGCAAAAGAGATATTACCGGAACAAACAGTACAAGGTGCCATAGCTCAGTTGGTAGAGCAAAGGACTGAAAATCCTTGTGTCCCCGGTTCGATTCCTGGTGGCACCACTATCGAATCGGTAATTTCTCAGAACCCATTGAAATACAATCATTTCAATGGGTTTTCTTTTATACTCCAATACGCAAATTCCAACTGATTCGAGTAGGCGCATAGTAGAGGGCAGTAGAAATTTAGTGGGGATATGCATATATCTTTGCTATTCTAAAAAGGAAGAACTTTTTATGGCTCACCGATAAAATCATGTGGGCTTCTCAACAATTAGTATCTTTGCCCTAAA
>CANPJW010000082.1 GCA_947574505.1 uncultured Bacteroides sp. | reverse complement strand
GGTCGGTAAAGCCTATCTAACATAATCTCAGGAAAATTTAAACAGGCTCTCAATTTTTCAATTAAAAAAGTTATCATGGCAATACCATTTAAAAGAGTGGGTCGTAAAGACCCGAGAAAGGTTGATGGGGTGGTGAAGTTTCACCCGCAACTTGTGACGCAGGGACAGAGTGTAGACCTGGATAAACTCGCTTACACTATGAAGGACAAGAGTTCCTTGTCGCTGGGTGATATCCAGAGTGTGCTGACCAATCTTGTAGAAGCGATGCGTGCGGCATTGTTCGACGGCAAGTCCGTCAATATCCGTGACTTCGGTGTATTCAGCCTCTCCGCCACCACACTGGGAGTGGATAAGAAAGAGGACTGTACGATGAAGAACATCAAGGCGGTGAACATCAACTTCCGTCCTTCGAGCAGTGTCCGTCCCAATCTGTCATCTACCCGTGCTGATGAAAAAATCGAGTTTCTCGACCTCGACGCGCCCAAGAAGAAGAAAACCGAGGGCAACCCCGACGACGGTGGCGGTGAGAATCCCGGTGGCAATGAGAATCCCGGCGGCGGGGGAGACAATGGCGGTGAAACTCCCGACCCGGACCCGGCAGCATAAGTAATAACCGACTGGCAGTAGACGATTGACATAAAGTTATGCTATGAGAAAAATTGATTTGATTGTGATTCACTGTTCCGCCACACGCGAAGACCGTTCGCTCACCCCGGATGACTTGGAAACGATGCACCGCCGCCGCGGATTCAACGGCACGGGCTATCACTACTACATCCGCAAGGACGGAACAGTCCACCTCACCCGTCCGATTGACCGTATCGGAGCGCACGCCCGAGGCTTCAACGCTCAGTCGGTAGGTATCTGTTACGAAGGTGGTCTGGATTGCCGGGGATGTCCGGCAGACACGCGGACACGGGCTCAATGGTCTTCGCTGTGGCAACTGGTGAATCTGCTGCTTGAGAAATTCTCCGGCTGCCGCGTATGCGGTCATCGCGACCTCTCGCCCGACCGTAACGGAAACGGGGAAATCGAACCGGAAGAGTGGATTAAGGCGTGTCCGTGCTTTGAGGTGAAAGATGAGTTTTCGAGAAAAAGGTGACTAAGAAAAAGAGTAACTAATCATTTAAAGAGTCGGAAAGGAGGTGTGTAAAATTATGGCAGTCAAGAAATCTCTTTGGGACATGATTCTGAAAGTAGTTATCGCAGTGGCTTCGGCAGTGCTGGGCGTTGTGGGCGGTAATGCGATGAATCTGTAATTCTGCATTTCGGCGGGAAGTACGCGCGCTACTTCCCGTCTTTTTTTAGTTACTGATATGCGTATTCAAGCATCTACTTCAATTTGCATATCGTTGGCAATCTCATCTTATATAATTCTTTTTCTTCTTATTTCTTATAGACCAATTTGCTCGGCACACCGTCCCCGAACAAACTATCGCCCAGTGTTGTAATCTTATCTCCCGTAGCCAATACGTAACGCAGATTATCGCATCCCATAAACGCACCGAACTCGATAGCCGTCACACTGGCCGGCAGCTCCAACGTACCGCACAGGCGACCGCAATTGCTGAACACGCGCTGACCGATAGATTTCAGATTATGCGGTAATTTCATATTCAACAGATACTTCTTCTGCGCGAAAGTAAAATCGGGGATAGCCGTTGCATTTGTTTTTGAAATATCGACCGATACCAGATTCGGCATATAATCGCGGATTAGTTTGAAATCAGCATTGTCCAGTTTACCTTCAACGGTGAGGAAGTTGATGTCGCGGGGTTGAAGCCCTGCTTTCAGAATCTCTTCTTCCAGTTTGCCCATAAGTCCTACCTGCAAGGTTGCTTCTACCGGTTCGCCTTCGATGAAAGCAAAGTTCTGCCATCTGTCTTTGTAGCGGTAAGCGTCGCTGCTGCCCAGAGGGACGAAGATAGCGGTAACGCTGTCCGCCAATGCTTCCGGCAGCAGGTTTGGAGCTGTCTTTTTGCGAATCTGGCAGATTCTCAGATTCTCGCAGCCTTTGAAAGCGGCGTCTTCGATATTCTTGGTCTTTTCGGAGAGGATTACTTTTTCTAAAGTTTGTTTGCCTTTGGTCACTCCGTCCACTACGCTGGAGAAAGCATAGGCAGGGATAAAGTTCGGCATATAAATGTAGAACTTGCCGTTGGGATAGGTGCCCGATTTCCCGCTGTACATTTTTATTTCGGCATTCGAAATATCCAGCACTTTCAGGTTATCGAACTCATCACGCAGGTGTCTGAAATCTTCGGCATTCAATTTTCCGGTAAGGGTGAGGTGGGTGACGGCGTTGGCTTCGTCTTCCGTCATCATGGAAATCAGTGTTCCCGGTTTGCTCACATAATACGTTTTACTCACTTGCGCTGTGGCTCCTAATGAGTTGGCAGCCAATAAGAAGCTTATCAATAGCAGTTTAATTTTCATAATTTTGCGGATTTGTTCTGACAAATATAGGAAAAATAGAGATTACATGATGTTTTTTTATGTTTTATATCTAATTTTGTAACCGGATTAACAAATTGTAAAAATGGCGGCAGACAACATCGTAGAGAAAAAAGAGCCTGAGAGACTTCCCGTATGGGCGTGTATCCCCCTGTTTATTGTGGTGTTTTTTGTATGTATGGGATTGTATGGTATATTGGCTCAAGGTTTTTTGTCATTGGTTCTTGGTGTGGAAGCACGTCATCCGGGGATGGTGGGGTATATTTTGCTGGAAGGCGGTATGCTGCTGGCTGTTCTTACTGCTGCTGTCATTATGCTCCGGTTGGAGCGGCGTCCGTTCTCCGATTTGGGATTGTCCGTCAAGGGGCATGCCAAAGGGTTGTGGTATGGTTTTCTAATGGCTGTTTTGCTGTATCTGGTAGGCTTCGGGCTATCTCTGGTTATGGGAGAAGTAGAAGTGAGCGGTTTTCAGTTCAGGCCGTTGGATTTACTGGGAGCGTTGCTGTTTTTTGGGTTAGTCGCGTTGTTTGAAGAGATTCTGATGCGTGGGTATATTCTCGGGCATCTGCTGCATACCCGTTTAAATAAATTTCTGTCGCTGTTCATCTCGGCGGCGTTGTTTGCCTTCCTGCATATCTTTAATCCGGAGATAGCCTTCCTGCCGATGATAAATCTTGTGCTGGCAGGCATGTTGTTGGGAGCTTCCTATTTATATACCCGGAATCTTTGTTTCCCCCTTTCGCTGCATTTTTTCTGGAACTGGATACAAGGGCCGATTCTGGGCTACCAGGTGAGCGGGAACAATTTCATGTCTACGATGCTGAAACTGCATATGCCCGAAGAAAATGTGCTGAATGGCGGAGCCTTCGGTTTTGAAGGCTCGCTCATTTGCACGGTACTTATGATAGTATGTACGATTCTGATAGTCTGGTGGGGAGAGAAGAGAAAGGCAATCAGTCTTGAGGCACCCCAATCATGCTGAGTTGAATCCGTTTCCGGTCGGTATCTACGTTCATCACTCTCACCATGACTTGCTGATGGATGGATACGACTTCCGTCGGGTCGGAGATGAAACGTTCGGCTAGTTGGGAGAGATGCACGAGTCCGTTCTCCTTGATTCCTATATCGACGAAAGCGCCGAAATTGGTGATATTGCCGACAATGCCCGGAAGAATCATGCCTTCGCGCAAATCGGTTATGGTGCGCACGTTCTTGTCAAATTCGAATACCTTGATAGCTTTACGCGGGTCACGTCCCGGTTTGTCAAGCTCTTGCAGGATATCCTGTAAGGTAGGCAGACCGACCGTGGGAGTGATATAGTCGGAGATGTTAATCTTCTGGCGAAGTTCCTTGCCGGCTATCAGTTCGTCGACGGTACATTTCAGGTCTTTTGCCATCTGCTCTACGATGTGGTAGCTTTCGGGATGCACGGCTGTGTTGTCCAGTGGGTTCTTTGCTTCGGGGATACGTAGGAATCCTGCACATTGCTCGAAGGCTTTCGCACCCATACGCGGGACTTTCATCAGTTCTTTGCGCGAGCCGAAGGCGCCGTTCTCTGCCCGGTAGTTGACGATGTTTTGCGCCAGTTGCGGACCTAAGCCCGAAATATAGGTCAGCAGATGGCTGCTTGCTGTGTTCAGGTTGACTCCGACGAGGTTCACGCAGTTTTCTACGGTCTGGTCGAGCGCTTTCTTCAGTTTCGCCTGGTCTACATCGTGCTGGTACTGACCGACTCCGATGGATTTAGGGTCTATCTTGACTAATTCCGCCAACGGGTCCATCAACCGGCGTCCGATGGAAACGGCTCCTCTGACTGTTACGTCATATTCGGGAAATTCGTCGCGGGCGATTTTGGAAGCCGAATAGATGGAAGCTCCCTGCTCGCTGACTACAAATACGGGAATCTGGCGGTCAAAACTTTGGCGGCTGATGAAGTCTTCCGTTTCGCGGCTTGCCGTTCCGTTGCCGATAGAGATGGCTTCTATCTGATAGGCTTCGACCATCTTACGGAGTTTGGCTGCCGCTTCACTGGTTTTGTTGACCGGCGGATGCGGGTAGATATTTTCGTTGTGCAGCAGGTTTCCTTGTGCGTCGAGACAGACGACCTTGCATCCGGTACGGAATCCGGGGTCGATGGCGAGCACCCGTTTCTGCCCCAATGGAGCTGCGAGAAGTAGCTGGCGAAGGTTTTCGGCAAATACGCGGATGGCTTCATCGTCTGCTTTCTCTTTCGATTGGGCGGCAAATTCCGTTTCGATAGAAGGTTTGAGCAGGCGTTTGTAAGCGTCGATGGCGGCTTCGTTCACTTGTCGGCTGCATTCGTTGTTGCCGCGTACGAATTGGCGTTCCAGGCGTTCGATGCATGCTTCGTCGTCCGGGGTGATGGAGACTTTCAGCAGTCCTTCCGATTCTGCCCGGCGGATGGCTAACAGGCGGTGGGAAGTGCAGCGTTTCAGCGGTTCGGAAAAGTCGAAGTAATCACGGTACTTGGCGGCTTCTTCCTCTTTGCCTTTCATTACTTTGGCGCTGATTTCCGCCTGTCGGGCGAATTGGTTACGCACGGCATTACGGGCACGTTCGTCTTCGTTCACTTGTTCGGCGATGATGTCACGGGCTCCTTTCAGGGCGTCTTCCACGTCTTTCACTTCACCTTTCACGAAGGATGCGGCACGGGCGTCGAGGTTGTTTTCTCTTTGTAACATCAGGATAGTGGCAAGTGGTTCCAGCCCCTTCTGGCGGGCTGCTTCGGCACGTGTCTTCCGTTTAGGCTTGTAGGGGAGATAGATATCTTCCAGTTCCGTCGGGTTCCAGGTGTCGTTGATACGTTTTTCCAGTTCGGTGGTCAGTTTTCCCTGTTCGGTGATGGTGCTGAGAATCGTCTCTTTCCGTTTGGCTATGTCACACAACTTATCGTGTTGCTCCTTGATTTGCTCTATCTGGACTTCATCCAGCCCGCCCGTACCTTCTTTACGGTAGCGGCTGATGAAAGGAATCGTAGCACCTTCGTCTAAAAGACGGAGGGTATTGCTTATTTGTCTTTCCGGTATTCCTAACAGTCCGGAAATCATTTTGTGAAATAATTCCATAAACAGTTTTTTGAGAATGAATGAGCGACAAAAATAATCATAAATCTCATAAACCCGACAAGTTTTATTATATTTACGGCTTAAATGAATGAATTGCCACATCAAAACTGCATGATTAATGGATATTCCGGATATCCAGAATTCGGTAACTTTTCTACGGATAAGGACCTTTTTTCTCTATCTGATGAATTACATCGGGAAAAAGGAAGTGATGGTCCCGAAAGCGTTGAATCAGTGGAAAATCGTCCCGGAAGAGTGGGCAGTGCCTGCTGCCAAGCATGATTCCGAGTATTTGTTCTGGGTAGTCAATAAGTAGCAAAAAGTGTTCATTTTGTCTTGTAATATCCTGTCTTGGCTTGTCTTTCTGATTTATTGCTGGTATATTTGTCGGAAAAAAGAGAGAGAACATGGATATTCAAAGTGTTCCGAAGATTGGTATTTCTTCGGTAGTTCATTCTAAGCATATAGATTTCAACAAGATAGATGCTGTCGATAATGATATAGCACTCTTCGATACAGAGAGCGTTATTTCCTTGTACAATGGCCCCAGTAAGATGGAAGTGTTGACGATAGGGCTTTGTCTGGAAGGTGAGGGGGCTTTTGATATCAGTTTACGTGAGTGTCAACTGTCGCCGGGGGTGATGGTGGTGGCGTTGCCGAATCAGATTATAGAACACCGGTATTTCAGTCCTGACTATAAAGGTATATTTTTTGCCGTGTCGAAGAATGTATTGGAGACGTTGCCCAAAGTGGGAAATATACTTTCATTGTTTTTCTATCTGAAGGATTGTCCGTGTTTCAACCTTACTCCGTATGAGCAGGAAGTAGTTAAGGAGTATCATGTGTTTGTGAGAAAGCGGTTGAGAGACAAAGAGGGGACATACCGTAGGGAAGTCGTATTGGGACTGATGCAGGGCTTTTTCTTCGAACTTTGCAATATCTTTAACAACCATGCTCCTGTGGCCGCCGCCTCGCCTAAAGCGAAAAGTAGGAAAGAGTATATCTTCGAGCGTTTTTATGAATCGTTGGTTGAGTCATATCAGTCTGAGCGTAGTGTGAGTTTTTATGCAGACCAACTTTGTCTGACGCCTAAGCATTTGTCGGGCGTGGTAAAAGAGATTAGTGGGAAAACAGTGGGAGAGTGGATTGATGAGTTTGTTATTCTGGAAGCGAAAGCGTTGTTGAATTCTTCAAGTATGAATATACAAGAGATTGCCGACCGGTTGAATTTCGCAAACCAGTCTTTCTTCGGGAAGTACTTTAAGCATTATACGGGCATGTCTCCCAAGGAATACCGGAAGAGCCGATAACGGGCGGTTTTGACAACAGGAAAAGCCGATAACGGGCGTTTCCGGTATTGTTATCGCAGGCGTAAAGCCTTTATAGGACCCCGGAACGTACGCGGCTTAATGTTTCGGGGGTCATCAGCAGGTAAGAGGCTATGTGCGCCAATGGGGCCCGTTTGATGATTTCGGGATGGGTTTCGAGCAAGAGATTGTAGCGTTCGCGGGCGGATTCAAAACGCCAGGAGTCTGCTTTTACCTGTGATACGATAAGGGAGTATTCCAATATTTTCTGATAGAACATATTGATTTCCCAGTTCTCTCTCGCCAGTTTCTGTATCATGTCCCGGGGGAACAGGTAGATGATGGAAGGTTCCAGGGTTTCTACAATCAGCCGTGTAGGTACTTGCTTCAGAAAGCTTTCGATGCACATGACGATGCAGCCTTCATAGGAGAAGTGTTCGGTGACGTCTTTCCCATTCTTATAGTAGTATTGTCTGAGCATTCCTTTGCCGACAAATACAATTTCGTGGGCAACTTCTCCTTCATTCAGTGCGATGGAGCCTTTAGGAAATTCTTCACGAATCAGTATGCTTTCTATCTGTCGCCTTCCTTCTATACTCATCTCGGGAAAACGGGAGTTTACAACGGCATTTACGGTATCTCTTAATAGTGTATCCATGTCTTTTCTGTCTTGTTGTGTGCAAAAATACTAAAAACGGTTGACATAAATCAAGTGTGCTGCAAAAAAAGATGTATATTTGTTCTCTAAATCAAGATGTAAGATGATAATGAATAAGATAATAAGATTGGCAGTATTACTGCTTTGTTTCTGTAGTTGTGCGATAGATAATGATGCTATTTATTATCCGGTAGGTAATGTGGATGTAGAGAATGGCGGTCCGGCTTTGGAAGATGGAAAGGGTGAATTGGTTGCCCGAAGTTATAACACTGAAGATTATGTGCTGGACACAGTAGCGCAATATCCGGGGAATCCTACCCTCGGCAAACTGACATTTATGGTGAATCTGAAAAATCAGTTGGCTGGTCAGGAAGCAAACGGGTTTAATGGAATCGGTACATCAGGATTGACGATGAGTCTCGGCTACAAGGATGGCAACTATCCGGAAGAAAGCCAGGTTCCTGTCTATGCCTCGCCGGACGTAACCACGGCTTATGCAGTAAAGCTTCGTCTGAAAGGCGAATTGACCTTGTCAGGGGATGATTGGATGATTGACTTTGTTTATGTCCAACTGGCGAGCTTGTTTCAGCCGTATCCGCCTGCATCTTTCCCTGAAGTCTTCATGTGTAAAGGCGGGGAGCAATCATTTGCCTGTTTCGACTCTTTTCGCAGAACTTGGACATTCGATATAGAATATAATCGTTCCAACCTTTTTTTCAGCCAGTTATATTTCAACTTGTTTGTGAATCTGGCAGGGCAGAAGCGGGAAGACAGAATTCGGCTAAGGATTGATAAGGAGTCTTTCTTTGAGATATATAAATTAGAAGAGTAAGTGTAGTTCTAACTATAATTTGCGTTTTTTTCTTTTGAGAATATCCCTTTGGAATGCTTAAAAAGGGTCACCCGTAAATTCTAGTGGGGTTATGCATAAATTTTAGTTAGTCTATAC
>CANPJW010000081.1 GCA_947574505.1 uncultured Bacteroides sp. | reverse complement strand
GACCCCATGCGTGACAGGCATGTATTCTAACCAACTGAACTAACGCACCAAATTTTATTCTGCTTTTATTCAGACTAACTCATTTTATTTCTTTCCGCCTCTCTGTTAAAGAAGCGGTGCGTACGGGACTCGAACCCGTGACCCCATGCGTGACAGGCATGTATTCTAACCAACTGAACTAACGCACCAGAATTTCATTTTGTTAATCTGCATCTCTCTCTCGATTGCGGGTGCAAAGGTAGTTGTTTTTTGTAAATCTGCAAGCGTTTTAGGAAAAGTTTTTTTCAAGAAAAAACGAGAAAAATGCTTAGTGTCTCATTTTGAGTACTTTTGAAATGAAAAAAATATCGTTTTTTCTTCTCTTCGGATAGTGACGCTATCCTATTGTGATGGCGTCACTATGACAACCGGATGGCGTCATTATCCTGAAGGCAATAGCGTCATTATCCCGAAGTTTGTCATTCTATTCATAGAAAATAGCTCCCGAATTCTTTCTATCTGTAAGAAATCTCTGTTTTTATATCAACTTTCTGCTTGAATAATTCGCGATTTTGCAATAAATCGTTATTTTTGCAAACTAAAATTAGAAAGGTGGCAGAATAATTCTGCCTGGAATCGTAAATTAGCAAAAAGAATGATGACAACAGCCAAACTGTTATTGCACTGTCCCGACAAACCGGGAATCCTTGCGGAAGTGACAGACTTTATTACGGTAAACAAAGGAAATATTATCTATTTGGACCAATATGTAGACCATGTAGAAAACATATTCTTCATGCGTATTGAATGGGAATTGAAAGACTTTTTAGTTCCTCAGGAAAAGATTGAAGATTATTTCAGAACACTTTACGCTCAAAAATACGAAATGGATTTCCGCCTTTATTTCTCGGATGTGAAACCGCGTATGGCTATTTTCGTTTCCAAGCTGTCGCACTGCCTTTTCGATATGCTGGCACGCTATACGGCAGGTGAGTGGAATGTAGAGATACCTCTTATTATAAGCAATCACCCCGATTTGCAGCATGTGGCCGAACGTTTCGGCATTCCTTTCTATCTGTTCCCCATCACGAAGGAGACGAAAGAAGAACAGGAACGCAAGGAAATGGAACTGCTTGCCAAGCATAAGATTACATTTATCGTATTGGCACGCTATATGCAAGTGATTTCCGAACAGATGATAAACGCTTATCCGAATAAGATAATCAATATTCACCACTCTTTCCTTCCTGCGTTCGTAGGTGCGAAGCCTTACCATGCCGCTTTCCAAAGAGGAGTGAAGATTATCGGTGCAACCAGTCATTATGTAACGACCGAACTGGACGCAGGTCCGATTATCGAACAAGACGTGGTGCGTATCACTCATAAAGACTCTATCGAAGACCTTGTAAATAAAGGAAAGGATTTGGAGAAGATTGTCCTCTCGCGTGCCGTACAGAAGCATATCGAACGTAAAGTTTTGGCTTATAAAAATAAAACAGTAATATTTAGCTGATGAAAGTAGCAGTTGTAAAATACAATGCCGGCAATATTCGTTCTGTGGATTATGCTTTGAAGCGGTTGGGCGTGGAAGCGGTGATTACTGCCGATAAGGAAGAACTCCAGTCGGCAGATAAAGTTATTTTCCCCGGAGTGGGAGAGGCGGAGACTACCATGAAACACCTGAAAGCGACAGGGCTGGACGAATTGATAAAGAATCTCCGTCAGCCTGTATTGGGAATTTGCCTCGGCATGCAGTTGATGTGTCGGCATTCTGAAGAAGGAGCGGTTGATTGTTTGAATATCTTTGATGTGGACGTGAAACGTTTTGTTCCGCAGAAGCACGAGGATAAAGTTCCGCACATGGGATGGAATACCATTGGGAGCACGAACAGCAAACTCTTTGAAGGATTCACCGAAGAAGAGTTCGTCTATTTCGTACATAGCTTTTATGTGCCTGCCTGTGACTTTACTGCTGCTACAACTGATTATATTCACCCCTTTAGTGCCGCCTTGCATAAAGACAATTTTTATGCTACCCAGTTTCATCCGGAGAAAAGCGGTAAGACGGGAGAGAAGATTCTGATGAACTTTTTGAATCTATAAATATAAACTATATCGCTGTTTATGATAAACAATGTCGCTGTTTATAATAAACTCCATCATCGTTTATAATAAACTCGTTCATCGTTTATAATAAACTCCATCATCGTTTATAATAAACTCGTTCATCGTTTATAATAAACTTTTAGCAAATAAATAATAGATGATAGAAATTATTCCAGCCATTGATATTATTGACGGAAAGTGCGTACGCCTTTCCCAGGGAGATTACGACAGTAAGAAAGTATATAACGAAAATCCGGTGGAAGTTGCCAAGGAGTTTGAAGCGAACGGTGTTCGCAGGCTTCACGTGGTAGACTTGGATGGGGCCGCTTCTCATCATATAGTCAATTATCGGGTGTTGGAACGGATTGCTATCCGTACTTCTTTGGTAATAGATTTTGGTGGTGGAGTAAAGAGTGATGAAGACTTGAAAATTGCTTTCGAAAGCGGTGCACAAATGGTGACGGGTGGCAGCATTGCCGTGAAAGACCCCGAACTGTTCTGTCATTGGCTTGACGTGTACGGAAGCGAGAGAATTATTTTGGGGGCAGACGTAAAAGATCATAAGATAGCCGTCAATGGTTGGAAAGACGAAAGTGCCTGTGAACTTTTTCCATTTCTTGAAAATTATATGGAGAAAGGTATACGAAAAGTAATCTGCACAGACATCAGTTGTGACGGGATGCTGAGTGGACCTTCCATTGATTTATATAAGGAGATGCTGGAGAAATTTCCCGACCTCTATCTGATGGCCAGTGGCGGAGTAAGTAATGTCGATGACATTATTGCCTTGAACGAAGCCGGAGTGTCCGGAGTAATTTTCGGCAAGGCATTGTACGAAGGACATATCACCCTAAAAGATTTGAGAATCTTTTTATAATTAGCGTACCGGAATAAAATGGCAGTTTGTATTATAAATGGTTGCTTTCTTATTATAAGAGGAGATAAATAATTAAACTTTAGGGATATAGATAAATAATCAAACTTCAGGGATATAGATTATAAATTGTTGAACAATAAATAAAATAGGATTGTGTTAGCAAAAAGAATAGTACCTTGTCTGGATATAAAAGACGGGCAAACCGTGAAAGGAACAAATTTTGTCAATTTGCGCCAAGCCGGTGATCCGGTAGAGTTGGGGCGGGCTTACAGTGAACAAGGAGCCGATGAACTTGTTTTCCTGGATATCACTGCAAGTCATGAAGGACGCAAGACTTTCACGGAATTGGTAAAACGGATTGCTGCTAATATCAATATCCCGTTTACCGTAGGTGGCGGCATCAACGAACTAAGCGATGTAGACCGTCTGCTCAATGCCGGAGCTGACAAGATTTCTATCAACTCTTCCGCAATCCGCAATCCGCAACTGATTGACGAAATTGCAAAGAATTTCGGTTCGCAGGTTTGTGTGTTGGCGGTAGATGCCAAACAAACCGAAAATGGTTGGAAATGTTACTTGAATGGAGGCCGTATTGAAACGGATAAAGACCTGTTCGAATGGACAAAAGAAGCCCAGGAGCGTGGAGCGGGAGAAATTCTCTTCACAAGCATGAATCACGATGGTGTAAAGGCCGGTTATGCAAATGATGCACTTGCTGTTTTGGCGGATCAGCTTTCCATTCCTATCATAGCTTCGGGCGGGGCGGGCTGCAAAGAGCACTTCCGTGATGTGTTTTTACAAGGAAAAGCAGATGCCGCCTTGGCTGCCAGTGTTTTTCACTTCGGAGAAATTAAAATTACCGAATTAAAATTGTATCTTTGCGGCGAAGGAATTACCATTAGGGGGGGGAGGCACCCCGGCCAGGTTTCCATGCGGATGAATAATCTATTTAGATAAATAGAATAAGATATCTGCAAAAAACTTCATAGGCGAATAGCTCATAATTGTAATTTGAAATAGTAATTGGAACTTATATAAAAATGGAATTGGATTTCGATAAAATGAACGGACTCGTTCCGGCTATCATACAGGACAACGAGACACGTAAAGTCCTGATGCTGGGCTTCATGAATAAAGAAGCTTATGATAAAACGGTAGAAACCGGAAAAGTTACTTTCTTCAGCCGCACCAAGAATCGTCTTTGGACAAAAGGCGAAGAAAGCGGTAACTTCCTTCACGTAGTTTCTATCAAAGCCGATTGTGACAATGATACACTACTGATACAGGCGAATCCGGTAGGTCCCGTATGCCATACAGGTACAGATACTTGCTGGGGTGAGAAAAACGAAGAACCGGTTATGTTCCTGAAAGCATTGCAAGATTTCATTGACAAACGTCATGAAGAAATGCCCGAAGGTTCTTATACTACCAGTCTGTTTCAGTCGGGAATCAATAAGATGGCTCAAAAAGTAGGTGAAGAAGCCGTAGAAACAGTCATCGAAGCAACCAACGGAACAGACGACCGCCTGATTTACGAAGGAGCTGACCTCATTTACCACCTGATTGTATTGCTTACTTCAAAAGGCTATCGTCTCGAAGATCTTGCACGTGAATTGCAGGAAAGACACAGCAGTACATGGAAGAAACATTGAACAATTAATATTTAAAAATTAAAAAATGAAACAAGAGTCGGTATGGATGACGAGGCGTTGATTCAATATAAGAACGTAGAAATCCATCAACAGGAACTCTGTGTGCTAAGCGATGTAAATCTGGAATTGCACAAAGGAGAGTTCGTCTATTTGATCGGAAAAGTAGGCTCGGGAAAAACGAGTCTGCTCAAGACCTTGTATGGCGAACTGGACATAATTGACGGTGAAGCGGAAGTGTTAGGTTATGACATGCGTTCTATCAAACGTAAGCATATTCCGCAATTGCGCCGGAAATTAGGCATTGTCTTTCAGGATTTTCAGTTGCTTACAGACCGGACTGTATATAATAATCTGGAATTTGTACTTCGTGCCACAGGCTGGAAAAACAAACAGGAAATCCAAGACCGCATTGAAGAGGTGCTTCAGCTGGTGGGAATGTCCAACAAGGGTTATAAGCTCCCGAACGAGCTTTCCGGTGGTGAGCAACAACGCATTGTGATTGCACGTGCCGTACTCAACTCTCCCGCTATTATTCTGGCAGATGAACCGACCGGAAATCTGGACGTGGAAACCGGAAAGTCCATTGTTGAATTGTTGCACAATATCTGTGGTTCCGGTTCGTCCGTAATGATGACGACACACAATCTGCAATTGCTGAAAGAGTATCCGGGCAGGGTATACCGTTGTGCCGACCATCAGATTGTAGATGTGACAGCCGAATACATGCCCCGGCAGAGAACAATAGAAATAGATTTAAATATAGATAACTAAAACAGTAACGAAAATGAAAGTTTTAAAGTTTGGAGGAACTTCCGTAGGTTCTGCTCAGCGCATGAAGGAAGTAGCCAAATTGATTACCGATGGTGAACAGAAGATTGTTGTCCTTTCTGCTATGTCAGGCACGACAAACACATTGGTGGAAATTTCGGACTATCTGTATAAGAAGAATCCGGAGGGTGCCAACGAGATTATCAATAAGCTGGAAGCAAAATATAAACAGCACATTGATGAGCTTTTCGCCACTCAGGAATATAAACAGAAAGGTCTTGAAGTTGTCAAATCCCACTTCGACTACATCCGCTCCTATACGAAAGACCTTTTTACTTTGTTTGAAGAGAAAGTGGTTTTGGCACAGGGAGAGCTTATTTCTACGGCCATGGTAAACTTCTATCTGCAGGAATGTGGTGTGAAGTCTGTGTTGCTTCCGGCTTTGGAATTCATGCGTACTGACAAGAACGCAGAACCGGATCCTGTATATATTAAGGATAAATTGCGCGCACAGCTTGATCTCTATCCGGATGTAGAAATCTACATTACGCAAGGTTTCATCTGCCGCAACGCTTACGGCGAGATAGACAACCTGCAACGTGGTGGTAGCGACTACACCGCATCCCTGATTGGTGCTGCTGTACACGCTTCCGAAATCCAGATATGGACAGACATCGATGGTATGCATAACAACGACCCGCGTGTTGTCGACAAGACATCCCCGGTTCGTCAGCTTCATTTTGAAGAAGCGGCCGAGTTGGCTTACTTCGGTGCAAAAATCCTGCATCCCACCTGTATCCAGCCTGCCAAATATGCCAATATCCCTGTACGTCTGTTGAACACCATGGACCCGGAAGCTCCCGGCACGCTGATTTCCAACGATACGGAAAAAGGTAAAATCAAGGCAGTAGCAGCGAAGGAAAACATTACGGCTATCAAAATCAAATCCAGCCGTATGTTACTTGCCCACGGTTTCCTGCGCAAGGTATTCGAGATCTTCGAAAGCTATCAGACGTCTATCGACATGATCTGTACTTCAGAAGTAGGTGTATCTGTAACAATCGATAACACGAAGCATCTGAACGAGATTCTGGACGATCTGAAAAAATACGGAACAGTAACCGTTGACAAAGAGATGTGTATTATTTGTGTTGTAGGTGATTTGGAATGGGAGAACGTTGGCTTTGAAGCCAAAGCACTTGATGCGATGCGTGATGTTCCGGTACGAATGATTTCTTTTGGTGGAAGTAATTACAATATTTCTTTCCTCATCCGTGAGTGTGACAAGAAGAGGGCATTGCAATCGCTGAGCGATATGCTTTTCAACAACCAATAATTCCACAAATAATGTGAGCGCTTTTACTGAACTGATAAAAGCGCTCTTTTTAACTAACTAAACAAGTTTTCCGAATTATGAAAGGAATATTTCCAATTGATAAATTCCGCACTTTGCAGACCCCTTTCTATTATTACGATACCAAAGTGCTGCGTGATACATTGTCGGCTATAAACCATGAGGTTGCCAAATATCCTAATTATTCAGTGCATTATGCTGTTAAAGCCAATGCCAACCCGAAGGTACTTACCATTATCCGTGAGGGCGGAATGGGAGTCGACTGTGTGAGTGGTGGAGAAATCCGCGCTGCTATTCGTGCCGGATTCCCTGCCGGCAAAATTGTTTTTGCCGGAGTAGGCAAGGCTGATTGGGAAATCAATCTCGGATTGGAATATGGTATCTTCTGTTTCAATGTCGAGTCTATCCCCGAACTGGAAGTAATCAATGAATTAGCTGCCGCCCAAAATAAAGTTGCCAATGTGGCTTTCCGTATCAATCCTGATGTCGGTGCACATACTCATGCCAATATTACTACCGGACTGGCAGAAAATAAATTCGGTATCAGCATGCAGGATATGGATAAGGTGATCGATGTGGCTCAGGAAATGAAGAATGTCAAATTCATAGGACTGCACTTCCACATAGGTTCGCAGATTCTTGATATGGGTGACTTTGTAGCTCTCTGTAATCGTGTCAACGAATTGCAGGATAAACTTGAAGCCCGTCATATTTTAGTAGAACATATCAATGTAGGCGGCGGACTCGGTATTGATTACGGGCATCCCAACCGTCAGGCTATCCCGAATTTCAAAGATTACTTTGCTACCTACGCCGGACAATTGAAGCTGCGTCCTTACCAGACTTTACATTTTGAATTAGGACGTGCGGTAGTCGGTCAGTGCGGTACGTTGATTTCTAAAGTTTTGTATGTGAAGCAAGGCGCAAAGAAGAAGTTTGCTATCCTTGATGCCGGTATGACCGACTTAATTCGTCCGGCATTATATCAGGCTTATCATAAAATGGAAAATATTACCTCTGAAGAACCGATAGAGGCTTATGACGTAGTAGGGCCTATCTGCGAATCGTCCGATGTTTTCGGCAAGGCAATTGACCTGAACAAAGTGAAGCGCGGCGACTTGATAGCCCTTCGTTCGGCAGGCGCATACGGTGAAATAATGGCTTCTGGATACAATTGTCGTGAACTGCCGAAAGGATATATTTCCGACGAATTGGTGTAAGTGGACAATGAACCATTACAATCAAAATGTGAATGTAGTTTAAAAATGCAGGGTACATGCAACAATCTTAACTGAAAGCGTATTATTTTTGTAATGAGTTCAAAAAGAAACTACATTAACAACTTAATAAAAAATACGATTATGATTTCAGAAAAATTACAGAATGCAATTAACGAACAGATTACTGCTGAAATGTGGTCCGCTAACCTGTATCTGGCAATGTCTTTCTACTTTGAGAAAGAAGGTTTCAGCGGTTTTGCTCATTGGATGAAAAAGCAATCCCAAGAAGAGATGGGACATGCTTATGCTATGGCAGATTATGTTATCAAACGTGGAGGTACTGCAAAAGTGGATAAAATAGATGTGGTACCTAACGGTTGGGGCACTCCGCTGGAAGTATTCGAACACGTTTACAAACATGAATGTCATGTTTCTCAATTGATAGATAAGCTGGTAGACGTGGCTGCTGCTGAAAAAGACAAGGCTACTCAAGATTTCCTGTGGGGATTCGTTCGCGAACAGGTAGAAGAAGAGGCTACCGCACAGGGTATTGTTGATAAACTCAAGAAAGTCGGTGATGCAGGAATCTTCTTTGTTGACTCGCAATTGGGACAACGTTGATGATGGATTGAGAATATCTTAAAGATATATATAATCAGAGCTGTCGGGAAGTGTTTTCTGACAGCTTTTTTTGTCTTTTCTCCATCGCTCCCAAGTAAATCTCCAGTGAGCGGGTGGAAATCGGCTCACCGATAAAATCATGTGGGCTTCTCAACAATTAGTATCTTTGCCCTAA
>CANPJW010000080.1 GCA_947574505.1 uncultured Bacteroides sp. | reverse complement strand
CCATAGAGTCCGAAGGTATCCTGAATGAAGTAAAGCAGAACAGTTGCATCAAGAATAGAACTACTACCCCCAAAAACATATAAAACGCAAGGTCTACAAATTTCGCTATTATCTTCTTTATCACATTCATTTGCCATTCACTCGTTCAATATCAACCTTACTCCCAACAGAAGCTTTCATCCTCATAGATAAAAATACGCTCGGCAGTAGCGCCTTTCCACTTCAAGTTCTTCAACATCATCAACGCATTCAAAGGAACATCCTTAAATTCCAGCCAACCGCAAGCGGTCCCTTGCCCGGTTTCCTTCGACTTCCATTCTCCGTCCCAATATTGCAGCGTATAATTGCAATCCTCCCGAATCTGACTGTCCAGATAAGGATATATCCCTATCGCCGTCAATTGAAAAAAGCCGCCCAAATCAAAATCGACAAACCGACCCGGCACTTTTCCTCTGCAAGTGGCAGCTTCCATCCCGTCTGTCAATCTATCGGCACCCTCAGACACAGACAAAGGGATGACATCCGACAAGACCTTCACCGAAGGAATGCGCCCTTTATCCGTATAAAAAGCAATCTCGCCCACAGAAAGCGTGTCCGTAGGAAGGTACATGCGTATATGGCGACAAGCAGGCCGGGCAGGCAGCATTCTCTTATTCATCTTCAATTCCAACGGGTCGCTCCATAAACAGATTTCCGTTTGCGGCTTTCCATCGGTCAGACTGACAAAACGGCTTCCGCGCATCATGTTCAGATTTTCCCTATTCACATCATGAGCTGAGGAGCCGGTCAAAATACGCAGGCATACATTTCCTCTTTTACCATCGTCCGCCAAAAGGCGCATATATCCGTCAGCATCCAACTTGAAAGGAGATGCGGCGGGCAAAAGCACCCCGTCCTTAAAGTAGACAGGCAAATAAACAATGTCCTTACCCATGTTTTTGAAAGTTGCCGTCCCGTCCTTTTCAATCTTTGCCCACTGCACCGGATGCCACCGCTGATAACCGAATACGGCCAAATAGACATAACGCGCATTATCGGGAGCGACCTCCGTCAACGTCACGGTAACATCCTGCGTCTCAAAATATTCGGCGGAAACGTCAACCTTCTTTACATTCCGGAAAAGGGCGGGAATGTCGCTCCTTTCCACATTTGCATCTGCCGCAGGACCCTCCGGATGATTGGAATAGGTGTGACGGTAGACTTTCGGCAAACGGAACCTCCCCCAGGAACTGTCAGAAACACGGTTGTTGTAAATGCGCTTGTATTTCCAGCGGTCGTTGTCCCAAAAAGCCTCGAATGCGTACGACTGCCCATGCAACAGCAATACGTTCCAGGTGTGGGAATTGTTGCGGTTCCCCCATGCAGGAACAAAATCAATGGCAACAGGCATCCCCAAAGCAGACAGCAGAAGCGAGTTATACCAACAACGATGGATACATAATCCATGACGAAGATATTCGAATGTTTCCGCGTTCCATACCGGTATCTGCGCCCCCCAAAAGGCGGAATGCGTCAGGTGTCTGTATTCATAAAGCAAAGAGTCCGTCTCAGACATCCATTGTTTTCCTTTCCGGACATAATACTTCCCTGCGTGACGATGATAAAACGTGTCTCGGGCATGGTCCGCCACCAGTCCGTTCAGACGGCGGTATGGCAAGACATATTCACAGAAGTCCTCGTAAGAGCATTCCGATGCATATACATTCCGCTTCCAGGCATCGAACGAACGGTCTATCTCCCGTATCAGGTAATTCGATTTCATTGCGCATAAATCTTCCGATTCATAAGCCCGGTGAAGCAAGTAGTGATATTTTCCATACAAACCGTCTATCTTTTTGCCCCACTCCGAAGGTGTACGGAAGTCATACATGCGATTAATCGAATCATAATCTTGATAAAGCGGCCGGAGCGCGTCCAAGGACCGGCAATCACTACCGTAGCAGGCAGGCATATTCTCTATCAGAAAACGGGCGGCATCATACTTCAAGCCGCTGTCCCGGTAATGTTCCAGTACTTTTTCCAGCTCCCTACGGTTGTCGCCGGATCTTTGCAAGGCATAATCCAACGAAGAATCCTTCTTCGGAAAACTACACGAGAACAGAAAGAACAATATCAACAAACTGCTTGATTTATGCATGAGCCATACTTTTTATTTACCATTTTATCACCATTCCAATTATATACATATATCATATCACCTGAAAATGACGCCAAAGCATTCTGACGGAAATTTTTTCCGGAATACAATAGGTACACATAATCTTCCGAGCATGTAGCCCACAAATAAACGAGTGGCGAATCTCTCGAAGCACCAAAAGAAAGACAGCATATCCGCTGACATAAGATAAGCGACGAATTTCGTTTTTGAAGGAGAGGACGCTATACCAAACATATAAGCCTGCGAACGAACAATGCCGGAAACATTCTTTTCATCCTCATCCCTATAAGGCCATTCCCCAAACGTACTATGCACCTGTCCATTGGAATCCAACACACAATACCTGTATTTTTCATAAATACCAGGAGCTATAAACTTCCCGTTAGCCATAGGATGAACTTCAAGTGGCAATCCACTGTCAACACGAAAAGCAGGAGTAAACCGCACAGTGCCTGCGGTTGTTGAATTTGTATAATAAAACGTTTTTCTATTTATATCGTAAAATGAAAACGAACTTTCATTATGTGATTCTAAAGAAGAAAGTACAGTAAATTCAGATGGACCTTGTCCACGCTTAGCGGCCTTTCCCAAATATTTTCCGGCTTTTACATTAAAAAAGAGCAACATAGAGTCGGATTTAGGATCCATAACTGCTAAAATCGAATCCGATAATGCCATCTCTTTAACTCCCCCTATCATATAATCATCTTCACTAATAAAAGATTGACAGATGATATTTTCCACCCGAATAGTTTCCTTAGTACCTGTTCGGCAGGATAATAATAAAAACATCAATATTCCGCCTAATAGCAAAATTTTATTCTTTATACATTTCATTTTCCCTATCAATTTTACAAGAATCATAGGCTCCACCATTTTGAAAAGACAGCTCAACTATGATTTTAATTGTTTAGTTGCCCATTTGAAACAAACACCTAATTCAACTTTATTTCGCATTTCCACTAATTCTCAATTTCAGCGGAGCACCTTCTGCATTACAATAGACAGTAATAGTTTTATTAAAATATTCAGGATACTCTGCTTGATATCTTATTTTAATACAAGTACTATCTTGGGGTAATACAGGTTTTTTATTATATTCTATAGTTAGACACCCACACGAAGTTGATACCTCATCTATAACTAATGGGGAATCACCAACATTTTTTATTGTTACTTCTTTTTCTTGACTAACTTCCCATGAGAAATTACCCATATCTATCGTTTGCTCAGAAATTGTTATTTTTGTTAAAGGAACTTGTTTCGCTTTTTCCCGACCGCTTTTATTTAAAAGAATGTTGAAATACAAATCTTTAATTTTCGGATTAAGTACAGGGTTTCCAACAGCAATCACTCTATTATCTTTATCTAACAAAAAAGTTTGAAAAAATATATCCTGAGGAAAATTATTCAATATATTAATCGAGTCTTTTTCATCTAAGCAAACTGGATAATCAAACTGATTATGTTCAAATATTTTAATTACTTCATCTTTATTTGAGGGATTCAAAAAGAAATGAACTGGCACTGATGACTCTGTTATCGTATCTAATTCAGCTATAAACTTTAGCCATCTACTTAATGCCAATTTACAACTAGTACAGCCTACAGAATCAACGTATGTAATAATCGAATATTTACTATTCATAATTTCTTTTTGAATTGTATCCCTTCCTAATATTGTAAAATACATTTTATTGGGATAAATAATTTCTCGACTATCCCATTCTGTGACTAAGCGAGCAATCCGGTCAGATGCTGATTCTTTACAAGAGAATAAAAATGAAAATGTAAATATTACAAATAAAACAATATACCCTTTCTTCATTTTTTTGTCTGAATTAAATCAAATCTACGAAAACATAACTTATCATCGCTAAAAGTAGGATTCTTAAAGAAACTAGTACTAATATAAAGGCCATCTTTTCGAATGAAAAAAAGATTGGATGCATAGATATTTTCTGGAAATAGAGTTTCACCTAATATCTCAAAATTTTTATCTAAAATTAGAATAGAGAACTTCGTCCTTCCTAATTGCCAAATATCCATATAATTATCATTCTCTAATTTTGTCTCTGGATAAACAAAACGATAATATACATCTCTATATTTATCATATATCAAATTACCATACATTGGAATTGTACACAAGGTTCTAACAAGTTCCGTTATATCTCCTGGAACTTTTTTCTCATTATAAATTTCATCAACATATTTACTTCTTGTCTTTACTTGATTTCTAACTTTTCCATCCGGGGATACAATATAAAGATTTTCATCAAAAAAGAAAGAATAAATGAAATTCTTTCCATCATAAACTTGACTATAACTCATCTCTATACCTAATGTATTCCCTCTTAATTCCACAGATGATCTTACTTTTGGGAATCTCAATTCGAATTCTGTTAATGAATGTTTTATAGAATCAAGAATTAAAGTAACAGGACTATCTTCCACAATCCGATCACCTAGTCCCATATTAGGGGATTGTGGTAAATACATTTTACCATTAATCATATAGATAGGAGTATAAGGAAAAGATAAACAATTGAATGGAATTGTAGATTTTCCTTGAGTAGTTTTATCATAAACAATCTTTCGATGAATCTTTCCATCTTTATCAATCACATTTATCGTATTTCTCATCCCTTCAGGTATATAAATTTCATCATCAGAATATATATAATATCCTACAAAATTACTAATACCATTTTCACCTTCCTTATCAATTTTAGTAGTTTTAATATATTCTTGCGACTTCATATCATACCATAAAATCTCAGGTTCTATATTATTTTGAAATGTTAAATATTCCCTACCTTTCTCGTCCGTATATGGAAATAGAGCTTTTATAAACATAGAGGTTTGAGGATTCAAATCGAAAACAAGCGAATCATTACTTGCTTCTAAAATATATGAATCCTCTTTAGGAGAACCACATGAGAAAAGAAAAAACAATATCAATAAACTACTTAATTTATACATGACCTACCATTTTAGAAGAACCTACCTAAGGAGTCTAAAGACTTTTTTAGGCATATATTTAGATACCTCAACAAGTCTTTAGACAGCCATTACTACAATCTATATTTACATATTACAATAACATACCGTACCATATACAGTATTCTTGCATTCCCATGTCCAAGGACTCATTCTGCAATAATATGTACCCCATTCTGTATCTCCTGCCAAAGCTTCCACATTATTAAGAGCCAAATTAGATAACTTCACATCATTCTGCGAAGTATATACATTGTATCCTGCTACAGCAGCGATAGCAATAACGGCAATAATGCCCATTACTTTCTTTTTCATTATTCTATAATTTTCAGTAAATAAAATTTCTTTTTCTTCTGTATCTATCATTTCAACAGAATAGCAACAGTTTGCTACATTAATTTTTTATTCTTATGTTTGTATCTAAATAACCTCCTTTCTTTTTAGGGGTTAAGGAGCAGATGATATGTAAGCAAATCCGCCAAGATGAACAAACGCATCATTCTGCTCCTTTAATCATGTTAATTCTCTCATACGCTACCAAAGTTAAATTTTAGTATTGGCTGATCGCTATTTACATCTGTCGCCATTATTGTTTTAGTAGCTTCATCTACCCAAATACCATATATATAATGGTCGAGCACATATTTACATAGCGGCTCTCCTTGCAAACTAAATACATAAATGTATTTTCCTCCGTCAGGAATGCTTCCGCTTTGTCTCGCTATCTCCTTAAAGGGCGTTCCATGAAACACCGCATAAATGGCACTATCTGTTACTTGGACATCACTGAATCCCATAATACCCGTCGGTATACCATATCCATCAGATACTTTGAATTCAGGTTCGTCATGCTCACCGATACGAACAACATGAGTACTATCTTTTAAATTATAGATTTCAACCACCTCTCCCAGTTGAGTGACAGCAGCTAAAACGCCATTATGGAGATTATAATCTAAAAAGCTACGCCATGCCTGCGCTAATGCCGGACGGGCTTCTTGCAAAGTTTTCTCATTCGTTGTAGGTATAGCGCCTATCTTCTCTATAAGTTTACCTTTACAATTAACCTTCAAAAAACGGCTCTCACCTGAATAGTCAGGAATGACAAATGTCGTATCATTATATATGGCAAAATCAAGCGGTCGAAGTATATCTTCATCCAATGTTACCGTTTCCTCACGAAGCAGTGAATCACCGGATGAAGAAAAATCTAACCTAGTTAATTCGCTTTTGTTGGCATCCAACGTCCATACTTTATGGTTATGAAAACGAAAGTTTTCCATTGACAGCATTTCCGTAGGAGAATCTCCACGTCTACCAAAAGAAGATAGATACCGAAAACTTGGGTATTGGAATAAGTGCCCATAATATTCGGAACCATGCAAATCCATTACAATGGCTTTATCCCCTTTTATCCGTATCCGAAAAGGATAGCGGAACAAGGCTGTATCAAGCTCTATTACTTCTCCTCTTAATTCTTTCTCTTTCGGAAAATCTGAATACTTATCAGCCAAAAAAGCTTTTTGAGATTGTGAGCACGAAGATAATAGTCCAACTACTAATATTAGTAGTAGAAGCTTACCATTCCAATATAAATGGTTCGAAAACATACTTTACTTTTTCATGATTTAAAGAACAATCCACAGAACCAGTGCCAATACATCTAGTTGTAGGATTTTCACCGGCAGCCAATGCTTCCACATTATTCAATAGAATAACATTTTGTACATTACTTCGTTCCGCCTTCCTGGAAAAGAAAACAGAAGCAAACACAACTAAAGAAAAAATTCCAAATTTCAAATACCTTTTCATACTATGATATAAATTAATTGTTTTCGTCAAAAGTAGACATTTGGTTAGAATCTGGGAAATTTTGTTTGTGAGAAATTGTGAGAACTGCTGTGAGAAATTTCCCACAAACAGTTTTCATTTGAGAATCAGCGTTTTAGGACAGCCAAAGAATGGACATTACCTGATGATTCAATAGACAAATTCACAGAATTCTCCCGAAAGAATGCCCGTAAATCAGACAGTGCACGACGTACCCTATCTCCCGCGTTACTATCCCCCTGTCTCCATAAACATGAAATAATCTCTTCTTTACTCACAGTATAATATGGAGCTTTCAGAAATAACAAAAGCAAAGATGCAGATTGAGGACGAACCTGAATTTTTCGATCATCTACATAAAATTCATGCGAATCATAAACATAACGCAAATTCGCCAAATGTATTTCCAATTGAGATACATCTTCTACTGAAGAAACGTTCTGCTTTATTTTTTTTCTTCACTAGTGGGCACTTTAAATTAAACATCGTTCTTTGAAATCTTTGATAATCGCATAGTTATGTGTTTTTTTGGAGCGTGACGATTTGAATTGAAAAGTTGTTTTAGCTTTGCCTAAAAGCTCAAAACAATGAATCAAGGCAAATATATCTTCGCTCAACTTACAGATTTTCTTCCCCGTCGTGTCTTTGACCGCTTGGTAGAGAAGTATTCCGGGAATAAGAAAATCAGAACATTCACCTGTTGGAATCAGATGCTGTGCATGGTTTTCGGACAACTGACCGCCCGAGACAGTATGCGTGACCTTATGCTCAGCCTCGAGGCACACAAGAACAAGTATTATCACTTGGGATTCGGTGCAACAGTTAGCCGTACCAATCTGGGGAAAGCAAACCGGAATAGAGATTATCGTATCTACGAAGAATTTGCTTATACCCTGATTGCGGAAGCCCGTAATAGCTACAACAAAAATGACTTTGAGGTGAAAGTTGACGGTAATGTTTATGCCTTTGATTCCTTCACCATAGACCTTTGTCTGAATGTTTTTTGGTGGGCAGAATTTAGGAAATACAAAGGAGGCATCAAACTTCATACCTTGTATGATGTAAAAACTTCCATACCGACAGTCGTACTGGTAACCAATGCTAAAGTACATGCCGTAAACATGCTGGATGAGTTGAGTTATGAAAAGGGAAGTTTCTATATCATGGATAAAGGATATGTTGACTTCACCCGTTTGCATAAGCTTCACACCTGTGGTGCTTACTTCGTTACACGTGCAAAGGATAATATGAGATTCCGTAGAATGTATTCCCGTGAAGTCGATAAAACAACCGGAATAAAATGTGATCAGATTGGAATGCTTGAAACGTATAAATCGCTCAAAACATATTCAGACAAACTCAGGCGGGTTAAATACTACGATGAAGAACTGGAGAGAGAATTTGTGTTCATCACCAACAACATGGAACTCTCAGTAGAGGAAATTGCTTTGCTATATAAGAACCGTTGGCAGGTGGAACTATTTTTCAAATGGATAAAGCAACACCTGAAAGTAAAATCTTTTTAGGGCACCACGATGAATGCAGTCAAGACACAAGTGTACTGTGCCGTCATAACATACTGTCTGGTTGCCATTGTCACTTACAAATTGAAAGTCAACCGTCCAATCTACGAAATTCTACAAATTTTGAGCTTTTCTCTACTGGATAAAACACCTGTAAGAGAGATACTTACCTATTGTGATTACAAAAATGTCAAAGAACTAAATTATAAACAATTGAAAATCAGCTGGGACTAAGTGCCCAGCAGTGATTTCATATTTTTAAAGAAACCATTAAAATTATTTTTTCAACAACACCGAAGTTTCAGGAAATTCACCAAGGAACTTATACCAATGTAATCATTCTATTTTCCGCCACGACAATTTTATCGGCTGTTTTTCAGCCGA
>CANPJW010000079.1 GCA_947574505.1 uncultured Bacteroides sp. | reverse complement strand
AGATAAAAATAGTCCATTTCCTATCATGTCAAAGTTTTACCGGACAGCAATATAATTTTAATAGTTTACTTGTTGTTTCGTAAGTCTTTCACGCGAACGGCTTTTCCTTCACTTTGCGGAAGAGAGCCTTTTTTTACCAGTTTCACTTTTGGCGTAACCAGAATTTCATCTTTCAATTGACGGGTGATGTCCTTGCGGATTTTTTCCAGTTCAATATAGTTGTCAGTGGAGAGTTCGCTCAGTTCTACTTCGACAATCATTTCGTCCTGGTTGTTTACAGTTTCTAGAGTGATTAGGTAGTTGCTGCCTAATTCGGGGAATTGTACCAGGATTTTTTCGACCTGCATTGGGAAAATGTTGACTCCTTTGATAATAAACATATCATCGCTGCGACCTTTAATACGGTCGATGCGGATATGCGTACGTCCGCATGGGCATTTCCCGGGTAGAATGCGGGTTAAATCGCGGGTGCGATAGCGGATTAAGGGCATCATCTCGCGGTCGAGAGTAGTGAGTACCAGTTCTCCGATTTCTCCCTCAGGCATGGGTTCACCAGTTTCGGGATCGATGATTTCTACCAGATAACAGTCTTCCCAAAAATGCATTCCGTTTTGTTCTTGACATTCGAAAGCGACACCGGGACCGTTCATCTCTGTCATACCGAAGCTATTGTATGCTTTTACGCCCAACATTCGTTCTATCTTCCGGCGTTGCTCGTCTGTATGAGGTTCGGCACCGATAACCAATGTTTTCAGTGTTGTTTTTGCCGGATCGAGTCCTTCTTCCTGAAAAACCTCAGCAAGGCGGATGGCGTAGCTGGGGATAGCGTGCAAGGCAGTTGTCTTAAAGTCGTTGATAAACTTGATCTGCCGCTTGCTGTTTCCGGCTGCAGCGGGAACTGTCAGACAACCAAGACGCTCGGCTCCGTATTGAAAACCTAACCCACCTGTAAACATGCCGTATCCTGAGCTGTTTTGAAAAACATCGGTCTTGCGGATGCCTACGGCATACAGACAACGAGCCACCAAGTTGGCCCAAGAATCGAGGTCGTGCTGTGAGTGAACGATCACAGTTGGGTTTCCAGTAGTACCACTGGAAGAGTGGATACGTACACCGTCATTGCTCATATCGCCTGCCACTAGTCCGAAAGGGTAGTGGGCGCGCATATCAGATTTGGTTGTAAAAGGCACTTTGCGGATGTCATCCAATGATTGTATGCTATCTGCGGTAATGCCATGTTTGCTGAAAACTTCTTTGTAGTAAGGAGCGTTTGCAGCTATGTTGATTGTTTTTTTAAGCCGTTGAAGTTGCAATTTATGCAACTTCTCACGACTCATGGTTTCTAATTCTTCTTCCCAGTATTGTGTATTCATGGTAATGCCTGTTATTGCATCAGTTTTTCTGCGATTTCCTTGCCGGCAGCCAATGCTTTAAGATTCATTTCTACAATTGCTTCTCCTTTGCGAAGGAAGATTTCACGAATGCTGTCTTGCACTTTCTCGTAATTGATGCCGAGAAATGGGATGGTTGCTCCCAGTAAAACGATATTAGCGACACGGGCGGAACCTACTTCTTTGGCTACCTTATCTACGTTTAATACAATTTTATGCGGTAATTTATTGATTTCTGCCATCACTTTGTCTGATTCCGGATAATTGGGAATGTTGATAAACGGGGTTTCGTTAGTCACCAACCAGCCATCAGAACTGAGGTAGGGGAGATAGCGCAGTCCTTCCATGGGTTCTAGTGAAATGATTAGGTCACATTTGCCGGAAGGAATCAGGTCGGAAGCAATCGGCTGGTCGCTGATACGAAGATTGGATTGAACGTCTCCACCACGCTGGCTCATTCCGTGTACTTCTGCCTGTTTCATATAAAGTCCTTCTTTTAAGGCTGCTTTGCCGATTACTGTAGCGATGGACAGAATTCCTTGTCCGCCGACTCCTGATAATATAATGTCTTTTTTCATGGCTTACTTACTTCTTTTTTTGCGTGCTAATGTTTGGATACACTCTCTGCGTGGGATAATGACAGATACACCACGATATTCGATTTCTTCGCGAATGATTTGCTTCATCTCTTCGTAGTTTTTCTTTAATGGAACAACTATGCGGATATGGGTGGGATCTACTCCAAGACCTGCGCAGATAGCTTCAATGCGTCCGGTTCCGGCAGAATCCTGTCCACCTGTCATGGCAGTAGTTTCGTTGTCGGAAATTATAATGGTTACATTGGCGTTTTCATTTACGCAGTCGAGTAATCCCGTCATTCCTGAATGGGTGAAAGTAGAGTCGCCGATTACGGCTACAGCCGGATAAAGACCGCCATCTGCCGCACCTTTTGCCATTGTGATAGAAGCTCCCATGTCTACACATGAGTTGATAGCGTTGAATGGAGCGTTTGCGCCAAGCGTGTAACAACCAATATCGCTGAATACTTTATGAGAAGGATACTCTTCTTTAAGAACCTCGGTCAGCGTGATGTACATATCACGGTGTCCGCATCCTTCACAAAGTGCTGGTGGGCGCATTTCTACTATAGAGGGGATACAGAATTCTGCTTTGTTTTCTTTTCCCACTGCACGGGCTACCGAGTCGGGATTTAACTCTCCGTCTTGTGACAATGTGCCGTCTAAACGTCCTTTTACTTTAACGCCAATACCTAAATAACCTTTCAATTGCTTTTCTACGAATGGCTGACCGTCTTCCAGAACGAGGATTTCGTCGCAAGATTCGATTAATTGGTACAGTTGTTTTTGGGGCAATGGATATTGGCCGATTTTAAGTACCGGGTATTCACAACCTTCAGGATAGTTTTCCATCAGGTAGTTGTAGCCGATACCGCAAGCTACGATTCCCAGTTTTTTGTTAGGACCATCTGTGTATGTATTATAAGGTGATTCTTCTGACGCTTTGATGAATTCGTCTTGGCGGGCAAGCAATACTTTGTAGCGTTTGCGGGCGTTTCCCGGCAACAGGATGAACTGGCGCGGATCTTCACTGAAAGATATGCCGTTCTGTGGCTTTTGCTCTTTGCGCTCTACTCCGGAACGGGAGTGGGCAAGGCGGGTGACCATACGCATTAAAATAGGTTCACCTAGTTTTTCAGAAAATTCGAAACCATTATATATCATGTCATACGCCTCTTGTTGGTTGCTGGGCTCGTACATTGGTATTAATGAAAAATCCCCGTAAAAACGGCTGTCTTGCTCATTCTGAGAAGAGTGCATGCTGGGATCGTCTGCTGCTATCACGATTAATCCACCTTTCACGCCGGTGATGGCAGAATTGACGAAACAGTCGGCAGCTACGTTCATACCTACGTGTTTCATACAAACTAATGCCCGTTTGCCTACGAAAGACATACCCAACGCAGCTTCCATCGCTGTTTTTTCATTGGCACACCAACGGTTGTGTATATTCTGTTCGGTCGTTATAGGAGCCATTTGAATATATTCCGTAATTTCAGTTGAAGGAGTACCGGGATAGGCATAAACACCTGAGAGGCCGGCATCCAGTGCAGCTTGTGCAATGGCTTCATCGCCAAGTAAGAGTTGCTTGCTCATATCTATTTCTTTTATTTAGTGTTGTTCACAGTTTGTTAATCTATCGGGCAAAGATAGGATTTTCAGTCTGTTTTATCACAAATTTACTTGAAAATCTTTCTTTCATTCAGTGCTTTCCAGTATTTTCTTGCATTTGCCATATGGTCGGCATAATTGGACGCAAAATTATGGGTTCCTGAGAAATCTTCTTTGGCGCACATATAAATATAGTTATGTTTTGTGTAGTTCAATACACTGTTTATTCCTTTTTTTGAGGGAATGCGGATAGGACCGGGCGGTAGCCCGGTATTGATATAGGTATTGTAGGGTGAATTAATTTTCAGATGTTCATTGGTGATACGGCGTAAGCCAAAATCTTGCAGGGCAAATTTTACGGTGGGGTCTGCCTGCAAAGGCATATCCTTCTGTAAACGATTGATATATAGTCCGGCTACCATTGGTTTTTCTTCATTGTTGTTGGTTTCTTCTTCAACAATGGAAGCTAGTGTACCAACTTCTTCCGGTGTCATTCCGATGGCGGTGGCTTGTGCGAGACGTTCATTGTTCCAGAAACGTTCGTGTTCCCTCTGCATGCGTTTGAAGAAATCCTCTGCGCTCATATCCCAATACACTTGGTAAGTTTCTGGTATGAAAAGGCTTGGAAGAGTTGTTTCTGTGTATCCCATTCTACTTTGAAAAGAAGGATCAAACAGTTGGCTGGCAATTTCAGCGGAGTCTATCATGAGCTGTTTTCCAACACTTCGTGCCAGGCGGTCTAGTGTCCGGACGCTTCCGATAGTGAGGTTGACCGGTTCTTGGTATCCTCTGGAAAAGCGGCTATATACATGGTAGACATTATCATTCGGGCGAATAGCATAGCGTCCGGTATGAATATTCTGTTTGAAATCTTTATATTTGGCCATCCAGTGAAACCCCGATAATTTGTTTACATGTCCGAACTTCTTTATTTTGTTATATATGGAATCGGTGGTATCGTCTTGGTCTACATAGATGTAAACGGTTTTAGATGGATGGAATTGAGGAGCAAACAGATAATAATAAACGGTTCCTCCGGCGATGGTACAAAGAAGGAATGTTCCAATCAGAATTGATAATAAAATGTTTCTTTTTTTTTTGTTCATCTTTTGAGCTGTTTAAAAAGTTCGTCAAAGATAAAAAGAATTTGGATAGAGACGGTTTCTTTCTGTTTAATTTTAGTTAGGTTGGATATTAGTTAATTGGGCCATTGGAAGTAATTCTCTTCTGCTTCAATTTTGTTTTCTATTTCGTCAGGCAGAGATGCGAAGAAATCCATATTGGTAAGCCGTTCAATGCTGTCTACTGTTACTGCATATGTAGAAAGAGGTTCCAAGGCTTGTCTGTTATTGAACAGGAAGCCGATAGCCCGCATAGGTCTGACGAAAGGAGAGAGGATTACTTTGAAATACTGTTGGGGTACTGCAACTTTATTTTTCCCGATTGTTTTTGGCTGCTTGGTTATAATAGGGCCGCATATAATGATAATAGCGCTGTCTGCTATCGCCCAATCCCGGATTTTCTCTTCCAGATTTTTCCAGCCTCTTCTGTTCAGTTGTGGGTGTTGTGGACACATATTGCTGAAATAGAACGATTCTTTCATGGCTTGCGGACTCCATTTCATATCCGCAGCCGGTGCCATATGTCCTTTGTCATATCCTGAACGTGCATAATCTGCATTAGTTGCAATTATTCCTTTTACTAACGGATCAGCTATAAAGCGGTTGTTTCTTTTTTCTTTTCCTTTTGTTTCCTCTCGGGTCAATTCATAAGAAACCCAATTGGGAAGTTTCAACTCCTTATTATAGGAAACGGTATATCCGGTGTGGCGGATTATTTGTTCTTGTTGGGGAGTCATCGATATCGGGATTGCCAGTTCTTTGCTGGATAGAACCTGAAGTGATGTATTTGTTTTTGGCTCGTCTTTTTGAGAACTCCTGATTTGTTGGCAATATAAATAGACACCATATATAATAGGGATAAGGGCAATGAGAGCGATTATCCATCCTAATTTATAATTAAAGCGTGATTTCTTCTTGAATAATTTCCTTTTTTTACCTTTTTTACTCCGATTCATTGATTTGCTGGTGATAATGGTATGCTTGATTTATTCTTCTTTTCTCATACTGAATTCGCAACCACAATATCGCTGGTTGTAGAAATTGTATTCTTTAATGATGGCAATGCGGCGTTCACTAAGTCCACCTTTACGCCAATTCTGTTCCCAGTATATGACATCGGGATAGTTTGCCATGGCATATTGTCCGGCTTCATTTATCTGTTCCAAACTTTTCCAGCGACTGGAAGCAAGTGTGGTTGTAATGACGGAAAATCCATGTTCGTGTGCATAGCGGGCAGTCTCCAGTAGACGGACTTTGAAACAGCGCAGACAACGTCCGCCTCTTTCTGGTTCCTGCTCCATTCCTGTCATTTGGTATCGCCAGGCTTCATGGTTGTAATCGGCATCTATGATTTCCAGTCCTAAAGATTGTGCATAGCGTGTACATTCATCCTTTCTTATGTTATACTCTTCCAGTGGATAGATGTTAGGATTGCAATAATAAATCACAGGTGTAATATTATGTTGCATCAGACATTCGATGATAGCTGACGAACAGGGAGCGCAACAGGTATGAAGTAAAATCTTGCCGGCTCCTTTCGGAACTTCGAGTTGGAATTTTTTTTTCATGCCGTAAAGTTAGTATTTATTTGCCATACCAGTCAATAGATTATCATTTATTCAGAATAGATTTTATAAAAATAGGGAGAAACTGATATGGACTATTTTGTCTTTTATAAAATCTCTTTTGCGGGATAATTTTGCTAAATGAATCAGAACTAATGAATTAATTTCATTTTTTTTAGTAATTTTGCCACTCAACTAAATAACGGAACATGATGGATGAATTACATAATGGGCAGCAGGAACAATATGCTGAGTCCGGTAAGAAAAAGAATATTCAGAAAATAGTAAAGAGAATTTTAGTTGCGGCAGGATTAGCTTTGGTGGTATATGTTGTATATTCCATCGTTTATCTGTTTATCTCGCCCGATCGCAATATCCAGCAGATTTATTTGGTCCCCGAAGATGCCGCATTTATTATTCAGTCATCAGCTCCGATTGAAGACTGGGAAAAATTTAGTGGAAGCGAGACATGGCAATGTCTGAAGAAAGCGAAATCTTTTGAGGAAGTGACAGCGAGTGTCGAAAAACTTGATTCAGTAGTTAAAAGTAACAAAGTGTTATTGTCTCTTGTCGGAGAGCGGGATATGCTTATTTCACTTCATAAGACTCGTGCCACCAATTGGGATTTCCTGCTTATCCTGGATATGCAGAAAGCATCGAAGATGGATGTATTGAAAGATCAGGTTGAAACGGTATTAGTGATGAGTGGTTTTACGGTTACTAACCGAATGCATAATGGCGTCAATATACTTGAAATGCGTGATCCTGATACGCGTGATATTTTCTACATTGCTTTTGTGGACAATCATTTAGTGGGATCTTATACATCTACGCTTGTTGAATCTGCTATTAACTCACGCAACAGACCTAAAATCGGGCTGAATCAGTCTTTTATTGAAACAGAAAAGTTAGTTTCGGGTAAAGGACTTGTCAGAGTCTTTATCAATTATGCGCGCGTCCCTCAGTTCATGTCTATTTATTTAGGGGCAAGAAATGAATATATTGATCTCTTCAGCAACTCTATGAATTTTGCCGGTCTTTATTTGAATGCGAATGAAGACAAAATAGAAGTGAAAGGTTATACTTTGCGGAAAGATTCTGCCGATCCTTATGTTGTTGCTTTGTTGAATTCGGGGAAACATAAGATGAAAGCGCATGAAATTCTTTCCGGGCGTACCGCTCTTTATACGAATATAGGTTTCAATAATCCGGCGACTTTTGTGAAGGAGTTGGAAAATGCACTTTCTGTACATGATAAACAGTTGTATGACTCTTATCAGAGTTCCAGAAAAAAGATTGAAGGATTATTCGGCATCTCTTTAGAGGATAACTTTCTGAGTTGGATGTCAGGTGAATTTGCCATTACGCAATCCGAACCGGGATTGTTGGGGCGTGAGCCTGAACTTATTTTGGCCGTCAAGGCTAAAAGTATAAAAGATGCCCGCAAGAATATGGAATTTATAGAGAAGAAAATAAAGTGGCGTACACCGATTAAGGTGAAGACGGTAAATTATAAGGATTTTGAGATCAATTATGTTGAGATGAAGGGCTTCTTCCGCCTGTTTTTCGGAAAATTATTTGATAAATTCGAGAAACCATATTACACTTATGTAGATGATTATGTGGTTTTTAGTAATAAAGCTTCTTCTTTACTTTCATTTGTAGAGGATTACGAGCAGAAGAATTTACTAAAAAATAATCAAGGATTTAAGGATGCATTTTCATATTTGAAGTCTAGTTCTACTATTTTCTTATATACAGACGTACATAAGTTCTATTCTCAGTTAAAGCCGATGATGAATGTTAGTACATGGAATGAAATACAATCTAATAAAGATGTTTTGTTTTCATTTCCTTGTTGGACTATGCAGGTGATAGGGGATAGTCGGTCGGCTTCTTTGCAATATGTTATGGACTATACACCTTATGAACCTAAGGATGCGGTTGTTTCAGTTGCTATTGATGAAGATGATGAAGAAATGGATGAAGATGCCGAAACAGAAAAAGAGCAGATGAGTGAACTGAAACGTTTCTATGTCGAAAAGTTTGAAGGAAATGTTCTGCGGGAATTTTATCCTGAAGGAGCATTAAAGAGCGAGTCGGAAGTAAAGGAGGGGAAACGGCATGGACGTCATCGTGAATATTATGAAGATGGTACTTTGAAACTTCGCGGGAAATATGCTAATAACAAACCTAAAGGTACGTGGAAATACTATACTGATGAGGGGAAATTTGACCATAAAGAGAAGTTTTAGATTTAGTCAACAAAAGTCGATTTAAAATTTAAACTCAAAAAAATGTCGGATTCTTTTTGTTTTTTCAAATAAAGCTGTAATTTTGCACGCCGTAAACGAGAGGCAAATGCCGCTATAGCTCAGTTGGTAGAGCAACGCATTCGTAACGCGTAGGTCGCCAGTTCAAGTCTGGCTAGCGGCTCTCAAATAAAACGCTGATTATTAATTGTTTAATCAGCGTTTCTCTTTTCTAAAAAATCAGTTCTGAATAAAAAAAACATAAATCTGCGTATATATTTGCACAAAATTGTATAGTAGAATTGTGTTTTGATTATTCGACTATGGCAACAATCAGATTAACAGTTTTAAGTTCCATTAAGGAACATGATGGCAGGCGTAACTATTCAGCGAATCGAATACAATCAGGTTGGTCAGCAACAATTTTAGAATA
>CANPJW010000078.1 GCA_947574505.1 uncultured Bacteroides sp. | reverse complement strand
CAACGACCCCGAGATTACAAATCACGTGCTCTGGCCAACTGAGCTAAAGAGGCTTGTCATATCTAACTTCACAACCATTCCGCCTTGAATGGTTAAGCGGCTGCAAAGTTAGATATTTATTTTAAATCTCAAAAACTTTCGGTGTTTTTTTTTATTTACCGCGTAGTTTTTCTTTATATTTTGTCAATTGCTTAGAAAGCGCATCTACGCATACATCAACCGACTCTTCAAATGTATCACTCACCTTTTCTGCAAAAAATTCACCATTAGGCACCAGCACTTTTATACTAGCCTCCTTATTCATCGCAGTTTCAGGCTTTACAACTTTTAATGACACCTCCACTTTATTTATATCGTCACAATACTTTTCTAACTTAGCAGTTTTCTTCTGAATAAAATCCTGAAGTTTTTCTGTTGCATCGAAATGAATGGCTTGAATTCTAACTTCCATAAATACCTCCTTTTTTTACGCTCTTGGATGAGCTTGTTCATAAACTTTTTTAAGTTCCTCAAAAGTCGTATGCGTATAAATTTCCGTTGTAGTCAGACTACTATGACCCAGTAATTCCTTCACTGCGCCCAACTCTGCCTCATTATTCAACATAGCAGTTGCAAAAGTATGCCTCAACACATGCGGACTTCTTTTTTTTAACGACACCACTTTTGACAGGTTCCGTTTCACTAAAAGATACACCTTTCCAGGATACATCCGTTTTCCGTTTTTTAGAACGAAAAACGCCTCTGCCTTTCCAGGCAACACTTCATTTCTTATTTTCAGATAAACAGACATCGCCCTTCGCAATTCTTCTCCAAAAGGAATTAAACGCTGTTTATTTCTCTTTCCCGTTACTTTTATCAGAAACGCAGAAAAATCGACATCCACATCATTCAGCCCTATCAACTCGGAAAGCCGCATGCCTGTAGCATAAAACATTTCCAACACCATTCTATCCCGACAACCTGTAAAATCCTCCTTAAAAGGAACATCATCCAAGAGTCGGTCCATTTCACGTTCTTTTAGAAATACAGGAAGAGGTTTCTTATTTTTCGGTCCAATGATTTTCAACATCGGATCCTCCTCTATCACACCTTTCTTTAGAAGGAAACGATAAAACGACCGGAGTGAACTCAGTTTTCGGTTTACAGAAGCAGATGTATATCCATTCTCCATCAGGTTCATCACCCAACCACGAACCAAATCAGCATCTACCGTTGTAAAATCGACTTTCTCGTCTTTCCCCTTGAAGTACTCTTCGAACTTGGTCAAATCTATTCCATAACTAACTATTGTTTTTTCAGAATAGTTTTTTTCAAATCGAAGATAATCCAAAAAAGAGTCTGTCATCATAAGAAACGTCGCTTATCAATTCAGCAACGAATATATGAAAAAGAATTCAATTATTCAAAGAATGTGCGAGTTTTTAATTATTCTTCTACTTGCTGAAGTTTCTGAACATAGATAGCACGTTCTCTTTTCAGTCTGTTCAATACAGACGGCTTGTCGAACTGCTGTCTAGCTCTTAGTTCTTTTACAACACCTGTTTTCTCAAATTTTCTTTTGAACTTCTTCAGCGCTTTTTCAATGTTTTCGCCTTCTTTTACTGGTACTACAATCATTGTTTTTAATTATTAAATATGTTGTTATTAATATTTTCCGATAGTCAAATTGCGGCGCAAAATTACACATACTTTCTTTATTTACAAAACTTTCCGCAATTATTTATTTAAAATAATCTAGAAATCGTATCTTTGCTTTCTAGTACAAACCATTATAAACCTATTAAAATGAAATCGGAAATTATAAATAGAATAGCTAGTCTGCGCAATTTCATGCGTAAACACAAGCTTTCAGCCTTTATTATTCCCAGTACGGATCCCCATTCGGGAGAGTATATCCCCAAACATTGGGAAGCACGTAAATGGATATCAGGTTTCACAGGTTCGGCAGGTACGGTTGTCGTAACACTGGATAAAGCCGGACTTTGGACAGATTCACGCTATTTTCTTCAAGCGGCCGAACAATTGGAAAACACAGGTATTACTTTATTCAAGGAACGATTACCGGAAACTCCTTCCATTGTAGAGTGGTTGGGCTGTGTATTGAATGCAGAAGACAATGTGGGTATAGACGGTTGGGTGAACAGCTATCAAGAAACAAGCAACTTACAGAAAGAATTAGAAAAAAAACAGATACACTTAACCCTTGCTCCCGATCCATTCAATGAATTATGGACAGATCGGCCTGCATTGCCCAATAACAAAGTGTTTATACATGAATTGAAATATGCCGGTCTCAGTTGCAAGGATAAAATCACTCAAATACGAGAAGCAATCCGTCGTAACAGTTGCACAGGCATTTTAATTTCCGCACTGGATGAAGTGGCATGGACCCTAAACTTACGGGGAAGTGACGTACACTGCAATCCGGTATTTGTAAGTTACCTTCTCATCACGGAATATAGTTCTACCTTATATATAATAGAGAATAAACTGTCAGATGAAGTAAAAGACTATCTAACAGAAAACGAAATTAAAGTAAGGCCTTATTCAACAATTGAAAAAGATTTAAAAGATTTTACCGGCAAACTCCTGTTGTCAGCTAATATCAATGCCGCTGTCCATGCAGCAGCCTGCGCCCATTCCTTAATAGAAATAGCCCCTTCGCCTGTACTTTTTTTAAAAGCGATAAAGAATGAAACAGAAATAGAAGGCTTCCATCGCGCAATGAAACGCGACGGAGTAGCCATGGTTAAATTTCTCCGCTGGCTGAAAGCAGCTGTTTCTACTGAAAATGAAACCGAAATAAGTATAGATAAGAAATTATACGAATTCCGCGCCGGACAACCCCACTTCAATGGTATCAGTTTTGACACCATTGCCGGATATAAAGCTCATGGCGCTATTGTTCACTATGAAGCAACCCCCGAAACCGATATTCCCTTAAAACCTGAAGGCATGCTGCTGCTGGACAGTGGAGCACAATATTTGGACGGAACAACTGATATTACTCGTACTATCGTTTTAGGAGCACTCACGAAAGAAGAAAAAACAGATTACACATTAGTCTTAAAAGGATTTATCCAACTCTCAATGGCTCAATTTCCACATGGAACTTGCGGAACACAACTAGATGCGCTGGCTCGCCTCCCTATGTGGAAAGCCGGAATCAATTACCTGCATGGAACAGGCCACGGTGTAGGTTGTTTTCTGAATGTACACGAAGGTCCTCACCAATTCCGCATGAACCACATGCCGGCCTTACTTGTTCCAGGCATGACAGTAACCAACGAGCCCGGTATATATAAAACCGGACGCCATGGAGTACGTACGGAAAATACCATGTTAATTGTTCCGTCACAAGAGACAGAATTCGGCACTTACTATAAATTCGAGCCACTTACCCTCTGCCCTATTGACAAAGAAGCCATCCTGACAGATATGCTGAGCGATGAAGAAATAACATGGTTCAACCAATATCATGAAAAAGTTTACAATTGTTTGAATCCGGAATTGAACAACGAGGAACGCGAGTGGTTAAAAGAAGTAACATCTCCTTTAAAACGGTAGAAATTAATTATGGCACTTATAAAATCAGTGAGAGGATTCACTCCAAAAATCGGCGAGAACTGTTATTTAGCCGATAATGCCACTATTATTGGCGATGTTGTAATTGGAAAAGATTGCAGCATTTGGTTTAACGCCGTATTACGCGGCGATGTTAATGCTATCCGCATAGGTAACCGCGTAAATATCCAGGACGGCAGTGTAGTACATACATTATATCAAAAATCAGTTGTCGAAATCGGGAATGATGTTTCTGTAGGACATAATGTAACCATACATGGTGCGACTATAAAAGACGGCGCTCTAATTGGAATGGGCTCTACCATACTAGACCATGCGGTCGTAGGTGAAGGAGCTATTGTAGCTGCCGGAGCGCTGGTACTCAGTAACACCATCATCGAACCTGGAAGCCTATGGGCAGGAGTTCCAGCCAAATTTATCAAAAAGATTCCCGAGGCACAAAGCAAAGAACTCAATCAGAAAATAGCCAATGGATATTTAATGTATGCTTCCTGGTTTAAGGAGGAAGAAAAATAATTCTACATATAAAGAAAAGTTAGTATTCATTTAAAATGAGTGATTATGAAAAAAATTATTATTGCCGCATGCATGGCACTTTTAGGTTGTGGTTCTGTTTTTGCACAACAAGGGAAACAAGCTATTGGTGGAAATCTAAGTTATGGAACTGAAATAGAGAGCGTTGGTATTGGTCTGAAATATCAATATAATATTACTGATCAAATCAGAATAGAGCCGTCTATGAATTACTTCTTTAAAAATGATGGACTTAGCATGTTTGACATCAACGCAAATATCCACTACCTTTTTCCCATAGCAAGCAATATTAGTCTATATCCATTAGCAGGATTTACATACACTAACTGGCATTTGGATTTAGGGAAAGCAGGCGATTACGATGTCAGTGGAAGTGATGGAAAATTTGGAGTTAATTTAGGGGCAGGTATGGAGTTTGACTTAGCTGGAGTTTAAACTTTGATATTAAATACCAATTAATCAGCGACCTAGACCAAGCCGTATTCAATCTTGGCGTAGCCTATAATTTCTAGTTAATAGCCAAAGAAGGATAAAGTTGTTTTTAAATGCACCTTTATCCTTCTTCACCTTACTAAAAACATACCTGCTCTACCTATTTTTACACTAATCTACAATATGGCATACCATGAATAACATACGACAACTCACAAAAGATGAATACCCAAAAGCCATCGAACTATCTTGGCAAGTTTTCACCATCACCGGCAAAGAAGATTTCAACAATGAGGGATTGGAATTTTTCAAAAGCTTTATTTATAACAAAAAATGTATAAACGAAATCATATTTTATGGTAGTTTTGACAATGAAGCTCTAACAGGCATTTTAGGTATAAAAAGTAATGGTAAACATATCTCCCTATTTTTTATCAAGCCAGAATATCACAGGCACGGATTAGGAAAAAAACTTTTCCACTACGCCTCCACCCTCCATCCTTCCATTGAAACAACGGTTAATTCTTCTACTTATGCTATTCCTTTCTACCAGAGTCTGGGATTTGCTGTCGTAGGAGAAAAACAAAATTACCATGGGCTCTGCAGTACCCCCATGAGACGCTATCATGCTGTGTTTGTACAAAAGAACAAGTACACACTACGTACTTGGCAAACAGAAGACGCTCATTCATTAGTTCAAGAACTGAATAACAAAAAGATTTGGGACAATTGCCGCAACGTATTCCCCCACCCTTACAGGCTAGAGCATGCGGAAACCTTTATTGACCTCATCCAGAAAAAAGAAGGCATTCATGATTTTTGTATTGAAGTTAATGGAAAAGCCGTAGGCAATATCGGATTTACACCAGGCACAGATGTGGAATGCTTCAATGCCGAAGTAGGGTACGTTATCGGAGAAAAATATTGGAACCAAGGTATTGTAACCGACGCATTACAAGAAGCCATCTGCCATTACTTCACTTATACGAATACAATACGTATATTCGCACTTGTCTTTGAACACAACCTTCCTTCCATGCGAGTATTAGAAAAGGCCGGCTTCAACAAAGTCGGGATAATGACAAAATCCATTTTCAAGAACGGTCATTTCACCAATGCACATCTTTTCGAGTTGCTTAAAAACGTTTAGTATCCGGAAAATGCCAAAAGAACTTACAATAAATGTTATATTACACATATTCATCCTTTGTCCGAAAGACATAAACCCACTCCTTTCACAGTCTTTATCTGTATCCGTTCATCATCAGCAAACAATTTTCTAAGTCGAGTAACAAAAACATCGAGACTACGTGATGCAAAAAAATCATCCTCCGTTTCCCATAGTCTTGAAAGAATAATATCCCGTCTCACTAGTTCATTTTTCTTTTTACAAAGCATCTGAAGCAATTTCGCTTCGCGTTCCGTCATTGTCTTTTGTACACACGACGAATGCTTTAATACTGCATGAACAGCATCAAATGTATAATTTTCACCAATCCGATAAATCTCACTTTCATTAGCGACTCCCATTCCCCGCTTCATTTTCAACAAAGCACCAATATGCGCATCCAGTTCTTCGGCCAAAAAAGGTTTCTTAATATAATTATTCACCCCCAATTCATAACCTTTCACCACATCTTTAGGCGAAACCCTGCCCGAGGTAAAAACAATGGGAATAAATCCATCCGTTTCCCGAATACGACGTACCATTTCATAACCATCCATAACAGGCATCTCAATGTCTGAAATAATGATATCAAGATGTTGCTCCTTCCATATCTTCAGCCCTTCTTCGCCATTAGAAGCGGTCATCACCTCGTATCCACCTATCATATCCTCCAATCCACCACGAATAATATAACAAAGATTGGCATCATCTTCCACCAACAACAGTTTTATCATATCATCTTCCTCCTTAAAAAATATTTATTTCTTCTCCCCACTCGGCAAAAAAAGAAAAAATTCACTATACTCCCCTTCAATGCTTTCTACACACACTTTTCCACCATGCGCTTCAGCCACGCGGAAAACATAATTCAAACCCAATCCGAAGCCTGACGCACCGCCTTTACGGCTGCGGTCGGCAGCCGAAGCACGCTCGTACTTCTCGAAAATACGACTCTGGTCCTTCAACGGAATACCTATGCCGTTATCTCTTACCTTTATCAAATAAAAGTTATAGTCCTGACGCAAGGATGAAATCTGTATGTCCACCTCTTCACCTGAATATTTTATAGAATTGTCTACCAAATTACCGATAGCTTCTTTCAAGAATTCTTCATCAGCATATACCCATTCCGATTCCAAATGAAGAGAGAAATGTACTGGTTTATCTGCCTTAGCAGTATATTTCTCAATAAGATCCTCTAACATCGGACGGAGTTGTATCTCCTTTTTCCAAAGCCTCAATTGAGCATTTTCCAATTTTGACAGCGTCAGCACTTTGTTAGTCAGTGACAATAAATGTTCACTCTCGTCCTCCAATATCTGAAAATGCTTCTCGCGTTTATCCGGAAAAATATCCAACTTTCCTGATTTCAACATTCGGGTCCCCATCAAGATACAGGCAAGAGGAGTCTTCATCTCATGAATCATGGCGTATGAGAAATCCTCACGCATCCTAGCTATTTTATTCTGATGAGCAATAATACGAATCTGATAAACAAGACAATAGACGATCATTGCCATCATCAAGACAGTAGCAATGAGGAGCAAGGTCATCTGCTGGAAAATAACCCAATAAGGATTAACAATAAAAGCCTGAAGATTCTCCGTACATTTATAATTGATAGGTTGTAACCCGGTTTTCAACAAGCCATAATCCCCTACCTGTATGGAACGGGAACTTCTAAGAATATTCCCCAGCGAATCTGTCACACAAGTTATTACTTCTGCATCCAATCCTTCGGCAGCAAGGCCTGTCCGATAAATAGAATCTAAACTTGACAAAGAAACAGACAATTTATAATCCCTCTTGACAATTTCTTGCATGGAAACCTGCATATTGGACATCAACCATTGGTTCACATTTTTATCACCTCTGCCATCCTCAAAAAAATCATAATCTTCATCCAGATTTATTCTAACCATAATGGAAGTATCTTTGTCCTTATACTTCTTTTGCAAAGAATCTTGATATACTTCCATGCGATAAAACACCTCACGCATCGTTGCATCTCTAAATACTTCATTGCTTCTGAACTGTATACTTTCCTTAGTTAGCTTATAGGTATTTACAAGCCAAACGTACTGCAAACAGATGATTGCCAACAGTCCGATACAAGCTACCCAACGAATATGTTTGATTGTCATACACTTATATCCTATCCATACTTTGTTAACATTGTGTTAACCTGCCATTAACCACGTAAGGAAAAAAGTCTCCCTACTTTTGTTTCGTCAAAGTTAAAGAAAATATTAAAAACAAATAGATATGAAAAAGCAAAATTTTATCATCACATCGCTATTTTTATTTTGGGTTATAGGAACAACCACTGCACAAACCATTACCGGAAAGGTTACAAACATCCATGCACAAGCCATTGACGGTGCAACCGTCATCCTACAAACCATTGATTCTACTTTTGTGGACGCCGTAATCACAGATACCACCGGTTACTTCAGGTTCAACCGGCAACCAGCATCTTATCGGCTGATTTTCCAACACATCATGTACGAAACCCTCTTATTGACAACTACAGGAGAAGACGCAGGCACGATTACCCTGAAAAGTAAAGATTATGCTTTGGACGAAGTTATCGTCAAAGGGGAACGCCCTCTTGTAAAAGTGGAAGAAGGAAAATTATCGTATGATCTGTCACAACTCACCACACATAGAATTGTGAACAATGCTTATGAAATCCTTCAGCAATTACCCGGTGTACAGGAAATAAACGGCAACCTTTCATTAGCAGGCACACACAATCTGAACATTATTTTAAACGGAAGGCCCACAACAATGAGTCACGAACAGTTGACCATTTTATTAAAAAACACTCCGGCTTCACGTGTAGAAAAGGCAGAAATTATGTATAGCACACCGCCGCAATATCATGTAAGAGGTGCTGCCATCAACTTACTTTTGAAAAGTTACCGTCCTGAAGAAAGTGGGTTGCAAGGAGAAGTTAACGCCGGATATCTATACAATTACAGAAGTGGCACACAAGGAGGAATCAGCCTGCTTTACACCACTCCTAAATGGAATATAGACTTGCTATATAATACCCATTATGAACAAAACAGACAAACAACAGATACGTACTCACATCACACCTTAAAAAATAATATATATGATATCTGTCAACACAATGATATTGACAGGAAAGGAATAACACATTATGTACGAACAGGCGCTGAATATAAATTCAATGATAATGCTCATATCAATCTAGCCTATACTGGTGTCTTCAACCCTAACAACGATAATCATTCATATTCCGACGGGAACATCACAACCGCAGACAACCGGACAAAAAAGGAGACTCGAATGCACAATATCGCTTTAGATTATCTCTCTAGCTTCGGTATGAAAGCTGGAATAAACTATACCTCCTACCATTCCGAAAGTCATCAGCAATTCACCAACAAAGACAACAAGAACCAAACAAGCGAATTTCACACGACTAGCGGACAAACAATAGACCGCTGGAAAATATACGTAGACCAGTCACACACACTACCACGAGAGTGGACCTTAAACTATGGCACCTCTTTAACTTATGCCAGTGACCATAATACTCAGTTCTATCATACCCAAAACGGAACAGACATGAGCGAACTCAATACAAACAATCGTTATAATGAATATACATATACCCCAATTCGGGATAAAATAGCGATTAGTTGCATGTTAAGACAGATACAT
>CANPJW010000077.1 GCA_947574505.1 uncultured Bacteroides sp. | reverse complement strand
TTATCGGCTGAAGAACAGCCGATAAAATTGTCGTGGCGGAAAATAGAATGATTACGGATACTAGAAGGGAGGTGTAATATGAGTTTACCACAATGTACTATCTGATGGATTCTTTGTTTTGGATTTGAGAGAGAATTCACTCTTTCTGATTCAAACAATACATATTCAATGGTTTATAGTAAATAGTAATATTATGAAATTAATATATTTGTTAATCTTATTTTTTGTTCAGTTTGTGTGTCTTTCATGCAGTGAACAAGGTGTATACGCTGACAGTGCTTCAAAACAAATAATAAAAAAGGATATGGTAGTTACTCGTGCGATTAATCAATTAACGCCAGGATGTAGTTTACTCACTGAGATTGATAAAAATGCTCAAGATACTGTACTTGAACGATTAAAACTTAATATAGCCAGAGAATGGTATAGTCATAGAAAAGGCTTGTCTTTGCCTTTAATAGATTCTACTATAAAATTTGTACCGGTAATTGATACGCCATCTTTACCATCTATTACAGATTCTGATAAAATACTGATGCCTCAAAAAGATTTTGCTAGCTTCTATGGACAGAATGAAAAAGGGGAGACTCTGTACTTCTATGCTTTATATACAGACAGGAGTAATTTTACAAAAGAAACTAATCCTCGGATGTATAGAGACCAGGTTGAACTGTTCGGGCAAGAATATGCTGATAGGGTGATTGAGAAATTGAGAAATGCCAAAGGTCCTGAACGATGGGAAATTATTGTAGTATCCCCACAAGACCCGGGACATAAAGAATTTGAATATGCAAGAGAACATTCTGATGATGGTTCTTTTTTCATTCTGACCAGAGGGAGAACATATCCACGTGTCTGTTTCTTTGTGAATAACAAGCCTTATTATTGTTGTGAAACGCCACAACACGAGTTGGGTATGAGACTATTGGAGGATTATTTAAGAAGATAATGTAAATAGACATGGTCGATTCAAAGGAAAGGACTACCATCCGATTTATTATATTTTGCCATTGCTCTTGAAGCTCATCAGGCTAATGATATTTTGTAATACCGAAGCATAATTATATAACGACTCAATACTGATGGCTTACTTCACATTTTCGTGAAACCCTTATTGGAAGGGAGAAGGCGGGTGAAGGGTTAGAGTTTCACCCGCTCTTTCATTTCTTATTCTTTGTATTTCACAGCCACCGAAACCCTGTAATTGCCCGGAACGGGTGTGTAAATGGGTTGGTGGGTAGTCCCTTTGTTTTGCAACTTCTTTTCTGCGATCAATCTTTTAATATGGCGGTATGCAGTAATTTGTGTCATTCCACAGAGGTACTGGAAGTCTTTCCGAGTGATCAGTTGGTTTTCTGCAAAATACTTTGTCAATTCCATATCTATCTCCACTTCGGAAAGCCCGGCAGAATGTGGCCTGTATTTCGAACGGTGGAATTCCATATCGGAAAGTTCGGCTTTCAGTTCTTTGTCTGCTTTGAATTTGATTGCTTTCAGCTTTACTTTATGTACTCGCTTGTCTTTAGGATCCCGTATTTCTTCTTCGCAGGAAAGAGTTACTTGTAGATATCCCAATCCGTCGATATGCACCTTTTTCCCTTCTTTAAGGCACTGTGCCACTTCGTATTTCAGTTCCTCCAAAGTTGCTGTCACATCAGACGGGCTTAATGAACAGCGATCGTGAATCCGGTAAACCAGTTTTTTCGTATTTACTGTTTCATAACTAATCGGACGCGCATGATATCTTACCTTGTTTTTCTTCTCCTTCGGCATCGGAGTCTTATATAGTTCAAATTGTACTGCCATAGTCTTTCTTTTTTCTTTAGATGTTTGTAGATTATCTTTTTGATGTTTCTTAATTTTCTTCTTGATATCTGTTATTTATCATTGTTGCGATAAGTGCTTATCATTAACATGATATATGCATGTCATTACTGTGATAAGATATTATCATTATTGTGATAAACTATAAATGTCGGCACCAAAGATAAGGTTTAATTAGGAGATAAACAAGAAATAATAAGGTAAAACGCCAAGTTCATTTTTATAAAAATGAAGGGATTAAAAAGTTGTAAATCCCATATTTCGGATATTATATTCGCATCCATTAAATACTAAAAACGAAATTTTATGGACAAGAAAAGTGTGCTGCTTTCATTATGGCAGAAGTTTGTAAACAGCTTTTATAAAAGCGGAGAGTGTGAAGGATTAATGGAAGACGCATCAAAGTCTTCGGTTAGTTGTTATGAAGAGCCTAAAGAGAGAAAGGAGATAAAAGAGAGGGATTCTCTTTCTAAAACAAAACTGTTGACTGAAAGTGTAGGTCTTTTCTTGAAGTCTCATTATGATTTTCGTTATAATGTTCTGACGGAAGAAACTGAATTTCGTTTGTTGGAACGGATGAACGAGGGATTTCAGCCTGTCAATCAACGTGTGTTGAATACGATTTGCCTGGAAGCGCATGAGGCTGGTATTGCATGCTGGGAACGTGATTTGTCGCGTTGCATTTATTCCACTCGCATAGCAGAATATCATCCTTTCAGGCTGTATCTGGATGAATTGCCGGAGTGGGATGGTATAGACCGTGTGTCCGCATTGGCACGACGGGTTTCTGGAAACCCGTTGTGGGAAAAAGGATTCCGCATTTGGATATTGGGGATGACGGCACAATGGATGGGGGTAATGGGAGATCATGCGAATAGTGTAGCTCCCTTGCTCATTAGTACAGAACAGGGATATTTTAAATCTACTTTTTGTAAGTCTTTACTCCCTCCTGCGCTTCGGCGTTATTATATGGATAAGGTGGATTTGGCAAGTCAGGGAAAGGTGGAGCGTAGACTGGCGGAGATGGGACTTCTCAATTTGGACGAATTTGACAAGTTTTCTCCTGCAAAAATGCCTTTGTTGAAGAATCTGATGCAGATGGCTTCATTGAGTTTGTGCAAAGCTTATCAGAAGAACTATCGTGCCTTACCTCGAATAGCTTCTTTTATTGGTACGTCTAACAGGAAAGATTTGCTCACTGACCCGACTGGTAGCCGCAGGTTTATTTGTGTGGAAGTAGAGCACCCGATTGATTGTGAAGCGATTGAACATGAACAACTTTATGCACAGTTGAAAACGGCAATTCTGTCCGGTCAACGTTATTGGTTTACGAAAGAAGAAGAACAGGAATTGCAAAAAAGCAATCTGGCGTTTTACCGTCAAGGGCCAGTGGAAGATGTGTTGCGTGCTTGTTATCGGTCGGCGGAAAGAAGAGAGGAGTGTGATCTTCTTTCTGCGGCCGATATATTTCAATGTTTAAAAAGGAGGAATCCTGCAGCTATGCGTGGTGCAAATCCGGCAAGTTTGGCGCAGGTGTTGATAGCGGCAGGGATTGAACGAAAGCATACAAAGTATGGAAATGTATATCGGGTGGTAAAAATTGGATAAGAGAGAACCGTTTTGGGTGATGCCTTGAGTGACGGCTTGGGTGAAGGGGGGGAGACCTTCACCCGCTTTAGCCTATGGATAGGGTTCTGTAGCGAAAAGATGAAGGGCTTATAAAAATTACTTGGAATGTGAGAGTGTCACTCGAAAATAATGTTTATCTTTGAATAATTATTAAATGAAGAATAACTATGGATAGTGTGATACGCAAATTTCCTATTGGTATACAGAATTTCGAGAGTTTGATAAACGACGGTTATGTATATGTAGACAAGACAGCGTTGGTGTATAGGATGGCGACTACCGGTCGTTATTATTTCCTTAGCCGTCCCCGCCGTTTCGGGAAGAGTCTGCTGTTATCTACCATTGAAGCTTATTTAAGCGGAAAGAAAGAACTCTTCAAAGGACTTGCCATTGAGAAGCTGGAACAGAAATGGGAAGAACATCCTATCCTGCATCTGGATCTGAATACGGAGAACTACAAAGAACCGGATAGCTTGCGAAGACGGCTGGACAGTACTCTTTCTTATTGGGAGCAACTTTATGGTACAAGGGCGGTGGAGACCTCTTTGCCGTTGCGCTTTGAAGGGATTGTAAGACGTGCTTGCGAGCAAACAGGGCATCGTGTGGTTATCTTGGTGGACGAATACGATAAGCCTATGTTGCAGGCTATCGGTAACGAGACATTACAGGCGGAATATCGTAATCTGTTGAAAGCTTTTTATTCCGTACTCAAGTCGCAGGATAGATATATAAAGCTGGCTTTCCTAACCGGTGTGACGAAATTCGGCAAGGTGAGCGTATTCAGTGATTTGAACAATCTGAATGATATATCGATGGACTATCGTTACATGGATATTTGCGGCATTACGGATAAGGAGCTTCATGAAAACTTTGATGGCGATGTGGCATTATTGGGTGAAAGGAACGGCTTGACGAAAGAGGAATGTTATGTCAAGTTGAAAGAACAGTATGACGGTTATCATTTCGATTACGATACCGTAGGACTTTACAATCCATTCAGTATCTTTAATACGTTGTCTAAGCTGAAGTTTTCCGATTATTGGTTTGAGACAGGTACTCCGTCTTTCTTGGTTTATCTGCTGAAACATTCCAACTATAGGTTGGATAGGATTACCGAGGAGCAGGTTTCGGGCGATTTACTGAATAGTATCGATTCTATGTCGCGCAACCCTATTCCGGTTATTTACCAAAGCGGATATTTGACGATAAAAGGATATGATGACCGTTTCGGTATCTATCGGCTGGGTTTCCCAAACAAGGAAGTGGAGACAGGTTTCATAAAGTACTTAGTTCCCTTTTATACACCGGTAGAAGAAGAGAAAACTGGTTTTCTCATTACCAATTTTATTATGGATATCGAGAGAGGAGAGCCTGATAGTTTCATGCAGCGTCTGCAATCTATGTTTGCCGATACCGACTATAAGATAGTGGGGAAGATGGAACTTTATTTTCAGAATGCGATGTACTTGGTATTTAAGATGCTGGGATTTTATACAGATGTAGAACGTACTACCAGCAATGGTCGTATCGATGTTGTACTGCAAACCAAAGACTATATCTATGTGATGGAACTGAAATTGGATGGTAGTGCTGACGAGGCTTTACGTCAAATAGAGGAAAAAGGGTATGCTTTGCCTTTCGCCAAGGATTCCCGTAAATTATATAAGATCGGTGTGAACTTTTCTTCCGAGATACGTGGAATTGTGGAATGGAAAATAGTGGAAGATAATTCTTAAGATGCCAAGTGCTATTGATTTCGAATAGCCGCATACACTAATCTTTGACAGTTTAGGTATGCGGCTTACTTATATGTTGGGGATGTGTCTTAGTTTTGACACATCCCCTTTAATTTATAGCGTATGAGCAACTGTTTGTGAAGGAAGATTCAGGCATGATTTATTTTTGCCCCTCTTTGAATGATTATCGGACTTTTTATAAAGCCGTATATTAAAAATTTGGAACTTTTTGAATGATTAGAGTACCCGTTTCTCTATTATTTTTAAGAACTTTGCCATTGTGAATTAGTTCGATGACTTACGTTGGCTATAAATTTAAAGTTAATAATAAAAAAAGAATAGACATGAATTACACAAAAATGAAATTTGGTTTAAAGAAAGGGATAGTGGGTGTATGCATCTTGGGAGCAATACTATTGTTTACTACCCCGCTTTCGGCACAAACGAATGGTAAATCCGGTAAAGGACTGTATGAACTGTTTAGTACTAAACTGCCGGATGGGGCGCAATGGGTAAAAGATAATAAGTATGTTCGGAAAGGAGGGTACTCAAAGAAGACGGAAAACTATATATATGTAGGAGCTGCTAAAAGTCCCGCAGAAATGACAGGTTTATCCATCCCTATCCGAGAAAACCCGGGACCGGGAGAGTATCGTTATATTACTTTTGCCTGGGTGAAATGGGGTGGAGAGCAGATCGGAATGAAATTTCATGTTTCCGAAAAGTCAGTCAGTCAAAAAGGAAAGAAATATGATTTTACTTATATCGCCGGAGAACCAAAAGATTTGATAAACCAGTTGAAAGGTCTGGATCTTGGTGACAAGCCTGGACACTGGATGGTGATGACACGCGACCTTTGGAAGGATTTCGGTAATATTACGTTAACCGGAATGTCATTTATTTGTCCTGAAAGACGGGATGCAGGTTTTGATGAAATCTTTCTGGCAAGAACGCAGGATGATATAAGAAATGCTCCGAAAGTACTTCCGAGTGAAATTGCAACAGCCGTTCCGGCAGTGGAGGAAGATGATGAGTTGATGTATGATGAGGCTGCATCAGATAGTATCGCTGCTGATCAGGGAGTACAAATCGACTGGGGAGCACAGATTAAGGCAGGTGGTACAATGATGTATCCATTGTATTTGTTGGGATTGATAGCTCTTGTAATTGCAATTCAGAGACTGATAACTTCGCGTCAAGGTCGCCTGGCTCCGAAACCTTTGTGCAAAAGTGTCAATGAATGTTTGGCAAATGGGGATTTGAAAGGAGCATTGGCTGCTTGTGACAAGTATCCTTCTACGCTAGCGAACTCACTGCGTTTTATTTTTGAGCATGTAAAAGCCGGGCGTGAGGCTGTAAGCCAGACGGCAGGTGACATGGCTGCACGTGATATTCGTACACATTTGGCACGTATATATCCTCTTTCTGTTATCGCTTCATTGGCTCCGTTAATTGGTTTGTTAGGTACTGTGGTCGGTATGATCGAGGCGTTTGGCCTGGTTGCTTTATATGGGGATGAAGGTGGTGCCTCTATTTTGTCTGATTCTATCTCCAAAGCATTGATAACAACTGCTGCCGGTTTGATTATAGCTGCTCCTGCCATTGCTTTATACTTTATTATCAAGAATCGTATCATGCGTATGGCTTCACTGGTAGAGGTAAAAGTGGAAGAAGTGATTACCAAATTGTATCTGGACAACAAGGAGGAAAAGAATGAGACTGAATTATGATGACGATGATAAGGTAGAAGTGCAAATGTCTCCTTTGATAGACTGTGTGTTCTTGCTGCTCATTTTCTTTTTAGTAACTACGATGATGAAAAAATGGGAAATGCAGATTCCGTTAACGCTTCCTACAATGACTTCAAGCCTTTCCACTACACGGGCAGGCGAGGAAGCGGTGATTATCGCAGTAGACGAAAAGAAGAATGTGTATCAGGTAGTAGGACACGATGCCTATTCGGGGGAAAGTATTTACTTGCCTGTAAAAGATTTAAGCGCTTTTCTTTCTGAATTACGCAATAGTCGGGGAGTGGAAACAAATATCGATGTGACGGCCTATCGTACTGTACCGGTAAGTACAGTAATAGAGATATTCGACCAATGTCAAATACAGGGGTTTACACATACACGTGTACGCCTTGGAAGCAAACCTTATTAAGCCTATGAGACTATCATTATTTAATAACGAGGACGAACCGGAAGTTTCTATGTCTCCTTTAATCGACTGTGTGTTTCTTCTGCTTATTTTCTTTCTGGTATCTACCATGACGAAAGTGAAAAATAGGGATATTCCCGTTGATCTGCCAACTTCACAATCGGCTGTTAAATTGAAGCCGGATGATAAGCAGGCTATTGTCGGATTGGATGCCGATGGTAATTTTTATTGGGATGGGCAACCTTGTTCTACCAATTTTATGATGGAACAGTTACGGCAGACATGTATCACTGACCCGGGAAAGCGTATTCGTATTGATATGGACAGGCATACTCCGTTCGGACGTTTTGTAGAAGTGATGGATGCTTGCCAGTTTTATAACTTAACTAATATAGGAATCAGGACGTATGACGAAAACTACAACAGGGAGTAGCCGTCTGACGGTTATCCTATCATGGATGATAGCATTGATTTGTTTTGTGGGCGGAGCACTCTATATTTGGAAGATGCCGTCTCCGGATCAGGAGGTGATAGCTTTGCAAATGAAACAGCAGAAAAATCAAAAGTCCAGAAAGAGTTTGACGGAAAAGGTAAAACAGGAACAGGCACAACGGGCACTACCTGCTAATTATGCCAGACAGTTGGTAGAACAGTCGGAAGTTTTGGTAAAGAAGAATCTGGAAGAGCAGGTGAAGAAGTTTCAAACGATGGCTGAAACAATGAGACGGCGTAAAGACGATATGTTGGCGAAAGTGGAGAAAAGAAAACTGCCGTGGGGAGCACCTGCTGATGCGAATGATACATCGAAAGCACGGGCTATTCCTCGAGCAGGAAATCCGTCAGATAATGCTTCTGTCGAAGAACTTTATGCTGTATTACGTGACTATGAGGCTGAAATTCAACAAAGTCATTTGGCTGTGAGTGCTGCTAAACAGTCTTTATCCAAGGGACAGTCGTTTCCTGAAGTGTATAGTTCTTTGAAAGCGGGTAATTCACGTATGCCGAGTTTTGATGAATTGATAAGAATGCAGTCAAGGGATAGTGAGTGGGCAACTTCGGCAGGCAGTAATGCTAGTGGAGGATTGGAAATAAAGAGCACTGCTGATTTGAATAATTATCGTGGGTTGCTCGGACAAGCTACTCGTCAGGCAGGGTTGGCACAATCTCGTTTGGAAGGGTTGTTCGGGGCAGTTCGTCAGGCTGGTAATCTTGGAAACGGAATGGGACAAGGTACTGGCAGTCCGGGGAATGGAGGTCCCGGAGGCAATGGTAGCGGTAATGGGAACGGAACTGGTATGGGGATGGGAGGCAGTGGAGAGGTTTCTGCTTCCGGAGGCGGAAAGGGAACGTTCAGTGCTTATTCTGGATCGAAGTTGAGTAAGGAAATGGTGAAAGCACAAGCGTTGCCCGGACGGCGTTTCTCTAAAGATGCAGAACGTAAGGGATGGCTCTATATCAATACATGGTATATGATTGGACCGTGGGAGAGCTTCGGCCGGGAGGATTTTTCCATCGTTCATCCACCTGAAGTTTCTATTGACTTTGATGCTGTATATACTGATGGACAGATAGGAACAGGAATTGCGGAAACGGATTCCGATCCGCTAAAAGTTATCGGAGACGAGGTACAGCTTGACGGGACGCTACGTTGGAAGTTTATGCAAAGTGAATCGATGCACAATGTGCCACCTGTGACTACCGGACATTCAACTTACTATGCTTATACCGAGCTTTATTTTGATGAAGCTACTACAATGCTGGTGGCTATTGGTACGGATGACAGCGGACGTGTATGGATTAACGGCAAGGATGTATGGCGTGACTATGGAACTAGTTGGTATAATATTGATGAACATATCGCTCCTTTTCAGTTTCGACAGGGGTGGAATAAAGTTTTGGTCCGGCTGGAAAATGGAGGTGGCGGGCCGTGTGGGTTTAGTTTTTTGATTATTCCCCAAAGTAAATAGATAGATGTGTGTTTAGTTTTAATAGAAAGATTGTTTAAGGATTAATTATTGGTAGAAGTTATGTGAAGACTTTATGTGCCTTCCATAACTTTCTTTTTATGAATTTGATGGAACATGGTACATATAGGTCAGTTGATACAAAAAGAATTATACCGTCAAAATCGGTCTATTACTTGGTTTGCAGAGCAGCTATGTTGTTCTCGAAGTAATATCTATAAAATTTTCTCTCATTCTGATATCAATACTATGTTACTTCTCAAAATATCAGTGATTCTTCATTGTAACTTTTTTCGATATTATTCGGATACTTTAGGGGATATTGAAAAAATGTAAACTTTTTGGGTACACAGTTCTCTTCTTTATTCTTCTTATTTTCCTTATTTTGCCACTGTTAATTAAAAACAGATGTGTTATGGATGTTCAACTTTGTAATTTGATAAAGAGTTATTGTATCTGACAGTATGTGAGGCTGATAGTTTTAAGAATATGTGACGTAAGTTTTGGTAAGATGAAAGAAGGTAAACAAAAGTGCCGGATATTGAAGACAATCCGGAAACAGATAGCGGAAGCGAATGACATAAAGCTTGTAACATCTAAATGTAGATATCGGGGAGATTGCCTAGGTACATGTCCAAAATGTGGTAACCATTCTATTTTCCGCCTTGACACGCATCGCAACCCAGCATATCTTTGC
>CANPJW010000076.1 GCA_947574505.1 uncultured Bacteroides sp. | reverse complement strand
ATGCATAAAGGGGAAGTTGCAAAGGGTAATCCCCCAAGAATTACAACTGAGCCATACAAAGTTAGGAAATCGAACCGAGGACTCTGTTATGTAAAATAGCGCAACGTGCTGTAAAAGAATGAAGTAACTATTGAGTAGTGGAACATTCGGGGCTTTCTAAAACCGTCCCCCGAATAAGGACGTACAGTTTGCTTTAGTCCCACTAATTTTGCCTATTCTTGGAAAAGAAAAATCCCTGAACTTCTTTGAAATTCAGGGATTTACATCGTTTTGTTTTCTCTTAAAGTGGTGCCACCAGGAATCGAACCGGGGACACAAGGATTTTCAGTCCTTTGCTCTACCAACTGAGCTATGGCACCATTATTTCTTGTTTGCGGTTGCAAAGGTAGTGAAACTTTTTTAAACTACAAACTATTTCTAAAAAAAAACACTGATAAAAACATAAGGTGCTTATTATCAGTGTTGTTTAATTAAAATTATTTTTCTTTTAGTGGATTCCAACCTTGCGCTTTCAGCTCAAACTCTTGTCCGTCACGGGTAATCAGGGCACATCCCAGCTCCGGTTTGGTGATGTGACCAATCACTTTTATACCCTCTATAGCCGAAACTCGTTCATGCTCTGTTAAAGGTACAGTAAATAATAGCTCATAGTCCTCACCACCATTTAAAGCACATGTTGTCACATTCATATTCAGTTCTTCCGCCATTACAGCCGTTTGGTAATCAATGGGAATTCTTTCCTCGTAAATGCGACAGCCGGTATCGCTTTGTGAGCATATATGTAGCAGTTCCGAAGAAAGGCCGTCGGAAATATCCATCATAGCGGTGGGCTTGATTCCCGCTTTTGCCAGTTTCTCAATGATATCCTTACGTGCTTCAGGCTTTAACTGACGTTCCAAAATATATTCTTTTCCGGAAAAATCCGGATTTGCTTCTTTTTCTCCTTGGAAAACAGCCTTTTCACGCTCTAGAAGTTGAAGTCCCATATAAGCTCCTCCCAAGTCACCGCTGACACAAATCAAGTCTGTATCTTGTGCGCCGTTGCGATAAACCACTTTGTCCTTGTCCGCTTCACCTATGCAAGTAATACTGATGGCGAGCCCGGTTACGGATGAAGTTGTATCTCCACCCACAATATCTACATGGTGTAGTTCACAAGCCTGTTTTAGCCCATCATAGAACTGTTCTAAATCTTCAATACAAAAGCGTTTGGACAGTGCGATAGAAACTGTGATTTGTTTTGGAGTACCATTCATAGCATAAATGTCCGAGAAGTTTACGATGGCCGATTTATATCCCAAATGTTTCAATGGGGTATAAACCAAATCAAAATGTACCCCTTCCATCAGTAAGTCTGTGGTCACCAATACCTCTTTATCTTTAAATTCCAATACGGCTGCATCGTCTCCCACACCATATTGGGTTTCCGGATTTTTTAACTCGATATCCTTCGTTAGATGTTTAATGAGGCCGAACTCACCTAAGGTCGCTATTTCTGTTCTGTTTATTTCCTGCATGTTCTTAAATTCGATTAATCATTTCACGCATAATGGTAGTCATGCGCGGTTGCGCTTCATCTGCCGCTTTCTGAACCTCTTCGTGTGAAACTTCCACAATTTTTCCCTCCACGCCTAGGTCGGTGATAACCGATACTCCAAACACTTTGATGCCACAATGGTTTGCTACAATAACTTCAGGAACGGTAGACATACCTACGGCGTCAGCTCCAAGAATGTGGAACATCTTGTATTCTGCCGGAGTTTCGAAGGTAGGTCCCTGTGTACCGATATATACTCCTTGTTGTACTTTGATACCTTTTTCTTTAGCGATCTCCAGTGCTTTGTCTATCAGTTCTTTGGAGTAGGCTTCACTCATATCCGGGAAACGGGGGCCGTATTCAATGTTCTTGCCGTGCAACGGATGTTCGGGAAAAAAGTTGATATGATCTCTGATAATCATCAGATCACCAATTTCAAAGTCTGCATTCGTACCTCCAGCTGCATTGGATACGAACAATGTTTTGATGCCTAATTCACGCATCACCCGTACGGGGAAAGTAACTTCTTTCATGGAGTATCCTTCATAGAAGTGGAAACGTCCTTGCATAGCCATGATGTCTTTATTACCTAATTTGCCGAAAATCAATTTACCGCTATGTCCCTCTACGGTTGAAACAGGGAAATTAGGGATATCTTTGTAACTGATCTCGTATTTATCGGTAATTTCGTGTACCAGGCTTCCTAAGCCGGTACCTAATATAATAGCAGTTTCGGGACTGGTATGCATCTTTTCTCTAAGAAAAGTTGCTGTTTCTTGAATTTTTTCTAACATAGTCGGTTATATTTGAGTTAAACAGTTCTTGTTGGTCTTGTAAAAAGGCTACCTCAATGGGCAGCATATATATATAAGGTTTCAGCATTTCGTCCATCAGTGGATGGGCTGCTAGTCGTACAGAGTCTTTTTCAGTGGTGATAATCATGCGTTTACCTTCCGGAAGTTTCATGAAACGCTTCTTTATCAGTTCCATATCTCTTGCTGTAAAGTCATGGTGGTCACTGAAAGCCAGTGACTCAATGTGCTCATTGTATGGTGATAAATCTTGAATGAGTTTTGCTGGGGAGGCTATGCCTGTCACCAATAGGATATGCTTGTCTTTTTCTATCTCTTTTAATGAAACTGCATTCCCTGCTGTAAACAACGGATGCAGCTTGCCGTATGTTAATGTTGTGAAGTAGAGCTGCTGATAGGGGTAAAGTTCCATTTGCTTGCTTAAGACTCTTAAATCCATAGGGGTGATGTCCTTAGGACATTTAGTGACAATGACAATATGTGCCCGGCTTTTTCCGTTTTCAGGTTCGCGCATTCGTCCGGCAGGCAGCAAGGTGTCTTCGCAAATCAGTCGGTGGTAATCTACTAATAAGATGTTTATTCCGGGCTTTACATATCGGTGCTGGAAAGCATCATCCAAAATAATCACTTCTGTTCCAGGGGCGATGTGACTATTGCATAACTGCTCTATGCCATGACAACGGTCCCGGTCTACTGCCATATGGATATCCGGAAACTTCTGTTTCATTTGGAAAGGTTCGTCACCTATCATCTGTACGGACGTATCCGGTCTGGCAAGTACAAAGCCTTTGGATTTGCGTTTGTAGCCGCGGCTTAGTACGGCTACTTTGTAATCTTTCTGCAATAATCTTATCAGGTATTCTGTATGGGGGGTCTTTCCGGTTCCGCCTACGGTGATGTTGCCTACCGAGATGACCGGGATATCAAACTTACGTTCTTTGTATATTCCCCAGTCAAACAATTTATTACGCAGCCATACACCGGTCCCATAAATCCATGAAACCGGATATAGCCACTTGTTTATCTTGATAAGATTACCTTCCATGTGCAATTTATTGGATATTAGGGTCAAACGGCATACGTGCCTGTATACAGTTGGCGTCTTTTATGTTCTCCAGCGCCTTGAAGCTGTTATAATAGCTTCCCAAATATTCTTTAATTTCGCTGTTTATATAATGTTTTTTCTGATTTCCCAGCAGGCTTGCGAAAATATTTTCTTTTTCAGGATAGCCGATAATACTGTAATTTTCGATACCGGCTTGGGTGGCGGCGGCATTCAATGCTTTGTCTATACCTCCCAGCTCGTCTACCAGACCAAGGTCTTTTGCCATGGCACCGGTCCATACACGGCCTTCAGCAACTTTTTCAATAGCCTCTGTAGACATTTTTCTACCTTCAGCGCAACGGTTTACGAACAGCTTGTATCCTCGGTTGACATAGTTCTGCATTAATTCTTGTTCTGATGCATTTAGCGGGCGGGTGAGAACCGGACCTAGGCTGGCACCCAAATCAGCCATTTTATTAGTTTTCACTACATCAAAATTTAGTCCTAAAGTTTCAGTAAACAGTTTCTCACCTGAATACATCATGCCGAATATGCCGATAGAACCAGTCAGCGTAGTCGGGTCAGCGAAAATGCGGTTTGCAGCGCAGGAAATGTAATAGCCTCCTGATGCAGCATAATCTCCCATAGAAACGATTACCGGTTTTTTCTCTTTCAGTCTTACTACTTCACGCCATATTTGATCTGAACCGTATGCGCTGCCACCCGGTGAGTTGACGCGTAATACAACAGCTTTTACGTCATCGTTATCACGTAATTTGCGCAGGTCTTTACACATCTTTTGTACATCAATACAATCTTCTGTGGAACTGCCGGGAGCATCCAGGATCTCGCCGTATGCATAATATACGGCTATTATATTTCCACTTTTGTCTTTGGGCACATTTTTCTTGACGTTTATCATGTCTTCTATGAAAAGACTGTTTAGTTTGTCGTTTTCGTCACGACCGCTTAATTGTTTCAGATAGGAAATAACCTCATCTTTATACATCAGGGTATCTGCCAGTTTGCATTGAATATATTCTTCTGCCTGACAAAAATCCATATATCGGTCAGCATAAGCATTCAGAGTATCTGTCGGGATGCGTCGTGAGTCGGATACATCTGCAAGAATACGATGCCAGACAGATTCCAGACATTCGGTCATCTGTTCGCGGTTGGCCGGACTCATTTCTGTAGCAATAAACGGTTCCACGGCTGATTTGTAAGTGCCCACTCTGAATACCTGTACTTCCAGTCCTAGTTTGGAAACCAGATTTTTGAAGAAAACAGGTTGCATGCCTGCTCCGTGCCATCCAATACTTCCTTGCGGATTGATAATTATTTTATCGGCCACGCTGGAAAGATAATACATCCCCTGTGCATATTGGTCTGCATAAGCAACGATGAATTTGCCGCTTTCTTTGAAATCCAGTAATGCATTGCGTATTTCCTCTAAGGAAGCGTATGATGCTTCCAGATAAGAAGGTTGGATATAAATACCCTTGATTTTGTCATTGTCTTTTGCCTTCTTGATAGAAGCTAGAATGTCATCCAAACCGTATGCTTCAAATTCTTCTCCCAAAAGTTGTTGGAGTGGGTTTTCCTGTACACGTTCGGACAAACTGCCTTTAAAGTCGAGTACGAAGATAGAGTTGTCTTTCACCACCGTTTCAGTATCCGATGAGGCGACTATGCCAACCAGAGTGATAATCCCTAGTATAGTGAACACTACGCCTGCCAGAATGACGCCGATGACGCTGGCAAACGTAAATTTTAGAAAATCTTTCATTGAATGTGTTGTTTTTAATGTTAATAATTAGCTAACAAAAATAGGTTATTGCATTGAAAAAAGCAAAAAAAGTGAACTTCTTTTGTTACCTGTTTGTTCTTCATTTATAATAACCCATAAATACGTTGTTTTATATGACAAAAAGTTTTAAGGAGGCTCTGAAAGCCCGTCGTACATTTTATCGGATCCAAAACAAATCGACATTGTCTGATAAAGAAATAAGAGATTTAATTTGTTTTGCTGTAGAATTTGTCCCCTCAGCTTTCAATTCTCAAACCACTCGTGTTGTGTTATTAACAGGTAAGGCGCATGAAAAGTTGTGGAACATTGTAAAAAATGTCTTGCGTAAGCGAGTTCCGGCTGAGGTATTTGGCAAGACCGAAGAAAAGATTGATGGCTGTTTCGCTTGTGGATATGGTACTATTCTCTATTTTGAAGATATGGCTATCGTTCGCTCTTTGCAGGAAAGTTTCCCCACTTATAAAGATAATTTCCCTATCTGGGCAGAGCAGACCGATGCTATGCATCAGTTGGCAGTCTGGACCATGCTGGAAGATGCAGGAATGGGGGCGTCTTTGCAGCATTATAATCCGCTGATTGATGATGAAGTACGTAAAGTTTGGAATTTGTCTGATGACTGGAAATTGATAGCGCAGATGCCATTCGGTGTGCCTGTTGCACAACCGGGCTTTAAGGAAGTGAAGTCATTGGATGAGCGTGTTTTTGAATTTACTGATTAAAATTCATGTCTTATCTTTTGGCTTATTAGGGGAAAATAAGCATCTTTGTGTGCAATAAAAACAAAGATGTGCTATGAAAAAATTATTATCACTTCCCCCTAATCTGGTGGAATGTTTTCATGATATAGAGAAAGCGGACCAGACAGAGTGGTTTTGTACTTCCGATCCTATAGGTAGTAAGCTAGGATCAGGCGGGGGGACTGCATGGCTGTTGGAGGCTTGTTGTCAGAAAGTAGCTCCTGACAGCGATTTTCTTACTTGGCTGGGAAAAGAAAAACGTATTTTACTTCATGCAGGCGGGCAGAGTCGTCGTTTGCCCGGATATGCGCCATCCGGCAAAATTCTTACTCCCATTCCTGTATTCCGGTGGGCCAGAGGACAACGGCTGTCACAAAATCTGCTTTCCCTCCAGCTCCCTTTATATGAACAAATCATGGAGAAAGCTCCGTCTTCTCTTCATACATTGATTGCAAGTGGAGATGTTTATATCCGTGCGGGCCAACCGCTTCAGACTATTCCTGATGCGGATGTGGTGTGTTACGGTTTATGGGTAGATCCTAATCTGGCAAAAAACCATGGTGTTTTTGTTTCTTCACGGGCTACTCCCGATAAGCTTGATTTCATGCTTCAAAAACCTTCGGTGGAGGAATTGGGGAAATTAATGCAAACCCATCTTTTTCTGATGGATATCGGAATTTGGCTGTTAAGTGACCGTGCGGTTAGTCTGTTGGTAAAACGATCTTATAAGGAAGGAAAACTCTCTTATTATGACATGTATTCTGATTTCGGACTTACATTGGGAGAGCACCCGCGTATGATGGACGATGAACTTAACAAGCTGAGTGTGGCTATTCTGCCGTTGCCCGGAGGGGAGTTTTATCATTACGGAACCAGTCGTGAACTTATTTCTTCTACATTGGCAGTACAAAATCTGGTAAACGACCAGCGGGAGATTATGCACAAGAAGGTAAAACCGCATCCGGCCATGTTTGTTCAAAATGCTGAGGTAGGTTATCAACTTACCTCACAAAATTCGGAAATATGGATAGAGAACAGTTATGTAGGAGCAGGATGGAATATCCATCACCAGACCATCATAACAGGGGTTCCCGCTAATAATTGGAACCTAGAGGTTCCGTCCGGTGTGTGTATTGATGTGGTTCCTTTTGGAGAATCTGGCTATGTAGCGCGTCCATACGGCTTCAATGATACTTTCAAGGGAGCTTTGGCTAAGGAAGAAACATATTATCAAGGAATGTCTGTAGGTGAGTGGTGTGCTGTACGCGGCATTTCGGTGGAAGAAATAGAAAACGGTCACGACTTGCAGGCCGCGCGTTTGTTTCCGGTTTGCTCATCTGTAGAGGAATTGGGAGCAGTTATGCGCTGGATGGTCTCTGAACCGGCATTACAGCAAGGAAAAGAAATATGGCAACGCTGTCGTAAGTTATCTGCCGATGATATATCTGCTTATTCTAATCTTTATCGTCTGGCAGAACAGCGTGAAGCTTTCCGGATAAAGAATTGGCCGGCATTGGCGCATAATTATGAACGAAGTGTCTTTTATCAGCTAAATTTGGAGAATGCTGCTGGAGAATTTGCTCGGTATGATCTGTCGTTGCCTGAGCCTTTATCAGAATCGGCTCCGCTGATGACACGTATCAGTGATAATATGTTCCGTGCCCGGGTGCAGCAGCTTAAGGGGCTGGCTTATCGGGAATATGAGAATGAGGCTTTTCGTTTGATGCGCGACGGACTTACTGCTTCGGCTTTAGCCAAGAGGCAGCAACCGCATTTGTCAGTGTACTCCGATCAGATTGTCTGGGGGCGTAGTCCGGTCCGTATTGATCTGGCCGGCGGATGGACGGATACTCCACCTTATTGCTTGAATGAAGGGGGGAATGTGGTGAATATTGCTATTGAGTTGAACGGGCAGCCTCCTCTACAAGTTTACGTGAAACCCTGTCGGGAGTATAAGATAATTCTTCGTTCTATAGACTTAGGCGCTATGGAAGTGGTTACAACTTACGGGGAGGTAAGGGATTTCATGCAAGTGGGATCCCCATTCTCTATACCTAAAGCGGCATTGGTGCTGGCAGGTTTCCAGCCGGGCTTTTCCACCGAATCGTATGTTTCATTGGAAGAGCAGTTGAAGGCGTTTGGCTCCGGAATGGAAATCACTCTGCTTTCTGCGATTCCTGCGGGCTCCGGTCTGGGTACAAGTTCTATTCTTGCATCAACTGTGCTGGGGGCAATCTCTGATTTTTGCGGACTGAACTGGGATAAGAACGAGATATGTAACCGTACGCTTATTTTGGAACAGTTACTGACTACCGGAGGGGGGTGGCAAGATCAATACGGAGGTGTGCTTCGTGGAGTGAAATTATTGCAGACTCATGCAGGTATGGATCAGAGTCCGTTAGTGCGCTGGTTGCCCGATTATTTGTTTACAGGTGGCGAATATCAGAAGTGCCATTTGCTTTATTACACGGGAATTACCCGTACAGCCAAAGGAATTTTAGCTGAAATCGTGCGTAGCATGTTCCTCAACTCCACAGAGCATTTGTCTATACTTGGCGGTATGAAGGGGCATGCTCTTGACTTGTACGAAGCCATTCAGCGTGGGAATTTCGATGAAATGGGGCGTTTGGTTGGTAAAAGCTGGAAGCTGAACCAAGCGTTGGATCCCGGCACTAATCCCGAGGCAGTTGAGACTATCATTCGCCGGATTGATGATTATTGCCTGGGATATAAATTGCCAGGTGCGGGGGGAGGCGGCTATCTTTATATGGTGGCTAAAGATCCTGAGGCTGCTATACGTATTCGAAGTATTCTTACTCAGAACCCACCCAACAGTTGTGCCCGTTTCGTTGATATGGCTTTGTCCGACAAAGGCTTGCAAATTAGCCGAAGCTAGTTATAACTGAATAGAGTTGGGAAACCAGCCGGGTGATATTTTCTTTAGCAAACTCCGGTTCCATTGCCTTCTCCAGGGTGATGGGGCCGGGGGCTATAGAGAATATACCTTTGAATCCCGCTTTGTTTAATTCCGGCAGGTTTTCTATACTGCCTGCCAGTACAATAACGGGAATATGTTCTTTTTGTGCTTCCTTTAGTATTCCGTATGGTACTTTTCCCATAGCTGTCTGCCGGTCTGCTTTTCCCTCGCCCGTAATAATGAGGTCTGCTCCTTTTATTTTTTCGGAGAAGTCGATGGCTTTCAATAATAATTCTGTTCCCGGTTTTAGCTCTGCGTTAAAAAAAGCCAGTAGTCCACCACCCATGCCTCCGGCTGCACCTGCACCGGGGTAGTTCGTGATATCTTTTCCTGTCGTTTTCTTTATAACTTCGGCTAATGATTGCATGCCTTCATCCAGTCTTTGCACCATATTTGAATCGGCTCCTTTTTGTTGTGCAAAGATATATGCCGCTCCGTCAGGGCCGTAGAAAGGGTTGGCTACATCACATGCTACCATGAAGTGTGTTTCTCTTAGTGCGGGATGAATACCGGATGTGTCTATGTTTGCCACGGCTTCCATTATTTGGCCTCCTGTACCTAAGGTATGCCCTGATTTGTCTAGAAAGCGGAAACCTAGTGCCTGTAGCATTCCTAATCCTGCGTCATTAGTCGCGCTTCCGCCAATACCGATTATAAAATTTCTGCATCCTTTGTTTAATGCGTCTTTTATCAATTCTCCTGTACCAAAGGTTGTTGTCAGCATAGGATTTCTTTGTTCAATAGGTACGAGAGGTAGTCCGCTGATGGCAGCCATTTCTATAATAGCTGTTCTGCCATTGCCGGACAGACCGTAATGTGTTTTTGCCATTTTCATTAGCGGTCCATGTGCCGATAAGGTTATATATTTCCCTTTAGTGGCTGTGATGAGTACGTCCAGTAAACCTTCACCGCCATCAGCGATGGGAATAACTGAAGTGTGGCAGGAAGGATTTATGCTTTTGATACCTTTTTCGGCAGCTTTTCCTGCTTCTGCTGAAGTTAGACAGCCTTTGAATGAATCGATGGCGATAATTATTTTCTTCATTGTATATCTTTATATAGTGCAAATCTACTGAAAACTTTTCTTCTTTAAATAGAACAGGTTGTCTTTTATTTGTGGATTGGAATATGTGTAGCTTGATGGATAAAGTAGATGTTTTTTGCTTTTGTCTGGGTGTAAGTATTGGTTCTTGAAGTTGATGGTGTTTCCGAACAACCGTCGAGATGTAAGAAAATGATTTTTTTTCTTCTCGGCATTTTTCTCCTACAGTTTTTCCCCAGTGTTTGCGGAGTCAGCACTTTTGAGAGCTCTGTGGTTTGTGTTTCGTAACCTGT
>CANPJW010000075.1 GCA_947574505.1 uncultured Bacteroides sp. | reverse complement strand
AGAGCATCTGCCTTACAAGCAGAGGGTCGGCGGTTCGAATCCGTCAACGCCCACCGAAGAAAGAAATTAAATATTGCACGAGAAAGCACTATCGGGCGTTTAGCTCAGCTGGTTCAGAGCATCTGCCTTACAAGCAGAGGGTCGGCGGTTCGAATCCGTCAACGCCCACCGAAGAATGAAGCCTTGCACACAATGATGCAAGGCTTTTTTGTTTCAGTAAGTTTCCCTAGTTAAAATGTATGGGCATGAAAACATTGCTACTTATCGATAATCAGGATATTACCCGTGAAGGTATGAAAACGGTGGCCGGTCGGATAGGAGGGTTCGCCGCAATAAAGGAAGCCGGCAGTCAGAGTGAATTAACCGGACTTCTTGTCGATAATCCCAATGCCGTTGCAGTGTTGGACTATACATTGTTTGATACTTCGGCTGAATATTTGCTTATATTGCAGGAACGGTTTAAGGAGGCACATTTTGTTCTGTTCAGCGATAATCTGAGTGAGGATTTCATCCGGCGTATGGTTTTTAGCGGAACTTCATTCAGCGTGGTGATGAAAGATGCGCCGATGATAGAGATAGAGGAAGGGCTGCGGAAGGCAAAACAGCATTTACAATACATGTGTACGCGTGCAGTCTGGCTGTTGCAGCATAAAGAAGACAAAAAAGATAAGTTAGTTTCACCGCTTACGGTCACGGAGCGTGAAATTCTGAAACTGATGACATTGGGCAAGACTACGAAAGAGATTGCGGCTGAGCGTTTCCTAAGTGTATATACGGTAATGACTCACCGCAAAAATATCTTTCGCAAGCTGGAAGTGAACAATGTGCACGAAGCAACAAAATATGCCCTTCGTGCAGGGATTGTGGATGTGGTGGAATATTATATTTAGGATAAAGTGATTTCACCGCTTCCCACACAGATTTCCGCATTCTTGTCATACAGCACACCGAACTGTCCGGGGGCTATACCCTGTAAGGGGACGTGGCTGTGGATTCGGAACAAGTTATCTTCCCGTGTCAATATTCCTTTCATGAAAGTGTCTGTATGCCGGATCTTGAAAGAAACATCTGCGGAAGGTGCTCCCTTCCATAAGTCCTCTGTGATGAAATGAAAATCATGCAAGGCAAAGTCTGTCCCATATTGTTTGTCTGTATCATAACCGTGTGAGACATAAATGATATTCTCGTCTATATCTTTGCGGATAACAAACCATGGTCCTCCACCTAGTCCCAATCCTTTGCGCTGTCCGATGGTGTGAAACCAATATCCTTTGTGAGTGCCAATCCGTTTTCCTGTTTCCATTTCAATGATATCCCCTTCTTTTTCACCCAAGAAACGGCGGAGGAACTCATTATAGTTGATTTTTCCTAGAAAGCAGATACCTTGACTGTCCTTGCGTTGTGCACTGGGCAGTTTGGCAATGCGGGCGATATCCCTGACCTCATTCTTCATCAGACCTCCCAAAGGGAACATCAGTTTTGAAATTTGCAGATAATCTATTTGTGCCAGGAAATCTGTTTGGTCCTTGACGGGGTCTTGTGCGGTTCCCAGCCATATTTTCCCGTCTTTTTCAAGAATACTGGCGTAATGTCCGGTAGCTGTCTTGTCATATAAATGCCCTGCTTCCTGCTCAAAACATCCGAATTTGATGAGCTTGTTGCACATTACATCCGGGTTGGGAGTAAGACCGCGTTTCACTTTATCGATGGCGTATGCCACTACATTATCCCAGTACTGTCGGTGCAGGTCAATGATATTCAGGCTCAGACCGTATTTGCGGGCGGTGGCGGTACATAGTTCAATGTCCTCTTCTGCCGTGCAGGTGAGATCTTCGTCACCGTCCATTCCGATTTTAATATAGAAAAGATCCGGTTTGTATCCTTGTTCGCAGAGGAGATGTACGACAACCGCGCTGTCTACTCCTCCTGAAATTAATGCAGCTATGTTCATCTCATTTTATGATAATGGGTATTCTTCAAAAGCATAAAGCACGGTAGACAAATATCGTTCCCCCGTATCGGGCAAGATTACTACAATTTGTTTTCCTTCATTTTCGGGGAGTTTGGCCAGTTCCAATGCGGCATAGGCAGCTGCTCCCGAAGATATTCCGACCAATAACCCTTCCGTCAGAGAGAGTTCGCGTCCTGTGCGGATGGCGTCATCGTCTTTCACCCGGATTATCTTGTCTACTAATTTTTCATTGTAGGTATGAGGGATAAATCCGGCTCCGATACCTTGTATCTTGTGCAGTCCCGGATTTCCTCCCGAAAGGACGGGGGAGTTATCCGGCTCTACAGCTACAATCTGTATATGGGGATTCTGTTTTTTTAATCCTTCCGCTACTCCGCTTAAAGTGCCGCCTGTACCGACTCCGGCAACAAAGATGTCTACCTTTCCGTCCGTGTCGTTCCATATTTCCTGTGCAGTGGTACGTGCATGGGCGGCGGGATTCGCCGGGTTTTCGAATTGTCCCAGAATGACGGCTCCCGGAGTCCGGTCACGCAATTCCTCCGCTTTTTCTATGGCTCCTTTCATTCCTTTTGCACCTTCGGTCAGTACCAATTGTGCTCCCATGGCTTTTAACAGGTTCTGGCGTTCCTCGCTCATGGTTTCGGGCATGGTCAGTATGGCTTTGTAACCTTTCACGCTGGCAACCCATGCTAACCCTACGCCGGTGTTGCCGCTGGTTGGTTCAATGATAACCGCTCCGGGTTTCAAGATTCCTTTGGCTTCTGCATCCTCTATCATTGCCAGGGCTATACGGTCTTTTACACTTCCTCCGGGATTGAAGTATTCCAGTTTGGCAATTATTTGCGCTTTCGCATCGTGTTTTTTACTAAGGCGTGACAGTTCCAACAAGGGAGTTCCTCCGATGAGTTCGGTCAATTCTTTTTTTATTCTTGCCATAATCTTTTCATTTAGTGGGTTCTGATTTTATAATGCAAAGATAGGGGAAGATGTTCATGGCGGAAATACCCTATTTAGGGTATATTTTATAGTGTTGTCTCCTGAATAATTCACTATCTTTGTCCGGAATTAACAAGTCTAATCTATGATGATAACAAGAAATTTTATTGGGGTAGTAGTCCTTTGCTTGTGTGCATTGGCAGCTTGCACATCTTCAAAAGAGTCGAAAAAGACGCTGACTGTCCTTTCATGGAATGTATGGCATGGCGGTCATTCAAAAACTTATTCCGGAAAAGGGTGTGAGGGAACTATTGATATTCTGAAAAAAAGTGAGGCTGATGTGGTCTTGATGATTGAAACTTATGGAGCTGCCCCGATGGTAGCCGACTCATTGGGATATTCGTACAATCTCATTTCTGATAATCTTTCTATTTATAGCCGTTATCCCATTATTCGGAAATATGCTTTTGCCGACAGCATAAGTACCTTTAATTTTGGCGGAGTGATGATAGATGTGGATGGGAAACCTGTCCGTGTTTTTAATACTTGGTTGCATTATCTTCCTGATATGCGTTTGGCCCCGACGGATAAATCCAAGGAAGAAATATTGGCTTGGGAGATGGAGGGAACACGTGATGAGGAAATACATAAGATTTTGTCTGTTCTTCAACCCTTGTTGGCAGAGGCCGACAGTATTCCAATTATAATGGGCGGTGATTTTAACGTGCATTCTCATCTGGATTGGACGGAAGCTACCCGTAACCTGTATCTTCATGGTGGTGCAGTGGTGGATTGGCCTGTTTCCATTGCTATGGAAGAGGCGGGATTTAAAGATAGTTTCCGTGAGATGAACCCCAATCCGGTGGCCAATCTGGGAGTAACGTGGCTGACAGATGCGGATTCGTTGGAAACCGAGTGTCGTATGGACCGCATTGATTTTATTTATTATCAGGGAAAAACCATTCAGGCGATAGCATCTGAGTGTTATGACAATAGTTTGGGTAAAACTTTTACTTTTAAAGGAGAAGATTTTTTCTATCCTTCAGATCATGGTTTTGTCCTTTCGAAATTCGAACTTGATTAAAATAAGAGTTGATAAAAATAGATATTCATGAAAAAGACCTTTTTATTATCGTGCCTGATGTTGGCCGCAATGCCGGTGATGGCTGCTTACACGGGCCATGTATATGTAGATAAAAACAAGAATGGCGTATTTGACCAAAGTGAAAAACCGCTGGCGGGCATCAAAGTATCCGATGGCTTGAATGTGGTTGAAACGGCTGCCGACGGTAGTTTTACTTTACCCGGTCATGAGCGTGAACGTTTTATTTTCATTACCACTCCTTCGGGGTATAAAACATTTAACCGTCATTATCATAAAATAGAAAAGAAACAGTCCGGTTATGATTTCGGTTTGATCCCTTACAGTGGACGGATTCGTAAAAACGGCTCCCACAGGTATATTCATATTGCTGATACAGAGATATTTAATACGGAAAACCATGCAGACTGGGTGAATAATGTGCGTGACTATGCCAGGAATGAACAGGCGGCTTTTATCATTCATACCGGGGATATCTGCTATGAAAAAGGCTTGAAGGCTCATATCAAACTGATGAATACGGAAAATATGGACTGTCCTGTCTTTTATTGTATCGGAAATCATGATTTGGTAAAGGGGAAGTATGGCGAAGAACTTTTTGAAAGCATTTATGGGCCGGTATATTATTCTTTTGATGCAGGTAATGTGCACTATGTTGTTACGCCGATGCCCGGAGGAGACCATGCTCCAGGCTATACTTCCGATGACGTCTGTCGTTGGTTGAAGAACGACCTGGCTCATATCCGCCCCGGAACTCCTGTTGTTGTTTTCAATCATGATTTGCTGACATACGAAGATACCTTTATTTTTAAGAGCAAGAATGCCGGAAGCATTAATCTGAATGAGTACAACTTGAAAGCATGGGTATATGGTCATTGGCATATTAACTATATGAAGAAACAGGGAGATGTTTACAGTGTTTGTACCTCTTCATTGGATAAAGGAGGCATAGATCATTCCACTACTGCTTTTCGTGTGATGCACGTAGATAGTAAAGGAGATTTCACTTCCGAGCTCCGTTATACCTATTTGGACAAGAATATCTGTATCGCTTCGCCTGCAGGAGTAATGGCTTCGGGTGTCCTTCCGGTGGCTGTCAATGTGTATTCTTCCGTGTCGCCGGTGAGAGAAGTGCTCTATACTTGTCTGGCCGACGGGAAACCTGTGCTGAAAAACAAGCGATTGCTGCAAAGTACTGACTGGTCATGGAACGGGGAGCTTCCCTTGTCTCATAAATATGTGGGTAAGGAACTTACTTTGCGGGTAACAGCCCGTTTTAATAACGGAGAGATAGCTGAAGCAGAAAGTAATTTTATCTGCCGGACTGAAAAGGCCGTTCCTTTGTTTTCTGCTGACTGGGATAATCTGTCAGGCAATGCGAAACATTCCGCCCCCGTTTCCGCTCCATTGAATTTGCCTTTGCAGCTGGCATGGACTAACAATGTCGGAGCTAATCTTTATATGACTTCTCCACTGATACACAAGGGAAAAGTAATTGTTGCCTCTGTGGATGAGGATCTGAAAGGTGCAGGCCATGTGTATGCTTTGAATGGGAAGGACGGTACAATTCTTTGGAGTTGTCCTGTTCGTAATTCTATTAAAAACTCCATTGCGGTTGATAGTGACATCGTGTTTGCCCAGGATGCCCAAGGCTTTTTGTATGCCATTGATACCGAAACCGGTAAATTGTGTTGGGAAAAGCAATTGCCCGTAAATGGCTTGCCGGCCCTTATTGACGGACTGGTGGCCGGTGAAGGAGTGGTCTATGCGGGAACCGGAAAGGGGCTTTGTGCTTTTGAAGCCCGAACGGGCAAACAACTTTGGAAAAATGAAGGCTGGGGACAAGGAGAAGGGACTACGAGCACGCTGACTTTGGGTAACAACCTGCTGGTTGCCGGTGCACAATGGAATGCCCTTTACGGCAATGATGCCAAAACAGGTGAGAAACTTTGGGCGGTCAGCGATAACGGCTTGCGTAATCGGGGAGCATCTCCTGCCATGCATGGTGCCTTGTTGTATCTGATCTCAGATAAGTCTTTCTTTATATTAGAGGCTGCTACCGGAAAAGTAATAGTCCGTAAACCATTACCTTATAATGTGGACGTTACTTCTACTCCTTTACTCACTGACAAGGAGATTATCTTTGGTTCTGCACAGAAAGGGCTGATAGCCTTGGATAGTGAGACATTGGAAGAAAAATGGACTTGTCCTGTGGGGGATGCTTTGGTTTATACCTGTCCTTATAGCCGTCAGCCTTCCGCTACGATTGAAACCAGTGCGGTATGGGCGGGAGATATTGTTTATGTAGCCGCTTCGGACGGTACGGTATACGGAATTAATAAAGAGGATGGCAAGGTGGTATGGAAACATGCTACAGGAGCTCCTATGTTCGGGTCGGTAGCCCTGTCGGGTAATGCATTGGTGGTTTCGGACTTTGGTGGAAATGTTTATTTGTTCTGTAAGTAGAGTTACGTAGATTACGATATGATATGGGCGGTAAGTGTGAAGCATCTTCTTTCTTATGATGGAACTATTCAATGGATCAAACAGGAACTATCTAGTTAAATAACCATAAAGTCTGCCCGGAAATACTTTCGGGCAGAATCATTACTGTACCTTTGTTCCCATAAAATAGATACAGGCCGTGAGGCCCAATTTAATTATTTCACATGACATTTAAAGAATTAGATCTTATAGAGCCTATTTTGAAGGCTTTACAACAAACCAGCTATACAACGCCGACCCCCATTCAGGAACAAGCAATTCCTGTATTATTAAAAGGTAAAGATTTGCTGGGATGCGCCCAGACAGGAACAGGAAAAACAGCAGCGTTTGCTATCCCCCTTATACAACGACTTTATCAATCAGACCATAAAAAAGGTATCAAAGCATTGATACTCACCCCGACGCGTGAGCTTGCTATACAGATAGGCGAGAACTTTGACCAATATGCCGGATATACCGGAGTGAAGCATGCCGTCATTTTCGGTGGAGTGCCCCAAAAGGCGCAAGTTGATGCTTTGAAACGAGGTGTGCAGGTATTGATTGCCACTCCCGGACGTTTGCTTGATTTGCAGTCGCAAGGCTGTATTTCATTGAAGGGGTTGGAGTATTTTGTATTGGATGAGGCAGACCGTATGCTTGATATGGGCTTCATACACGATATCAAGAAAGTATTGAAACTGATTCCTGCCCGGCGACAGACTTTGTTTTTCTCGGCTACCATGCCTTCTGAAATAGAGAAGCTGGCAGATTCCATGTTGACTAATCCGGAGAAGATAGAGGTGACTCCAGTTTCATCTACTGTTGATACTATCCGGCAGAGTGTTTATTTTGTAGAGAAGAAGGAAAAGAAGGACTTGTTGCTGCATTTGCTGAAGAATCCTGAGATAGAGTCAGTGTTGATTTTTACCCGTACCAAGCATGGTGCGGATAAATTGGCGAGGATTTTGAACAAGAGTGAGATCGGGGCGGAAGCTATTCATGGAAACAAATCGCAGAACGCACGCCAAAGGGCGTTGACAAACTTCAAGGATCATACCACAAGAGTGCTGATAGCCACAGATATTGCAGCCAGAGGCATTGATGTGAACCAGCTTTCTCACGTTATCAACTATGAACTGCCCAATATATCGGAAACTTATGTGCACCGCATCGGTCGTACCGGGCGTGCCGGACACGACGGAATAGCCATCTCTTTTTGTGAATCGGAAGAATTGCCTTATTTAAAGGATATCCAAAAACTGATAGGACTACAGATTCCTGTTGTGAAAGACCATCCTTGGGTGACCGTGGAAGGGGAAAAAGCGCAGGCCGGCAAGACCGAAGAACTGAAAGAAAAAGCAAAAGCCAATAAGGTGTACCGGGGCAGCAAAAGCAATGGTGATTATTGGCGCAGGAAGAAACAGGCTCAAAGCAGACAAGGGCAAGGCAGGCAGAGTTCGGATAGAAAGGCTTCCGGCAGACAAGGATAAAGAATAACTTGTCTGCGTTTCATTATAAAATAGTTTATACTTGTTTTTATAACCTGTTTAAACTGAATGCATTTATTAATGCAGAAGAGTTCCCCGCTTTCCATCTGTTTGGAAAACGGGGAACTCTTCTGATATCTTGTGGTATTCTTTCACCGGTTTATCAAACTTTTGCATTATTCGTTGTTTATGCGGCTTTTCCTCATTTAACTTTATTGTAGGGTTTAGTGATAGTATAGGAATAGCTAATTCTTTTTGACCGTAAGAGTAAGCCTTTTTGAAAGGATGTGTTCTATCTCCATAGCCTTTGGAGTTAACTCCCAAGCTTATGGAGATAACTCCAAAGGCTATGGAGTTAACTCCGCAAGCTTGGGAGATAGAACATAAAAGGAAGAAAACGCTTAATGATTAAAAAGAAAGATTTTAATAATAAGAAAAAAGGATTGCATTTCATTTCAAGTCTTCAATAATCTTCTCCATATCCACAGGTTGCAGTCGGTCATAGACTTTTTATCATTATTACAGGGAGCAATCCATAGGCGCCTACACACCACAGACAGTCCGGAAAGAACTTGCCATCGGGAGTTGTTTCTCCTGCTTCTATTCCCAATATCCGTTTAAATTCTTCCGGTAGTTTTTCGGAGCCGCGTAAACGGCAGACCGTTCCCATGCATACGGAGATGGGATGTTTTCCTTTGGGGATCATGGCAAAGAACGTATAGAAAGTAACCATGCCATACATTTTCTATACGGGCATGTTCAGTTTGCGGGCGATGATACGTTACATCTCTTCAGGCTGGTTCCCATGCTTGTTGCCAATCTTTCCGCTTTCTTCATGATTGCTTGTAATTTACAGGTGGGGCGTATTTTCATGGGCATAAGAATTAGTGTGTTGCAAAGATCGGAAAATGTCCGGGTTGATAAAGGAAGAGTGGAAAATATGAAAAAAAAGAAGCCCGGTCCGTTTGGTGGTGAACGGACCGGGCTTTACAATCAATTTGTCAACCATTTATAGCCAATGGGAACTGCTGTGCCTCCATCGGACCTTTAGAATTGTGCGACAGGGCGTGTGGCGTAGTTGCTGGCTTTACTGTTAGCAACTATCGCACCACTTACAAAATTCAGATGCCAGGCGGATTCTGCCGAGTGTTCGGAAGAAGACCAGTACGCTTTGCGTGCAAAATCATTGAAACAATCTTGTTTGTCTTTACAAATGATTCCGGCTTTTTGAAGTTCCCACAACAAAGTCAACTCGCCTGCCGACGGTAAATACCATTCACCTGCCGATTTGCCGCTGGTACTGTATTGGTAGCAGTAGCCTCCTGCCGGGTAGCTGGAAGAACTTTTACCGAGGTAGGCGGTGTGAGCCTTTCCATTGAAGTCGCTGATGGCTCCTTCTGACACCCAGGTGGCAGGTTGTCCGGTTTCAACATGAATGGTTGCCCCCTTGATGCGTTCCTCGTCCTTATCGGAGAAGAAAGAATCGGCGGTTCCGTTATAATAAGGGAGGACACCGCTTGTCAATGTGCCGTCGGCGGTGGTATAGTTTTCGATGCCTTCTATATCTTCTGCTTTGCTGATCCATTTGGTACTGGACTGGTTGTCGCCTAATGCCACGATGCGTCCGAATGGAGAAGTGGACAGGGTGGGCGAGAGATTGCCGTCCGCATCATCCAGGGCATAGACAATACCGATGCAGGTTTTATTCTCATTCTTCTCGCTGGAGAAAGTAGCGTCGCTATAGTAATAATCGCCTACCTTGGCAGAAGGTAAAAGAGTGCAAGTGAGTGCCGGAGCTTCGTATACTTTGCCTTTCTCCAATTTGATGGTTGTCGAAGTAGCTGCCTCATACACTTCACCGGTGGTGGTAACAAGAGTGAAATGCAACTGTGCTTCGGAAGGGAAGAAGGAGATGTAGGTGGTTCCGGAAATACCGGCTTTGTTTTTAATAGTGATATTTCCTGTTTGGGTACTGCTGAACTCTCCGTTTTTTAGTTTCATAACGGCACTGGAGTAGAGGGTTCCGGCAGTGGCGGTTATGGTAATTCTTGTGATGTTGTTCAAAGGACTGCCACCGTTGACGGTGAACTGGAATTTACCGATAGTGACCAAACTGGTCATTTCGCAGGCGGAAGAGCCTGTGGTTTCGTTCATGCCGGCTTTACATTGTGCCCATAAGTAATCATAATTTGTTATACCTGCCAGTGTTCCGTCCTGTCCGCTCAGGTTGAGGGTTTGGGTCAGGGTGTCACTGCTGTTCGCGGTGATGGCTGCCGCCGGGTAAAATACGGCAATTTCATTCTCATTCTTTACCAGTGTCGAAAGATTGCCCGTAAAGGTGTCAGAAGAGTCGGTTTTTCTTGTGAGAATGCTTTTGGGAACGCCGCTGGAACCGGTTTTTATTAGTAAGCATTCGGCCTCGTGCGTGTTTTTTCCCCCTCTTTTCCTTCCTACCTTTGT
>CANPJW010000074.1 GCA_947574505.1 uncultured Bacteroides sp. | reverse complement strand
TGGAAATGTTCTTTCGTAAGGTGAGTTTGCCTTTTTTCATTTCCACTTGGTTGGGGGAGGGGAATACGATTTGACCGCACGCGAGGGTTACATAAGATACGAGCAGGAGAAGAATGGATAATCGGTGTTTCATACAGGTTATCTTGATAATGATTATTTGTAGGCGAAGTTAAGAATAAACTGTCCAAAGTGCCAAACACTTTGGACAGTTTCAATTGATTAAGGTCTATTTATTAATTCTCACTTTCCCAACCGGGGTTTTGTTCGAGTTGGGGGTTCAGTACTCGTTCGTTGCGTGGGATGGGGTTGAGGTAATAATAGTCGGGCCACAGATGGGTCTGTTGGGGATGGAACTCAAGATACCCTTCACTACCTCCACCGTCGATGGTGACATTGACTCCGGGGAAGTCGGACGAGCGTACAAATTGTCCGAGTTTCTTTTTCAGTGCATAGTGGCATTTCTTCCATCTTCTCAGGTCGTCGAAACGGAAACCTTCGGAGAAGAGCTCGATGCGTCGTTCACGGCGAATCTCCCATAACAGGGGATTTACTTCGTAGTCGCCCGAATAATCGGAGTTTCCTTTGTCACGCTTCGGGTCGAAAGAAGCATCGATATTCGTAACAATCATCGGTGCTACATTAGCGCGCGGGCGCAGCTTGTTGATGGTAAGGTTGGCCACGTCCTGATCGAATTCGCCCAATTCACACATGGCTTCTGCATAGTTTAGCATCACTTCTTCGATGCGGAAGATAGGCATATCCGTCTCCTCATTTCGTTGGCTACCCATGTCTAAGTAGCAGCAGTAGTATTTCCAGTTGTTGTATCCGAAAGCTGATTTATACCACGGCTGGTTGTTCAAGAAGAAGTCGAAGTGTGGTACGGAACCTAAGATACCGCCGATATATCCTTGACGGAACGGTAACGTTTTCTGCCGCTCTTTGGAAGTGCCGTATCCTATTCCTATACGCGTGCTGAGGCTGTCGATGAAACTTCTGTCTTTAGGATTGTCGGTAAATTCCCATTTGTTGTCCCATGCGTCGTTCGATTTGCTACGGTCTACGGTGTAAGGCGGAGTGACGTGCAGCCATAAACGGTGGTCGCGGTTACTGAATTCTTCGTACGGGTCTTTATCATGAGTAAACACTTCGCTTGTCCAGCGCGGTTTACCGTCCGAGCAAAGATAGCTGTCTACCAAATCGCGGGTCGGATTATAGAACGATGTGGCAGTGGTTCCGCCGATACTTACAGCGTGTACCACACCGACAGCGTTCGAGTACTCTCTGTATAAAATCACACCCGGAACGTCTTTCAGTTCCAGCGAGCAGAATAAGTCGTCATAGCAGTCGGCTATGTTGGGATACTTCTCTATCAGTTCGGCGGATACCCGCTTGCATTCCCTCAGGTAGGTTTCAGCATTACCCAAACCGTGGTATTTACGCCATGTACCTTCAAACAGGCAGAAACGTGACAACAGTGCTTGTACGCAGGCTTTGTTGATGGTATTTGCCCCTTCGCCGTCTACATTGATATCCCTTTCGGCGTCTTTCAAATCGTTCAGGATATGTTCGGCTATTTCATCTCTCGATGCTCTCGGGCCTTCGATTAGTTCTGTCTCATTATCGCTCAATACGTGGTCAATCCAGGGCACACCGCCATAGGCCGACAGGAGAGAGAAGTAGCGGTAACTGCGGAAGAAATATCCCACAGAACGCCAGTGCTTTTTCTCCGTATCCGTCATATCGCTGCCTTCGATGCGGTCGAGCATTAAGTTCACACGGCGGATATAGCTGTAGTAACTCCATACAGTATTGTCTTTTTTGTCGGGAATAGTCACTAATTTCCGAATCCAGTTACTTTCGCTCGAACCTCTTGTCTGGTTGTACGAGATGTCGTCCGTAGAGTTTTCCGAACCGTATCCCAATGAAGGCAGGGTTTCGTACAGTCCCCAGGCGTAAGCCTTGAAGTTGTCGTATGTTTTAAAAGCTGTTTCGGCGGTCGGGTCTCCCAAAGGATACCTTTCCAGGAAGTCATTGTTAAGACAGCCGGTTAATAAAACCGTACATATCAGATATAAATATTTTCTCATAATGCATGGGTTATTAGAATGTAACATTGATACCAAGAGAGAATTTTCTCATAAACGGATATTCCCAAATGCCTTTTTGCAACATATCGGTTTCCAATCCTTCGGGCAAGTGGTCCCAAGTATAGAGATTCTCTCCACTGAAGAATACTTTCATTTCATCAAAATAGATGCGTTGCGACCACGTTTTGGGCAGCGTGTACGAAAGTGTGATATTCTGTAATTTCAAGTAAGATGCATCTGCCAGGTACTTGGTTTGTTTCCAGCGGTTGTAGGAGGTGTTTTCTGCATCGTTGGCATATACGCGCGGAAAGTGTGCGTTCGTGTTTTCGGGTGTCCAGAAGTCGAGCGTTTCTTTAAACAAGCTACCCCAGTTTCCGGTAGGCCATGCAATCTGGTCGGTACGCCAGTAATCGCGTTTGCCCACACCGCGTAGGAAAATAGACAAGTCAAATCCCTTCCAGCTTACTCCTGCGGTGATACCGTAGTGGAAGCGTGGTGTTGAGTTACCGATGATGCGTTGGTCGCCCGGATTGTCTGCCGTTCCCTGTCCGCTCCAGATGGTTTCCGTATCATCGTCGAAGTTTTTGTATAGGATATCTCCCGGATGCACTTTTCCGGCTCCTTTCGGTTTAGGAATACCGGCTTTCAATGTTCCGTCTTCGTTGAAGTCGTCTACGGTGTAGAAACGGTCGGTGACGTATCCCCATATTTCTCCCATTTTCATACCTTTACGATAAATGTTGTTACCCAATAGGTTGGTTTCGTTGTTGTACTTCGTAATCTCGCTTTGTGAGTCGTACAGGTTGAAGCCAATCCGGTAACTCCAGTCTTTGTTGATGCGGTCTCTCCAGTTCAATTCCAATTCCCAACCATAGGTTTTCAGGTCGGCGGCATTCTGTTTGGCGGCAGTAGCACCGATTACCCACGGAAGGTCCATACCGGGAGCCAACATTCCTTTGGTGTCGCGGCGATACCAGTCGAAAGTACCGTTCAGGCGGTTATTGAAGAATCCGAAGTCGACACCGAAGTCCAGTGTATATACTTTCTCCCACGAGAAATTATTGCTAACCATTGCAGGAGCTCCCAGTGTAGTGGCTTTCTGTCCGTCTACCAACCATTCTGTGAGATAAGTCGCCATGGAAGGAATGTACGGATAGTTGTCGGGGGTGTTGTCAGACTTCAGGATAATCTGGTTTCCGATAGAACCCCACGAAGCGCGCAGTTTCAGGTTGGAAAGAATGTCTCTTGTTTTTTCCATAAATGGTTCTTCCGAGATTCTCCATCCGGCTGAGAAAGATGGGAAGAATCCGAAACGGTTGTTCTTCGGGAAACGGGAAGTTCCGTCGTAACGTCCGTTGGCTTCCAGCATATACTTGCCGGCGTATGCGTAATTGACACGGTAGAACAAACCTCTGATGGCATATTCGTCAAAACTGTCGCTGACAGAAGCCGTACCGGTCGAACCTGAAAGAGAAGGTAGGTTTTCCAACAATACGTCCGTACGTTTCGACCATTGGGATTCCTTGTGGCTCTCTTCCTGGTTATATCCTCCCATGATGGCAATGTCGTGTTTGCCTATGGAGAAGTCGTAATTGGCAAATACGTTGACGGCATTGTAGTTGGTGAATCCTTGTGTCAGGGCATAACTTGAGTTTTCTACATTGTTCAGGACTCCCGTAAAGTTGAAACCGATGTATTGGTATTTGTTGATATACATCCGGTTGTATTCGGTAGTGCGGTTAAATGTATATTCACCCGTTATTTTCAATCCTTTTAACGGAGATATGATAACACGTCCCAATGTGCGCAGGTCGTTTTTCTTGATAACTCTCGGTTCGCCATAACGTACATAAGTAGCCGATGTTTCGGCCGGATATACTACACCGTCTTGTTCATACGGCAGGATGTTATGGTAAGATGGCAAAGCCATCGCACTTCCCCACACACCGTTGCGGCCGCCTTGCTCTACTTTATTTTGAGTAGAGTTGGCATATCTGATATCCAACTGAGTGGTAAGCCATTTGTTGACATCCACACTGAGGAAGCTGGACATATTGATACGGTTGAACTTGTCTTTGTCTGTTATCAGAATTCCGTCTTCGCCGGTATATCCTAAACTTAAGCGGTAATTGGTGCGTTCGCTACCTCCCGATACGGAGAAACTGTGGTTTTGCATGAAGCCGAAGTCTTCCATCATGTCGGCAAACATATCGTTTTCCCGCATTAAAAACAAATTGCCTTTGTCGTCAAATATATAGCCGTTAGGATATTTGGAAGGGTCGCTTTGGTAGTCGCGTATGTATGATTCCCACTGGGTGATGTTTTTTCCGTCCACATACGTGTCATTCGCCCATCCCATCTCCTTGTAGGCCAATACCGACTCCAACGGACTGGCTTTTTGCGGCAACTCCAATGCTTTCGAGAAGGAGAAGTTGTTATTATAGTTGAATTTGGGAGCCATATCTTTTTTACCTTGTTTTGTCGTTATCAAGATGACACCGAAAGCGGCACGCGCTCCATAGATAGCTGCCGAAGCGGCATCTTTCAGGATAGATACGGTTTCAATGTCTTGCGGGTCAATCATATTGATATCCATCGGTACGTTGTTGACCAGCACCAAGGGCTCACCTCCGTTGATGGAAGTTGTTCCACGGATATTATACGTCATGTTATCGCCGGGAGCACCTGTGGCCGATTCAATTTTCAGACCGGGCACAACACCTTGCAAAGCTGCCGATACATTGGTTATAGGACGGTCTCCTAAGGATTCCTTAACGTTTACGGCTCCTACGGCTCCGGTCATATTCACTTTTTTCTGTGTACCGAATCCGATAACTACAACTTCCTCCATTGTTTGTGTGTCTTCCTGCAACTGTATGTTGAAGGATGTCCGGTTTTTCACAGAAACTTCTTGTGTGGTGTATCCGATATAAGTGATTCTGAGTTTGCCATTTGCCGGAGCTTCCAATGAGAATTCTCCGTTGAAGTTGGTAATAGTAGCTTGCTTGCTACCCTCTACAAGAACGTTGGCGCCAATCAAAGGCTCGCCCTGCATATCTGTGACGATTCCCCTTATTTTTATATTCTGTTGGGTTGTATTATTGGAAGGCATTTCCGCTTTTGGCGGAACAGGGACTATGATGATATGTTTGCCTTCCGGTCTGTAAGTGAATCCGGTTCCTTTTAATATCGAGTCCAAAACAGAAGAAACTGTTTCTTTGGTGAAATTGACGGTTACCTTTTGTTTGACGTCCAGTTTCGTCTGATTATAAGCAATGCTTAAATCAGTCTGGGCTTCAATACTTTCAAATATTTTTAATAGGGATTGGTTTTTCATAGATACCGTTATCTGCTGTTTTTGCCCGAAGGCTGTGTTATAAAAACATAAAGCAAATAACAATATATAAATTTTATGAATTTTTACGGGGTAATTCTTACCCGATAACTTATAAAGTTTCATACTTTTGTGAGTTAATCATTAATACTAATTTAAGTGTATGCTACAAGTTGAATGAAGTAATTTTGATTGATTTAGGGGAGTTGGTATCCGCGAAGTACCGGCTTCCTTTTTTTCTGCCTATCTGCCTCCTTTCTTGTTTTGAGGTGAATAAATTAAAAGCACGTTCTCGTCCTCTACTTTATAATCGATGCTTCCTATCGTTTTTGTTACAATATTCATGACATCTTTGATAGGAACTTTATGTTTGAATTTGATCGTATATACATCCGTTGTGGCTAGATGTGGAGGAACGATGATATGTATATTATATATTCTTTCTATTGTAGTGAAAATGTCCTTGAGAGTCATTCCGGCAAAGTTTAATTCACCTTTGGTCCAACCGGAGTACAAGGAAGCGTCAATGATTTTTTTATTGAATTCTCCGGTTGGATTGTCATATTCAAGTTGCTCATCGGGTGACAGAGTAATGATGTCCTCATCGTTTGATTTCTGAACAACAATTGAGCCTGATTCAAGAGTGGCGATTGTTTTTTTATCTTCCGGATAGGCGTGTACGTTGAACTTGGTTCCCAAAACTCTAACTTTCAGATGGCTGGTCTTGACAATGAACGGATGTTGGCTATCTTTCTTTACATCGAAATTTGCTTCTCCCATCAGATATACGGAACGCATGTCATTAGCAAATTTCTGTGGATATATTAACAATGTCCCTGAATTGAGATGCGCTATGGAACCGTCGGGCAAAGTGATTTGCCTCTGTTCTCCCTTAGGCACAAAGTATTCTACCAATTCTACAGGTTTTTCATCGGGTTGTATATACAAGTAAGCTATCCATATGGACAGCAGGGGGATGAGTAATGCTGCCGCTACTTGTCCCCATTTGCGCAACGTATAAGAAACGGCTGTTTTTTGTGAATGCGGCAACTTCTTGCGGAAATCCTGATAAGAGCGTATGGTGCTTGCATCGGTTTTGAATTCTTGTTCTTCCCATAACTGCATCATTGCTTCTTCCTTCTCGTCCTGTCCTGCGGAGTCAATGAGCCATCTCCACATCTTTTCCTTAAGTTCGGGACTGAACTTGTCGGAAATAAAATTTTTAATTATTTTATAGGTATTCGACATATTTATTAATTTTTTATGGTGATGGTTTCTTATATTAAGATACGTAGCCGACCAACTACGCACGGTCTGAATTCATATTTTTTTTAGAAAAATAGAATAAAGGCAATAAATAGTACTTTCCGTATGTCTGTGAGGGCTTGTGAAAGATGGTTCTCGACAGTTCGTTTATTGATGCCTAACGTTTGGGCTATTTCGTCACTGCTCATTCCTGATTCCCGGCTCATCTTATATATTTTCTTCCGTTGCGGAGGCATTTTTTCCACAACCATTGCCACCAGTAGTTCGAGTTCCCTAAGTTGTATCTTGTCGTCAGTTTCGTTGCTTTCCGGTGTGGAAACAATCTTCTCGGCTTGTTTTTGCTGGTAGTTTTTGAATAGTAACGCACGTTCGATATGCCGGTATGCTGCATTTTTGCAGACACGGGAAAGATAAGATTTGAAGTTGTTGATTGTATTGAGGGATGAGCGGTTGCTCCATAGCATTAGAAATATATCCTGCGATATATCTTCCGCTTCTTCCGGTGATTGCAATAATCCGGTGATAAATCCTTTGACTTGTGGGTAATAGTGCAGGAAGAAAATTTCAAAAGCCTTTTCGTCTCCTTTGCTGATAGCCTCTAAAAGTAGTTTTTCATTAAAAGGTTGCATGCTGTTGAGGTTGGGTGAATACTATCAATTGTGCAAAAATAAGTGATTTTTTACATCTATATCCGGTTATTAACAAAAAAACACTTTTTACAGTGAAATGAAAGTTTCGGTATGTATATGAGTGAGGTGCTCTAAAAAGTGGCTCAGTTGTAATTCTTGGTAGATTTGGTTCAGTACACAGCCATATCCCTAAAAAATGATTCATTCCCGTGCGGAAATGAACCAACTCTCCAATTATCTGTATCCAAACCGGCTAAAAATTCTCTTACTGATTCTTTTTGCTATAATCCGGTTTCAGCCGTTGCTCAGTTTTATTCGCAAACGCCTTGCTGGAAGGCGATAGCGGCTGAAGGCAGAAAAAAACACCCCCTGCGAGAATAGGTTGTAGCCAGGGGGGAGTGCTTTCAGTGCATTCAGTTTTTTCAGACTTGACAGTAGAGCTATATATTCATCGTGGTAGGTATATATACTCACCGTGATGGATCTATATATCCACCATGATGGATCTATATGCCCACCACGCGGGGGATATATATCCGAAAAATCCGCTGAGCCAAAAATAGTGTCCGACATTTGTCCGACCCATAAACGGAAAATAGCTGTAAGTTATTAACTTACAGCTATTTGACCTTGCACGGGAGGAGAGGCTCGAACTCTAATGACATTTTTTGCTTCCTCCTTTATTGAATGTCAAATAACTATGTTTCTGGTTAAGCATTATTATTATAAGTTGACTTGTCCGAAATATGTCCGCAGATATGTAATATTTATCTGTTTTCTATTGTTGAACATTATTGTTTCTAAATTATAGGTAAACATTTTAGTATATTGTGGCATTGATGTATAGTTGAATAACTATTTTTTGTTTAATAAAACTTGTATTAGCCGTTCTTTCTCTTCGAGAAGCTTCTTTAAATAAGCAATTTCCGCCTCTTTATTAAGACTATTTTCCGTATTACTTTCCAAAGGATTATCAAAGAAAATACCGGGAGAAACATTAAATACCTCTGCTATGGCTTCGAGAGTTTTAGTATTGGTTGATCCTGTTCTTATCATGGATTGAATACTACTTTCATCCTTACCAATTCGGGAAGCTAATTCCCGAATCTTGATTTTGTTCTTTTCGCATAAATCTCTTATAAGCAATAAATTAGCCATAATCTGATGTTGTATTTACAATAATTAACAGGGATTATTCTACTGAATAGGTAGAATAAAACTATATTTGTAGTATAAATATAGAAACAAATAATAGATTTAATGTGATGTTATGGCAAAAAAAACTTTAAAAAGAAATGAAGACGGCGAGAAGTTAAGAATATATCTAATTGGTTTGCCGCTGAAAGATTCTTCTAAAATGGTGGCAAAGTTGGCGGAAGCATGTAAAGTACCACTACATACCGTTCATAATTGGCGCGCCGGTTTATGTCGTATTCCCGAACTTGCCAAGGATAAGATCGAGGAAGTAACAGGCGTGAAAATTTTCCGTGTGGACTAAATAACCTTTTAAAACTTACATGTTATGAATACAAAGATTATTGCGAGAGTGAACAATGTAGATATCTTATCTACGGGTGACGAACAATTTGTGGCAATCAGACCCATTTGTGAAGCGTTGGGTGTTGATCCGGAAGGGCGGCGGCAGCGGATAGAACGGGATGAAATACTCGGTCCAACTGCCTGTATGATAAAGGCGGTTGCCAGCGACGGAAAAGATCGTGAAATGTATGCTATTCCTTACTGTTATGTTTTCGGCTGGTTGTTTTCTATTGACATCTCAAAAGTAAATGAAAACGTAAAAGCATCGGTTCTGGAATATAAACTTGCATGTTACAAGGCTTTGTTTACACATTTCACGGAGCCGCAAACCTTCCTGAAGCAAAAGCAGACCGTTATCGAGCAGAAAGTAACGGAGTACCAGGAGTGCCAGCGTCGTTTTAAAGATGCTCAAAAGTTGATGAACGAAGCTAAGACGGAATTAAACCAGGTAATGAAAATAACGATCGATGACTGGCGGGCTAATAATTGCCAGTTGGATTTACCTTTTGTTTCCGGTGAAATGGATGATTGACTTTAGAAGCAGATAATAAATAACTGGGGCGGCTTTTGCCGCTCCATATAATAAACACCGGAGTGTGGAGATAACCCCGAAGGGCGAAAGCGGGTGTTATTGGTAGTTCGATGCTATCCTCCGGCACAAATAAGAATAATTATGAGTAAAAGAACAATTCAAATAGATGTTATCGGTCCGGTCGAAGGAACCGATTTGATGAAATGTAAATTGTATGTTGATGGTCGTGTATGTGTAATCGGAATGTCACGATACGACTATGAAGAGCTAATGCGTGAGAAAGTGTTTATTCGTGATGGCAAGAGTGTTGATTCTGCTGGTGTGATAAACACAACTAACACCTTTGTAGAAGAAGATTAACATTCAAAACAAATTAGAAATGAACATCGGATTAATAGACGTTGACGGTCATAACTTCCCAAACTTGGCATTGATGAAGTTATCTGCCTGGCATAAGCTGCAAGGCGACATCGTAGGGTGGTACTCCGGCATTGAGCATTACGACCGTGTGTATATGAGCAAAATATTCTCTTTCAGCCCAGACGATAGAAGAATTATACAGGCTGACGAAGTTGTGAAGGGGGGATCGGGGTATAAGTTGTTCGACCAATGGTTACCGAGCGATATTGAGCATATTTGCCCTGACTACTCTCTCTATCCCACACACATAGAAGCCTACGGATTCCTTACCCGTGGCTGCATCAATAAGTGTTCCTTTTGTATCGTTCCCCGGAAAGAAGGGACTATTCGCAAGCACGCGGATATATCGGAGTTCCTGGATGACCGGAAGTCTGCTATTCTGATGGACAACAACGTCATCGCATCGGAATGGGGCCTGCAACAGATAGAGAAGATTGCTTCCATGAAGATAAAGGTCGATTTCAACCAGGGTATTGATTGTCGACTTATCGCAAGGGATAAGAGCATAGCTAAATTGTTGGCCCGTGTGTTGTGGATAAGACACTTGCGCATGGCCTACGACAGTTCGTCGATTACGGATGAAGTGGTCACAGCAATAGCCTATCTGAAAGAATCCGGCGTATCAGCGCATAGGCTCTTCTTCTATATACTTGTGAAAGATGGGCAGATTGAGGATGCAGAAAAGAGGGCTTTGCTCCTTGATTCTTTGGGATGTACACCGTTCGCCATGTCTTACCGGGACTTAGATAAGAATACTCCAGTATCGGACGAACAACACCGCTTTGCGTGGTGGTGTAACCAACGGCAAGCATTTAAGAGTTGCAAGTTTAAAGATTTTAATCCGGCAACAAGAGGAAAAGAAATATTAACCCAGCCAAGTTTATTTGGCTAATAACCATAATAAATATGAATAGAAGAACTTATAAAATTGATATTGACTTTGATATTCGTTTTTGGGCGTTATTCCCAGCAATAAATATCAATCTACATAGCAGGGAATTTGAGTTTGAATGGCTATGTCTTGGCGTTTATACAGGTAAACAGAGATATAATATATGAGAAATGGAATAATTCAAATAAAATCAGCAATGAAATCAACAATTACCACCCCCGATAAATTAACCACGCTACAAATAGAAGGCAGTAGTGGAACTTATAAAATATTCAGTAGCTTCCGCCCCATGGAA
>CANPJW010000073.1 GCA_947574505.1 uncultured Bacteroides sp. | reverse complement strand
GTCGGGGCTTTGTTTATACAAAAAAGAGGATGCATCGTTTCGACACACCCTCATACCATATTTGTACTGATACTAAAATATATCAGTTAAATGTTATTTATGTATCTATTTTTTTTATATTATTCATGCTGTTAATTACTTTTCTTTCCTCAAAAATACAATGTAAAAAATCGTTTGTCAAATGTATCAGAAGAAAAGCGGGTTGCTCATGCGATAGTGTTGATTTTATTTATAAATCATATCCCCAACCGCCAATATCGTTACAGATGTGAGTGATAACTTTATTATTGGGCGCAATAGGAGATGTGGCATCTCCTTTTATATACATTATGTCCATAGTTCTATTTTAAAAAACTGACTACTCATTAAACCAATCTATTTTCTTTGAGAAATACATCACCATTGCTAAGATAATAAATAATCCTAAGCTGCCTGCCAATAATGCGAAAGTCTCCAGCTGGATAAGAACAAAGATATAAATATAGAGTATAGTCAACAAACCGGACATGATTAATGACGGTTTCTTTTGCTTGGTGATTCCGAACATATATCCGCCTATCAGTATAATAGTCAGTGCAGAAGATAACAAATAGGCAGGGTTGAAGCCGATATGTTCGGAGAAGGAGAGGAGCAAACTATAAAATAGACAAAGTGCCAATCCCACTAACAAATACTGTAAAGCATGAATACGGGTTTTATTCATAATTTCAGTGAAGAAGATAACTCCGAATGTCAACAGGATAATCAGGATAGCATACTTCGCTGAACGCATGGATTGCTGATACTGCTCTACCGGAATCTTGAAATTGACGCCGAAACTGGAATTATCTATATTTTTAATATTAGAATTGGTATAGTCAATCATTACTTGTGAGTAATTCCGGTTCAAGTTCAAAACTTGCCATTGTGCCGAAAATTCCTTTTCGGTAATATTCCGGTTGTTAGGCAGGTAGTTTCCGGTGAAACTCGGTGTATTCCAATTGGCTTTCAGGTCTACACGGGTTGTTTTACCCAGCGGAATAAAGTTGAGTGACTGTGAACCTTTCAGTTTGATTTTTATTTCGTATGGCAGTTCTTTGTTCTGCTTCAACTCCGATAAATTTGCGATTGCATGAACTCCAGTGTTATTTATTCCTCTGTTGTCCATACCCGGTTCGAATATATAAACAGAATCACCCAGAGTGATGCTGATTTGTTCGCTGATACCTCGCATATCGGTCAGGTTTAAGCAAATTGCTACCCTGTCAAACTGCAATTGCTCCATATCTATTCTGCTCTTTTTCAATTCTTCCGAACTGAATGATCCTTTCAATGTCAGTTCCGATTGATATACATTGACCTCATAGATACTTCTTTTCAGAATTTCAGTCTTCAGTTGTCCGTTGACCGTAAGCTCGTCAGGAAAGAGTATCAGGTCTTTGATGGAAACCGTCTTCTCGCCGTTGTTTTCAGTGACAACCGGATACTGGAGATTCAGGTAAGGACCAGTGATGGTTTGTGCAAGACTCCATTTTTGGCTTACCTCGTCGATAGCTTCTTCCTGGGTTTGTCCCCGTTCGGAAATAAGATTCTCAATCATGAACATAGGTATCATCAGGAGAAGGATTAATAATCCGATGATGACCACTTTGATTGTTTTGGAAAAACGGTTGAGGCATCCCATAGGTTGCTGTGCCTGTTGCTCATTTGAATTTTCGTTGAAAGCGTCCATAAACCAGTAATGTTTTGATGAATTATTTATTTTGATTTTAGAAATTTCTCTAAGGCTTCAATATGCGATTTGAAAGCTTCTCTGCCTTGCGGGGTTGCCTGAAAAACAGTCCGTGGCTTTCGTCCGACAAAACTTTTGTTGCATACGATATATCCCAGCTCTTCCAGGGCGCGGGTATGGCTGGCAAGATTGCCGTCGGTCAGAGAGAGCTGTTCTTTCAGAAAATTGAAATCAGCTTCCTCATTTACCATCAGGATAGCCATGATGCCTAATCGGACCTTGCTTTCGAATGCTTTATTAATATATTGGAATGCTTCTATCATTTATGATTTCTTTCTTTCGTAGTGTAAATAGAATAATATACCATAGAGGATATGGAAAACACCGAAACCGATGGTCCAGAACAATAGTGAATGACCTTCACAAAAACAGTCTACGACGCCCAGGCAGATGAAAGCATAGCCTAACCATACAATGCTGGAATAAGTATACTTGGAAACGTTGACCAGTGCCAGCCCGTAAAATAAAAGCATGACAGAAGCCATAATGTCATAATACTCGTGCATAAGGATGGAAATACATAAAACACCTCCGGTCAGCATCGGAAAAGAGAAATGCCACAATGCCCGGTAAGTGAGGCGGCTGAAAAATTTTTGTCCTGTCTTTTTAGATTTGTAATAGGACAGGATGCAGGTAGTGACCGCCGCAGCTATCAATACGAGCGAGGCTATTATGACCATTAGTTCAAGGGCAACAATTGAATAAGTGCCCGGTGTAATAACTTGTGTGGCGATATATGCCCCAACTAATGCGTAAATGCCCGCCATAATTGCAGCGAGACCACTTAGAGAGATAAACTTTGAGGACTTTTCCATCAACTCTTTTATCTCATTTACCGATTCTAATGCTTTATCTTTATTCATATAAAAGTACTTTGTGATGCAAAGTAAAATAAAAGCTTTTAGATGAACAAACTTTTGCTTGAATATTTGGATAATAAAAATTATTATCCCCAAAAACATTATCCCAACTTTTTGACAAAATGCCTTATAAACGAATATAGTTGATATTCCATTCTTTGTTAAAACTGCAAGGATATTGTTTCAGTCCCACAATATATGGGACAATCGGAACCAATGGATATCTTCAAGCAATAAGCCATTATTTTATCTAATATAGTAGAACTTTATTATACAAGGTATGCGTAAAAACGTTATCTTTGTATATGTTTCAACAAAAGACATTAGATTGATATGAAAGAGATATTCAGAAGATATCCTATCGGGATACAGAATTTTGAGCAGTTACGTAATATGAATTGTGTATATATTGATAAAACTGCATTGGTTTATCAATTAGTTCATACTGATACTGTGTATTTTCTTAGCCGTCCCCGCCGCTTCGGAAAAAGTCTTCTAGTCTCTACTCTGGATGCCTATTTCTCTGGAAAAAAAGATTTATTCAAAGGACTGGCGATAGAACAGTTGGAGCAGGAATGGACTGTTTATCCTGTGTTGCATATTGATTTCAGCAGAACAAAATATACCGCTATTGAAGATTTGCAGGAACAATTGAATCTTTATTTGAGCGGATGGGAGAGGACTTATGGAAAAAATGAAGAAGAAACGAGCTATGCAGCCCGTTTGACAGGCTTGCTTCAACGGATTTATCAACAGACAGGAAAGCAGGTTGTCGTATTGATTGACGAATATGATGCACCTTTATTGGATAGTAATAGTGACTCAGCTTTACAAGGACAATTACGAACCGAGATGCGTAAATTCTTCAGTCCTCTCAAAGCCCAAGGGCAATACCTTCGTTTTTTATTTCTGACGGGTATCAGCAAATTCAGCCAGATGAGCATATTCAGTGAGCTGAATAACTTGCAGAATATCAGTATGAGTGATGATTATAGTGCTATTTGCGGTATTACAGAATGTGAATTGTGGAGTCAGATGCAACCGGATATTGAGAGGATTGCTCAAGCCAACCATGAGACATATGAAGAAGCCTGCCAGCATTTGAAACGGCAATATGACGGTTATCATTTTAGTAAGAACTGTGAAGATATTTACAATCCGTTCAGTCTTTTCAATGCTTTTTCTCAAAGGGACTATAAAAGTTTCTGGTTCTCTACCGGCACGCCTACTTTCTTGATTGAGATGTTGCAGCGAATGGACTTCAATCTCAATCTCTTGGAGAAGATGGAAGTGAAAGATGAGGACTTTGATAAAGCGACGGAGGTTATCACCGATCCGATTCCTGTACTTTATCAGAGCGGTTATCTGACTATTAAAGGATATGAACCTCTTTTCCGTACATACACGTTAAGTTATCCTAACGAAGAAGTTAAAATAGGCTTTATTGAGACGCTGATTCCTTCCTATCTCAATCAACCCACCCGCGAAAGTAATTTCTATGTAGTCTCTTTTGTAAGGGATTTGATGAAAGGTGATATTGAGCAATGTCTGCTTCGTACCCGTTCTTTCTTCTCTTCTATTCCTTATGATTTGGAGAACAATCAGGAAAAACACTATCAAACCATCTTTTACCTGCTGTTCCGTTTGATGGGGCAATATGTGGATGTAGAGGTAAAGAATGCCATTGGCAGGGCCGACGTGGTAATCAAAATGCCTGACGCGGTTTATGTACTTGAGTTCAAGGTGGATGGTACTCCTGAAGAGGCATTGGCGCAAATTAATAGTAAACAATATGCCATCCCTTATGAGATAGACCATCGCAAGGTTGTTAAAGTTGGTGTGAATTTCGATAGCGCAACGCGGACTTTGGGAGAGTGGGAGATAGAATATTCTTAGACAGAAATAAATTGAATCATATATACTTGAAATCAAACATTTTCTGCTTACCTTTGTCAGCATGAAAAAAGAAAACGGTAAAGGAGACGAACTTATGGCAAGTAATTATATTCGTTTCGATTGGGCAATGAAACGCTTGTTGCGTAATAAAGCCAATTTTGCAGTTCTCGAGGGTTTTCTTACCACTCTTCTAAATGAAAAGATAGTCATTCAGAAACTGTTGGAAAGTGAGAGCAATCAAGAGGACGAGTTTGACAAGTATAATCGGGTGGATATGCTTGCGGAAAACTCAAAGGGTGAACTCATTTTGATTGAAGTTCAAAACAATAATGAGTATGCGTATTTCCAACGTATGTTATTCGGCACTTCTAAATTGGTGACCGAATACATAAACCGCGGGGAAGGGTATGACAAAGTAAGGAAAGTATATAGTGTCAATATTGTATATTTCTCTTTAGGGAGTGGAAAGGATATCGTATATCATGGAAAAACTGAATTCCGCGGAATCCATCAGGGAGATGTTCTGGAATTGACTCCTTTCCAGAAACAGACATTCAAAGTAGATAGTGTCAGTCAGCTTTATCCCGAATATTATATTCTGAAGGTCAATGATTTCAATCAAGTGGCCCGTAGTCCGTTGGAAGAATGGATTTATTATATGAATACAGGTGATATACCCGATAGTGCGACAGCGCCGGGGTTGGATGAGGCTCGTCAACGCTTGAAACTGGATAAGATGACTAAAGAAGAATTAAATGCTTATTATCGTCATTTGGATAATATAGTGATTCTACGCGATAATATATATACCGAGCGTGCGGAAGGTCGTGCAGAAGGTCGTGCTGAGGGTCATGCTGAGGGCCGTGCCGAGGGACTTATGGAAGGTCGTATGGAAGAAAAAAGAGAAATGGTACATAATATGAAATCTTTGAATATTCCACTTGATACCATTTCGCAAGTTACAGGACTATCCATTGAAGAAATAAAAAGCTTGTAGTAGGATTACCACAGAAAATTGTGAATTTTAAAATGATAAAGACAACGCTTCCATTTATACAGGGAGCGTTTTTTTATTCATAAAAATAGGATACTGTATGCGTTTCTCTTGCTTGAAATCTGAACAGTATATGGAGCTTAAGCAAATATGCGAGTAATCAGGCATTATGAAAATCTGTATTGCTTCTGCTTATATGTTATTGTGGTGCATATAGTTTGTAATAAAGTGCTAATTATGATATTTCGTCAGAGCATTCTCTGCTGAAACTGCAAGAATTTTGTTTCTCTCACTATAGATATTGTTTGGCTTATTCGTTAATTAATTAAATAATGTTATCTTTGTGGCTGAGAAATATATAAAAAGAAACATGATAAGAACTATTTATAATAATTTGTTATTGGTGTAGATTATGAATTCAGACAGACGAATGGCTTTACTCTTTTTTATTTTAATGATAATTCTTGCAATTACATTAGAACGAATGCTTTATACATCAGGAGAAGTTACACTTAAAGGAAAAGCTGAAATAACTTTATTGGAGGCAATAGAAGATGGACTCAATGCACAATATAAGGCACTGGGATTGTATGAGGCTGGCTATAAAATAGGACCGGATAGGAAATTTGAGCATTGTACTGTAACCAGTGCTGAAGGTAAAAAAATAAAAGATATTTTGATTGAAACAAATAAGATTATAGTCAGTTCAGATATTGAAAATAAAATGCATCATACCGTTTTAGCAAAAGAAGGGGTTGATGCTGATGCTTTCTTAGCTTTATGGGGTAAAAAGATGTCTGAAGCTAATATTGTTTCTAGGCACGCATTACAAATACATGTTCATGTCGATAGTAGCTATGTACTAACCTGTGGAGATTCTACCTTGTTTTTGCCTAAATATAAAAAGATTAGTACTATTTGTGCCGGACTTTCCAATGAAATTGAAGTGGAACCTTTTATTCGGTATTCATGGTTTACAGTTCTTAAAAATGCTTCAATAAAAATGGTTGTTATTGGAGAATTTATCCTTCTTATCCTTTTATTTGTTTGTTTTGTCTATTTTCTAAGAAAAGAAATAAAGCAGAACGTTTCTTCAGTAGAAGATGTATCTCAATTGGAAATACATTTGGCGAATTTGCGTTATGTTTATGATTCGCATGAATTTTATGTAGATGATCGAAAAATTCAGGTTCGTCCTCAATCTGCATCTTTGCTTTTGTTATTTCTGAAAGCTCCATATTATACTGTGAGTAAAGAAGAGATTATTTCATGTTTATGGAGACAGGGGGATAGTAACGCGGGAGATAGGGTACGTCGTGCACTGTCTGATTTACGGGCATTCTTTCGGGAGAATTCTGTGAATTTGTCTATTGAATCATCAGGTAATGTCCATTCTTTGGCTGTCCTAAAACGCTGATTCTCAAATGAAAACTGTTTGTGGGAAATTTCTCACAGCAGTTCTCACAATTTCTCACAAACAAAATTTCCCAGATTCTAACCAAATGTCTACTTTTGACGAAAACAATTAATTTATATCATAGTATGAAAAGGTATTTGAAATTTGGAATTTTTTCTTTAGTTGTGTTTGCTTCTGTTTTCTTTTCCAGGAAGGCGGAACGAAGTAATGTACAAAATGTTATTCTATTGAATAATGTGGAAGCATTGGCTGCCGGTGAAAATCCTACAACTAGATGTATTGGCACTGGTTCTGTGGATTGTTCTTTAAATCATGAAAAAGTAAAGTATGTTTTCGAACCATTTATATTGGAATGGTAAGCTTCTACTACTAATATTAGTAGTTGGACTATTATCTTCGTGCTCACAATCTCAAAAAGCTTTTTTGGCTGATAAGTATTCAGATTTTCCGAAAGAGAAAGAATTAAGAGGAGAAGTAATAGAGCTTGATACAGCCTTGTTCCGCTATCCTTTTCGGATACGGATAGAAGGAGATAAAGCCGTTGTGATGGATTTACATGGTTCCGAACATTATGGGCACTTATTCCAATACCCAAGTTTCCGGTATCTATCTTCTTTTGGCAGACGAGGCGATTCTCCAACGGAAATGTTGTCAATGGAAAACTTCCGTTTTCATAACCATAAAGTATGGACGTTGGATGCCAACAAAAGCGAATTAACCAGGTTAGATTTTTCTTCATCCGGTGATTCACTGCTTCGTGAGGAAACGGTAACATTGGATGAAGATATACTTCGACCGCTTGATTTTGCCATATATAATGATACGACATTTGTCATTCCTGACTATTCAGGTGAGAGCCGTTTTTTGAAGGTTAATTGTAAAGGTAAACTTATAGAGAAGATAGGCGCTATACCTACAGCGAATGAGAAAGCTTTGCAGCAAGCCCGTCCGGCATTAGCACAGGCATGGCGTAGCTTTTTAGATTATAATCCCCATAATGGCGTTTTAGCTGCTGTCACTCAGTTGGGAGAGGTGGTTGAAGTTTATAATTTGAAAGACAGTACTCATGTTGTTCGTATCGGTGAGCATGACGAACCTGAATTCAAAGTATCCGATGGATATGGTATACCAACAGGCATTATGGGATTCAGTGATGTCCAAGTAACGGATAGTGCCATTTATGCAGTGTTTCATGGAACGCCCTTTAAGGAGATAGCGAGACAAAGCGGAAAGCTTCCTGACGGAGGAAAATACATTTATGTATTTAGTTTGAAAGGAGAACCGATGTGTAAATATGTACTCGACCATTATATATATGGTATTTGGGTAGATGAAGCTACTAAAACAATAATGGCGACAGATGTAAATAGCGATCAGCCAATACTAAAATTTAACTTTGGTAGCGTATGAGAGAATTAACATGATTAAAGGAGCAGAATGATGCGTTTGTTCATCTTGGCGGATTTGCTTACATATCATCTGCTCCTTAACCCCTAAAAAGAAAGGAGGTTATTTAGATACAAACATAAGAATAAAAAATTAATGTAGCAAACTATTGCTATTCTGTTGAAATGATAGATATAGAAGAGAAACGAAAAGTACAAATTAAAAAAACTACAAAATGAAAAAGAAACTAATGGGGCTTATAGCCGTTGTTGCTATTGCTACTGTTGCAGGATATAATGTATGTGCTTCACAAAACAATATGAAGTTATCGGACTTAACTTTGGCTAACGTGGAAGCATTGGCTGCCAGTCCGGAAGTTGATATTCCATATATTTGTGTAGGTGAAACGAAGGCTTGCTACGATCCCTATTATCATGAAGTATTTGAGGGATATAGATGGAGGTAGAATTCCATTATATGGATAAGTATTCATTAATATTGAAAACTGTAATGAATAACTAACAGTAATTAGAATCATAGTTGGATCGTTTTCTCAAAAATGGTGCGACTATGTTTCTTTTAAAAATTGATATAGATATGATAGATACAAAGAATAAAATGCCACTATTAGGGGGAATATTGATATTTCTTCTATTATCTTGTCGTTCAAGTAACCAGGAAACTATTCGGGTGGAGAATATCATCTGCCAACCTATTGTTTGTGAGGATAATTATATAATAGGAGGTCCTAGAGAGATGGCATTATCAGACTCAATTTTAACGGTTATGGATGCTAAGTCTGATTCCATGTTGCTTTTTTTTAATGTAAAATCTGGAAAATATTTAGGAAAGGCTGGTATACGTGGGCAAGGACCTTCTGAATTTACTGTACTTTCTTCTTTAGAATCGCACGGTGGAGGTTCTTTTTCATTTTACGATATTAATAAAAAAACGTTTTATTATACTAATTCAGTAATGGGTGATGGTGTGCAATTTATCCCCGCTTTTCGTGTTGATAGTGGATTGCCACTTGAGGTTCATCCTATGGCTAACGGAAAGTTTATAGCTCCTGGTATTTATGAAGAATATAGGTATTGTGTGCTGGATTCAAGTGGGCAGGTACATAATACATTTGGAGAATGGCCTTACAGGGATGAGGATGAAAAGAAAGTGTCTGGCATTGTTCGTTCACAGGCTTATATGTTTGGTATAGCGCCTTCTCCTTCTAAAACGAAATTTATCGCTTCTCTTTTGTCTGCGGATATACTGTCTTTCTACCAATTAGAAAACGATTCGGTGCATTTGCTAAAAGAGACTATTCTCACTTATCCAGACTATGAGTATAGAAATAGTCCGACAGTTTATTCAGGGGCTTCTAAGGATTCACCAATAAATTATTTATGTGCTACTTGTTCGGAAAACTATGTATATGTACTATATTCTGGAAAAAACTTTCGTCAAGATGCTTTGGCTTCATTTTCGGGAAATGTGATATATGTGTATACATGGAATGGTAATAAAATAGCAATGCTCAAGAGTGATAAAATGTTAGGGAAAATATGTTTGGCAGAAGACGGAAAAACAATGTATGCTATTGCTTACGATTTAGATCCGATTCTTGTGCAATTTCCATTGCCACAGTGGGAATAGCTAAATTAATGTCGAAGAGGGCAATGAAACTTATAAATATTAATCCAAAGGTTATATTATGAGGGAAATTTTATACATTTTGCTTCTAACTGTTTGTTGGAGTTGTGCACAAAATTCAAAGACTGAAGTATATCAAAATAAACGTGCAAATATTTTGGATGTTCAAGATAGAGTGAAAGAAATTGCAATTAATGATGTTTTAATAGGTCCAATAAGCCCATTATGTATAGTCGGTGAGTATTTAATAATAGGTGATGTTAAATCACAAGATAATTTGATTCATATATTTAATAAGAATGATTTTAGCTATTTGACAAGTGTACTGAGTAGAGGTGAAGGTCCTGATGAAATAACTAATATGGGATATATTGGAACAGATGGAATGAGTCACATATTTTGTATATCGGATCATGGTAAACAAAAGATATTTGCTTATGATATAGATTGTATTCTTTCAGATTCATTGTATAAGCCAACCGTAAAAGCGAAAATGGCAGAAAGATCATTTCCTAATAAATATAAATCTATAAATGATTCTTTATATCTTGCTTTAATAATAAAACCAACAGGAAATTCAGGTTATAATGAAAATATAACTAAATGGAATATGAAAACCGGAGAAATGGATAATATGCTTTATGAACATCCTGATATAAAGAAGAAACGTGTTGATTTTGATTTATCAATAAAGGGTGGATGCTATGTAGAATGCTATTTGTATCATGATTTAATGACGATTTGTGATCTCAACGGAAATTTAAGATACAATATATACGGTCCGGAATGGGATAAATCAACAAATAGAGTTAGTTTTTATGGTGGAGTAGCCTATTGTAAAGATAAAATAGTTGCGCTTTATTCAGGTAAGGAGACTTTTTATAATAGTGGCTCTGGTGGAATGAAAGTAGATCGTCCGACTAAATTTTTAGTTTTTGATATGAATGGTAATTACATTCAGACTATAGAAACTAAATGTCAAATATTAAATTTTTGTTATGATGAAAAGAATAACCGAATCATAATGAGTTTAGATGATGATATGCAATTTGCTTATTTGGATTTAAGTGGTCTTATTTAGTAGCGTTTTGATTATTATCTTTAAATCGTAAATAAAATATGAACCTGATTGGTATAGTAACCATTCTATTTTCCGCCTTGACACGCATCGCAACCCAGCATATCTTTG
>CANPJW010000072.1 GCA_947574505.1 uncultured Bacteroides sp. | reverse complement strand
GTTTCAGGTGCGTGTGTCGAGAGGCATGCAGGTTCGAGTCCTGTTCTGGGCACCAATCTTTCAGTTTTCTGAATGACGAAATTTAGTTTGCGGAAATAGCTCAGTTGGTAGAGCATAACCTTGCCAAGGTTAGGGTCGCGAGTTCGAGTCTCGTTTTCCGCTCCATATAGACGTAAGGTTGTCAGTCGATAAGATTGGCAACCTTTTTTTGTATTATATCGGAAGTTTGCCGGACGATTTTATCAATAGATTGAATAGAAAAGCGTAATTTTGCAACTGACAAAATCAATGTACTCCCCCCAAAAAAGAGCGTCATTGATTCACACAGACCTATAATTAATTTAATAACAGATGATATGTTAACACAAATCATTAATGCACGCATCCTGACCCCGCAAGGCTGGCTCAAGGATGGGTCGGTACTTATCCGTGACAACAAAATACTGGAAGTAACCAATTGTGACCTGGCCATTATCGGAGCCAAACTGATTGATGCCAAAGGAATGTACATTGTTCCCGGCGGAGTAGAAATACATGCTCATGGCGGTGGCGGAAGAGATTTTATGGAAGGCACGGAAGAGGCTTTCCGGACAGCTGTCAAAGCTCATATGCAACACGGTACCACCAGTATTTTTCCCACCCTTTCTTCTTCCACCATTCCTATGATTCGCGCAGCTGCGGAGACTACTGGGAAAATGATGGCGGAACCCGATAGCCCGGTACTCGGACTTCATCTGGAAGGACATTATTTCAATATGGAAATGGCAGGCGGGCAGATTCCTGAAAATATCAAGAATCCCGACCCTGAAGAATATATCCCGTTGCTTGAGGAGACGCATTGTATCAAGCGTTGGGACGCTGCGCCGGAGCTTCCGGGAGCTATGCAGTTCGGCAAGTATATCACGGCGAAAGGCGTATTGGCGTCAGTAGGACATACACAGGCGGAATTTGAGGATATACAGACCGCTTATGAGGCGGGATATACCCATGCTACCCATTTCTACAACGCTATGCCCGGTTTCCATAAACGGAAAGAGTATAAATATGAAGGTACGGTAGAAAGTATTTATTTGATTGACGATATGACGGTGGAAGTTGTGGCGGACGGTATCCATGTGCCTCCGACGATTCTGCGTCTTGTCTATAAAATAAAAGGAGTGGAGCGTACCTGTTTGATTACGGATGCGTTGGCTTGTGCGGCGAGTGACAGTCAGACGGCTTTCGACCCGCGTGTGATTATAGAGGATGGCGTTTGTAAACTGGCAGACCGTTCCGCTTTGGCGGGAAGTGTGGCGACAATGGACCGCCTTATTCGTACGATGGTGCAGAAAGCGGAGATTCCTTTGGCAGATGTGATAAGGATGATTTCCGAAACGCCTGCCCGCATCATGGGAGTGCTGGACCGCAAAGGTACGCTCGAGCGTGGTAAGGATGCCGATATCATTGCTTTGGACAGAGACTTGAATGTAAGGGCTGTATGGGCAATGGGACAATTGGTGGAAGGCACCAACAAACTGTTTTAAATCTAATAAAAAAGAAGACTATGTTAACTCAGATAATTAACGGAAGAATACTTACCCCGCAAGGTTGGCTGAAAGATGGTTCCGTATTGGTTTGTGATGGAAAAATATTAGAGGTGACTAACAGCGACCTGGCGGTTATCGGCGCAACAGTGATTGATGCCCGCGGAATGACAATCGTGCCGGGATTTGTAAGCATGCACGCACATGGTGGTGGCGGGCACGATTTTACCGAAGCGACGGAAGAGGCTTTCCGTGTGGCAACCACCGTTCATTTGAAGCATGGCGCCACTACTATGTTTCCTACTTTATCGTCTATTTCTTTTGAAAGGCTTTATCAGGCAGTCGATGTTTGCGAGAGTATGATGCAGGAGAAAGATTCTCCTATTCTCGGCTTGCACATCGAAGGACCTTATCTGAATCCGAAGATGGCAGGTACGCAGTATGACGGCTTCCTCAAAACACCGGACGAGAATGAATATATTCCTTTATTGGAGCATACCTCTTGCATCAAGCGTTGGGACATCAGCCCTGAATTGCCTGGTGCGCATGATTTTGCAAAGTACACCCGTTCAAAAGGAATCATGACGGCCGTGACGCATACAGAAGCCGAATATGATGAAATTAAGGCTGCATACGCGGTAGGATTTACTCATGCGGCGCATTTCTATAATGCAATGCCGGGGTTCCACAAACGTCGTGAGTACAAGTATGAGGGGACGGTGGAAAGCGTATATCTGACGGACGGAATGACTGTGGAAGTGATTGCGGACGGTATTCATTTGCCAGCTACCATATTGAAATTGGTGTATAAACTGAAAGGGGTGGAAAATACTTGTCTCGTGACGGATGCCCTGGCTTATGCTGCTTCTGACGGGACTGTACCGGTTGACCCTCATTATATTATTGAGGGCGGAGTATGCAAGATGGCAGACCATTCCGCGTTGGCAGGCAGCTTGGCTACTATGGATGTACTGGTGCGTACGATGGTTAAGAAAGCGAATATACCTTTGGAAGACGCTGTACGTATGGCTTCCGAGACTCCTGCCCGTTTGATTGGAGTAAGCGACCGGAAAGGGGCGCTGGCTAAAGGAAAAGATGCCGATATTGTGATTCTTGACAAGGAATTGAATGTGCGTTGTGTCTGGTCGATGGGAAAGATTGTCCCGGGAACTGATATCCTGTTGCACAAATAACGGTTGGAATCACACAGGCACGGTACTTCCTGGCATACCATTCAGATTGCTTCCGAAGCTGTGGGGCTAATCAACTCTTTACTGATTCTGAATAAAGTTGATTGAGAGGTTAGAAAAAACGGTGGACAGCACTTGTGGCTGTTCACCGTTTTTGTTTTTAACTAAATCTTATGATTTATGATATCACTGCATTATCCTTTCGCTTCCTGATACATAAAGCGTTTGATAGACTTTTTTGCAGTCTTTTCAAATTCTTCGAAATGGATTTTTATTTTGCTTATCTGCGAGTAGTTGGGAAGCTGCAGGTTCAGTTCGATACGGTTCTGTTCCATCACCTTCTGAATGTCTTCCTGTTGCAATCCATGGGCGAAAGCATCGTCAAAGTCCGGGTAGATGAGAGCCACCAGTTTCTCCTGTTGCAAGACGATGATTGATTCTGATACGTACGGCAGGTTGTTCAGCTTGCTTTCAATTTCTTCGGGGTAGATATTCTGTCCGCTCGAAGTAAGTAGCAGGTTCTTGCTGCGGCCGCGGACGGTTATATATCCTTCTTCGTCCATTGTGCCGAGGTCGCCTGTATGTAGCCAGCCGTGTATATCAATGATTTGTGAGGTAGCTTCAGGATTTTTATAATATCCCAGCATCATATTCATTCCTCTGCAAATGATTTCTCCGGCATGTGTTTGGGGATTCGGTGAATCAATCTTTACTTCCATGCGTGTCGTTGCTTTTCCGCAGGAAGCGAGTTTCAGCGTCTCCCAACGGCTGGAGCAGATAATCGGACCGCATTCGGTCATACCGTATGCGATGGTATAGGGGAATCCTATCTTTTTGAGGAAAGCTTCCACTTCGGCGTTGAAAGGAGCACCGCCGACAATGATTTCGTCAAAGTTTCCGCCGAAGATTTCCATAGCCGCCTGGCGTGCCAAAGACTTAATCTTATCATTGATGATAGGCACTTTCAGCAACAGTTTGCCAATCTTGCTGTCTACTTTGGGCAGAATATCCTTCTTGATAATCTTCTCTACAATCAAGGGTACACAGGAGATAACTCTCGGCTTAATCTCTGCGAACGATTGGGCAATAATTTTCGGCGACGGCATACGTGTCAGGAAGTAGATATGTGCACCTGCCGAGAATCCGTACAGGAAGTCGTACACCATACCGAACACATGTCCCATGGGAAGCATGGAAACGATATTGTCTCCCGGTTTGACGGGGAGCATTTCGAAACAATAAGTCACGTTCGACCAGATACTGCGGTAGGGGAGCATGACTCCTTTTGAATAGCCCGTAGTGCCCGAAGTGTAATTGATGATAGCCAGTTCTTCCGGTTTGTCTTTCCGATAACAGATATGTTCCGGTCGGAAATTCTTGGGATACCGCTGACCGTAAATGGCATTCCGGTGTTCGAAAGCATAGGTGAGTTTTTCATTGCGTGATACCAGGGCGGAGAAGTCGGTCAATAGAGCGATGCCTTCCAGTAAGGGCATGGCATCCTCGTTCAGGTTTTCCCATGCCTGGTCGCCTACAAAAAGTAATTTAGCTTCGGAATGGTTGACGATATTATGAATGTTGTCCGCTTTGAATTCGTGCAGGATAGGCACAATGACAGCTCCATAGGTAATAGTTGCCAGAAAAGTAACCGCCCAATGGGCACTGTTTCGTCCGCAGACTGCTATCTTATCTCCAGGCTGGATTCCTGCGCTTTCCAGGACGATGTGAAACTTGGCGATTTTACGCGCTACGTCTTTATATTGAAGGGTGATTCCTTTATAGTCAGTTAAGGCATTTCTATCCCAGTTTTTGATGATGCTTTGCTCAATATAATCAATGAACTGATGTTCTTGTTCCATTCGATTCTTGCACATTTAGTTTAAAACTGCGCAAATTTAATATTTCATAACTGTAACCCGAATTTTAAATTTAAGTTTTACGGTTAATTAACGGAGGCGGTCTGAACAATATTTTGCATTGATATACGGGCTTTTTTGTTTCTTCCTTCTAACTCTATTCATTGATACGGCTGAAGCGTTAAGGGGGGAGCGGATAAATCAATTATTTATGATAATATTAATAGGCACGGACTACATGGATTTCACGGTTTTAAGAGATTGATTAATCAAAAAACGTGTAATTCACGTAATCCGTGCCTAAAGATTGAGTATATAAAGAGTTTCGGCAAATCTTTTCAGAGATTATGCCTGTTCCGTTTTTTCATCCTTGGATTTTTCGGAGATAAGCAGGAGTTTGTCCCCTTCATGCAACTTCAGTGTTCCGTTGGGAATCAGGAACTCATCTTCACGTTTCACAATCATTACCAGTGTGCCTTTGGGAAGATTCATATCCTTTAATGTATCAGCCTCTTCCAACATTTCACGAGTGACCGTCATGTCACTAAGGTCGGAATCAATTTCTTCCGGCAGTTCGACGCCGAAGTCGTTGCCTGTCTTCTCCAAAGGTTCGGAGAGATGTAATAAACGCGCCGCGAAAGAAATGGTAGTACCTTGTACGACTAGTGAAACAATCGTAATGAAGAACACTATATTAAAGATGATATTCGAGCCTTCTACTCCCGCAACCACCGGATAGGTGGCAAAGATGATAGGAACCGCTCCGCGTAATCCTACCCACGACACGAAAAAACGTGACTTCATCGTGATTTTCCGGAAGGAGAGCAAGCAGAGAAACACACTTAACGGACGACCGATAACAATCATGAACACACCGATAAGTAAGGCTACGACTGCCACTTCCAGCATTTCGTGCGGATTGACAAGCAATCCGAGACAGAGGAACATAATGATTTGGAACAGCCAGGTCAGTCCGTCCATGAATGTATAGATTTCCTTGCGATGCATGATTTTGTTGTTTCCTACCATCATACCGGCGATATATACAGCCAAGTATCCGTTGCCTTTCAGCAAGTCGGTAATGGAGAAGGTAAAGAAGACGAAAGCCAATAATAGAATAGGGTATAATGCCTGGTTGTCAATATTGAGTTTGTTCAACATTAGGATGGCCAGTTTGCCGAGTATGTATCCGGTGGCAGCACCTACAATAAATTGGATGAGAAAAGACGCTACGATAGCACCGACTCCCATACCTGCCGACTGGATAAACTGTGTCAGGACAATGGTAAGCATATACGCCATCGGGTCGTTGCTTCCACTTTCCAACTCCAGCATGGGGCGGAGATTGTGCTTTAAGTTCATCTTCTGCGAACGGAGAATGGCGAATACTGAAGCCGAATCCGTAGACGACATGGTAGCAGCCAATAGCAGGGAAGTGGTGATGGGTAAATAAATGTTCGTCCAACTCATGCCGGACAACCACCAGATAAAGAGTCCGGTGAAAAGAGCTGTAAGCAAAACTCCGACAGTGGAAAGCACGATACCAGGTCCCAGAATGGGTTTTATCTCTCTGAATTTCGTGTCCATACCACCCGAAAACAGGATGATGCTCAAAGCGACCATACCGATGAATTGGGCCTCTTTGGCGTTATGGAACTGGAGTCCTAAACCGTCGCTTCCGAATATCATTCCCACTACAAGGAATAGTAATAAGGTGGGTACTCCAAAGCGGTATCCGGTCTTCCCAACGACTATGCTGACGAAAAGTAAGATAGAACCGATAAGTAAGGTGTTTTCTGCTGTAAATATCATAGGCAATATATTATAAAGTTATAAGATTGTCGTATTGGTTTTCACTGTGCGAAGTTACACATTATTAACAACAAATAAAACCTCTGTTTGGATATATTTTTGTCAAAAAAGGTAGTTAAATTGTCTAAAAGGGTAATGGAAGAACCGGTAAGAAACTGATAGTTGTACAAACCGGCTCAAACGATACTGCTTATATGGGAAATGAGGTTCTCGTCCGTATGTACTGATGTTACAGCCATTGGAACTTTAATCCGAAGGATAGGCTGAGATAATCACGGGGACGTAGATAGCTATTTTGGAAAGCGCTAATCAAGTAAAGGTCGCAAGTGCTTATCTCATAGAAGAAAGTCACAGACTTTGCCAGAAATCTGCGTTGTGGGTCAATATCATAAGTCAGCCGCTGCCCCATGAAGATATGGAAACGTACCTTGCTTGAGAAACCGTAGTAACCTTTCGGATAACGGTCGGGTTCATTTACCCAAAACTGGTCTCCGAATACCGTGTTTATATAAAGACCGCAGGTGAGCGGTTCCGTAGAGAATCCTTTTCCTATGTTGATGCTCCAAGGCATATAATTCTGCTTGAGCGTCATCGTCACTTTGGCTTTCTTTGAAGAGTATTTCGGAATAAATCCCAGCAATAAGTCTGTTTCCCATTGATTCCGCTTTCCATAATCCCATCCTGTGCCGAAAGAGAGCAATCCCATGTTTCCGGCATATTGTATTTTAGAATGAGTGGGGATAATCCTTTCCCAGTTTCTACGGAAACGGTGCACCCGATTATCGTAACGGGTACGCTTCACTTCCTTGGGCGTGGCAGGCAATATGGAATCTGCTTTGATAACCGTAAATACGGAATCATCTGTATGAAAAGCAATGATTGAATCAGACTTGATGATAAAGCGGAGTGAGTTTGCCTTGTATGTGTCTATGACGGTGTCTGTCTTACACGTGGCTGAAATCAGATCTGGGAACGGGAGAAGTATCGACAGCACTCCTGCCCGCAAGATATATTTAGTATTTAACCAGTTCATATTCGTACTTTTCCGGAGTTATGGTAAATACCAGGTAACTGCGGCAATCCATGCAGTCGCTGGTGATATAATGTATTCCATCATCAAAAATCACATCATCCCGATGGTGGTGAGTATGGGCGGCCGTGCAGAATTGTATTCCCGGATATTCGGTGACATAACGGTGAAACACTTTGGCTACATTGTCATTGAATACGTCCGTATAGGGGCGCGCGTGCATGCTAATTACCGTCTTTTCAAACTTGTCCCTTCTGTCCTTTATCTCTTGCTCCATAAAAGTGAAATTCGGAACGGGTTCGGAATAATCATATTCCAGTGCATTGGTATTCAGGCAGACAAACTTCACATTGCCCGCAATGAAAGAGAAATTGGTAGGGCCGAATACGGCTTTGTATGTTTCTTCCCCTGTGCCGAGGCAGTCATGATTTCCAATCAGGACCACATAAGGTACTTTAAGTCCATTCATAATATCTCGCTGCCAAAGAAACTCTTTCGTCACTCCGAAGTCACTCATGTCTCCGCCATGAATGACGAAATCAATATCATCCCGTTTATTAATCTCTTTCACAAACTCTTCCGTCTCGTCATACCAGCGTTGTGAATCACCCATAGTTACAAAACGTAGTTTAGTCTTGCCTTTGCAATTTGCTTCTATCTTTTCGATATTGTGTGCATTGACATTTGTCTCACCGCTGATGTGGACATCGTATGGATTATAATCAGTCATACCGCATCCGGAAAGTAAAAGAAACGACAAGAGCGTATATAAACTTTTTCTCATCATAATTATAATAATATAGTTTAGAAAACTTGATGCGAATATATAGTTTTCAAACGAAATGATAATAGTTTGTATGGAAAATAGGAAAAAAAGAACAATAAAGAGGTGAAAACATCAACTTATTGTGCTTTCGTCTGATTATTCTCCACATTTTTGGGGAAACTTTTCCTAAAATATGTGGGTCGTTCTTACTCATGCGCTTGGATATTAGGTTGGACGAGAAAACGAATGTTACGTTTTTTTAAGTAGGGCAAAGGTACGAATAATTTGTCTGATTCGATGATTATTCGGAACTTTGCGCGGACTGATGCATAAGGTTTAACGTTTTTAGGTAAAAAAGAAAGTTTATATGAATACAACGAAAACGATTGCAGCGCTGTTCGATTTCGACGGTGTCATTATGGATACAGAGACACAGTACACTGTCTTTTGGAACGAACAAGGACTGAAACATCTGAACGAAGAAGATTTCGGACGCCGTATCAAAGGACAGACTCTGACACAGATTTACGAGAAGTACTTCCCGACTCTCCCTGAAGCACAACGGGAAATCACAGCCAAACTTAATGTCTTTGAAAAGCAAATGTTCTACGAATATATTCCCGGAGTGGAAGCCTTTATAGCCGACCTGCACCGTCACGGTGTGAAGATAGCCGTAGTCACCAGTTCCAATGAAGAAAAGATGCAGAACGTCTACAATGCTCATCCCGAATTTAAGGGAATGGTAGACCGTATCCTTACCGGTGAAATGTTCGCCCGCTCCAAACCCGCTCCCGACTGTTTCCTTCTTGGAATGGAAATATTCAGCGTCACCCCCGAAAATACCTATGTTTTTGAAGACTCTTTTCACGGTCTGCAAGCCGGAATGACTTCGGGCGCGACCGTTATCGGACTTGCCACCACCAATTCTGCCGAAGCCATCGCCGGAAAAGCCCATTATGTCATGAATGACTTTACCGCAATGACCTGCGATAAATTGTTGACGTTGCACCGCTGATTTCGCTTTGTATAACGTCTTCTTCATCCTCTCAACCATCCGTCGGCTATCCCGGACAAATGGTTGAGAGGATTTTTTTGCATTTCCTTCTCTGTTATGAATTAAATGTTATAACTTTGCCCCGATTTTTTTTGCCGGTGTTCAAGAACATCGCTCAAAACACATAATAATTAATTTACAATTCAAAATTAAAAAAGAAATGGCTGGTTATATATCAGATGATACAAGAAAGGTGACTACTCATCGTTTGGTTGAAATGAAACAGAGAGGCGAAAAGATTTCTATGCTTACTTCCTATGATTACACAATGGCACAGATTGTAGACGGTGCAGGAATGGACGTAATTCTCGTAGGCGACTCCGCTTCCAATGTAATGGCAGGAAACGTGACTACATTGCCTATTACGCTCGACCAGATGATTTATCATGCTAAATCCGTAGTACGTGGCGTGAAGCGTGCGATGGTAGTAGTAGATATGCCTTTCGGTTCTTATCAGGGAAACGAAATGGAAGGTCTTGCTTCTGCCATCCGTATCATGAAAGAAAGTCACGCTGATGCTTTGAAACTGGAAGGTGGAGAAGAAATCATTGGTTCTGTGAAACGCATAATCAGTGCGGGCATTCCGGTGATGGGACATCTCGGACTAATGCCGCAGTCTATTAATAAATATGGTACTTACACCGTACGTGCCAAAGATGAGGCCGAAGCCGAAAAATTGATTCGCGACGCACATCTGCTTGAAGAGGCGGGTTGTTTTGCCATCGTGCTTGAAAAGATTCCAGCCTCTCTTGCCGCACGTGTAGCTTCCGAGCTGACTATACCTATCATCGGTATCGGTGCGGGTGGTCAGGTAGATGGTCAAGTATTGGTTGTTCAGGATATGTTGGGTATGAACAATGGTTTCCGTCCCCGTTTCCTGCGTCGTTATGCTGACCTGTACACGGTGATGACCGACGCTATCAGCCGTTATGTGTCCGACGTGAAGAATTGCGACTTCCCCAACGAGAAGGAACAATATTAAAATAGTATATGGCAGTAAAATTGTGGACAGTACATTTTATGCGGATATGTATAGCTAATTTGCTGTTGTTTATATCCTTGTATGTGTTATTTCCGGTACTTTCCATTGAGATGGGGGACCGTCTCGGAGTATCGGTGGCACAGACAGGAGTTGCTTTTCTATTTTTCACGCTGGGAATGTTCCTTATCGGTCCTTTCCATGCCTATCTTGTGGATGCATACAAACGTAAGACGGTGTGTGTATTCTCTTTTGCCCTTATGGTAGCGGCAACGGTAGGTTATGCTTTTGTGACCAACATAACGGAACTTATTCTGCTGAGTACCGTGCAGGGATTGGCTTTTGGCATAGCGACCACCGCAGGCATCACCTTGGCAATCGACGTCACCAATTCTACACTGCGCAGTGCAGGAAATGTCGGTTTCTCATGGATGGCGCGTTTGGGAATGATTCTAGGTATCATCCTCGGAGTATGGCTCTATCAGAGTTATTCCTTTCAGAACTTGTTGTCCGTCTCTGTCATCACCGGAGCAGCGGGAATCCTGATAGCGTCCGGTGTCTATGTGCCTTTCCGTGCACCGATTGTTACCAAACTCTATTCTTTCGACCGCTTTTTGCTGTTGCGCGGATGGGTGCCTGCCATCAATATGATTCTGATTACGTTCGTACCGGGATTGTTGATTCCGCTTGTCCATCCTTTCCTTAATGACTCCGTACTTGGAAATATGGGAATACCTGTACCTTTCTTTGTAGGAGTGGGAATCGGATATTTGATATCCTTGCTTTTGGCTCGCCTGTCCTTTATGAAAGAGAAAACACTGAGGCTGGTCATTGTAGGAATCGGACTGGAAATGCTCGCGATGTCTCTGTTGGATCCGAACGGCTCAATATCTGCTCCTTCTGTACTTCTGGGGCTTGGATTGGGACTTGTCATGCCGGAATTTCTGGTCATGTTTGTGAAGTTGTCCCATCACTGCCAGCGTGGAACGGCAAACACCACCCATCTTTTGGCAAGCGAGGTCGGAATTTCCTTAGGTATCGCCACTGCGTGCTACCTGGATTTGGATACCGACAAGATGCTGCATATCGGACAGATAGTAGCTTTGGTGTCTTTGGCATTTTTCGTCATTGCGACGTATCCTTATTATATAAGAAAGAAAGTGAGATAAGGGTGCTAAAATCCCTCTTGAAAATGGCGTCACTATACCGTCCGGATAGTGACGCTATACTATAAAAATAGTGACGCTATCACATGCGGATGGCGTCACTATTTTATTATATGAATTTGTTGTTAATTCCGGTTTACCTGTTTCACTCCTTTCACCGTCCTCAGCTTCTTCCTGACTTCGTCATTGCGTCACCCTAAACGCCAAGATGGTCAAACAATGGCTT
>CANPJW010000071.1 GCA_947574505.1 uncultured Bacteroides sp. | reverse complement strand
CAGGTCGGTAAAGCCTATCTAACATAATCTCAGGAAAATTTAAACAGGCTCTAATAATTCAAGGAATTCTTTTTTATCCGAAGTTACTAGTTTTATTTCCATATTTTCTTTCTATGAAAAATACATTTGCATCACAAAAGTAATAAACTTACCAATAACTGTTCTTTCAATTAAATAATTATGATATCCAAAGATGAAAAAACACGCTCGTTTAAAAAGAAAAACACTACTTTTGCATCACTATTTTGATTTTAGAATAAAAAAAATACCCAACGTCCATTTATGACTGAAGAAAAAATACATAAAGACCGTCGCGGAAACTGGTGGGCATTGAGCCCGTTACTCGTATTCTTATGCCTTTATCTCGTGACTTCTATCCTCGTCAACGACTTTTATAAAGTGCCTATCACAGTGGCTTTTCTTATCTCTTCCTGTTATGCCATCGCCATTACACGCGGCTTGAAACTGGACCAGCGTATCTATCAATTCTCGGTAGGAGCTGCCAATAAGAATATTCTCCTGATGATATGGATATTCATTCTTGCCGGAGCTTTTGCTCAAAGTGCGAAGCAAATGGGGGCAATCGATGCTACCGTCAATCTGACACTGCATATTCTTCCTGACAATTTATTGCTGGCAGGCATCTTTATTGCCGCCTGTTTCATCTCTTTATCCATCGGAACCAGTGTGGGAACTATTGTCGCCCTTACTCCCGTTGCCGTAGGACTGGCAGAAAAGACTGAAATAACTCTCCCCTTTATGGTAGCTGTCGTAGTAGGCGGTTCTTTTTTCGGAGACAACTTATCTTTTATCTCCGATACCACTATCGCTTCGACAAAAACCCAGGAATGTGTAATGCGCGATAAATTTCGGGTAAATTCTATGATTGTCGTCCCGGCGGCCATCATTGTATTGGGAATTTACATATTTCAAGGACTGTCCATTACTGCTCCCACCCAAACACAGACCATCGAATGGACCAAAGTTATACCTTACATAATAGTATTAGGAACAGCCATTGCCGGAATGAACGTGATGCTCGTACTCATAATAGGTATATTGACAAGTGGCATCATTGGCATCGCGACCGAAAGCTTCGGAATCTTCGACTGGTTTGGTGCCATGGGAACAGGAATTACAGGAATGGGAGAACTGATTATTATTACTCTGTTGGCCGGAGGGATGCTCGAAACAATCCGTTATAACGGTGGCATTGATTACATTATCAGAAAACTCACCCGCCACATCAATGGTAAAAGAGGAGCCGAACTAAGCATCGCCGCTCTGGTAAGTATCGCCAACTTATGTACAGCCAACAACACGATTGCCATTATCACAACAGGGCCGATTGCCAAAGACATTGCCATGAGATTCCATCTCGACCGAAGAAAAGCAGCCAGCATCCTCGATACTTTCTCCTGCCTGATACAAGGGATTATTCCATACGGAGCGCAGATGCTGATTGCGGCGGGTCTTGCCAATGTCTCCCCTATCAGTATCATAGGAAATCTCTACTATCCGTTTACAATGGGAGTATGCGCCCTACTCGCGATTTTGTTCCGCTATCCGAAACGATATTCGTAAAAAAGGGGCGAAATGTTTGTCAATCAAAAGAAAAGCCGTATCTTTGCGCCCGCTATTACGAGATAATAGCATAATTCAAATCAATCATTAAAAACAATTATTTAAAATGGCAACTAGAATCAGATTGCAGAGACACGGACGTAAAAGTTACGCGTTCTATTCAATTGTAATTGCAGACAGCAGAGCACCACGTGATGGTAAATTTATTGAGAAGATTGGTACATACAACCCTAACACCAATCCTGCTACAGTAGATTTGAATTTCGACGCTGCATTGGCATGGGTACTGAAAGGCGCACAACCAAGCGACACTGTACGTAACATCCTTTCCCGCGAAGGAGTTTACATGAAGAAACATCTTATGGGCGGTGTAGCAAAAGGCGCATTCGGAGAAGCAGAAGCAGAAGCTAAATTCGAGGCTTGGAAAAACAACAAACAGTCAGGTCTGGCTGCTTTGAAAGCTAAACAAGACGAAGAAAAGAAAGCTGAAGCTAAAGCACGTCTGGAAGCAGAAAAGAAAATCAACGAAGTGAAAGCAAAAGCACTCGCTGAAAAGAAAGCTGCTGAAGCTGCTGAAAAAGCTGCTGCTGAAGCACCCGCAGAAGAAGCTACAGCTCCGGCTGAAGAAGCTCCTGCAACAGAAGCTGCTGCTGAATAATTTTCGGCAGATTCCGAATAAGAAATCAGGAAAAAGCTATAAATCCTCTCCGGTTCGCTGGAGAGGATTTTTTTTCATTTTATGCTATAAAACATAGTAAATAATTAGTTTCATTCGGAATAAAATGCCTTTCTTTGCGTCAGCATAGTTCAGCACAGTTATCTTTTATAAAACTAATATGAAACGAACTGATAAGAAAGCAACATTCGGGCAGCAATCTAGTAAGGTCACGCAATTGGCGGACAACCTGAGCCAGGCTATTTCCAGAAAAGAATTTCTTGAAGGAGATTCTTTGCCTTCTATCAATCAGCTGAGTGCACAATATGGGGTATCACGCGATACGGTATTCAAGGCCTTCCTTGATTTACGCGAACGGGGACTGATTGACTCTACCCCCGGAAAAGGATACTATGTGACGAGTCAAGTAACAAACGTTTTACTGCTCCTCGACCAATACACCCCGTTTAAAGAAGCATTATACAACAGTTTCGTCAAGCATCTGCCTATTAATTATAAGGTAGACTTGTTGTTCCATCAATACAACGAACGACTATTCAATACCATCATCCGTGAATCCATAGGAAAGTACAATAAATATATAGTGATGAATTTCGATAATGAGAAATTCAGCACGGCATTAAATAAGATTAATCCTGCCAGACTATTACTGCTTGACTTCGGTAAATTCGAAAAAGAGAAGTATTTCTATATCTGTCAGGACTTCGACGAATCATTCTATCAGGCATTACTTGCACTGAAAGAAAGGATGCACAGGTACCGCCAAATTGTTTTCCTGTTCTCCAAGGGACTGAAACACCCGCAAAGCAGCAAAGATTATTTTATCCGTTTTTGCGAAGAGCAAGGATTCTCGTATGAGATACAGGAAGATATTGAAAATCTGGTGGTACGAAAAGAAACAGCCTACATTGCCATCAAACAACAAGATGTGGTAAAGGCAGTGAAACAAGGAAGATTGGAGGGACTGAAATGCGGAAAAGATTTCGGTCTGCTGGCATACAATGATATTCCTTCTTATGAAGTTATTGATGAAGGAATCACCTCATTGAGTATCGACTGGGAAATGATGGGGAACGAAGCCGCAAACTTCGTCCTTAATGATACGCCTATACAGAAGTACCTGCCTACTGAAGTCAAGCTTCGAAAGTCACTCTAATTTTTTTTGCCACAAAATCAGCACAGTTCAGCACAGATATTAATTAACTATATAATTAAAAAAGAAACCATGAAAAAGTATCCGAAAATCGGGATTCGTCCCACCATCGACGGTCGCCAGGGTGGCGTTCGTGAAAGCCTCGAAGAAAAGACAATGAACTTGGCTAAAGCAGTAGCCGAATTAATCAGCAGCAACCTGAGAAACGGTGACGGAAGTCCTGTAGAATGTGTTATTGCCGACAGCACTATCGGTCGTGTGGCTGAAAGTGCGGCTTGTGCCGAAAAATTCGAAAGAGAAGGTGTGGGTTCTACTATCACTGTCACTTCCTGCTGGTGCTATGGCGCTGAAACGATGGACATGAACCCGTATTACCCGAAAGCCGTTTGGGGATTCAACGGCACAGAACGTCCGGGTGCTGTATATTTGGCAGCCGTATTGGCAGGACACGCACAAAAAGGTCTTCCTGCATTCGGCATCTACGGTCATGACGTTCAGGATTTGGATGATAACACCATTCCTGAAGATGTAGCGGAAAAGATTCTTCGTTTTGCACGCACCGCACAGGCAGTAGCTACCATGAGAGGCAAATCTTACTTGTCTATGGGTAGCGTATCTATGGGTATCGCCGGTTCAATCGTTAACCCTGATTTCTTCCAGGAATATCTGGGTATGCGTAACGAATCCATCGACCTTACAGAAATCATCCGACGTATGGACGAAGGCATCTACGACCACGAAGAATATGCGAAAGCAATGGCATGGACAGAGAAAAACTGCAAGGCAAACGAGGGAGATGACTTCAAGAACCGTCCTGAAAAGCGCAAAAGCCGTGAACAGAAAGATGCAGACTGGGAATTTATCGTGAAAATGACGATTATCATGCGCGACTTGATGACCGGCAACCCCAAACTGAAAGAGATGGGATTCAAAGAAGAAGCTTTGGGACACAATGCCATCGCAGCCGGTTTCCAGGGACAACGCCAATGGACAGACTTCTATCCGAACGGTGACTACCCCGAAGCTCTGCTCAATACTTCTTTCGACTGGAACGGTATCCGCGAAGCATTCGTTGTAGCTACTGAAAACGATGCTTGCAACGGTGTAGCTATGCTGTTCGGACACCTGCTGACCAACCGTGCGCAGATATTTTCCGATGTACGTACTTACTGGAGCCCTGAAGCCGTAAAACGTGTGACCGGCAAAGAATTGACAGGTCTGGCAGCCAATGGTATCATCCACCTTATCAATTCTGGTGCAACCACTCTTGATGGCTCCGGTCAATCATCTGATGCAGAAGGCAATCCGGTAATGAAAGAACCATGGAACCTGACTGAAGCAGACGTAGAAAACTGCCTGAAAGCAACTACCTGGTATCCGGCAGATCGTGACTACTTCCGTGGCGGTGGTTTCTCTTCCAACTTCCTGTCAAAAGGCGGTATGCCTGTCACTATGATGCGTCTGAATCTGATTAAGGGTCTCGGCCCTGTCCTGCAAATCGCAGAAGGATGGACCGTTGAAATCGACCCGGAAATCCACCAGAAACTGAACATGCGTACAGACCCGACATGGCCTACCACCTGGTTCGTTCCCCGCTTGTGTGACAAATCAGCTTTCAAAGATGTATATTCAGTAATGAATAACTGGGGAGCTAATCACGGAGCCATCAGCTACGGACACATCGGTCAGGACTTAATCACTCTCGCTTCCATGCTCCGCATCCCGGTATGCATGCACAACGTAGAAGACAACGAAATCTTCCGTCCGGCTGCATGGAATGCTTTCGGCATGGATAAGGAAGGAGCGGATTACAGAGCTTGTAGCACTTACGGTCCTATCTACAAATAATTTCAATTCACTTAATTCTATTTTGTGTATCTTTGCAATTATGATTACCAACGAACATATCGAACAGTTTATTGAACAAGCCCATCGTTACGGAGATGCAAGGCTAATGCTTTGCAGTAGCGGAAACCTTTCCTGGCGAATTGGTGAGGAAGCACTGATTTCCGGCACAGGTTCTTGGGTTCCTACCCTTTATAAAGAAAAAGTTTCCATCTGTAATATCGCCAGCGGAACGCCGACTAACGGTGTAAAACCTTCAATGGAAAGCACTTTCCACTTGGGTATTCTCCGCGAACGTCCGGACGTCAATGTCGTTCTTCATTTTCAGTCGGAATACGCCACAGCTATCTCCTGCATGAAAAACAAGCCGGTCAATTTCAACGTAACGGCAGAAATCCCCTGCCACGTAGGTGCTGAGATTCCTGTAATCCCTTACTATCGCCCGGGTTCTCCCGAACTGGCAAAAGCAGTAGTGGAAGCCATGTTGAATCACAATTCCGTCTTATTGACCAATCACGGACAAGTGGTATGCGGAAAAGACTTTGATCAAGTCTATGAACGTGCTACTTTCTTCGAAATGGCTTGCCGCATTATCGTCCAGTCCGGCGGAGATTATTCTGTATTGACACCGGCAGAAATTGAAGATTTGGAAATCTATGTATTAGGAAAGAAAACAAAATAGTATCCGTACATACCATACCATGAAAGATACCAATAAAAACATATATTTAGCAGCAGACTTTGGAGGAGGAAGCGGACGGGTTATCGCCGGCTTCCTTCTCCACGGAAAGCTGGAACTGGAAGAAGTCCACCGTTTCCCCAACCGCCAAGTCAAACTTGGAAATCATGTCTACTGGGACTTCCCCGCGCTTTTTGAGGACATGAAGACCGGATTAAAACTAGCCGCACAAAAAGGATATAACGTTAAAGGAATCGGTATTGACACTTGGGGAGTAGACTTCGGACTGATTGACAAACACGGAAACCTGATAGGAAATCCGGTTTGCTACCGGGACACACGGACAGACGGAATGCCGGCTGAAGTATTCAAAGTTCTGGACGAGAAAAAACATTATGCCGATACCGGAATACAAGTGATGACTATCAACACGCTGTTCCAGTTATACAGCATGAAGTTAAATCAAGATTCCCAGCTGGAACTTGCCCGGCAACTCTTATTCATGCCCGACCTTTTCAGCTATTTCCTGACCGGAGTAGCCAATAATGAATATTGCATTGCCTCTACCTCCGAATTACTTGATGCCAGACAACGGAACTGGTCACAAGAAACAATCCGGACCTTGGGACTTCCCGAACATCTGTTCGGAGAAATTATCCAACCGGGAACTATCAGAGGAACCTTAAAAGAAGATATTGCACGGGAAACAGGATTGGGTACAGTAGATGTCATCGCAGTAGGTTCGCATGACACAGCCAGCGCTGTAGCAGCTGTTCCTGCCACGGAATATCCCATCGCTTTTCTAAGCTCTGGCACCTGGTCGCTATTGGGAGTGGAAGTAGACCAACCTATATTGACGGAGGAAGCACGCCAAGCACAGTTCACCAATGAAGGCGGCGTAGGAGGACGCATCCGATTCTTACAAAACATCACAGGATTATGGATTCTGCAACGTCTGATGAGCGAATGGAAAGCACGTGGTGAAGAACAAAACTATGACATCATCATTCCACAAGCCACCGAAGCAAAGATTGACACTATCATTCCAGTAGACGATACAGCATTTATGAACCCGGAAAATATGGAAAACGCCCTTGTCAATTATTGCAGGGAACACGAACTTCAGATTCCCCAGAATAAAGCAGAAATCGTCAGATGTGTACTCCAATCATTAGCATTCAAATACCGGCAAGCGGTAGAACAACTGAACCGTTGTCTACCCTCTCCGATTCGCCAACTCAATATTATTGGCGGAGGGTCACAGAATAAACTGCTCAATCAACTGACGGCCAACGAACTCGGCATTCCCGTATATGCCGGTCCCGTAGAAGCTACCGCAATAGGAAATATCCTGACGCAAGCTATGGCAAAAGGAGAAATTGCCGACCTTCATGAACTGAGAGAAATTGTAATCCACAGCGTTACACCACAAGTATATTACCCTAAAAAATAAAAGTATATGGAAACACCCCAAACTGGTTACCAAGTCCAATCTTACAAGATTCCCGTCAAACGCTACTGTCAAACACTCGACTTGCGCGACTCCCCGGAATTAATCGCCGAATATCGCAAAAGACACAGTGAAACGGAAGCATGGCCCGAAATCCTTGCCGGGATTCGAGAAGTAGGTATCCTCGAAATGGAAATCTATATTCTCGGCACGCGTCTGTTTATGATTGTCGAAACTCCTGTTGATTTCGACTGGGACACAGCAATGGCACGTCTGAACACTCTTCCCCGCCAACAGGAATGGGAAGAATACATGGCTATATTCCAGCAAGCCGCTCCCGGAATGAGTTCCGCGGAAAAATGGAAACCGATGGAAAGAATGTTCCACTTATATAATACTTAAAAAATATCAAGAACGACCATGAAACACACCAAGCAGTCCATCCTCTCGAAAGATGGCATCAGCTACCTCATCCCCTTTATTCTCATTACCTCTTGTTTTGCGTTATGGGGATTTGCAAACGACATTACCAATCCGATGGTGAAAGCATTCTCCAAAATCTTCCGGATGAGCGCCACTGACGGAGCGCTGGTACAAGTAGCCTTTTATGGCGGCTACTTTGCCATGGCTTTCCCTGCGGCCATATTCATCCGCAAATACTCATACAAAGCCGGTGTCCTGCTAGGACTTGGAATGTATGCATTCGGAGCTTTCTTATTCTTTCCTGCTAAGATGACGGGAGAATATTATCCGTTTCTGATAGCCTACTTTATCCTTACCTGCGGACTTTCCTTTCTGGAAACAAGTTGTAATCCGTATATCCTTTCTATGGGAACGGAAGAGACTGCCACCCGCCGCCTGAACCTTGCACAGTCTTTCAATCCGATGGGTTCACTCCTCGGAATGTATGTAGCTATGCAGTTTATTCAAGCCAAACTACATCCGATGGGTACTGAAGACCGCACCCTACTCAACGACAGCGAATTCCAAGCTATCAAGGAAAGCGACCTCGCTGTCCTGATTGCCCCTTATCTTATTATCGGATTGGTCATCGTAGCCATGTTGCTCCTGATACGATTCGTCAAGATGCCGAAAAATGGAGATCAGAATCATAGAATAGATTTCCTTCCTACACTGAAGCGCATTTTCACCCAAACGTGTTATCGTGAAGGGGTAATTGCTCAATTCTTCTATGTAGGTGCACAAATTATGTGCTGGACTTTCATCATTCAGTATGGAACACGCTTGTTCATGTCACAAGGTATGGATGAGAAAAGTGCTGAAGTCCTCTCGCAACAATATAATATCATAGCGATGGTTATCTTCTGTATCAGCCGCTTTATCTGTACATTCATCCTGCGCTATTTCAATGCGGGTAAATTACTGATGATCCTTGCTATTTGCGGTGGTATTTTCACGCTAGGCACCATCTTCCTTCAAAATATCTTCGGACTCTACTGCTTAGTTGCAGTTTCCGCTTGTATGTCACTAATGTTCCCCACCATTTATGGCATTGCGCTGAAAGGTATGGGAGACGACGCCAAATTCGGCGCAGCCGGCCTTATCATGGCTATTCTGGGTGGTTCAATTCTTCCTCCACTGCAAGCAAGCATCATCGATATGAAAGAAATCGGATGTCTGCCTGCCGTCAATGTTTCATTCATTTTACCTTTTATCTGCTTCCTTGTAATTAGCAGTTACGGTTACCGTACAGTGAAAAGAAACTGGTAAAAAACAGACTTAAAAATAGTGACGCTATCCACTCATGATACCGTCACTATCCTACTCATATAGTGACGCCATCCGCTGCGGATAGCGTCACTATTTTATTTTCCCTTTTTTAAGAAACGGTTCCTTCTCTAAGTTAATAACGAAAGCTACTAACTTTTTCAACTCTCAAATTAACCAGTGAGAAAGTTACGAACAAAAATGTGGCAGCACTATTAATCAACACATTAAGCCTAAAATAGCCCCCTATTTTCTATATGTTCACAAAATTCATCTATAATATTTTCACTTTTTATCAGAAGAAAAATGCACTTTTCATTATACAACTCATCAAGTAATAAAACAACTACCAAATTACACTAATGTATTCGCATGAATAGACTAGTGCAGCAAGCTTAACGCACTTGTGCATCTCGACAGTTACTCAACAGCAACAGACTAAAACATCATATAAAATAGCTAATAGGAAGCCGAAATTTATTAATTCATGCTATAGAATACATTATAAATCGGCCTGATGATTTTAGTAAAGCATACATAAACACCATCAATATATTTTCAATATTTCACACTCCATTTCAACAATTAGAATTCATCCACAAATCACACACTCTGAATCACCAGCATCCTTATACAACAGAATATATAACAATATAATATTTTATACAACTTTTACTTACTATGAGGCATAGAAAACTTATATATTAGCAGTAAACCCAATATTTATACAAATAAAACAAATACGAAGTTATATATCCGAAGATCCCACCGACAGGGAGCTTCACTATAACACTTGTATAAAGAAGCCTTTCTTTTTTTACTTCTTCATGCAGTATTGTATTAATCGTAGCATTTACGCTATGTACGTACACCTTAATTTTGAAATTAACAATCTAATTATTTAAACAGTATGAAAACTTTAACTAAAATGAAAAAAGTTTGTTGTTTTAATCGCTTTGTCTTATTGGCAATAACACTGAGCATGGTTACTTCTTTTACTGCATGTAGCAGTGACGACGATTCGGACATTCCTGTATATTCCCTTAAAGATGTTGATGGTAATTATTCCGGCACAATGCTGACGGAATCCACCCCAGTCAGTCCCCTGGCAAATGCAGAAGAGGGAGAAGAACCGGCAGGAGCCGGAGTTACTGCCGAAGTAAAAGACAATCAGATTATGATTAAGAAACTTCCGGTTAACGACCTGATTAAAAGCATCGTCGGTGAAGAAAATGCAGGAGCTATCATCAAAAATTTGGGCGATATCAACTACAACATTCCTTATACACCGACCTTTGATGAAAGTAAATCTAACATCTTACTTCAACTAAAACCTGAACCACTGGACATTAAATACACCGAACCAATTCAAGTACAAGAAGAAGGACAAGAACCGGCTGAAAATCTTATAACAGTAACTATTGAAGCTGAAAAGAATGGCGTTTATACTTATGACGGCAAAAAACTGGCATTCGTTATCAAAGCAACTGGAGTAAAAGTCGGAGATGTAAATTTCCCCAATTTCCCCGTTACAACATTCACTTTCAGCATGGTCAAGAAGTAATATACAAACCTTTCGCTGAAAAAAAAGAAAAATGGAGCATGCCTGCGCGCAAGACATGCTCTTTTTTTATATAATTTTGTGAAGAAAACAACTATACAAAATGACTACAACAGAAAACATTCGAAAAGAATTGCAGGATTTGGTAGATTCCAAGTATCAGGAATTTCATTCTGCCTTGGTTCCCGGAATCGGGAATATTCTTGGTGTACGTATTCCGCAACTACGGATATTGGCTAAAGAAATCGCAAAAAGAGATAACTGGCGTATGTTTGTGGAAGCAACCGATACTAAGTTTTATGAAGAAACAATGCTTCAGGGAATGGTTATCGGATTAGCAAAAATGGAACTGGATGAACGAATGAAACACATAAGCATGTTCGTTCCACGTATCGACAACTGGGCTGTATGTGATATTTTTTGCGGCGAACTGAAGACTGCCGTGAAGAAAGGAAAAGCAACTGTATGGCGGTTTATCCAGCCTTACCTCATATCTCCCAAAGAGTTCGAAATCCGCTTCGGAATTGTGATGCTTTTCCATTATGTAGACGAAGAACATATCGACGCATTGCTGGCATACGCAGACACTTTCAGCCACGATGCTTATTATGCACGTATGGCTATGGCCTGGATGATATCCATCTGTTTCATCAAATTCCCCGAAAAGACAATGGAGTACCTTAAACAGAGCAAGCTGGATAACTGGACTTATAATAAGTCATTGCAGAAAACTATCGAATCTCTCCGGGTAGACAAGGAAACTAAAGATATACTTCGTGGTATGAAACGGAGGTAATGACACCATCAAAAATAAAGCCCGGTAACTGTTCTGCTTACCGAGCTTTATTTTTATGATGTATCAAATGATTTATGATATAGCAAATGAATTAATTCCTCTTTACCTTTTTCCTTCTGCTTCTGCGCCTCTGTTGTTTCCGGCGGCTGTAACGTTGCCATCTTTTCCTGACTTCGTCACTTTTTTGAGTTCCAAAATAAGGATGCCTGATTTTCAC
>CANPJW010000070.1 GCA_947574505.1 uncultured Bacteroides sp. | reverse complement strand
GCAAAGATATGCTGGGTTGCGATGCGTGTCAAGGCGGAAAATAGAATGGTTACCAGCGAGACGAACTTCTCCCACTTCTGATGAATGGTCAAGTGTCGGTAAATTCTGATTTATCGCTCGGTTAAGCTCTATTTTTCGGTCTATTTTTGATAATATTGCAACAATACGTTTTTGACAATCTATATCTTTATGACATGAAACATTCAAAGAATGAACCACTTTCCTATCAAGAGAAGGTACAACACTACTTCCTTTGTCAAACATCTTATCTAAATGTAGATTCTTAAGAAAGTAATATAAATATTTAGGGTCATTTCCTTTAAAATCTTTCACAAACAAAGCAGTATTATGCGCCCATATTGCCTGTTCATAATAATGAACTTTTCCCACACTGCCACTTCGCCCTACTGTAATACAAGGATGATTACTACGAGTTTCGTTATGATAGCCAATAACGCCATTAGAACCAGCGACAAGGACATCTCCCTTTTTCATTTGAGAAGAGGGCAAATCATACCCTCTCTGCAACTCAAGGATTTCTCCCAATTTATATCTCGTAAGTTTCATAATAATCTATTTTGTTTTTTAAGATACACTTTGATTTGCTCTTCAATGGATTTCAGAATAAGCTCTCGACTATTTTTTTCCATTTCTTTTTGTTCCGCGGTAGCATAACGTTTTTCTTCTCTGTGCACATCCACCCGATTTTGAAATCATAGTAGCTAATATTCACTTATTTTATCGTAATCAATCATTCAAATCTATATTACTTTCGTTCACAATAATCATTTATTCAACATACCTCTAACCTGTTTATCAAAGTCAGAATCTATACGTTGCGTTTTATTAAAAATATCATATTCGCTTTCAGCTTTTGCCTTAGCCTGTGATGCAGAAATACGCCCTTTGTCCGGCAATATCTGATATTTGCGGAAAGTCAGAAACTCATTGACACTGGTTGCAAACTGCTCCATGTTAAATGTGTTCTCACGCTCTATGAGGTCTTCGATATAATCGAAGTACCCCGTTACTGCACGTTCCAACCGACGGATTTCATTTTCCTGCAAATAGTTCTTGGCTATTGACACATCCGATTTCAAGATACGCCCATCGGGAGCATTCTTCCATGTGGTCAGCCCCATGTGTTCTTGGGTATGATCAGCCTTAGTGTAGATGATTTCTGCTGCCGTTTGCCCTGTAATGGCATAATGAAAGCGGTTCTGTATCATGGCATAGAAATCGTGTGTGGTAGGCGAGTTCTTGTCATAGTCAATACTGCACTCTGCATATATATCGGTAATCTGTTGCCAAATACGCCGTTCACTGGCACGGATGGAACGTACCCTTTCCAACAATTCACGGAAATAGTCTTTTCCGAATACTGCCGTTCCCTGTTTTAAGCGTTCATCGTCAAGCACAAAGCCTTTCTTGATATACTCATTAAGAATCTTGGTAGCCCACTGACGGAACTTGGTAGCTTTTGGAGAAGATACACGATAGCCAACAGCAATAATCATATCAAGATTATAGAAATCAACCAACTCTTCAACCTCGCCTCTTATGCCTCGATTTACGACGGTTGCAATTTTTGCAACTGTCGTGTCTTGCTGTAGCTCTTCCTCTTTAAATATATTGGCTATGTGGCGGCTAATACCCGATTTGTCAATACCGAAAAGCTCTGCCATAGCCTTTTGTGTACACCAAATGGTTTCGTCTTTGATAACAACTTGTACCTTTCCTTGTTCATCAGGCAGGCTATATAATAAAAACTGTATCTCGTTACTCATTGTTAGTTCTATTTCTTATTTTTATAATTGTGCCACAACTTGTGGCAATTTTCTAATTGTCCCACATTTCGTGGGACAAAACATTAATACCCCGTTTATTCGTTACCTACGTTGGCGTTGAAATGCAAAGCATCCAACTGTTTCATAATTTCCTCTTCCAAACGATGGCTCTCTGCAAATTGCTCAGAAAGAGTTTGCTTGTAGTTCGCCATTCGGGAATTAAACTCTTCTTCGGTTATATCTACATAATCAATCTTGATGTCGAAATATTGTCCGGCAGAAAGAGAGTATCCTTTTTCCTTTATCTCATCGTAAGAAACAGACACGGAAAAATCTTCCACAGCTTCCTTTCGCTGGAATGTACCGACAATCTTTTCTATCTCATCATCATTCAGTCGTACTTTTTTCAATCCGTTGGCATCCTTGTATTCTTCGCCCAATTTGCTGGCATCAATCAAAATCACCTTTTCGGCAGTAGCAGACTTATCAAAGAACAGCACACTGACATTCGTACCTGTATTGGCAAACACGTTGCTTGGCATGGAAACACAACCGAACACCACTTTGTCATCTACTATCTTATGAAGAATTTTGTTCTCAATACCACTTTTAGCCGTGATAAAACCTGTCGGAATGACAATTGCACCCTTGCCTGTCTTTTTCAGCGAATTGATAACATGCTGGATAAAACAGGTGTATATCGCCATAGATTCTTTCTTTTTGGCGGGTACATTGGGGACTCCAGCCCAAAAACGAGCAGGCATAGCAGCTATTTTCTCTCTGGTATCGGAAAAATCCATTTTAAAAGGAGGATTGCTCACCACGAAATCAAACTGGCGCAACTGCTGTCCGTCATCGCTCTTGTGATAAGGGCTTACAAGCGTGTCGCCTTGAATGGCATTATCAAGCGAAGACACAAGTCCGTTAAGCAACAGATTAAGTTTCAACATTTTGTTGCTTCGCTGGGAAATATCTTGCGAAAAGATGGTACAGCGTTCTTCGCCTATTTGATGACTAAGTGCCATCAGAAGCGTACCTGTTCCTGCCGAGGGGTCATAACATTCCATGCTATGCAAATCAGCATTATCCCCCACTAACAGACGAGCCATAATCGTTGCTATGGCATGAGGCGTGTAATACTCCGCATATTTTCCACCTCCAGCGGTATTATAGTCCTTAATCAAATACTCAAAGATGCTGGAGAAGAAATCGTAATTCTGTGCAAACGCTTCTTCAAAGGAGAAATTCACGAGTTTATCCACCAGAGCACGGGCGAATGGCGCACGTTGTGCCGAATCGGTCACAAACGGCGTCAATGCCTCGAACAATGGAATCTTCGTGTTGGCTGTGGTCTGTGTGGAAAATATATCCGCATTTTGTTCCGCTATATCTGTCATAGTGGAATCGAAGATAGTATCAAAATCCCCTTTTCCCTGTTGATTCCAAAGATTGGCTATCAGATGATAAGGTTCAAGCATCGGAACATCTGGAGAGATGGCACTCTGAATAAGCATACGTTCATCATCAGAAAGATTCTCGTATGCCGTTTCCCATTTTACATTCCCGGTCAGTTTCTTTGCTATTTCACTTTTCGCATTTTTCAGTTCATAACCAAACTTGTCATTCAAGAACTTGTAGAGAAATACTTGGGTGATAATTTTATATTCGTTACCATCGTTACCCATACCGTATGACTGGCAGGTGGCTTTAAGACCGTCGATGAGCTTTAATGTTTTTTCTTTAATATCTGACATAATCTTTATGCAATGCCATAAGTGGCGTTATATTGGTTGATATACTGTTGTGAAATACGTGTTTGGATAAACTTGTAATCGTCCATTTCCGGCTTAATCTGTGGGAAATGATACAAGCATCCATTGATAAGAGCCATCACCGTACGATTAAAATAGGCATCTTTTTTTAGAATATCGTTACGATCATAGACTTTGGCATCCACATCTTCTTTTATGATATTAAGAATGGCTGCAATCTCTTCGTCAAGGAAAGAAAACATCGGCTTTTGTCCTTTCCCCTCCCTCTGTTTATTTACTTCTCGTATGCGTTTGTGTACACGGGCAAATTTTTCATCGCCCTTATACTTTTTCATTAATGCATTATTCCGTTTTTGTAGGTCTTGCAGACGAACTATAATTTCATCCAATGCTTGCGTTTCCTCATTAAACTTAGCAATAGAATCAATCACAAATCCGTGTTCTTTAAACCGCTCCATAAAGGCATCACGCAACGAAATGAACTCAGGATCGTCTTGGTCAAAGTTCTGCGTAAAAGAAGTAATAGTCCGTTGCCATTTTTCTTTAATTGCCTCTTTTCCGCCTACTATGCGTAATTCTTCCTGTCCTATCTTGGAAAAAGTGAACTCAATATCCATCATCGCCTCATTGATAAGCATTTTAGTCTCATCACCTACGCTAAAAGCCTCCTTTTGGTTAATAATACCAATACGCCTTTGCACCTCGGACAGCAGTTGTGGCAGTTTGGTTATTTCAAGTTTGGCGAATTGCCCCTTCATTTCCTCGTCGCCAAAAGTACGCACAATATTAGCTATATTCTTAGCTGCCTCTAACGCATGTTTTAAGTCAAGCAGTACAGCCTTATCTTCTTCCGTTGAAATTTCAGAGGAGAACTCTTCTGCATTGTCATAAGAATAATCAAAAAGAGTCTGACGCACCTGTTTCATTTGCTTCAAAATCTCTTCTTTGTCCTCTATGACTTGGGTAAATGTATCGGTAACAGCCTCTTCTCCTGTCTCGTCCACATCATTAAAACGGTTCAACTCTTGCAAATACGCTTCATTTGTTTCCTGAAAATTACGTTTAATATCGGCAAAGTCAATGACAAAACCATAACGCATTCCCGGATAAGGACGATTTACACGAGTAATAGCTTGAAGCAAATTATGGTCTTTCAATTTACGACCAAAATATAAACGCTTCAAGCGAGGTGCATCAAAACCAGTCAGAAGCATATTGAAGACAATAAGAATATCCACCGTCATATTCTTCTTGAAGTCCTTGACTATTTGCTTTCTCGTCTCCTTGTCATCCGTATCATGAAGAATGATTCCGGCTTTCAATGGTCTGTACTTTGATTTGTAATCCACTGCTGGTTCACCTACGACATATGAACCATCAGGAAGTTTAATCTTGATGGGCTTCGGTTGACATTTTTGCCATTCCTCTTGGAATACCTCGTAAAGCTGTCGTGCCTGTTCGCTGGTCTCGCAAATAACCATACCGCCTAAAGTATCATCTCCTTGTATCTTTCGGAATTCTTTTAAGTCCGTCATGATATAACGAGCCAACTCGTTTACATAACTCGGATGCTCTATGATTTCCGATTTGCGAATGTCTTTCTTCTGTACTAATGTCTCTAATTTGTCGTACACATCCGAAAGACGTTCCTTATAGGATGTTTCAATATCTTCACGAATGATTTTCAGCGTATAACCGTCCGCAATGGACTTATCGTAATAATAAGTGTGTAGATAACTTCCGAACACTTTACAACTGGCACGTTCTTCCTTCAATAGCGGAGTACCTGTAAGTGCAATTTTTATTGCATCAGTGTCCGCATCAAACAGATTGGCAAGGAAACAGCCACCGGGTTTATACCCACGATGTGCCTCGTCAAGAATAAAGATACGCTGAAGGTTGGTTGCATAGTCGTTGATGCGCACTTTTTCTTTGTCCTCCGCAAAGCGTTGTATATTCACTACCGTAATTTCAGCCTGACCGCTTATACCCTGCTGTGCTTGATTAGTACGGAATTGCGCCATTAATTCTGCTCTTGAATTGGCTGTTGATACCACCAATCCACGAGCTTCAAACTCCTGTGTGGCTTGCTCCAACAAATCAAGGCGGTCAACTATGAAATAGAATTTAACCACCTTCTTCTGTTTGGAATAGAAATCGTTGAGAATATAGGTCAGATAATAGGATAGGGCTGTTTTACCACTACCTTGCGTATGCCATACAACACCTGACTTTAGTCCTTCAGCCAGTTTCTTACGAATGGCCAATGATGCAAACAATTGTTGGTAACGCATGATATGTTTTTGGTCGGTGGATTCAATCTTTCCATCTACCTCTCGTTCCATTCTAACGTATGCTATACCATATTTAATAATATACAGCAAACGTTCCGGTGAACACATGGAAGTCAGTATCCTATTAGTAGGCGTATTGAAATCAAGATTGGTTTGGTATTCCGGGCTTGTATGAATGACTTGGCAATTATAATCTGATAATATCTGCTTTTCCGCTGCCTTATCAATGTCCTTATACGGATAATCACGATGAAAAGGTGCTATCTTTTGTGCAGACAGATTTTCTTCACGGAAACAGTTAAAGGGAGAATATGAGCGTGCTCCAGTACAATAGAAAGCCCCTTGTATGGGTACAATACCACCAAGTGCATCATATTCCATATTGTTGCTGAATATCATTAACTGCGTGATATTGATGAAACGACGAAACTTCTTATTGGGGAAACGTTCTTTGTTCATTCGTGCGCTCTCCGCCAACATTCCACCATGATTGTTTGGCTTCTTCACTTCTACAAAGCAAAGTGGCAAACCATTCACAAACAAAGTAATGTCAGGTCGAAACTCATCTTGTCCGTTCTTACAAGTAAACTCGGCTGTAAAATGGAATGTATTGTTTCCGACATTATCGAAGTCAATTAATTTCACAGGAGATACGGCTTTCAGACGATTATAAAAGCCACGACCGAGGTCATCATCATTCAGTTCCTTACGAATATCTTTCAAGACTTGAAGATATTCACCCTCATGCTCAGAATTCAGCCTTTTGAACTGTTGCTCAAAAATTGACAATAGAATATTCGTATCACCATCATAGACGGTACCATTCTTGTCTTCGCTCAATTTACCGAAGTAAGTATATCCTATTCGGGTAAGATGAACCATTGCAGGCATCTGTACCCGTGTCGCTTCCGAGAATTGTTTCATGTCACCTATCCTTTTTGTCGGTTATCAAGTCCTTCAAATCTACTTGAAGTATCTCTGCTATCTGTTGCAAGGTCTCCAAATTAGGCTGAATCCGATTACAAGCATAGGCATTCACCATACTAAAGCTCTTATCGAGTTTCTTTGCCAACCATGTTTGAGAAATGCCTTTTTCCAAAAGAACAGCCTTTATTCTATTCAATTTCATTCTTTGATATGATTTTATAGTGCAAATATAACAGAAGTGATGGTACAAACAATATTTTTGCGCACTTTTTCACCCCAACTAGTCATTCATAGAAAATATCAATATCCCACTATAAGAAATAATAGAAACAAAACAAGCCACCGAAATGAGTCGCTCATTCCGATGGCTTATCCCCTTTAAACACCTTTAAACAAAATGAAAATATGCCTCATATACTAACTAAACTAACTAACCCTCGAGGCATATTCAAAGAGGCTATCGCATCAACCCCCTTTCTTATATAGATGGCTCTCGCCCTCTAAATCTTATTTACGAGCTTCGGCGATATAACCGAGAGCTTCTTCACATTTTGCAGTTACATAAGCCCAGTCTTCTGCTGCCACTTTATCTTTCGGGAACAATTTAGAACCCATACCTACGCAGAATACACCAGCTTTGATCCATCCAGTCAGGTTCTCTTTAGTAGGTTCCACCCCACCTGTTACCATCAACTTAGACCATGGCATCGGAGCCATTAAGCCTTTCACGAAGTTAGTTCCGTAAACATCACCCGGGAATACTTTGCAAAGATCGCAACCTACTTCCTGTGCAAAACCAACTTCTGATACAGAACCACATCCCGGAGTATAAGCTACCGAACGACGATTACATACCTTAGCAATTTCAGGATTAAACAACGGACCTACTACGAAGTTAGCACCCAGCTGCAAATACATAGCAGCAGTAGCCGGGTCAACGATAGAACCGATACCGATTGCCATTTCAGGACATTCTTTTGCTGCGAACTTAACGATTTCAGCAAATACTTCCTGTGCAAAGTCACCACGGTTGGTAAATTCGAAAGCACGAACACCACCGTCATAACATGCCTTTACTACTTTCTTTGCAACTTCTACATCTTTATGATAGAATACAGGAACCATTCCTGTAGAGCCGATCTTATTCAATACAGCTATTTTATCGAATTTTGCCATCTTATTATTTATTATTTTAAACAAATTGGTAAATGAGTTGTTTTTCAGAATCTCAACTCTCTATTTTCAACTCTCAGCTTATCTCTGTACGCGACCGCTTGCGTCACCACCAGCCAAAGCTTCAACTTCTTCTACAGAAACAAGGTTGAAGTCACCATTAATGGTGTGTTTCAAAGCAGATGCAGCAACTGCAAATTCAAGAGCTTCGCCCTGGTTAGGTTTAGTCATCAAACCGTGGATGATACCACCGGAGAAAGAATCACCACCACCTACGCGGTCGATAATCGGGTCGATATCGTAACGTTTTGAAGTATAGAATTCTTCACCGTTGTAAATCATAGCTTTCCAGCCGTTGTGAGTAGCAGAGAAAGATTCGCGCAAAGTAGAAACTACATATTTGAATCCGAATTCTTTCATCATCTGTTGGAAAATGCCCTTGTAGCCTTCAGCGTCGGTGTGGCCAGCCTCAACGTCAGCGTCCGGTTTGAATCCCAGACAAAGCTCTGCGTCTTCTTCGTTACCGATACATACGTCAACAAACTGCATCAACGGTTTCATGATAGACTGTGCTTTTTCTTTTGTCCACAGTTTCTTACGGAAGTTCAAGTCAACAGAAACAGTTACACCGTGACGTTTTGCTGCTTCACAAGCCAGACGAGTCAATTCGGCAGCCTTGTCAGAGATAGCCGGAGTGATACCAGACCAGTGGAACCAGTCAGCGCCTTCCATGATAGTGTCAAAGTCGAAGTCAGCAGCATCGGCCTCAGCAATAGCAGAGTGAGCGCGATCATAGATAACCTTGCTGGGACGCATAGAAGCGCCAGTTTCAAGATAGTAGATACCTACACGGTCGCCACCACGAGCAATAAAGTCTGTCTTTACACCATACTTACGCAATGCGTTAACAGCAGACTGTCCGATTTCATGTTTCGGCAATTTAGTTACGAAATAGGCGTCATGTCCGTAGTTGGCACAGCTCACTGCAACGTTAGCTTCTCCACCACCATATACTACATCAAAAGAATCAGATTGAACAAAACGAGTATTACCCGGAGTTGATAATCTAAGCATGATTTCGCCTAATGTAACGACTTTCTTTCCCATAATCTTATGTTTTAAATTCTAAGTTGTTAATATTATAAACTTTCAATTTATCATTTTACACCTATTTTCCAGGTTAACACACTGATAATACGTTCATTAAACCATTAAAAGGCTAACATTACATATCTTTCGTGTGCGGGCACAAATATACAACAATTTTCGTAATTACAAAAATTGTTATATATTTGTATCGAAAATATTAAGATTATTATTGTGTGCGAGCACATATACCTATATAAATAAGGTTATCGTATGAATAAATTGCCCGAAAGGATTAGAATCAAAGACATCGCCCGCCTGGCGGATGTATCGGTGGGAACAGTAGACCGTGTCATTCACGGACGCAGCGGAGTATCGGAAGCAAGCAAAAAGCGCGTAGAAGAAATATTGAAGCAGCTTGACTACCAACCTAATATGTACGCCAGCGCCTTGGCATCCAACAAAAAATATACATTTATATGTCTTTTGCCGGAGCATTTGGAAGGTGAATACTGGACAGCCGTGGAACTGGGCATCCATGAAGCTATCGCTACCTATTCGGACTTCAACACTTCAGTGAAAATCAACTATTACGACCCATACGATTATCATTCATTTGTTGACGCAAGCGAAGCGATTCTCACTCTTCAGCCGGACGGGGTGATGGTAGCTCCCACCGCCCCCCAATATACAAAGGGGTTCACAGATCGGCTGCAAGCATTGAATATACCTTATATATATATAGACTCAAATATCAAGGACGTTCCTCCCCTCGCCTTCTTCGGTCAGAACTCACGTCAAAGCGGATACTTTGCCGCACGGATGATGATGCTACTGGCACGGGGCGAGAAAGAAATCGTCATTTTCCGCAAAATCCATGAAGGAATTGTGGGTTCTAACCAGCAAGAGAACAGAGAAATCGGTTTCAGGCAGTACATGGAAGAGCATCATCCGTCTTGTAATATACTGGAGCTTGACTTGCATGCCGAACGCAACGACGAAGACAACGAGATGCTGGATGAATTTTTCCGTGCCCACCCGACGGTGAAGAACGGAATCACATTCAACTCTAAAGCCTATATAGTTGGCGAATACCTGCAAAGCCGCGGAAAGAAAGATTTCAATCTGATAGGCTATGACCTTCTGGAACGGAATGTCACCTGCCTGAAAGAAGGAAGTATCTCCTTCCTCATCGCCCAGCAACCGGAACTGCAAGGCGCCAACGGTATAAAAGCTCTTTGCGACCACCTCATCTTCAAAAAAGACGTGACCTGCATCAACTATATGCCTATCGACTTGTTAACGGTAGAAACAATAGACTATTACCATAGCAAATAACAACAAAGTACAACTTTACAAGTACATGACATGGAAACAAAGTATTTAAGAATTAATCCTGCCGACAACGTAGCCGTTGCCATTGTTAACCTCCCGGCAGGAGAGCATCTTTCTGTAGATGGCATTGAGATTACATTGAACGAAAACATTCCTGCCGGACATAAATTCGCATTGAAGAATTTTGCTGAAGGTGAGAATGTAATCAAGTACGGTTACCCTATCGGACATGCACGGATGGCTAAACAGCAGGGCGACTGGATGAACGAGACGAATATCAAAACCAACCTCGCCGGATTACTGGAATATACCTACAACCCTATTCAGGTTTCTTTGGATATTGCCCGCAAAGACCTTACTTTCAAAGGTTACCGTCGCAAAAACGGTGATGTAGGCGTAAGAAACGAAATATGGATTATCCCGACCGTAGGTTGCGTGAACGGTATCATCGGTCAATTGGCTGAAGGATTGCGTCGCGAGACTGAAGGCAAAGGTGTGGATGCCATCGTCGCTTTCCCGCACAACTACGGCTGCTCACAACTTGGTGACGACCATGAAAATACGAAGAAGATTCTTCGCGACATGGTGCTCCATCCCAATGCAGGCGCCGTATTGGTAGTAGGCTTGGGATGCGAAAACAACCAGCCGGACGTATTCCGTGAATTCCTGGGCGAGTTTGATGAAGATCGTGTGAAGTTCATGGTTACTCAAAAGGTAGGTGACGAATACGAGGAAGGAATGGAAATCCTGCGCGATTTGTATGCGAAAGCATCCAAAGACGAACGTACCGATGTTCCTTTGTCCGAACTTCGTGTGGGATTGAAATGCGGAGGTTCCGATGGCTTCTCCGGCATTACGGCAAACCCGCTACTGGGTATGTTCTCCGATTTCCTGATTGCACAAGGCGGTACAAGCGTACTGACCGAAGTACCGGAGATGTTCGGTGCAGAGACTATCTTGATGAATCGTTGTGAAAACAAAGATTTGTTCGAGCAGACCGTCCATATGATTAATGATTTCAAAGAATACTTCCTGTCACACGGAGAGTCTGTAGGCGAAAACCCTTCTCCGGGAAACAAAGCCGGCGGTATCTCTACATTGGAAGAAAAAGCACTGGGATGTACCCAAAAGTGTGGAAAGAGTTATGTATCCGGCGTGATGCCTTACGGCGAACGTTTACAGAAAAAAGGTCTTAATCTGCTTTCTGCCCCAGGCAATGACTTGGTTGCAGCCACCACCCTTGCTGCAAGCGGATGTCACATGATTCTTTTCACCACCGGACGCGGAACGCCATTCGGTACTTTTGTCCCGACAATGAAGATTTCCACCAATTCGACGCTGGCTAAAAACAAACCGGGATGGATTGACTTCAACGCTGGTGTGATTATAGAAAACGAACCGATGGAAAAGACTTGCGAACGCTTCATTGATTATATCATCAAAGTGGCAAGCGGTGAATTCGTAAACAACGAAAAGAAAGGTTATCGCGAAATCGCTATCTTTAAAACAGGCGTAACCTTATAAATCTGATAAAACAAATATATCGAAGATAAAAAGAAACATTGTTAGAACTATAGAGTTGCTATCCTGTACTCAATGATAAGTTGAACAAAAAAGAGGGTGTGTCAAAAGCTCAAAAACGCCCTCAATATAAATCAAAACTCG
>CANPJW010000069.1 GCA_947574505.1 uncultured Bacteroides sp. | reverse complement strand
TGTAACCGGCTGATCCGTAGTCAGCTACTCTATTCAGTTGAGCTACGCGGCCATTTTGTTAATTCAAAAAAGTGATCGCGACAGGATTCAAACCTGTAACCGGCTGATCCGTAGTCAGCTACTCTATTCAGTTGAGCTACGCGACCATTGTTTTGTTTTAACGGGTGCAAAGATACGGACTTTTCCCGAAATAGCAAGCGTTTCAACGTTTTTTTTGTAGAAAAATTATTCTATGAACCGACAATTGAATAGTTGCCAACCTATGCTTAATCCGACATTCCACTCTCTTTTCGGTGAGCTATAATGATTTACATATGCGGAAATGTCTCCAAACGGCAGTTGGCACACAACAGAAATTTCTCCTAAATATTCGAATTTAGAGAAAGCTTTTCCATAGTATGCTTTATTTAGCGAATTTCTTTCAATCGGATATATAGGCATAAAGCCATAAAATTCTCCTCGCAGATGGAACATTTGGTTTAAACGATAAACAGGGCGAATTCCGGCGCTTACGAATTGATTAGCGCGAAATGCTTCATTATAGGTCATTTTACTGTGCAGTGTAGGAGAAAATTCTCCAGCTTGCATCATTGTTGCTGTATAGTTTTCTGAGAAGTTCTTAGACGCATACAATGCCTTTAAGTACCATCCCAGTACCCAATGTTCACTCATATTATGATATTTCTCTTTCATGTAGGATAATTGCAACCAGGAATGATGTTCTTTATTGCTTCCCTCAGCGGTATTCCCTTCACCTGGATAGAAACGCTCTCTTCCTGCGAAAATTTGAGCAACAAGAGCCTCTCTGTATCCACGTGTCGGATATTGTCGAGAGTTCAGTGTGCTTCCGTTAAAACTGATTGAACCACCAAATAAATCATAACGGCTTTTGTCGAATTTGTCATTTCCAAAGTCAATAACGCTTTTCTGGAAATACTTATCCTCTATTTTAGCAATTCCTATTCCAAATTCAGCTCGCTTGCTCGAAAGAAAAGGCAGACCTACCTGCAATTTCAAAAATCGTTCGTCTTTTTGATTGAAGGCAGGTTTATCATTTCTTGAGAAGAGCTTGTCTTTTTTAAAATAGTCGAAAGTACTTATTGAACCTATAAGGCGATACGATGTAGGAATAGCTGTGGCAAAGTCTATCTTTGCCATAAATTGGACATTGTTGTACACCTTACCAAGTTGTCCATCAAGAATAAACTCCTTGGCATAGTAGTTTAAGTCCTGGTAGCTCAGTCCTAAATAAATTTGATTGGAATTGGAAGTGGATATATTGCCACCCAGTCTTACAGCGAAGTTTTTCTCTAGTTTAACTTTTAAATGAAGGTCGTAAGTGTCATCTTCAGGATTGTAAATAGCATGAGGAATGATTTCAGAAATCATTTTATCCGAAAGTAATCTGAAATATCCCTGCTTTAAATCCTCATAGGTGAATTTTTTGTTGTCTGATTTATGAAATTCTTTTTTAATATAAGCTTGTTGTTGGGGATTAGCTCCGTCAATAATGATATTCTTGAAGCGCAATTCGGGAAAATTACTTCGGTACACCATTCTTCTTAAACGTATATTGTCAAAGTTGACACATCGATGGATGCGACTTTTGATTGAGTCCATCATGCTGATGGTGCGATTGTATCCTATATCATGCAGTTCATCAATACGTTGGAAATCCATAAGATTAACATTGTCATATTTGAATGTCATTGAAATCCCCACTGAGTCAGGAATAGAATAATCGGTTTTTTGCATCACCATATTTTCTATTTGGCTCATAAGGTCATCTTCTTTAGGCTTGGTAGGGTTGGTTGAAACGACACTTCCTATAATAATGTCCGGATGGAAATCGTCTTTCATGACATCTGTGGGAAAATTATTATAAATCCCACCATCATAAGCTAATACATTGTCTATCTCAATAGGTTTAAACATGAATGGGAAACTCATTGAAGCTCTGACTGCGTCTCCCAAGTCTCCATTTCTCATTATTAATTGCTTTTTATTGTACACATCGGACGCAATACAGCGAAAAGGTACGAAAAGCTTATCAAAATCTCCTTTGCAAGCAGCTGTGGCGCGTGCATACAGGTCTACAAAAACAAGATTCATCTGGATCGGATTTACCACACTGGTGGGCAGAAACTGAGGTTTCAGGTTTTTTAGCGAATCCTTGAATGAAAAACGTATATTGAAGAACTCAGGAGTGGGGAGATTTTTTTTGAAATGATATACATATTTTTCTTCCACTTCTCCGGAATACCATCGTTTGAAATCTTCGGATTTTAGGAGTTCCACCATATCATCAGGGGAGTATCCCATGGCGTATAAGGAGCCGACGATGGCCCCCATAGAAGTCCCCGCAATGTAGTCAATGGGGATATTGTTTTCTTCCAAAGCGCGAATAATACCGATATGTGTCAATCCTTTTGCACCGCCACCGCTTAATACAAGTCCCACTTTCTGAGCGTGGATAGCAGGGATGGCCAGCCATAAAGTAATTAACACTAAAAGAATTTTTCTCATAACCTGAATCAAGCAATTGCTATTTCTGTCTATTAAGTGTTCAAATATATACAATACTTTTCAATTTATCGATATTTTGCCGGTCGTTTTAAAATGAAAAAGAGCATTACAACGTATGTTTAACGTTGAATGCTCTTTTTGAGTTATGCAATGTATTTAAAGGGGCGATTTTAAATCAGTTCAATGCTGCGTTTTACAAAGTTGTTCAATGCTTCACCTCTCAACATATTATTTTGCAATAAAGCCAAATCAATAAGTTGACGTATTACTTTGTTGTTGCCGGCATAGCCAATGAAGATAGCTTCTTTCTTACTCTTCAAATCATCCCATTTTTTATCTAACTCATTTAGTTCATCTTTTTCAGTTGTTGGGATATCTTCATCTTTTTTGTCCTTTTGTTTGTCTTTCAATTCATTACGTTTCTTATTAACACTATCCATTTCGGATTGTATCGGAGCTACCTCAGCATGACAAGCACTTTCTTCTTCGCTCAACACCTGTTTTATTAACTTGTGGTCTGAATTCAGTATCAAATTGAACATATCAGGCATTTCGCCATAGAAACTCATTCCCGCCTGAATATTTGCCATCTCTTTCATACGACGCATATATTCACTTTGAGTAATCATTACCGGAGCGGAATTTTCTCCTAATGCTTGCGTCATTACATTGAACTCGACTTTATCCATTTTAGGAAGCTGGCTCTTGAAGGCTGTTGTGATAGCATCCTGCTTATCGGCTTCTAATACTTCTCCTTTCTTGTCTTCTTTAACGATAAGGTTATCAACAACATCACTATCGACACGGGTAAAGCGGGATTTTTCCAGCTTTTGTTCCAGCATGCTTACCATAGCTACATCTAATTGCCCGTCCATAAGCGAAACATTATATCCTTTGTTGGTAGCAGCTTCAATGTAACTATATTGTTCGTCCTTATTATTAGCATACAGATAGATAAGGTTTCCATCTTTGTCTGTCTGATTATCTTTAATAAGGGTCTGGTATTCTTCAAATGTGTAATGTTTGTTATTTGTATCGGTGAAAAGGGCGAATTTTTGTGCTTTATCATAGAAGTCCTCTTGTGTGAGCATTCCATAATTGATAAATATTTTCAAATCATTCCACTTCTCCTCAAACTGCTTACGGTCATTTTTGAAGATGGATTGCAGGCGGTCGGAAACTTTTTTCGTTATGTAAGTTGAAATCTTTTTCACGTTCGAATCGCTCTGCAAATATGAACGGGAAACATTCAACGGAATATCCGGTGAGTCGATTACTCCATGTAACAAAGTCAGGAAGTCCGGCACAATGCCTTCAACTGAATCTGTAACATATACTTGATTGCAATATAATTGAATCTTATTTTTATTTAATTCAATATTGCTCTTTACTTTTGGGAAGTAGAGGATACCAGTCAAGTGAAACGGATAATCTACATTTAAATGAATCCAAAAGAGTGGTTCATCAGACATTGGATACAACTTGCTATAGAATGATTTGTAATCCTCGTCCGACAGTTCGCTAGGTTTACGAGTCCACAGAGGAGTTGCATCATTGATGATATTGTCTTCGGTTGTTTCTACTTGTTTGCCATCTTTCCACTCTTTCTTTTTTCCAAATGCAATAGGAACAGGAAGGAAACTGCAATATTTCTTCAAGAGTCCGGAAATACGTGCTTCTTCAAGGAATTCTTTGCAATCATCATCAATGTATAAGATGATATCCGAACCACGATCTGCTTTTTCAACTTCTTCAATCGTGAATTCAGGACTGCCGTCACAAGTCCATTTTACAGCTTGCGCACCGTCTCTGTATGATTTAGTGATTATTTCTACTTTCTTCGCAACCATAAAGGCGGAATAGAAACCAAGTCCAAAGTGTCCGATAATGGCATTCACGTCATTTTTGTACTTTTCAAGAAAGTCATTAGCTCCAGAGAACGCAATCTGATTGATGTACTTCTCAATTTCTTCTGCTGTCAGACCGATACCACGGTCAGAGATGGTAATAGTGTCTTTGCCTAACTCAACATGAACAGTCAAATCACCTAATTCACCTTTAAATTCGCCGATGGAAGCCAGTGTATTCAGTTTTTGGGTAGCGTCTACTGCATTGGATACTAACTCGCGAAGAAAAATTTCATGATCACTGTACAAAAACTTCTTGATGATAGGGAAAATGTTTTCTGTTGTAACCCCAATATTACCTTTTTGCATAATACGTATATTTTTAGTTTATCTATTGATTAAATTTAATTCATATTTGCTCAGATAGAGACAAAAAAAATGCCAGACCCGAAGGCCTGACATTATGGCATATTTAAAATTTTCCCTTATTTTGAGAATAATTCTATTCTGTTGTAACAACTTTCATTTCCAATTCATTTTTTTCTTCATTAAGGGAGACATAAATGCTATCCTCTTCTTTTAAAGAGGAAGAAATGATGAGTTCGGACAGCCCATCTTCCAAATAAGTCTGGATGGCCCGTTTTAAAGGACGGGCGCCATATTGTGCATCATATCCTTTGCTTGCGATGAATTCTTTTGCCTTATCTTCAATAACGAGCTTATATCCAATAGATTCAATTCTGTTATACAACCCTTTCAACTCTATATCTATAATCTTTGTTATAGCTTCTAGGGAGAGTTGGTCAAAGGTTATTATTTCGTCTACACGATTAATAAATTCAGGCGCGAATGATTTATTTAAGGCTTTTTGTATTACACTTCGCGAAAACTCTTTGTCATCCAAACGGCTTTGTGTCGCGAATCCTACACCTCGTCCGAAGTCTTTCAACTGGCGGGTTCCAATATTGGAAGTCATGATAATAACGGTATTCTTGAAGTCTACCATTCTGCCATAACTGTCAGTCAAACGACCTTCGTCCATCACTTGAAGCAAGATATTGAATACATCCGGATGCGCTTTTTCTATTTCATCGAGTAATACGATAGAATATGGTTTACGGCGAACTTTTTCTGTCAACTGTCCACCTTCTTCATATCCTACATATCCCGGAGGCGCTCCGACCAACCGTGAAACGGTGAATTTCTCCATATATTCACTCATATCTATACGGATCAGTGCATCTGGAGAGCCAAACATGTATTTAGCCAACTCTTTTGCCAAATGAGTTTTACCAACTCCAGTGGGACCTAAGAACATAAATGTGCCAATCGGTTTATTAGGATCTTTCAGTCCTACACGACTTCGCAAAATGGCTTTAACCAGTTTTTCTATGGCTGTGTCTTGTGCAATGACTTTAGACTGCAAGTCTTCTTTCATGCCTGCCAACTTTATGCCCTCGGCTTGCGCCATACGTTGCACTGGGATGCCTGACATCATTGATATAACATTAGCGATTTCTTCTGCATCAACAGTTTGCCTGTTTTCCTTCAGGCTAGCTTCCCATTCTTTCTTCATTTCATCCAATTGGAGAGAGAGCTCTTTTTCCTTATCCCGGAAACTGGCTGCAAGTTCGAAGTTCTGTGATTTTACAGCTTCATTTTTCTTGTTTTTAGCTTCTTCGATCAGTTTTTCCTGCTCTTCTATCTCTTTAGGGACGTTGACATTAGTCAGATGTACACGTGAACCGGCTTCGTCCAAAGCATCAATGGCCTTATCAGGGAAATTGCGGTCTGTGATATAGCGGCCTGTCAGCTTGACACATGCCTCCAATGCTTCATCTGTATAATATACGTTATGATGATCTTCGTATTTATCCTTAATATTACGCAGAATCTGAAGAGTTTCTTCAGCAGTAGTGGGTTCCACTATCACTTTTTGGAAACGACGCTCCAAAGCGCCATCCTTCTCTATATTCTTACGATACTCATCTAGGGTAGTGGCACCAATACATTGTATTTCTCCTCTTGCTAATGCCGGTTTCAGCATGTTGGCGGCATCCATAGAGCCTGCTGCGGAACCTGCACCCACAATCGTATGAATTTCGTCAATGAACAAAATTACATTCGGATTCTTCTGTAACTCATTCAGTATGGAACGAATACGTTCCTCAAACTGCCCGCGATATTTAGTTCCTGCTACAACAGCTGTCATATCAAGGGCTACTACTCGTTTGTCAAACAGAATCCGTGATACTTTTTTCTGAATGATTCGCAAAGCAAGTCCTTCGACAATGGCTGATTTTCCGACACCTGGTTCGCCGATCAAAATCGGATTATTCTTTTTACGACGACTCAGGATTTGAGCCAAGCGTTCGATTTCTTTTTCTCTGCCGACTACAGGATCCAATCTGCCTTCTTCTGCCGCTTTTGTCATATCCGTACCGAAATTATCGAGTACTGGTGTGTTATTAGACGGCTTTTTTGAAGTGGTTTGTGCCTGTTGACGATCTTCGGAACTACCTCTGCCAGAACGGGGAGTAGACATTTCTTCGTCTTCATCATCGTCTTCCGTAAATCCCATTCCTGAATTTATATCAGGCTGAAACGTAGCCTGCTTCAGTACTTTTGCATAATTTATATCATTTGCTTCAAGTACGGAAGCTGCCATATTTTTTTTTTCTCTTAAAATTGCTAACAGAACATGTTCTGTATCAGCGATGTTACTTTTCATTCCACGCGCTTCTAAAATACACATTTTTAATATTTTCGCCGCATCATTAGACAACGGCACCTCGGCATCAGGCAGTAACATATCGTCAGCTTCTGCCTTCAGTTGAGCTTCAATCTGCTGCTTGATTATAGTCAGATTGGTGTTGAGTTTAGATAATATCTCAATAGCTTTTCCTTCACCATCACGGAGCATTCCCAGAAGCAGGTGTTCGGGGCCTATATACCTACTTCTCAACCGGTTCGCTTCTTCCTTGCTATAGACGATAATGTCGGAAACTCTTTGTGAGAATTGATTATTCATACTTCTTCCTTTTCTTCTAAGGGTTATTCACTGGCAAATATACGCATTAAATCAAGTTTGTATTGCAATATTTGCTTTATTTCTTATATCTACAAATGGCGTGCCATAAAACGGTGTATTTGCATTATATATATAAGGTATAACAAACATGCAGGTCTTTTTTACTGATGTTATACTATCTTTATATCTTATATTTATTGTTTTTCTCCTTTTGTTTTCGTATTTTAAAGCTTAGTCAGTCATCGTTCTGTCCTTAATAAAACTTTCTTCTTAAAAACTTTCGTATATCCGGGAAAAGTAGTACTTTAGCGTGGTTTTTCACAAACCATAGAATGTATAATTAATAATCATTTTAAATGCTTGAACAAGACAGAATTATAAAGATTAACATCGAGGAGGAAATGAAGTCATCGTACATTGACTACTCCATGTCGGTCATAGTTTCACGTGCCCTTCCTGATGTTAGAGATGGATTTAAGCCCGTTCACCGTAGAATTTTATACGGAATGATGGAATTGGGTAATACTTCAGATAAACCTTATAAGAAATCAGCCAGAATTGTTGGTGAAGTGCTTGGTAAGTACCATCCACATGGCGATTCTTCTGTTTATCTTGCAATGGTACGTATGGCTCAGGAATGGGCAATGCGTTATCCTTTGGTGGATGGACAGGGTAACTTTGGTTCAGTAGATGGCGATAGCCCTGCTGCCATGCGTTATACTGAGGCTCGTCTTAATAAGTTAGGTGAAGCAATGATGGATGACTTGTATAAGGAAACAGTTGACTTCGAACCTAACTTTGATAATACCTTGGTTGAGCCTAAAGTAATGCCAACCCGTATTCCAAATCTTTTGGTAAATGGTGCGTCTGGTATTGCTGTCGGTATGGCAACCAATATGCCGCCTCATAATCTTTCTGAAGTGATCGATGCTTGTGACGCATATATTGATAATCCGGAAATTACAGTTGAAGAGTTGATGGAATTTGTTAAAGCTCCAGATTTTCCTACTGGTGGATATATATATGGTGTAAGCGGTGTACGTGAAGCATATATGACAGGTCGTGGACGTGTGGTTATGCGTGCGAAAGCTGAAATAGAAACCGGACAGACACATGATAAAATTGTAGTGACAGAGATTCCGTATAATGTGAACAAGGCAGAATTGATTAAATACATTGCTGACCTTGTGAATGATAAAAAAATAGAGGGTATCTCAAATGCGAATGATGAGTCTGACCGTGACGGTATGCGTATTGTTATTGACGTGAAACGTGATGCAAATGCCAGTGTAGTGTTGAATAAGCTCTATAAGATGACAGCTTTGCAGACATCTTTCGGTGTAAACAACGTTGCTCTGGTTCATGGACGTCCAAAGACTTTGAACCTGAGAGATTTAATTAAATATTTCATCGAACATAGACACGAGGTTGTTATTCGTCGCACTCAGTTTGAGCTCCGCAAAGCGAAAGAACGTGCACACATTCTTGAAGGTTTGATTATTGCCTCGGATAATATTGATGAGGTAATCCGTATTATTCGTGCTGCAAAAACACCCAACGATGCCATAGCGGGCTTGATAGAGCGTTTCAACCTGACGGAAATTCAGTCTCGCGCTATTGTAGAAATGCGTTTGCGCCAATTGACAGGTCTGATGCAGGAGCAGCTTCATGCAGAATACGAAGAAATAATGAAGCAGATTGCTTATTTGGAAAGTATCCTGGCAGATGATGAAGTGTGCCGCAAAGTGATGAAAGATGAATTACTGGAAGTAAAAGCAAAATATGGAGACGAACGTCGTTCTGAAATTGTTTATTCTTCAGAAGAATTTAATCCGGAAGACTTCTACGCTGACGATCAAATGATTATCACTATTTCTCATATGGGATATATTAAACGTACGCCATTGACTGAATTCCGTGCGCAAAATCGCGGTGGAGTAGGATCTAAGGGCACAGAAACCCGTGATGAGGACTTTGTAGAGCATATTTATCCGGCTACCATGCACAATACTATGATGTTCTTTACTCAAAAAGGTAAGTGCTATTGGCTAAAAGTATATGAAATACCTGAAGGAACGAAAAATTCTAAGGGGCGCGCTATCCAAAACTTGCTGAATATTGATTCTGATGATAATGTAACAGCATACTTGCGTGTGAAGAGTTTGGAAGATTCAGAATTTATTAATAGCCATTATGTATTGTTCTGTACAAAGAAAGGTGTGATAAAGAAAACACTGCTTGAACAGTATTCTCGTCCTCGTCAGAACGGTGTGAATGCTATTACTATTCGTGAGGATGATAGTGTAATCGAAGTTCGTATGACGAATGGAAACAATGAGATTATCATTGCTAACCGTAATGGTCGTGCGATTCGTTTCCATGAGGCAGCAGTCCGTGTAATGGGACGTACTGCAACAGGTGTACGTGGTGTTACATTGGATAACGATGGTCAGGATGAAGTCGTTGGAATGATTTGTATTAAAGATTTGGAAACAGAATCTGTAATGGTTGTTTCTGAACAGGGATATGGCAAACGTTCTGAAATCGAAGATTACCGTAAGACTAACCGTGGCGGTAAGGGGGTCAAGACCATAAATATCACTGAAAAAACTGGTAAACTGGTAACAATAAAGTCTGTAACAGACGAGAACGACTTGATGATTATCAACAAGTCTGGTATTACTATTCGTTTGAAAGTGGAAGATGTCCGTATCATGGGACGTGCTACTCAAGGTGTTCGTCTGATTAATCTTGAAAAACGTAACGACCAGATTGGTTCGGTATGTAAGGTTATGACTGAGAGTCTTGAAGATGAAATTCCGGCAGAAGAAGCAGAAGGTACTATTGTAAGTGACCAGAATGCAGATTTTCCTGATGCTGATATTGAAAATTCAGTGGACGTTAATGAAAATGAAAACAATAAAATTGAGGAATAGACATAATATTAATAATTAATCAAACAACAATCATGAAAAGAGTATTATTTTCAATGGTTTTATTGATGGCTGTTAGCTTCTCATTCGCTCAGATGAAGAATGTAAAAGAAGCAAAAAGTATTGCCAATGACGTAAAACCTAATTTTAAGCAGGCTGAACAGCTTATTAAGGAAGCTATGAAGAATCCTGAAACGAAGGATCTTGCTGACACATGGGACGTTGCTGGATTTATTCAGAAGCGTATCAACGAAGAGCAGATGAAAAATGCTTTTTTGAGAAAACCGTATGATACATTGAAAGTTTACAATAGTATTCTGAAAATGTATGAGTACTATACAAAATGTGATGATTTGGCACAAGTTCCCAATGAAAAGGGCAAAATCAAAAACAAATATCGTAAAGCAAACGCTTCTAGCATGTTGGCTGAACGTCCTAACTTGATTAATGGTGGGATCCAGTATTTCAATTTGGATAAGAATAAGGAAGCTCTGAAATTCTTTGCAACATATGTAGAATCAGCGTCTTATCCGATGTTGGCTGATAAAGAAATTGCTAAAACCGACACTCTGCTTCCGCAAATAGCTTATTATGCAACATTGGCTGCTGATAGAGTAGGTGATAAAGATGCAATCATTAAATATGCCCCCGCAGCTTTGGCTGATAAAGATGGTGGTAAATTTGCAATGCAGTTAATGGCTGATGCTTATAAGACTAAGGGAGATACAGCAGCATGGATTAAGTCTTTGGAAGAAGGTATCCTTAAATTCCCAGGAAACGATTATTTCTTTGCAAACTTGGTTGACTATTATAATAGTTCTAATCAAGCCTCTAAAGCAATGGAATTTGCTGATAGAATGTTATCTAATGATCCTAATAACAAGTTGTATTTGTATGTTAAAGCATACCTTTATCATAATATGAAAGAGTATGATAATGCTATCGAATACTACAAGAAAGCCATTGCTGCTGATCCTGAGTATACAGAAGCATATTCAAACGTAGGTTTAGTATATTTGATGAAAGCACAGGATTATGCTGATAAAGCTACAACAGATATCAATGATCCTAAGTATGCTGAAGCGCAAGCTGTAGTGAAGAAATTCTATGAAGAAGCTAAACCTTTCTATGAAAAAGCTAGAGCTTTAAAACCTGATCAACAAGACCTTTGGTTGCAAGGTCTTTATCGAGTTTATTATAACTTGAATATGGGACCAGAATTTGAAGAAATTGATAAGTTGATGAAATAATCATTTTCTCAAAATTAAAATAAAAAGAAGGTTACTTGCGAGTGGCCTTCTTTTTATTTTATAAAGTTTATAAAGGTGTGCTGAGTTAGAATGGTAAATAAACAAGAAAAGGAGCAAAGTTTTAATTTACCCCTCTTGTTTATTAAACATAATAATGATTATTCCCTAATCGTGAATGCCTTTTTTATATCTCATTTGATCTTAGGGCTTAATAACAAGTAATGGCGTATTTGGACTCAGTAAGATGTATCAAAGATACTGAAAAATGAAATGATTTCCAAGTATTGAAGAATGTTTCAAATGCAATTAAGTCCCTTTGATCGAAGTTGGTTATAAAAGCAATATGTTTAACCTCGCTAAACTGTTTGAATGGTGTATTCTCAGGAATAGCCAACACTGTAGTACGGCTTCTATCGGTAATCATTCTATTTTCCGCCACGACAATTTTATCGGCTGTTTTTCAGCCGATAA
>CANPJW010000068.1 GCA_947574505.1 uncultured Bacteroides sp. | reverse complement strand
ATCAATTAACTTATTTGTGATCAACGGATTAGTTACAAAATTAACGAAGTGTTAATAATAGCAAAGGTAGAAATTATTTCTATTTGTGGTACTTTCTTTGGCTAAAACAAAATAAATGACGTATTTTTGCAGCCTAAAGCAGTTGGCCGGTCTGTCGCGTGCATGTTTCATGCAGGAGGAAAGTCCGGGCAACATAGAGCATCCTACTTCCTAACAGAAAGCTGTCCGCAAGGGTAGAGTAACGTAGAAGAAAATAACCGCCGCTCCTTTCAGGGAGAGGTAAGGGTGAGAAGGTGGGGTAAGAGCCCACCAGCCGCATGGTGACATGTCGGGCTGTACGTCTTAGGAGTTGTAAGGTCATGTAAACCGGCGTTATGAGAGTTGCTCGCTCCATGTCGGAGGGTAGACCGCTAAAGTGTCGTGGTGACACGCCACTCAGATAAATGACAGACACCTTATTTATATAAGGTACAGAACTCGGCTTACAGGCTGACTGCTTTTTCTTTTTAAAAATCTGATCCATGAAGAAGAAATTCACCGATATATGGAAATTCCTCACGTATGACATTTGGCGCATTACGGAAGGTGAAGTGACTAGAACTAAGTTCTCGCTCTACAATATTATTAAGACCATTTATCTCTGTATCAACCGATTCACAAAAGACCGGATGGCAAATAAGGCATCGGCCCTGACATACAGCACCCTGCTTGCCATTGTCCCGATACTCGCTATCCTGTTCGCCATTGCACGCGGATTCGGGTTCGACAGCTTGATGGAATATCAATTGCGCAACGGGTTCGGAGGAAACATAGAAACCACGGAAGCCATCCTCACTTTTGTTGATTCATATCTTTCACAAACCAAAGGCGGTCTGTTCATCGGAATCGGTCTGGTGATGTTGTTATGGACAGTTATCAACCTGGTCAGCAATATAGAAATCACATTCAACCGTATCTGGGAAGTGAAGAAAGCACGTTCCATGTACCGCAAGATTACAGATTACTTCTCCATGTTCCTATTGATGCCGATTCTAATTGTAGTTTCCGGCGGTCTTTCCATTTTCGTAAGCACCATGCTCAAGCAGATGGATGACTTCGTGCTGCTGGCTCCTATCATGAAATTCTCGATACGCCTCATCCCTTTCGTTTTGACCTGGCTGATGTTCACAGGGCTGTATATCTTTATGCCGAACACAAAAGTGAAATTCAAGCATGCATTTATCGCAGGAGTCCTGGCGGGAAGCGCCTATCAGGTTTTCCAGTACCTATATATCAGCAGCCAGCTGGGAGTATCGAAGTACAATGCTATCTACGGTAGTTTTGCTGCCTTACCACTGTTCCTGCTTTGGTTGCAAACATCCTGGACTATCTGCCTGTTCGGAGCAGAACTGACATACGCGGGACAGAACATCCAAAGTTTCAGTTTCGACCAGGACACCCGCAATATCAGCCGGCGTTACCGCGACTTTATTTCTATTCTGATTATGTCTCTCATAGCCAAACGGTTCGAAAAGAACGAACCGCCTTATACGGCTTCGGGAATATCGGAAGAGCATAAGATACCGATTCGGCTCACCAACCAGGTGCTTTATCAATTGCAGGAGATACACTTGATTCACGAAGTCGTCACGGATACCAAAAGTGAGGAAATCGGCTATCAGCCATCAATGGATATCAACCAACTGAACGTAGCTATTCTGCTCGACCGTCTGGACACCTACGGTTCGGAAAACTTCAAGATTGATAAAGACGAAGAATTCAGTGACGAGTGGAAAGTGCTGACCGAATCTAGAGAGGAATACTATAAAAAGGCAAGCAAGGTACTACTGAAAGACTTGTAAGAAAACGCAGCCTTAAATCGCGAGAATGAATTTAAATACAATTATATTAGAAAAAATGAAAAGACTACTACTCAGTGCTTTTGCCCTATGCTTTGCAGGAGCAATCGCAGCACAAGACTCACCGTTATGGATGCGTCATTGTGCTCTTTCTCCGGACGGCACAACCATTGCCTTCACTTACAAAGGAGACATCTACACCGTACCGACAACCGGTGGACGTGCAACACAAATCACTACTAATCCGGCTTTTGACACAGAGCCGGTATGGAGTCCCGATGGAAAACAAATCGCTTTTGCGTCCGACCGCATGGGAAGTCTGGATGTTTTCACTGTATCCAAAGACGGCGGAGTCCCCCAACGGCTGACTACCCACTCCGGCAGTGAGAAGCCCATTGCCTACAAGGACAACAAGTATATCTTGTTCACAGCCAATATCGCTCCTTCTACCGAAGACGCCGGATTTCCTTCCGGCCAGTTCCAGCAGGTATACGAAGTGGCTGTGACAGGCGGACGCCCCGTCATGTTCTCATCCATGCCTATGGAATGTATCTCCATCAACAAAGACGGAATGATACTCTATCAGGATAAAAAAGGATATGAAGACTACTGGCGCAAGCATCAGGCATCCCCCATCGCCCGCGACATCTGGAGCTATACCCCCGGAAAAACGCCCGTCTACCAAAAGCAAACAACTTTCGGTGGTGAAGACCGCGAACCTGTATGGGCTCCCGACGGACAGTCATTCTATTACTTGAGTGAGGAAAAAGGTTCTTTCAATGTATTCCAACGCACTCTTGGAGCCGCTACCGCCAAGCAGATTACTTTCCATACCAAGCATCCCGTCCGCTTTTTAAGCGTAGCCGCAGATGGCAAGCTCTGCTACGGTTACAACGGTGAAATCTACACACTTGTTCCGGACGGCAAACCGCAGAAAGTGAGCATCACCATTCTGTCGGACAAGAACGACAAAGACATTATCCGCCAAATCAGAGCGAACGGAGCTACCGACATCGCTGTATCCCCTAAAGGAAAAGAAGTGGCATTTATCATGCGCGGCAACGTCTACGTCACTTCCATTGACTACAAGACAACGAAACAAATCACGAACACTCCTGACCAGGAGCGCAACCTTAGCTTCTCTCCCGACGGACGGACATTGGTCTATTCTTCAGAGCGCAACGGCCTTTGGCAACTTTATACTTCGACCATCGTACGCAAGGAAGAAAAACAATTCACCTACGCCACCGAACTGAAAGAAGAACGTCTGACAAAATCCAATGTCGCTTCCTTCGAACCGCAGTTCAGTCCCGACGGCAAAGAAATAGCCTTCCTCGAAAACCGCACCGCTATCCGTGTCATTAACCTGAAAAGTAAAGCTGTGCGCACCGTGATGGATGCCAAATACCAGTATTCTTATGCAGATGGCGACCAGTGGTTCCAATGGAGTCCCGATAGCAAATGGATTCTTTCAAACTTCATCGGCATAGGCGGCTGGAACAATAAAGACGTCGTATTACTGAAAGCAGACGGAAAGGGCGAAATGGTCAACCTGACCGAAAGCGGATATAGCGACAGCAATGCCAAATGGGTGCTCGGCGGAAAAGCAATGATTTGGAACAGCGACCGTGCCGGATACCGCAGTCATGGTAGTTGGGGAAGCGAAGGCGACGCCTATATCATGTTCTTTGACGTAGATGCCTACAACCGCTTCATGATGAACAAAGAAGACCTTGCTTTACTTGAAGAAGCGGAAAAGACAGAGAAAGCGGAAAAAGAGAAAAAGGAAAAGGCAGAGAAAGAAAAAACCGACAAGAAGAAAGATAAAAAAGGAACCAAGAAAGAAGACAAGAAAGAAGACCCGGACAAGAAGAAAAAAGAAGAAGAGGTAAAACCGCTGACTTTCGACCTCGAAAACCGCTTCGACCGCATTGTCCGCCTGACCGTTAATTCTTCCCGACTCGGTGATGCCGTACTTACTCCAAAAGGCGACGCACTCTACTACCTTGCCGCCTTTGAGGGTGGCTATGATTTATGGGAACATAAACTGAAAGAGAACACCACCAAAATATTATTGAAAGGAGTCGGCGGTGGTGCATTAATCCCCGATAAAGAAGGAAAGAATATCTTTATGTGCACAGGCGGACAACTGAAGAAAATCGAAATCGCCGGCAGCAAAATCACCCCGATTAGTTTTGAGGCTTTCTTCGACTACCGTCCTTACGAGGAACGTGCCTATATCTTTGACCATGTCTACCAGCAAGTTAACGACAAATTCTATGTTGCCAATCTTCAAGGAACCGACTGGAAAGGATACAAAGAAGCATACCAACGCTTCCTGCCTCACATCAACAACAACTATGACTTCGCCGAAATGTTGAGCGAAATGCTCGGAGAACTGAACGCTTCACATACCGGAGCCCGTTTTGGTGGCAGCAGCAGCGCACTGCCTACCGCTTCACTAGGCGTGTTCTATGACGAATCATATGATGGCGCCGGACTGAAAATTAAAGAGATTCTTGCTCAGAGTCCTTTCACCCAGAAAAAGACAGATGTAAAAGCAGGATGCATCATCGAAAAAGTAGACGGACAAACCATTGAAGCCAACGCGGATTATTTCCCGTTATTTGAAGGCAAGGTAGGACGCAAAGTTATACTTACCGTATATGACCCTGCTACCAAAAAGCGTTTTGAAGAGACAGTGAAAGCCATCAGTTACGGCACTCAGAGCGAATTGCTTTACAAGCGTTGGGTGAAACGTTGCGCGCAAAAGGTGGAAGAGCTTTCCGGAGGACGCATCGCCTATGTACATATCAAGGGGATGGATAGCCCGAGTTTCCGCAAGATGTATTCCGAACTGTTGGGGCGTTACCGCAATAAAGAAGCAGTCATCGTGGATACTCGTCATAATGGCGGCGGATGGTTGCACGACGATGTAGTAACGCTGCTTAGCGGAAAAGAATATCAGCGTTTCGTTCCGCGCGGACAATACATCGGCAGTGACCCGTTCAACAAATGGTTGAAGCCTTCATGCATGCTGGTCTGTGAAGATAATTACAGCAACGCTCACGGCACACCGTATGTATATAAGACATTAGGCATCGGCAAGCTGATAGGTACTCCCGTTGCCGGAACCATGACTGCCGTATGGTGGGAACGTCAGATTGACCCGTCTATCGTATTCGGCATCCCACAGGTAGGCTGCATGGACATGCAAGGAAAATATCTGGAAAATCAAACTTTGCAACCCGACATTCTTGTCTACAACGAACCGGGAGCGAGCTTGAAAGGTGAAGATACTCAACTGAAAGCAGCGGTAGACCATCTGCTGAAAGAACTGTCAAAAAAGAAGTAAACATATTATTATAAAAGCCCCGTGTATGGGGCTTTTATAATATACTTCTATCATATTCCTATTCTGTAAGTTGGAAATATTTACTTACCGGAATCAATAACGATTATAAGAAACCACTTTCTCTTTCGGCTTCCTCATCTTCTTGCGCTTCTCTTTCACCGGATAGCCTATCGCAATATCCAGCAATACACGTTTGGAAGCAGGAATCCCAGTCAGCCGCTTCATTTCCTTTTCATCAAACCAGCCCAGAATACACGACCCCAAGCCTTCGCTTTCAGCAGCCAACGTGATATGCGCAGCTGTAATTCCAATATCAATCAGCGGGAAATGCTTGTCTTTCACTTTTCCTCCGAGCAAAGAAGTGATATTAGCCGATTCTTCCACAATCAGAATATGCACCGGAGCATCCTTAGCAAACTTGTTCATGCCCAGTCCCGCCGCTGCTTTGCCAATTTTCAAGGCCAGTTCACGGTCGGTTATTACCACAAACTTCCACGGTTGCGCATTACAGGCAGAGGGAGCCATACGCCCCGCCTCAATAATCCGTTCCAACTTCCCGGCTTCCACCGGTCGTTCTTTATCATACGCCCGGTCGCTCTGGCGGGAAAGCACCAATTGCAGAAATTCGCTATATTCCATCTTATTTATATTGAATCATCCGGCTGATATACTTACCTATAATATCAAACTCGATATTCACCACACTGCCAATGGCAAAAGTATGGAAGTTAGTATGCTCGTAAGTATAAGGAATGATAGCCACCTGGAAAGTATCATCCGTAGGGTTACATACCGTCAGGCTGACACCATTCACCGTTACCGAACCTTTATCCACCGTGATATATCCGCGTTTCGCCATTTCCTTATCAAACGCATACCGGAAAGTGAAATACCAGCTTCCCTCCGCATCCTTTATGTCAACGCAAGTGGCAGTCTGGTCTACATGTCCCTGCACGATATGACCGTCCAGACGACCGTTCATCATCATGCTGCGTTCCACATTCACCTTATCCCCCACTTTCAGCAAACTGAGGTTAGAACGTTCTAGTGTCTCTTTCATGGCAGTCACCGTGTACGTATCATCCGTCATGCTCACTACCGTCAGGCATACACCATTATGAGAAATACTCTGGTCGATTTTCAACTCATTCACAAACGAACACTTAAATGTAAAGTGTATATTCTCCTGGTCTTTCACCAGCGCTACCAAAGTAGCATATTCTTCTACAATTCCGGAAAACATAATGTTATTTACGATTTTATGGTTTACAATTTATGATTAAAAAACTCTCTTTTATATAGGGCTCAAAGATACGAATAAGCTGGCAGGAAAGAAAATATGAGCATAAAAAAAAGGGGCTTTTCACAAAGCTCCTTTTTTCAGTTTTCAATAGGTATTAGTTTTTTTTTAAAGGTAAAAAGATTGTTTTCAGGATAACGGTGCAAATATAGGTGCTTTTACCGATATTATCCAAATTATAAAACATGTCATATAACATCTTTTTGAAAAATCTTTGGATTTATTATCATTTGAAGCAAGAACACCCGTAACTTGTCCATTACAAGAGACAAATATAAGACAAAATTTTAATGACCCCTAATTTCTGTTTAAAAATATGCAAATATTTATTTCTCCGGATAGTGTTCTTCCGTTTTCCCACGGTGCTTTAAGACCTTTGCATCAATGACAAGAAACCGGATTATAACATAAAGAATCAGTAAGAGAATTTTTAGCCGGTTGGGATGCAGATAATTGGAGATTTGGTTCATTTCCGCACGGGAATGAATCATTCCTTAGGGATATGGCTGTGTACTGAACCAAATTTACGGGTGACCCAAGAATTACAACTGAGCCGATATTTTGCCCGTCAATACGGATTTCCCCTTTCAGACGGACGGCAAAGTACCAATGCTGTGCCGTAAGCCAACGGCAACTGCGCTTCCATATCCGTTCCGTACTTTCGGATTCGCCACCTCGGACACATAGATAGAAACCGACAACCCGAACGGCAAAGCAAAAAGAATGGCGAGCAGGCTTTCCATGCCAACTACGAACGCCATCATCCAATACGTCAGCCAGACGAAAGAAGCTATCGGATATGTCGGACTGGCATACGCCCCCCGCATCAAAACGCTCTCCGTATCTTCTGACGGAAGCCACTATGCCACGCCCACAGTGGAGAACGACACCAGCAAGACCTGCCTCATCGTCCGTCCGCTCTACTACTATTACAATGTAAAGAACAAGTCGCTCCCCTGATTCTGCACATTCTTTCACTCGACGGGCAGGACAGCATAAAAAAGAGCGGTTATATTCCAGTTAAATAAAAAAAATGTCCTACTTTTGTAGCCTGAATCATGTATTAACATAAATCGTTATGACAGATATTAAAAACGAAGAAGTACCAAGTGAAAAGAAAAGCCTGAACTTTATAGAACAGGCAGTAGAGAAAGACTTGCAAGAGGGTAAGAATGGTGGAAAAGTACAGACACGTTTCCCGCCCGAACCTAACGGATACCTTCACATCGGTCATGCCAAAGCTATTTGCCTTGATTTCGGCATCGCAGAAAAGCACGGCGGTGTATGTAACCTTCGTTTCGACGACACAAACCCTACCAAGGAAGACGTGGAATACGTAGAAGCCATCAAAGAGGATATCCAGTGGTTAGGCTACCATTGGGGCAATGAATATTATGCTTCCGACTATTTCCAGCAATTATGGGATTTCGCTATCCGCCTGATAGAGGAAGGAAAAGCATATATCGACGAACAGAGTTCCGAACTGATTGCGCAGCAAAAAGGCACTCCTACCCAACCGGGGATGGAAAGCCCCTATCGGAACCGCCCTATCGAAGAAAGCCTGGAGCTTTTCAAGAAGATGAACAGCGGTGAGATTGAAGAAGGCGCTATGGTGCTCCGTGCCAAGATTGACATGGCAAGCCCGAATATGCACTTCCGCGACCCGATTATCTATCGTGTAGTGAAGCATCCGCACCACCGTACGGGCACTACATGGAAAGCATATCCGATGTACGACTTCGCCCACGGACAAAGTGACTTCTTCGAAGGAGTGACTCATTCGCTGTGTACACTTGAATTTGTGGTACACCGTCCGCTGTACGACCTCTTCATCGACTGGCTGAAAGAAGGTAAAGACCTGAACGACAACCGTCCCCGCCAGAGCGAGTTCAACAAACTGAACCTGAGCTACACGCTGATGAGTAAACGTAACCTGCTGACTCTGGTAAAAGAAGGTTTGGTGAACGGATGGGACGACCCCCGTATGCCGACAATCTGCGGTTTCCGCCGTCGCGGTTATTCTCCGGAATCCATTCATAAGTTTATCGATAAAATCGGTTACACTACCTATGACGCATTGAATGACATCGCCTTGCTGGAAAGCTCCCTTCGGGATGACCTGAACAGCCGCGCTATCCGCGTATCGGCAGTCATCAATCCTGTGAAACTCATTATCACAAACTACCCGGAAGGACAAGTGGAAGAACTGGAAGCTATCAACAACCCGGAAGATCCGGAAGCCGGAAGCCACCTCATCGAGTTCAGCCGCGAATTGTGGATAGAACGTGAGGACTTCATGGAGGATGCTCCCAAGAAGTATTTCCGCATGACACCGGGACAGGAAGTACGTCTCAAAAACGCCTATATCGTGAAATGCACAGGATGCAAGAAAGACGAGAACGGCGTGATTACAGAGGTTTATTGCGAATACGACGCCAATACCCGCAGCGGTATGCCTGATGCCAACCGCAAAGTGAAAGGTACATTGCACTGGGTGAGCTGCGACCACTGCATGCAGGCAGAAGTGCGCTTGTACGATCGTCTGTGGAAAGTGGAAAATCCACGTGACGAATTGGCCGCCATCCGCGAAGCTAAAAAGTGCGATGCCCTGGAAGCCATGAAAGAAATTATAAATCCCGATTCATTGAAGGTATTGCCCAACTGCTATATAGAAAAGTTCGCAGCAACCCTGCCACCACTCTCCTACCTGCAGTTCCAACGAATCGGTTACTTCAACGTAGACAAAGAGTCGACCCCGGAAAAGATGGTCTTCAACCGCACAGTAGGTTTGAAAGACACATGGGGTAAACTTAACAAATAACGAAGCCGACCGGCTTAACTTTATAAAATGGGGCTGTGACAAAAGAGGATATAAAACTTTTGCAACAGCCCCATCTTAGCAATCAAAAAACGATAAAATTAAAATGGGTAGAAAAAATTCACCGTCTGCAAAAAAGGAACTAGTCGAACTAATCACAAACTACGAAGCTGCAAAAGCTAAGGAGCAACAAATCTATCTGGACGGAGATCAATTGGCTGACATTGCCGACTGGTATGCCACCGAACGAAAATTTGACGAAGCGCAGGAAGTCATTACTTACGGACTTCATCTGCACCCGGGAAGCACAGACCTGCTGATAGAGCAAGCCTACCTTTATCTGGACACTCAAAAACTGCAAAAAGCCAAAAAAGTAGCCGCTACAATCACTGAAGAGTATGAACCTGACGTGAAAATGCTGAAAGCCGAACTTCTGCTCAACGAAGGCAAGTTGGAAGAAGCGCAAGAACTTCTAAATTCGATAGAGGATGCTGACGAACTCGTCACACTCACCGATATTGTATATCTCTTTCTGGACTTGGGGTATCCTGAAAATGCCCGGAAGTGGTTGGAGAAAGGTAAAAAACGATATGCCGAAGAGCAGGATTACCTGGCTCTGACAGCCGATTACCTGTTTGCCACACATCAACATGAAGCTGCCGCAAAAGCATATAACAAACTGATTGACAAGGCCCCATACAACGCTTCTTACTGGATGGGACTGGCGAAAATCCATTTCATCGAAGAGAATGTTGACAAAGCAATCGAAGCCTGCGATTTCGCATTGGCAGCCAACGAGAACTGTGGAGATGCCTATGCTTACAAAGCACACAGTTTTTTCTACCTGAACAATGCGGACGAAGCCATCGAGAATTATCAAAAGGCTATTGCATATAAGTCAATCCCGCCCGAACTGGGCAATATGTTTATGGGACTGTCATACGCCAACAAAGAAGAATGGCAGAAGGCAGACGAATATTATACGAAAGTAATCGACTGTTTTGAAAAAGAAGGAGAAAGCGACTCTATCTTATTGATAGACACATATACCAGCAAGGCTTATGCCATCTCCCATTTGGAAAGATATGAAGAAGCCCACCAGCTCTGCGATAAAGCCAAAAAGCTGGGGCCGAACGAAGGACTTAGCTATCTGACGGATGGAAAAATATATCTGGCGGAAGAAAAGGAAGACCAGGCAGCTGAGGCTTTCAAAAAGGCTATAGAAATTAATCCCGGCGTGGAAATGTGCTATATGGTAGCGTCCACTTATTCGGACAACGATTATCTGTACGAAGCCAAAGAATACTACAAGATGGCCTACCAGCTCGACCCGAAGTATGAGTTGGTAACGGAAAAACTGAGCGTTCTCAGTCTGATGAGCAACGAAATAGAGGACTTCTTCAAATACAACAATGAATGTAAGAATCCGCTCGACTCAGATGTCATTCTCGACCTGCTTGCCAGTCCTAACCATAGGGAAGAAGACGAGCAGACTCTTAAAGAGGTATTGAAGCGAATGAAAAAAGAAAGCAAAAAGAAAGGAAATAAATAATCAATTTAATAAACTCTATCCCTAAAAAACATGGAATCAGTAGCTTTTATCCAGTGGTGTCTGGATCATTTGAATTATTGGACTATCACCTTATTAATGACCATTGAAAGTTCTTTTATACCTTTCCCTTCGGAAGTGGTCATCCCGCCGGCTGCCTACAAAGCAGCAGTCAACGACGAGCTTAATATTTATCTGGTAGTTCTGTGCGCTACTATCGGGGCTAACATCGGAGCGTTAATCAACTATTACCTAGCTAAGTGGCTGGGACGCCCCATTATTTACAAGTTTGCCAACAGCCGTATCGGGCATATGTGCCTGATTGATGAAGCTAAAGTTCGCAATGCCGAAGTCTATTTCGACAAGCACGGTGCACTTTCCACCTTTATCGGCCGGTTGATTCCCGCTGTCCGCCAATTGATTTCAATACCTGCCGGACTGGCTCAGATGAAATTGCATACATTCCTTATCTATACTACTTTGGGAGCCGGATTATGGAACACCATTTTAGCAATCATCGGTTATCATCTGGCTAAAGTTCCCGGCATTGAGAGCGAAGCGCAGCTTATAGCCAAAGTGACGGAATACAGCCACGAAATAAGCTACGGATTTATTGCCATCGGTGTGTTTGTCATTGCTTTCCTGATTTATAAGGGAATGAAGAAGAAATGATACATTTCAGGCACGGATTTATTTTGGAAATCCGTGCCTGAATTTTCTCTTTAATCTTAGAAATTGAACTGTACTCCTACTCCCAATATCTCCTTAAACTGTACATGGGCACCTTTCGTCCCGTCTTTCTGCGCAATCTTCACATCATCGTCATACATCAGATTGGTAGTAAGTGTAGTCGAGAACCACTTATTGATAATCATATTCACCTGCACTTCCCAGTTGACGTCTATATTCAGCGGCTTATGCAGATAATCGGAATATAAGTCCAGACGTGAATATACAGTCATATTTTTCAGAAATTCATATTTCACTTCCCCTTTTAGGTTGGCACCGAAGCCGGACAACAAATGCTTGCCGGAATCCACTCCGTAAACTCCTTCATCAGAGAGGCGGTCATTCAGTACAAATGTAACGCGCCAGGAAGCAGGAGACAATACAACTGTAAATATCTTACCGGGGTCATACGTGAAGCCCAAACCTGTAATTACTTAATACTTATGTTATTTTATAGCTGCCAGCACCTTGTCATAGTCAGGTTCTTGTGTAATCTCGGGAACAAGTTCCGTATAAGCCACTTTGCCGTCCTTGCCGATTACGACTACCGCACGCGCCAGAAGCCCTGCCAATGGTCCGTCCGCCATGCGTACGCCGTAGCTTTCGTCAAAATCGGAGAAGCGGAAATCCGACAATGGAACTACATTTTCGATACCTTCTGTCGTGCAGAAACGTGCGTGAGCGAACGGAAGGTCTTTAGAGATAGCCAACACGACTGTGTTCTTCATCCCGGCAGCCATCTTGTTAAACTTACGTACAGACGTAGCGCATACGCTTGTGTCCAGACTCGGGAAAATATTCAAAAGCACATTCTTGCCGTTCAAGTCTTTCAGCGAGAAAGAAGACAAATCTGTTTTCACCAGTTCGAAGTCAGGAGCGACTTTACCTACTTGTATAAATTCACCGATCAGTTTCACCGATTGTCCTTTGAAATTTGTTGTTGCCATAATGCATGTATATTTAAAATTTACTTTATATAGAAAACAACTATTACCCAAAATATGTTCACGAAAAAACTTTTCTAAATTTAGAGCCTGTTTAAATTTTCCTGAGATTATGTTAGATAGGCTTTACCGACCT
>CANPJW010000067.1 GCA_947574505.1 uncultured Bacteroides sp. | reverse complement strand
GCAAAAATTTGCAAGTGCTTGAATTTTAGCAAGAAAGAAAATTTGATATGTCTTGCAAGGTGATAGGTGATCCGCTTGTTAATTTGGCAAATAGCTGCAATCTCCGCCAAATATTCGTTCATCTTCTGGTTGCTGATTACCGGAAGCAATCTTCCGTCTTTCAGCTTGCCCTCGTACTTGGCGAGAATATCCAACGGTATTTGCAGTAAAGGGATGAATGATTCCACGCCTGTTTTACCTCTGTCTTTCATGATCCACTTTTTTCCGTCCACGCCGATTTTAATGTCATCGGCAGTCAGGGTGTATATGTCGCAATAGGGCAAACCCGTGTAACAGCTGAAGATGAAGGCATCCCGTACATGCTCCAGCCGTTTTGATTGGAACTCCTTATAATAGATCGTGTCAATCTCTTCCTGAGTGAGATAGCCCCTGTCCGTCTTGTCAAAGTTGAATCTGAAATTACCGAAAGGGTCGATAAAGTTCAATCCGCTTTTCTGGGCGAACAGCAAAATGGTATGGAAGCGTTGCACGAACTTCATGGCGGTGTTGTTGCTGACCTCACATTCCTGACGCAAGTAAAGGTAGAAGTTCTCGATGTGGGTGACGGTGATTTCTTTCACCGGAATATCCGATAGCCGATATTCTTTCTGCAAGAACTCTATCATCCGCTGTTTGGTGAGTTCGTAGCGGCTGTAAGTCTTTTGGGTAGCCGTCTTGCCCACTTTCTTTGCGTACTGCTCGTTGTGTTGGGTGAAATAGCTGATGAGCGTCTTCTCCTTTTCCTCCAACCCAAGGAATGCGTTCCTGATTTTCTCCGGCAGGGCATAGCCGTCCACGTTCATCATGCGTGTGTAGTGCATGGTGATGGCCGAACGTATCTCGTCCAGTGTCTTGTTGAGTGAGGATACCCTGAGATTTTCTTTCTTATCCGCACTCTGCTTGTTGATGATGGCCTTGCCGTTCTTCGTGTCCCAGTTGTCGGGGTGGATATCCAGCTTGCTACTGAATTGCACCTGATCACCGTCCACCGTGATGCGCACCATAATTACTACATGACCGTTTTTCTTCGGTTCGTTCTTCTTCAAATAGAAGAGTGTCTTGAATGTCGATTTCATACCGTAACTCCTTTCTTGTTGCAAAGTTAATTTGTTCGTTCCGTAACGGCTCTGACTTTCGACTGCCAATATTCGACAAATGAGCGACTTACCTATAAATTCGTTACGGTTTTTATCGTAACGGAAAACCGTAACGAATTAGTAACGATTCTTTTTCACAGGGTGGCTTTTTGAGGTCTTTTTTCTGTCGCAAGGGGATAAGAAAAAAGCTCCTTAAACCATTGGTTTAAAGAGCTTTGTCTTAGATTGTCGGAGTATTTTCTTTTCTCCTAAGTGATCCGCCTGGGGCTCGAACCCAGGACCCCAACATTAAAAGTGTTGTGCTCTACCTGCTGAGCTAGCGAATCAATCCTTATTCGCAAATCAGTTATTTCCTGATTGCGGGTGCAAAGGTAGTGACTTTTATTTAATCTGCAAGTATTTCGTAGAAAAAAGTTTCAATTATTTTTTCTATATACCGCTTTTCTCTTGATTATCAGTAATTTCGATTTCATTATATTTTATCTTTTCTTTGTTGATAATAAAGCGTTGATAATAGGAAAGCATCAAAGTGGTGAGAGGTAACGCGATGATCATTCCCAACATTCCCATTAAAGACCCCCAAATAGAAAGAGATAAAAGGATGATGGCAGGATTCAGCCCAGTAATCTTTCCCATAATTTTGGGAACGAGGAGAGTGTCCTGTATAATTTGTACGATGGTGAAGACTGCCAATGCGCATGCAATGATAATCCAGAAGTTCTGTCCGGTATCGGCAGCTTTGAGGATAGCCAATACGATGGTAGGGAGAAAACCGATGATTTGCAGGTAAGGAACCATGTTGAGGGCTCCGATGAAAAGTCCCAAAGCAATAGCCATCGGGAAGTCAATAATCAGGAAGCCTATGCTGAAAAGAATACCTACGCAGAATGCAACCAATGCCTGTCCACGGAAATATCTGTTCATGCCGTCCTGCACGTCATAAACCAGGTTGGAAGCGAATTTGCGGTATTTATTGGGGAGCAGGTGCAGCCATCCTTCGGCTATGGCTTCATAATCCAGTAATATAAAGACTACATATAATAATATGATAAAGGAAGCAAAGATGCTGAACAGGATGTTGAGTGATTCTGCAAGCAGAGCCCACATTTTGGGTACAGTTTCTTTGATTGCGGCAAGGATATTCTCTTCACTCAGCATTTTGTTTAATGCTACCAAATCAAGATTCTCATGGACAAATTCGGAAAGTGTCTTGGGGACGTTACTGCCACCGCCGTTTGTGAGGTAGCTTACTAATAAATCATTCATTCTGCCTATTTCGGAAACCATAGGCGGAACTAACAGATAGAATAATGCCACTCCCACAACAGTGATCAGAAACAATGCGCAAAAAATGGAAAGGATGCGGCTTTTCAGCTTTAGTCTGTATTGGAAGAACTTGACTAACGGATAAACCATATAGGCAATCAGCCAGGCGATAAAGAAAGGCAATAGCACTCCGCTCAGTCGTTCTACAAGCATTAATATTCCTACCACCATCATACATCCGATGACACCACGTATAAAACTGTCGAATGTTATCTTCTTCCTTTCCATAGTTGTTTTCTGTTGAGTTTATACCTTTTGCCTGTCCTCTTCCAGTGCCTGGAGGTAGCATTGCCTGCAAAGAGGCTCGTACTCTGCTGTCTCACCTAGAAGGACTTGCTTGTCGTTCTTGACTGTACGATGTGAGAATGATGCCAGATCTCCACATTTTACGCAGATGGCATGCACCTTGGATACTTCATCGGCTATGGCACACAGTTGTGGCATAGGGCCGAAAGGATTCCCTTTGAAGTCCATATCCAAACCTGCAACAATGACGCGGACTCCGTTATTGGCAAGCTGATTGCATACGTCTATCAGCCCGCTGTCGAAAAACTGTGCTTCGTCGATTCCTACTACGTCTATCTCGGAAGTGAACAGCAGGATGCTTGCCGATGAATCAATAGGAGTGGAAGCGATGGAATGGCTGTCGTGTGAAACTACGTCCTCTTCCGAATAACGGGTGTCGATAGCCGGTTTGAATATCTCCACACGCTGACGTGCAAACTTTGCCCGTTTCATTCTGCGAATCAGTTCTTCTGTCTTTCCTGAGAACATAGAGCCGCAGATAACTTCAATTCTACCTCTTCTTTTAGTTTCCTGTATGTGGTCTTCTGAGAATAATACCATGTGATTTCGTGCTTTCTTGATTAAATAAATGACAGCACAAAGGTAAACAATTCAATGTGCAAGAACTGTTAAAATATCCATTATTTTAAGTTATTGCATAAATTATTCCTACATTCGCATCATATTAGTAATGGATGAACATGAAACAGAAGCTATTAGCAGATATCGAATTGGATGTTCATGAGTTGAAGTATCTCATGGATTCATTTACCAAGGAACCTACTCAGACTCTGTCTGAACTGTTGAAGCGGAGTGTTGCGCGTATGCAGGGACGTCTGGATGAATTGTCGCAGGAAATAGATTCTGTTGAGTTGGTTTCTTTGTCTTCTTTTGTCGTAGAAGAAACGGTAGTGAAAGAGAATGAAATTACCGCTCAGGAAAAGGATGCATCTGTTATTATCCAATCTCCCAAACCTGTTATAGCAGCAGCAGAAGAAGAAGAAGAAGAAGAACCCGTCATCGAAGAGGCCCCCGTCATAATAAAGAAGGAAGAACCCAAAAACGCCGTGTTGGGAGAAAGCATAAAGCTGGCTGCCGGCTTGCGCCATTTTATCAGCTTGAATGATTCTTTCCGTTTCTCACGCGAACTGTTTAAGGGAGATACTGATTTGATGAACCGTGTGATTGAGCAGATATCAGTTATGGGCTCATACAAGACTGCTGTCGCATTTCTTTCCTCGAAAGTTGAAATAGACGAAGAGAAAGATGCAGTAGTTGACTTCTTGGAGTTATTGAAAAAGTATTTTAACCAATCAGCATAAACAAAAATATATGGGAAAGTTGTATGTAGTGCCTACGCCGGTAGGAAATCTTGAGGACATGACCTTTCGGGCTATCAAGGTTCTGAAAGAGGTCGACTTGATTCTGGCAGAGGATACGCGTACCTCTGGTATCTTGCTGAAACACTTTGAAATAAAGAATGCAATGCAATCTCACCACAAATTTAATGAACATAAAACGGTGGAAAGTGTTGTTAATAAAATAAAGGGTGGTGCATCGGTTGCATTGATTTCAGATGCCGGAACACCCGGAATCTCTGATCCCGGATTTCTGGTTGTTCGTGAATGTGTGCGAAACGGTATTGAAGTACAGTGCTTGCCGGGAGCAACAGCTTTTGTTCCGGCGCTCGTTGCATCGGGCTTGCCGAATGAGAAGTTCTGCTTCGAGGGTTTTCTTCCCCAGAAGAAAGGACGTCAGACACGACTGAAGGCATTGGCAGAAGAACGCCGTACCATGGTGTTTTATGAATCGCCCCATCGTCTGTTGAAGACGTTGACGCAGTTTGCCGAATATTTCGGTGCTGAACGTCAGGCAACCGTGTCGCGCGAAATATCCAAACTCCACGAAGAAACTGTTCGGGGCAGTTTGGCTGAACTGATAGAACACTTTACCGCTACCGAGCCTCGGGGCGAGATTGTGATAGTATTAGCAGGAATAGACGATTAAAATAATTTCATTAAAAACGTAAAACGTAAACGTATGAAAAAGTTAGCAGTTTTATTTGTATGCGTAGCTATGTTGGCTTCGTGTGATGGCTTTAAAGGTGGAAGTAAGGACCTGAAAGCTGAAAATGATTCTCTTTTGATGGAACTGAACCAACGCAATGCTGAATTGGATGATATGATGGGAACTTTCAATGAAGTTCAGGAAGGCTTCCGTAAGATCAGTGCTGCCGAAAGCCGTGTTGATTTGCAACGTGGAACCATCACTGAAAACTCTGCCAATGCCAAGCAACAGATTGCTTCTGATATCGAATTCATCTCTAAACAGATGGAAGAAAACAAGGCTCAGATTGCCAAATTGCAGGCACAGTTGAAAAACAGTAAATACAATTCTGCGCAGATGAAAAAAGCTGTTGCTGCTTTGACAGCCGAACTGAACGCTAAACAACAGCGTATCGAGGAACTTCAAACAGAACTGGCTTCCAAGAATATCCGTATTCAGGAACTGGATGCTGCTGTCAGCGACTTGTCTGCTGCCAAAGAGACGTTGGTTGCAGAAAACGAAGCTAAAGCTAAAACCGTTGCCGAGCAGGAAAAGAGCCTGAATGCTGCCTGGTTTGTATTCGGTACTAAATCTGAATTGAAAGCTCAGAAAATACTTCAGAGCGGAGATGTATTGAAGAGCGCTGATTTCAATAAAGATTATTTCACTCAAATCGATATTCGTACCACCAAAGAAATCAAGTTGTACTCTAAGCGTGCTGAGTTGTTGACTACTCATCCGACTGGTTCTTATGAATTGGTAAAAGATGACAAAGGTCAGTTGACATTGAAGATTACTAATCCTACTGAATTCTGGAGTGTGTCCAGATACTTGGTTATCCAGGTAAAATAAGGTAGATGTAGATATCCCTTTTTGAATTGCCAATGTGCTGATTCCTGGATTCAAGAAATTAGCACATTGGCTTTTCTGTTTCTTATATACACCCATAGCTACTGATGAAATATAAAAATCTGTTTTTTGATCTTGACGACACTATCTGGGCTTTCTCCCGCAATGCCCGTGACACTTTTGAAGAAGTATATCAGAAATATGCATTCGACCGTTACTTTGATTCGTTCGACCATTATTATACACTTTATCAGAAACGTAACACCGAACTTTGGATTGAGTACGGTGAAGGAAAGGTGACGAAAGATGAATTGAACCGTCAACGGTTCTTTTATCCTTTGCAGGCGGTAGGAGTGGAAGATGAGGTTTTAGCCGACCGGTTCTCGAAAGATTTCTTTGCCATTATTCCTACTAAAAGCGGTCTGATGCCCCACGCTAAGGAGGTGTTGGAGTATCTTGTTCCTAAATACAACTTGTATATCCTTTCTAACGGCTTTCGTGAACTGCAATCGCATAAGATGCGTTCGGCAGGCGTGGATGGCTATTTCAAGAAGGTGATTCTTTCGGAAGACCTCGGAGTGTTGAAGCCCCGCCCCGAAATCTTTAATTTTGCCCTGTCCGCCACTCAATCCGAGATGCGCGAATCGTTGATGATTGGTGATAGCTGGGAAGCGGATATTACCGGAGCGCACGGGATAGGGATGCATCAAGCCTTCTACAACGTGACGGAACGGGCTGCTTTCCCTTTTCTTCCCACTTATCACATTCATTCTCTGAAAGAATTAATGAATTTATTATAAGTTTTCTGGATTAAGTCGTATTTTTGTTGCGTTTAATAAATGTATAAAAATACGATATAATCATGGATAGTGCACTTCTGCCATTTGCTTTACTTTGCTTCACCTCGTTTTTTACGTTGACCAATCCTTTGGGAACAATGCCTGTCTTCCTTACTATGACTCACGGGATGACAGAAAAAGAGCGTCAGTCTATCGTTCGTCGTGCCACTATTGTGTCGTTTATCACAATAATGGTTTTCGTCTTTGCCGGTCAGTTTCTTTTTAAGTTCTTCGGTATTTCTACCAACGGATTCCGTATAGCCGGAGGAGTGATTATCTTCAAGATAGGTTTCGATATGCTCCAAGCCCGTTATACGCCGATGAAACTGAAAGATGAGGAAATCAAAACGTATGCGGATGATATCTCTATTACTCCGCTTGGCATACCTATGTTGTGTGGACCCGGTGCGATTGCCAATGCTATCGTATTGATGCAGGATGCCCATTCTTATGAAATGAAAGGGATACTGATAGGCACTATTGCATTAATTTATCTGCTGACTTTCTTTATTCTTCGGGCTTCCACGAAGTTGGTGAATGTCTTGGGTGAGACGGGCAATAATGTGATGATGCGTCTCATGGGATTGATTCTGATGGTGATTGCGGTAGAATGTTTCGTGAGCGGGGTGAAGCCGATATTGGTGGATATTGTGAGAGAGGGGATGGGGAATCTTCTTAAGTAAGCAAGGGAAAAGGATATTACTTTGGTAATTCTAGAATTCTATATATAGGAAAAATCTGTTTTATACGAAACACCGACAGTTTGATTTTAATAATACAAACTGTCGGTGTTATTATGCCTTTATAGATGTTTTATTTTAGATTATGTCAATAGTTCGTTGATATAATCATTTGCTGATCACCAAAACTACCTTCATCAACAGTCAGAGGTCCATTCAGTGTTATTGTACCTTTACATGCATCAATAGTACCAGTGGCTTGATAGGCAAGGTTATTATAACCAATCCATGGAACAAATCCATGAGCAACAATTTGTTTGGCTACTTTTACAGTGTGAGTGCTTGTATCAATTGTTAATTTTAAGATGCCATCAGGATCTTCACCTTCAGCGACTCCATGTATCTCCAGTTCCGTATCCGATGTTTTAACGATTTCTGCCCGATACTCATCATAAAAATCATTTAATACTACAGGACCGACAAATTCTTCAAGAACCAACTGACATGCAACCGGATATCTGACATTATACGAATAAGCTCTTCCATCAACTTCCCATCCGGTGAAGAGTTTGTTGTTGAAATCTGAATATTCAGTCCAGCCATATACAGTGTAACCGTCCTTTAGAACAGCATTTGTTGTGAAGTATACAATTTCTCCTAGCGTAGGCGCTTCTTTTCCAAATTGTTGATATACGTTGGCTATATCTATTGATATATCTTTAGGGAACTCTTTAATGTTATCTACGATGACTTTTGAAGTTGTTTTGCCATCTACATCGGTGAAAACACATAAGAGTTGCGCATAGTCAAGCATGGAATAATCTCCTTGCTGTTTGGGAATAGATACGGAAACTTTATAATCGCCGTCTGTGACTCCGGCGGAAAGTACCCCGTCAGAGTCGGGTGCACGAACAATGTCAATGACTACTCCTTTTTTCACTTCGTCTATAGGATAAGGGAGATCTCTATCGCAACTGACTGTCAGCAATGTCCAAAAAGCAGTTGCTATGAATAATTGTATATATCTCATATTCGTTTTTGTTTTCATCATTAAATAGTTTATTTATCCCAGAATAAAATAGGATTGCTTAAGTTTCTTCCTTCGTTGGTTACATTAGGATTACGTGTTACTTCCGAACTAGGATACCACATTGCTCTCGGAAAAGCATTGATACCTTTTAGTGGAATATTTACTGGTCCAAATTCCGGATTTTGGCTGGTTTTATAAGGAGATTGAGCATACGTTGCATTCTTAGGCAATAGGGTAGGATATCCGGTACGGCGTATATCGGTATATGCTTCAACTGGATTAAAGAAGTTTGCAATCCATTTTTGAGTCATGACAATGCGTAACTTTTCTTCATTATTGGAAGCAGCGTTATACTTTCCTGAGACTTTTTCTATAAAAGTCTCAATGGCTTCATTGCTTATGGCAGGTACAGTTGCATCAGAAGCCTTCGCTACTGAATTGACGTGATTTATAGAACGTCTAATTCCTTCTTTAAGAGCTTCTTTGGCATCTCCGTTTGCATCTCCTGTTAAATATAATTCAGCTAAAAGGAAAGGGACGGAATAGGCTTGCAACATCTTTTCTGGTGCCACTCCATTACCGACTTTCGCGTCACATTTTCCGCCATTGCCATTATCATACTTTCCACCACATGGATAAATACCGATAAAAGTAGAAGTTTCCCGCTGGTCATTACTTGCTCCAGAAGCATTGGATGCAAAGAATATGGAAACAAAAGCACCGTCACGGTAATCCGTAGGATTTTGTGCTGTATCCCCCGCTTTTATTTGGTTTACCCAGTAATAAGGGATACGTGGGTCTGTGATTCCTACAAATGGGTTATCTGTTACATTTAAGTTCTTTCCACTCATTGTTTCGTAAATCCATGGACTGATGTAATAAGTGCTTTGACCACCGAGATATTCATCTACATAAGCTTGGTGACGTTCGTCTGGCGTATCTTTGGCTGTATGTTTGAATTCGAAATCTTCTCCGTTGTTCATGAAATTGTTCTCAGAAAGCAAATCGGATAACCTTGTATTCCACTCTGTTATCTCGTTTTTAGCTTTTCTTGATTGCACCAATAGCTTCAGCTTTAATGTGTTACCCATTCTTACCCATTTCTCAACGTTGCCTTTATATATCAAATCATCGTTTGCTGGTTTTAATAAATTAGCAGCATTGGGATCTTGCAGATTGCCTATGGCTTCATCTATAAGTGCAAGTAATGAATTATAAATATCTTGGCTACGGTCTAATTTGGGAGCATAATTACCTTCTATATCAAATTCTGTGTATGGAATATCTCCCCAAAGATCAACGAGACTGGTAAATGCATAAGCTTTCATTAATTTGCCTATTCCCGCATAAATCATGTTATTTCCTTCTTCTGCGGCTTTAATAACAGCATTTGTATTCTTCAAACCATAAGCATAGCCCTGTAGCCAGGTGTTTCCCAAAGTGGAAGTGGCATTAGTTATACCGTAGTTGTCAACTTCACGGGAGCTTAGATGAAAAACATAAGAAGGTAATGATGAACCGATATAGCTGCCAGCTGCAAAAGACATGGCTATGTCATATTCAGCTCCGGTTAACACTTTGTTTAGTTCGGCAGTTGTTGGCTTATTCGGATTATCATTAATATCGAGATATTTCGAGCAACTCGTACAAACAATCAGTGTTGTTGTTAAAGTGTATAATAATTTGATGATTTTCATACTTTCTTTTTTTATTAGAATGTGAGTTTGATATTAAAGCCGTAACGTCTTGTGTTAGGGGCTGAGGTGTAATCAATTCCTTGTACATTTCCGCCACCATAACTGCTTGCTGTTGGATCGTAATTGGAATACTTAGGAACATTGGGAGCAAAATACCAAAGGTTGCGGGCTACAAAGGATACGGTTGCCGAACCGATGAATGTTTTTGCCAGCCAGGATTTAGGAAGCTGGTACCCGATGCTTAACTCTCTTAAACGGAAAGTTGTAGCTTCATAAACGGATGCTTCATCTACACCATTAGTTGCAAATGTGGACACACCGCTACCCGGTGAGAACCATAAGTCAAGCTCCTTCATTTGAACATTGTTGGGGATTTTATTTCCATTTCCGTCTAATAAAGGTTTTTTCGTGGAAGGATCAGCCAGGTATCCAGGTAAGATACGTGAACCATAACGGTCTTCTGTATCTTTGGTAACGCCACGTCCCAATAAGTCAGGAATGTATGAAGTCCAGACGCAACCACCAATTTGTGCATCAAACATGAATGATAATGAAAAACCTTTGTAGGTAAATGTATTGTTCAAGCTAAGTTTGCAATCTGGAGCAGGATCTCCTAGATCACCTTCTTCATCCGCTATAAGATAAGCTCCGGAATTTGGGTCCACCAGATAATTGCCTTCTTCATCGCGTGCAAAAACTTGTCCAACCAGCATTCCATAAGGTTTGCCTACTTCAAGAACCGCTTTTGGTGTTGCAAAACCTGTATTTAAAGAAACTCGTTCTACTCCTTCTGCCAATTCTTTTACTTCACTTCGGTTTTGAGTATAAGTGAAGTACATATCCCATTTGAAATCTTTATTTAAAATAGGTATAACATTCAATCCTATTTCGATACCGTGGTTATTCATTTTACCAAAGTTGGTATAATAGCTCCCGTATCCGGTAGAATATGGAAGGCTTAATGGAGCGATTTGGTTAGTAGAATTACGATTGTACCAGGTGAAATCAACATTTACACGGCTTTTTAAGAATTGTAATTCAGCTCCAAATTCAACCTCTGATGTAAATTCCGGTTTTAAATCCGGGTCAAACATAGAAGATGGTAATGATAATATGGGCTGGCCGTTAAAGGGCTGTCCCAAAGTGAATGTACCATTTTTGTAGTATGCGCCGGCGTCATTACCAACTTTAGCCCAACTTAATCGTACTTTACCGAATTTAATAATATCTTCATTGATATGAAATGCATCTGTAAATACAAACGAACCTGCAATTGACGGATAGAAGAAACTACGATGATTTTTGGGTAGTGTGGATGAAAAGTCATTACGTCCTGTGATATTCAAGAATGCATAATTCTTGTAATCCAATGTAACATCTCCAAATAATGCCCATAAACGGGTTCTTGTATATTCTTCTTCCGATGTTTGTGATTCTGTATTATTTATATTGTAAACTCCCGGAGACATAATGTTCATGCCCTTTGTTAGAGTCTCGTTTGCGGTGAACTGATTTACATTATGTCCCAAAGTTGCTTTCAGCCCAAAATCTTTATGAACCGGGATGTTGAAGCGTAACAGTAAAGTTGATTCAATCTCTTGTGTATCATAAGTAGAAACAAGAATACGTCCTTTTCCTCCCAAGGCTCTTGACCCTAAATTCAAAACCTCCTTACGATCCATTTTATAATCATTGATACCAACACGATAGTCAACAGAAAGCCATTTTGTAATATCATAGCCCATGTTTACGTTTGCTATGGTTCTATCCATTTGGGTGTTGATCGTATTATACTTCCATGACCAAATCGGATTATCTGCCTGATCGCCCACGAAGAATAAAGATTTATGGTCAGGTGTTTCATAAGGTAGTGACATATCCCAGTTACGTCCAAGAATTAAAGCGCGTGCAAATGAAGAGGCACCAATACCGTTGGATTGATTGTTACCGAACATCGGGCCATTTTGTTCGTTTCTTGAAAAAGAAACATTTCCCCCGATACGTACTCCGTTGGCCAAAGTCTGGTTTCCACCGACACTGATAGAATAACGGCTAAAGTCTGCATAAGGTATGTAACTGTCCTGATCCATTTTGGACAAAGTTGCAGTGAAATTACCGGTTTCGGTATACTTATTGAAGTTTAATGAGAGATCGTATATTCCTCCCAAATCGAATAGATCTTTGACATTGTTCTTATACGCTTTGTAAGGTACAGTTTGGGGAAGATTCGGATAGGCTTTTCCATAAACATTATTTGCATATATACTTAAGGGCACTTCTGTTACATCTGTGAAAGCCGCTCCCCATGAACCGTTTGCGCCCCCTGGAATAAAATCGTTACCTGTACCAAAAGAATTTTGATATTCAGGCAAACCGGCTATTTGTTCAATAGTGTAAGATGCATTCAAGGTTATTTCCATGCCTTTTCCTGCTTTTTTCTTATTTTTTGAACCTGTCTTTGTTGTGATGAGCACTACACCATTGGCGGCACGTGAACCGTACAAAGCGGCAGCTGCTGCACCTTTCAATACATTCATTGATTCAATATCATTGGGGTCAAGCGTAGAAATACCACTACCGTAAGCACCACCAGCTTCAGTTGCTTGATTTGAAGAGGCAACTTCCGTATTGCTATAGGGAACACCATCAACTATATATAATGGTTGGTTGTTGCCTAGGAACGATGAATTACCACGAATAGTCATACGTGTGGCTGAACCGGCAGCACCAGAGGGTGAATTAATCGAAACACCGGGTATTTTTCCGTCTAAAGAACGTATTAGGTCCGGTTCTGCTTTCTGAATAGCTTCATCTGCATCAACTTTGGATACAGAATAGCCTAATGAGCGTTCAGCTCGTTGGATTCCAACTGCTGTTACCATAACCTCTTCAAGCTGCTGTGCATCGGCTTTTAGTATTACTTTCAATTGAGGTTTGATTGCCACCTCTTGCGTCTGCATACCGATATACGAAATCTGCAAAGTCTTTGCAGAACT
>CANPJW010000066.1 GCA_947574505.1 uncultured Bacteroides sp. | reverse complement strand
GATGATACTTTAGTTATAAAGAAAGAGGTAAGTTACGCAGTATTCCGCTATCGAACGAGTCAGAACTGCACAGTTTAGCTCACTTTCACACAGGAATGAATCTATTTTGTTAAGAATGTGATTGCCCTGAATCAAATCCCCCAATTTTCAGAATGAGCCATGAATCCACTCTTAAGCAACACCACTAAACAAAAGAAATCCCCCAATAATCTACTGACTATCAAGGGATTCATCTGTGACCCCGGTGCGATTCAAACGCACGACCTTCAGAACCGGAATCTGACGCTCTATTCACTAAGTTTCCCTTATTATCAACACATTAATTATCTCTATGTAAGTCCAGAGGTCAACAATAGGTCAACATTGAACTTACCTTGCAAAGGTAATAATAATTCCTCATATCAAGAATTAAATCACTGTTTCTTATTATACCCAAATGCAGAATTTTATTTATGTGTGTACCTGCCCTGCAATATTTAAAACTTCGCTCTATGTATTATGTTCTTCCCCTGCTTCTTAGTATCTTTACTGTAGATAAATCAATTACCAACCTATTTATTGCTACACAAATATGCAAGTAACACCAAAGAGGAATAACACAATTCATTATTTACCACAAGAGATTAAAGAAACCAAACTCACAGAAGTAACATACTTACCTATTACAAGGGAAATGTTAGAACAACTATTCTCAAATTCAGCTAAGAAGAATAAGCATAGATTGGTTAAGAAGAGAAGGAAATGAACTAAAAAGGCAGCAAGTGAATGTTGCTTCAAATGCTGCCTTTTTACTTGTTTTCATAAATAAATTTATATTCTTATTTTTGTTTATTCGTTGTTATAAATTGCTTGTATTGTTCTAATTCAGCATTTATAATATCGAACACGTAAAGTATCACTGTCACATCATCAGTCCAACCAATTATTGGTAACACATCTGGAAGTATATCTATTGGAGTTACTACATATATGATAGCAGCAATAGCAATAATCAAAGACGTTAAATTATAATTAGTATAATTTCCATTATATACATCAAGAATATATTTATACATAAATTGTAATTGTTCTTGTACATTTTTAAGTCCTTTTTTATGTATAATTTGTCCTAATGCTATTAATAGTTCTTTGAGTTTATCGGGGTGCTCTATATACTGTTTGGCTTTTTTACTCCATTTCCCTGTTTTAAACTTGTTAATTATCATATATCCCATAATCTATTTAAACCATCTCCAAGGATCTGATAGCCCTCTACTAAAATCTCTTATATAATGTAGTGAGTACATAATATGTTCATCATTATATACCCATGACGCAGAAATAGGGCACTTATTCTTAGGAGTCCGTTTTTCTGTATCTCCTGTTTGCAAATTTATATATCGAAAGTTGTTACAAGTTCCATGCAAGAAATCTCCTTGTATTTTACCTGTAGCACTGTTTATAATAAATTTTCCATGCGCATTACCCTCATCATCTATTCCCGCTTCTTCATAATATCCATCTATATCCTTTCGTGTGAATTTCTTAACAATAATATTGTTTTTATAAAATGTCTGTTCTGCTATTAATACATTTCCTGTTTTAACATCTTTTGTAACACATTCAAATGCTCCATTCAATTTCCCGTTTTGATAGTTCATTGTTATATCATATTCTCGCTTAAAAGTATTATTGATATATTTCACTTTCCACTCACCTTCTCTATAATCATCTTTAAACTGTCCAACTATTGATAAAGTACTTCCGCTTATAACTCCTTCTGCATTTGATGCTATTACAGAAAATTTCCCATGGAACATTCTCATATTTCCAAGCTCATAATATTCATAAGTTGTATCATTATTTTTGTATCTATTAGTGAGATGACCACCTAATGGATAATTACCTGTATAAGTTTTGACTTTATTTTTAAAATCTTTGCCAAGACTAGAATAAGACGTACCTGTTATTTCTTCATACATTTTTAAAGCATTTGCATCTTTTTGTTCACATGCAATTAAAATATATCTCATTGCTTTACGTGGATTATTCTCTTTTTTATAAAGATAATTTGCAACATTAATAGCTGCTTCTACATCTCCATTATCAGCTGCTAAAGTTAACCATTTTATTGCTTCCTCATAATATTCATAGGTTTTGTTTCGTTCATCATTGTACTTACTTTTCCCTGCTTGTATAGCTCGTTCCCAATAATAACTTCCTAACCAATGTTGAGAAGGAGTAAACTTTAAGGCCGCTTTCCTTATCCATTTTATACCTTCATTCTCATCAGCTGCTACACCTATGCCATAACAATACAATATGCCTATATTATGTTCTGCTTTTGGATGTCCTAGATTAGCAGCTTTAAGATAATAATCAAAAGCTATTTTCATATCTTTCTCAACCCCTTCACCTGAATAGTATTTTTTTGCTAAATTAAGAAAAGCATCAACATTGTTTTGTTCAGCAGCTTTCAAAAACCATTTAATGGCTTCTGTATGTTTTTTTTGTTTCTCATACTCAACTCCTATTTTGTTTTGTGCACTACTATAGCCTTGATTTGCAGAGTCTAATAATTGATTAAGGGTATCAATTTCTTGTCCTAAAGACACAACATGTGATACGGAAAATGCGATAAGAAGTAAAATCAATTTAAAATTTTTCATATATGATAACGTTATTAATTCTTTTATGATACTTACTATATAATCAATAGTAAATAATTAATAATTCTCTTAGAGGTATGGAGAACACAGCAATAGCTGCATACCGTTTTAATAAATGGCTACATTAAAGGATAGTACTATCTGTTTCTTGTAGATATGTATTGTAGTCAGTGTTCCCTGCTGACTGTTATACAATACAAAAAGGTGTGGGAACTATATTGTCTTATCCTACATTCAGGTCTTCGCATTACCTATGGCACGGATAAAACAATAGCCCACACCAATCTGACAATATCGAACAGCCTTACAGGATACATAAGGTAGGTATATATCAAATGATGTGGTGCTATTGCTATCATCTTCGTGCCAATATCAAAGTTGCGAAGTTTGAATGTAGAAGATAATTTTAATAACACCTTTGTTAACTATGTCCTTTCAGAACTATCTCCATAGAAGTCTGAAATTGCTACAAAGTTACTAAAAGCTGTTTAATTTGCAAGAACTATTGTTTATTAAAAGTTGAGAGCTGTCTCTACTCAATAATTCAAGGTTGGTATGAAACTTGCCAAATCCCCATATAAGTAGAAATTCTGAATTTTCATACCAACCCAATTTTAGAAGCTAAGACAATCATAGGTATTAAGTAGTTCCTCTTGCCTTAATCCCAAGTATCTCTTAGTAATTGACACACTGGAATGATTGAATAGCTCCATGAGCTTGACAAGTGCAAGCTCTGAATTATCATTATTCATGTTATAAACCTGTCTGCCAAAGGTCTTCCTAAGAGAATGACAACTGAAATTGCCTATATGCAACCTGTACTTCTTCTTAATCTCCTTCAACATGACATTGATTCTCTGAACTGTGTAGACTGTCCCCTTCTGACTTATCAATACAGGAGCATTTATGCCAACTGGATTTATATGCTCATAACAATCTCTGATATGTTGCTGTAGCTGCATATTAATCCTAATTGTCCTTTGCTTCCCTGTTTTAATCTCTGTAATGGTAAATTCTTCCGCATCTAGTATCTGATTCCACCTCAAAGCAAGAATATCAGAAATTCTTAGACCTGTGAAGCAACCCAAAGCGATAAGAAGTGACATCTTATAATTACTATCTCTTGCCAATTTTCTTATTAAGTTCATCGCTTCGCTCCATTGCAGATAATCTGCTGTTGTACTTGAATATTTAAGTGACATAATGTTCTGTTTTATAGTGAAACTAATATAAGTGAATATTAATTTTAAACTGGAATATCTAACCTATTGATTATTAGCTAAACATTCACTAATTATCAAAGTGAATATTATACTACTGGCTATAGCTAATAAAGAGTACCTATATATAGTATATAGATACCCTTATTAGTACTTCATATACTACCTCAACATAATAATTTGAAATATTGATATATAGCCCAAATAATCATGAAGAAGAATACAATAGGCGAAACTGCACATGCAATAAAGAACATAATAGTCCAAAATATAACAGCGAATAATACTACTAACATAAATCTTTAATTATTAATTAAGTAATGAATAAATTAAGGGACACCCTTATTATATGGATGCCCCTGTTAAACCACTAACTAAGAAACCATTGGTATTTGTCATCACCGTGTAAAGCGGAACATATCCCCGTTGCAAGTTCTGTAGCATTATAGGCTCTATCCAAGAATGAATCTATATAGCTACTCTTATTTGCACCTGTGAGCAAGTTGTAGAACTTCCACATAGACAAGTCATTTCCTAAGCTGCCAAAGTTCTCGTCATTGATATACGCTTTAGCCACATTGTTAACCTGTGTATCAGTAAGCAACATTTTAGGAATATCCTTTTGATACCCCTGTGGTAATGATTGATAAAGTCTCATTCTGCCTAATAGTTGGCAGAATTGATGCTCTGTCATACAGGTATTGCCTAAAGACTGCATCAAATGTATGTGTTTGGCTGCATCGTATTTGTGGAACATTTCCAATACCGCTTGATATAAATCCCTTGTATTGGTAACTTCCAAGCAACTAAGATAACCGTCCGTAGATACACATAGATTTGTGCAAACCTTACAGGTGAAGCCAATAAACACTTTAAACCGCTCCGCACCCTTCTTTGAATAAAGATTGGTATGGTTATAAGCTCTGACACCACCAATAGTAAGGGTTAGCCTGTTACCGTGTACTGTCTCATAGATAGTAGGAACTTCAATAACAAAAGCGCACCTCTCGTAATAGATAGTCTTATCACTCTCTAATAACTGATTGGCGGGTTTATGGATTGCATCAGGCGTGCGACCCTTAATAACATGGCTTACACGAATATCTGGCGATTCAATTTGTTCACCGCTAAAGAATGTATTGGTTGCATCCTGTACCGCTTCGATAAAAGCCACATGAGATAATGTAGCTTCGTTATCTTTGGCAAATACAGGGATAATGCAATCATTCTTTAGATGTTCCAAACTGGCTTCAATCGTATTAGCTTCAATAAATAAAGGTCGTTTCTGTTTGATAATTGGCTCTTCAATTATTACCGCTTCTTCTGCATATTCACCAAAGTTTCTACTAATTCTCTGCACTGGCATAATCTGTAATGTTGATTCCATAATCTGATAAATTATTAAGTTAATATGATTAGTAAATACTGCATTTGAGGACAAAATGAGGGCTTAACATGAAGTTCTATTCATTCACTTATCTTTGTGCATCTTTATATGTAGACATATACAAATCGTTGATAAGTCCGCATATTTCAGAAGTTCAAAGCGTTTGTGGGCTGAATAGCAATTCATGTTATCCTCTCATTTTTCCTAATGATTGGTGAGGGGTATTAGGGGTAATAGAGGGGGATTATGCACGATATACATCTGATACGCTCACTGACAAATCAAATATTTCACTCTATCACTGCATAAAGTCTAAATAGAAACACGACCTAAATCTAAAGGGCGGGGGTATGATTTTAGATACTACCAAATTTGAGTTGAGGTATATAATATAAATAAATCTCATTAAAAGGTAGTACACTAATACATCTTTATATTGTCAGATTCAAATAGATTGGCTACATTTGCATAAACTCATAATTATATGAATTATGGAATATATTAATGAATTTCACAAGCAATGGATAGAGCGTACCCGCCAATCAATAATCTCTTGGAGCAAACAGCCTGTATCACCGGAAGAAGTAAGGAAGCAACAGGAGAAGTTGAACCAACAGAGGGCTATAAGGGAAGGCAAATTAAAAAACTGATAGAATTTGCCAACGCCAACAATTTATGGATTGACTTGTCACCCCTCAATATTACCTACATGGATAAGGGCGGTGAGAATGAAGTGTTCCATGACGGTAAATCGTCTGTTATCAAACTGAACAACTTTGAGTATGCAGGAGATGATTTGGAGAACTTCTTCATTCGCATTAACGCACACAATAAGTTCTTTAGTAATGTACCCTATCAGATGATTGGCTTCTCTTATAACAGCCGCCAAGAGTTCAGTGCAGTGCTCACACAACCTTACATATTGGCAGAACGGGAAGCAACAGAAGATGAAATTGTTGAATACATGGAAGCGCTTGGCTTTGAAACGGATTACATAGACGAGTTCCATAACGACCAATATGAAGTGTTTGACGCTGTTCCCAACAATGTGCTGTACGGATTTCATTATAAGGTAATATTCTTATTAAGTGCTATCTCTGTCACTATTAATTCAACTTCATAAGTATATAAAGACTATATATTACAGTCAGAGGTCAAATTATACCCTCTCTTAATATGAGTAATAACAGGTATAAAATGACCTCTTTACTTACTTATTAAAGTTAAGAATTATAAATCCACTCTTAAGCAACACCACTAAACAAAAGAAATCCCTCAACAATCTACTGACTATCAAGGGATTCATCTGTGACCCCGGTGCGATTCAAACGCACGACCTTCAGAACCGGAATCTGACGCTCTATTCACTAAGCTACGGGGCCATTCTTTCTAAATGCGAGGACAAAAGTATAAAAAATCTTCTCATCTTCCTAATGATTCTTCTTTTTTTATCGTTCTTAAGGTACTTCCCCATGTTGAACCACTGTTATTTTGAAATGTTTTAGAGTATTTACTTTATCAAATTGACAATCTTTTAGAGAATATTCATTACATATATCAATTTTATTCCTATCTTTGCCGACAATTAACATTTAACAGACCTATGAGTTACTTGATAAAACCTAAGAACTATAATCCGCTACTCGACCTCAAACAGACCGAGCTGGGAATCAAGCAAATAAAAGAGTTCTTCCAATTAAACTTGTCATCCGAGCTACGCCTTAGACGTGTGACTGCCCCTCTTTTCGTATTGAAAGGAATGGGTATCAATGATGATTTGAACGGAATAGAACGCCCCGTTTCCTTCCCTATTAAAGACTTGGGCGATGCACAAGCCGAAGTAGTTCATTCATTGGCTAAATGGAAAAGACTGACATTAGCCGATTACCATATCGAACCCGGTTATGGCATTTATACAGATATGAACGCCATCCGCTCCGATGAAGAACTGGGCAATCTCCACTCCCTTTATGTAGACCAATGGGACTGGGAACGTGTCATCACCAACGAAGACAGAAACATAAACTTTCTGAAGGAAATCGTAAACCGCATCTATGCAGCCATGATCCGCACGGAATATATGGTATATGAAATGTATCCTCAAATCAAGCCATGCTTACCACAAAAGCTACACTTTATTCATTCGGAAGAGCTACGCCAACTCTATCCCGACCTGAAACCTAAATGCCGCGAACATGCTATCTGCCAGAAATACGGAGCCGTGTTTATTATAGGTATCGGTTGCAAACTAAGCGACGGTAAGAAGCACGACGGACGTGCACCGGACTACGATGACTACACATCCAAAGGACTCAACGACCTACCCGGACTGAACGGCGACCTCCTTCTGTGGGACGATGTACTGCAACGTTCCATTGAACTGTCATCCATGGGTATCCGTGTAGACAAAGAAGCCCTTCAACGTCAGTTGAAAGAAGAGAAAGAAGAGAAACGACTGGAACTTTATTTCCACAAGCGACTGATGAACGACACCCTTCCATTATCTATCGGTGGTGGTATCGGACAATCCCGCTTGTGTATGTTCTACCTGCGCAAAGCCCATATTGGAGAAATACAAGCCAGTATCTGGCCCGAAGATATGCGCAAGGAATGTGAGGAACTTGAAATACATCTTATATAATTACTATGAACGTACAGATTGAAGAAAGCTGGAAGACACATCTGGCACCTGAATTCGACAAAGACTACTTTCGCACACTGACCGATTTCGTCAAAAGCGAATATAGCCAATATCAGATATTTCCACCGGGAAAACTGATATTCAATGCTTTCAATCTTTGCCCCTTTGACAAAGTGAAAGTTGTAATTATAGGGCAAGACCCTTACCACGGCCCGGGACAAGCACACGGCCTCTGTTTCTCTGTGAATGACGGAGTGCCTTTTCCCCCTTCATTAGTGAACATATTCAAAGAAATCAAAGCCGATATCGGTTCAGACGCCCCGACCACGGGAAACCTGACTCGCTGGGCAGAACAAGGAGTTCTATTACTCAACGCAACCCTGACCGTACGTGCCCGCCAGGCAGGTTCACATCAGAATAAGGGCTGGGAAACATTTACCGATGCTGCCATCCGTGCCCTGGCAGAAGAAAAAGAAAATCTGGTATTTATCCTGTGGGGCTCATATGCTCAAAAGAAAGGAGCATTTATCGACCGCAACAAACACTTGGTGCTTACTTCTGCCCATCCTTCTCCTCTTTCCGCCTACAACGGCTTCTTCGGAAATAAACATTTCAGCCGTACAAACGATTACCTGAAAGCACATGGAAAAACAGAAATCGCATGGTAGTTGGAGAAGTCGAGAATGGAGAGTTAAGAATAAAGAGAAAAAGCAAAGAGTAAAAAAGAGCAAAAAGCAAAAAAATGGCTGCACTATTCGTCGAATGATAGCGCAGCCATTTTTCTTTTTCTATATTGTAGCAAAACAATTACACGTCCGAATTTCCACTCTCAACTCTCAATTATTAATTCTCCACTTATCCTAGTACCACTGAATGTTACTTTGCGTCTGGCTTCTCTGCTCATACTTCAAGTCTTGCAAGATGCTTGCATTCGCACGAATCGTAACATTGTAGTATTTCCAGCGTCCGAAAGGAGAAAGGCTGGCGGACAGGTTGAAACAGTGCAAATCACGGGAGATTGTACAAGAAGTCTGCGTAATCTCTTTTGCCTGAAAATCATAACCGGAGTTGAACGAGAGCGACCAGTTGTTAGAAATCTTTATATTTCCGTTTGCATTAATGTTATGCGTATACGTATAAGGGTATCTCATAGAATGACGGTTGATAGGTTTCGTCCTATCCTCGCGAATATTGAACGAATAACTAAGACTCAACGACCAAGGCATCTTAAACACCTGATAGCCATCCGGGTCAGCTTGTGCTTTCTCTACCTTCTTAGGCGTAGTGCCATCTCCTTCCGTTCCGTCAGCATCTTCATCCTCTCCATCCTCCGACTTCTTATCCTTGCCTTGTTCATCCTCTTTCGGACCGAACCATTTCTTCCAGGTGTCATTATTAAAGGTATAGTTGAAAGAAGAGCCATATCCTTGGAAACGTCCGAAACGTCCATACGACCATTCCGTACGATTACCGGTCACCACATCACCATTCTTATCGAACGTATAAGCATATGTAGCAAACGACGCGTTCATGTTGAAAGTATAGCTTTTAGTCAGTTTCAGACGCAAGTTCATGTTCAAATCACTCCACGGCCGTTCCTTGGCAGCCATATTATAGGACATGTTCGCTCCCAATTCATCAATCAGGCTCACTTTCTTAAGCGTATCTTTTTTGGCATCGTAATACTTCATCTCCAAATTATTGGAAATAGAGAAACTGACTGTTCCCGACCCCTCACGCGAAGGTACTCCATAAGGCTGTCCCGTGAAAGGAGAATAATATTGCGTATTGCCATTATAATCTGTATATTCTTCCCAATACTTACTGAACCCGGGTGCACCGCTTAAACTAACCTGCGGGGTGAGTACGTGACGAATCTGTATCTCCTTCTTCTTTGCAAAAAGAGGTTTGTACATACCATACAGCTTCGTACTCAAGCTCAAACTTGCCGAATAATTGGATACCCGGTAAAAGCCATTCAGCGTATCACCCGGCAATGCTTCCAATTTATGCTCTACCTCATTGTATTGCTGATTAATCTTACGAGTATACCAGCGTTCCGTATAATTGACCGAAGGTGAAACCTGTAAATATTTGAACAGCGTGAAAGTAGCGCTGATAGGAATATTATGATTCATTGCATTTTCCCATTCGCTCAGTCCGGCTTTGAATAAACGGTCATCCTTCGTACGGATACTGTTTGTCAGACGTCCGGTATAGCTAAGAGAAATCTTCTCATACCAACGTTCGGCACCTGCCGCTTTCTTACGTTTGAAGGGGAACAGACGGCTTAATGTAATATTAAGGTCGGGTAATGTCACTGCAATCGAAGAGTCACGCATTGTCTGGGCGATATTGGTCGTTCCGGACAGCGTCAGACCGATATCGGGGAAACTTCGCGAGTAACTGATACTTGATGTTTTGGTATTCTGAGTCAACAACTGGGAGTTATAGAGGTTGTTGATATTGGAACGTTCGTAACTACTGGTTGAGAAGTTCACACTGGCAGAGAAAGTGCTGTTCGGGCTGGCCTTGGCATCCTGACGATGATTCCATACTACCTTAAAATCCTTGGCAACTGCATAGTCCGGCATCCCTTTATCTCCCGTCTTGGTGACCTGATAATCCGCTTGCAGTGTACCGGAGTATTTATAGCGCTTATTATAATTTGTTAATCCGGACAGTCTCCATGAACCTTTCGTGAAAATATCCCCCGTTATCTTCAAGTCCATTATATCACTGATGGCAAAATAATATCCCCCTTCGGCCAGACCGAAACCACGACTGGAGTCGTCCATATAAGTCGGCATAATGAAACCGGAAGAATAACTGCTGGAGAACGGGAAGAAAAAGAACGGAACAGCCAATGGCAAGGGGACGTCTTCCACTACCAGATAGGCGGGCCCTGTTACCACATTCTTTTTAGGACGTACTTTCGCACGCGTCAATTGCATATAAAAGTGAGGATGATCGTGGTGGTCGCAAGTCGTATAACGTCCATGCTCCATAAAGATTTCATCATTCGCCCCTTTCTTTGCCTTACTACCGGTCACGTATCCTTCTCCCTGCTGGGTGACGATATCGGTAATTCCCGCTTTCTTGGTTTTAAAGTTATATCGGATTGTTTCCGTATCATACGAGGTATCTCCTTCTTTGAATACCGGTTTGCCTTTTTCCACTCCGGTGGAGTCTTTGATGCCATAGGCATGAACAGTACTGCTGTCCAGGTTCATCGAAATGACTTCGGCAGCCAGTTCGATATTCTGATAATTGACCTTTCCGCTACCGTAAAGCGTAGCAGACCCGCCCAAAGTAAATACGGTGGAGTCGTTAGATTCATATACAACCGGTGCATCAAGCGGTTGCTTCTTCTGAACGGGTGCGACGGAATCAATGCGTACCGTAACCGTATCCGCCTTCAAAGAATCTTTCCCTTGCAGGGAGTCCTTCTGTGCAGTATTGGAGGCAATCATTCCTCTTCTTCGACGCTGAGACGTAGCCTCATCGGGAAGCATCAGTAAGACAATCAGCAGTATGAATGATATAAGTATTTTTGCTTTCAATGGCGCCATTAACTAATAGTTTACGCTTGAAGTGGCAAAAGTACACAAACTTCACCAATTATGAGCCAGAAACTTCGTTATTTAATTATTTTTTAGTGCTATAAAAAGAGAGAACACCATCTATCAAAGCGACTCAGACCTTCCTCACCATATTTTGCAATACTTCGCCGCGCTTTCTCCACTGTTTTCTCTTCATCCAGATGGGTTTTAGAAAAGAATTTATCTGCAAAGCAAATCAATTGCTCTTCTAGGGTGATGGGCAGCATCTCGCGATGAGGAACGGGAAGTTGCTGGGCAATGATATCCTCCAACGAAAGTCCGGCTCCCGTATGACGTTCGCACACCAATGCGTGTTGAGGGAAACCTTCCGCCCGCAAGATTTCGGCTCCCAAATATCCGTGCGCGATATAAGGATGAGTGCCAAAGCACTGAATGGCTGGAGCGTCCGTCTGAAAAATACCAATATCATGCAACAGAGCGGCTTCTTTCACAAAACTCCGGTTTAAACGCAATTCGGGATGAGCATCCAGCATTTTCATTGCTTTTCCGGCCACAGCCAGACTATGTATTACTAAGATTTGTCTCTGCTGCGTATTCTCCGAATAATATTTATCAATGATTTCGTATGGATTCATGTGCTTGTTTTTTTTGCTCTCTTGATGAGAAATTAATATTTTTGTGCAATATTACAAAAAATCACCGACATGAGAAATAGACTTTCCCTTATTCTTTATTTTCTATTTATCGCGCTCTTTCCCGAGTGCGTCAGCGGCAAAGTTGCTACAGGTGCCGAACGCTTCGAACAATACCTGCCGTTTATCCGGGGGAAACGTGTCGGAATGGTTGTAAACCACACCTCTGTTGTCGGAACGGAACAGACTCACTTGCTCGATACCCTGCTAAAACAAAACATCAACGTAATCAAAGTATTTGCCCCCGAACATGGATTCCGGGGAAATGCAGATGCAGGGGAGACTGTGAAAGACGGAAAAGATTCGCGCACCAGAGTTCCCATCGTTTCCCTTTACGGCAACAACAAAAAGCCGACTGCCGCCCAACTAAAAGACATCGACGTTATCTTATTTGATATTCAGGATGTGGGAGCGCGCTTCTATACTTATATCAGTACGATGTATTATGTGATGGAAGCCTGCGCAGAAAATAACAAGGAGATGATTGTACTGGACCGTCCCAATCCATGTGATTACGTAGAAGGACCGATACTCAAACCGGCTTATCGAAGTTTTGTCGGCATGCTTCCTATTCCGGTGCTTCACGGATGCACCATCGGTGAACTGGCACAAATGATAAACGGGGAAGGATGGATTGCCAACAAGAAAAATCCTTGCCCATTAAAAATAATCCCAATGACCGGATGGAAACACGGAGAACCTTATTCACTTCCCATAAAACCCTCTCCCAATCTACCGAATGACCAGTCCATCCGTCTATACGCCTCACTTTGCCCTTTCGAAGCAACCCGCGTCAGCGTAGGCCGGGGAACTACATTTCCTTTTCAAGTACTGGGGGCACCCAACAAGATATATGGAGATTTTACCTTTACTCCCCGCTCTCTCCCCGGTTTTGACAAAAATCCGATGCACAAGAATGTTGCTTGCTATGGAGAAGACCTTCGGAACGCGGACGACGTGAACGGATTTACGCTTCGCTACCTCCTGCATTTCTACCGTTTGTCCGGTGAAGGCGCAGCCTTCTTCTCCCGTACCCGGTGGTTTGATTTGCTTTTGGGCACGGATAGTGTACGTAAAGCTATCCTTAGAGGGGATTCGGAAGAAAAAATAAGAAATAGCTGGCAAAAGGAATTACAGGATTACAAAGAGATGAGAACAAAATATCTTCTCTATGAGTAAAAAACAACTATCATGCTCTCATTCATTTTCATAAATCACTTATTACTAGAGCAATAAATATGATAGATAACATTTATTTCTGGTATCTATCATACTTAGACCATCAAAATGGGGTATCTATCATAGTTGATTATTCCACATCCTCTCCCAAACTTTCATTTTTTCCGTCCATCGCCAACTTGCAATACCATTCTCTTTTTGCTCATCCCAAACAGCACGAATCTTTTTAGCTTCAAATACTTTTATAGCATCTTTTTCAGTCATAGCATTATGAGCCTATTTAAATTCTCTTCAGTCATAATATTATAGCTGATATTTCAACTTACCCCGGCTCTTCTTGTCGCGTCCGTCTGTAGTT
>CANPJW010000065.1 GCA_947574505.1 uncultured Bacteroides sp. | reverse complement strand
GACCAAACGATACTTATAAAGCATCGATTTCCGAATCGGAAAGTCCCGTCACCTCGCGGATAGCATCAAAGGACATGCCCATCCGTTTCAACTGACCGGCTATGATACGGCGTTCTTCCGCTTTACCTTCAGCCTTACCTTTCGCCAGTCCCTTCTCCATCCCTTTCTCTAGTCCTTTCGCCATCCCTTCCGCCAAGCCTTCGGCTCTCCCCTTCTGCTCAGCAAACTCCATCGTCACCAGACTATCACGATACACCTTGATGCTCTCGTCATACTTCATACGCTCCTCCTTGGAAAGAGAGGCGATGTCGACAATCTTTTCAAGCTTCTCGAATACCGACTTTCGCGCCTTAAAAGGCATTCTGTTCAATGTTTCCATATTCTTCAGTACATAAATCCAACGTTCAAAATCTGTCACACACTCCGCCTCTTCCTTCGTGAAAGAGGGAAGCTCGATGAAAATAAAACGAAGCTTGTCGGAGAATTGTTCGTGCGTGTCACGGTCGGAAAGAACGATGTCCGTGCGAAGTTTGTGGGGCATATCCTCCAGACGGAAGTTCATAAAGAAAACACCATATACAGCTTTCAGACCGAAACGCCAATCGGCACCCTTCTCGCCCTGACGGGAAACAGCATGGGAAAGGTAATACAAAGCACGTTCGCGGAAGTTGACCTGCTGGCGGTTCTGCATCTCGACAATAAACTGCTCGCCGTTCTCAGTCGTACAGTAAATGTCGTAGATGACACCACGGTCGCCCATATACTCGGGCAAGACCTCCTTATCCAGAAAAGTGATGTCAGTGATACTCTTTTCGTCCACTAGAAGGTCATTGAGAAAATCTATCAGCAAGTCCTTGCTGACTTCCTGACCGAAGATTTTCTTAAAACCGACGTCCGTGAAAGGATTGATATATTTTGCCATTATGGTATAAGTTTATCTGTTGGATTTCACAAAGATAACGCTTGAAAATGAATTATCACAATTTAAAAGAAGATTTTTGCTACCGTGTGATTCTGTGATTATTCATTATCTTCTCAATCAACTGTCGCATTTATAACTTAAACTTAAGGCCAACTCTCTACAAAATAAAAAAATGAAAATTATCTGTCATCTGTCACACATTAGTACATAATCATCTGATTACAAACATTTAATCGTGTGACAGCACGTGGTGACAGCAAGGTAACGGCAATTTTGCTGTCACACATGCAATCATGATGTATCATAATCAACATCCTGTCAGATATTAATCATTGAGAGGATCAGGCATTAATTGAGTATCGGTTTTAGAATCTGTTTAAACCTTTCTTCAATAATAATTTTATAGCTGATATTTTAACCGAATGCTTTTTTCACAATCCACCTTTTGTAAACAGGTCTGCATCCCTGTTTTTGGTATGCACTATGTATGGATAACTACTTATCAGAGATGGGAACTTTCTTAAAATTTTTATTTCACCCCCTTTTGAAACAGGCTCTTCTCATCACGTCTATCTATAGTCAGCAGAAAAGGCATTAACAGTTGCGCTCTTGGCTGTTAACGAAAAATTTCCTACCCATTAAATATAAACTTCCTTTGGATAGGAAGGAAACTTTCTTTTCATTCGATGCAAACTATAAACGAAAGCTTTGATTATATAATTGCAAGTTGCGTTTTTATAATCAAAGCCTTTGTTTTTATAAACAAAGCTTGCGTTTATAGATTATGGTTAATAAAGAATAAGTTTACATGCTGATGATAATAAGTTTATAGTTAATGAAAGAGAAGTTTTCTATTAATGAATGAGAAGTGGGTTATTAATGAATGAGAAGCTTTCTCTTTAGTCTCTGTTTAAATTTTCCTGAAATGGCCAACCTGCAGGGTGTTGCATTTGCCAAAGAAACTATATGTGCCATAGACTCATCATATAGCTTAACATTCGAAAAAACTGATAATATCACTTTTCCCATCACCATTTGTACCCAACAATATACCAACATCATTAAGTTTCAATATTATATACCTATTAAGGGCTATAGATTTATAACCTTTAATAGGTACTTCTTGCTATTTGTTTTTGGGTAAATCTTAACCATTATACTAAATTTTAATTGATTGCAATAGTAATGATAAAAAATTCACTTTATTCTCATGCTAATTCAGGAAAACTCATTATCAAATATAATCTTCCTACTTTTCTCAGTTGAAGACATTATATTTCCCAATAAATATCTTTGATTCTTTCTGACAATATTACAATTTAGATTAACGCCAGAAATAAATAATCCACAAACTTTAAGAAATTAAATCGAACAAAAAAGGGTGCGTCACTTCAAAATGACACACCCTTATACTATCTTAAAATTAGAATAAACGAACTATTACTCTGCTGTTAACTCAAAGTTATCTACCATCAATGTACTTCCTGGAGCACCCCAGAATTTATCACCATCCTTACTTGAAGAACAAATAATTGTAAAACGATACTTCTTATTGGCATCATATTCTTTCTTCCAATCAAAATTCAGCGTAAACTCTTTCCAGCTTTCTTGTTTTCCACCAGTCAATTGCGCAATAGCTGCTACACGGCTGGAAGTATAAATTCCATCTTCACCGTCAACTCCTGTCAAGCAATCAGACAAATCTTCTGCATAATCTTCTGTTTCGTACAATACAGCACTAATAGCAAACTCATCTGTTTTACTGTTGTCCACTACAGCCTCATTACAATGATCTTTATATGGTTCCTGATTTACAATATAATACTCTTCACCTGGAGTATATTTATACCAACCTTTCAGTGAAACCGGCTTTTGTGAAAAAGGGATACCAAACTTGGTGCTATTTAAAGTATTTGTTATATCAGTCACAAAAGAACCAAGAAATAAACTACCAGAAGTAACCTTAGGTATTTTAACGAATCCCATATTACCTCCTTTTGTATCTATCGACTGAATTTTAACTGCTGACGTTCCTGAATAAGCATCATCACTCTGCGTAACTACATATCGATCTGCATATTTCATTCCTTTTAAGAAATGCGCTCCAGTGTTACTACTTGACCATCCGGTAGGTTCATAGAATGTCATTTCCGGTTTTTGACCTTCAACTCCAGCTACCCAAGTTTCAAAATCATAATAAGTCTTAGTATTCCCGCTTTCGCCCTCAGCCAAGCGTTCACCATCAAAAACAACATCTACAGTCTGCTTCAAAGTAGTAACGGTTACCCCTATTTTTATATTGATAGATTTCCCTTCTACAGTACCATTAACAGAAGTAGGAAGTGTACCCAATGCTGCACCAAACTCCGTTGTAAAAGACAAATCTTTTTGTCCACTAAACTCTTGGACTCCATCTTTTTCAACAACAGTACAAGGAACTTCAATATCGCCTACCAATTGTCCAGCAAATGAAAAATCTCTCAAAGACAACAATACTTGTGAATTTTGTTCTCCTGATTTTACAATTGATATCAATTGAGAAACAGGTTCAGCCGCACTTCCATTAATAGAAACGACCAAACGACCCTGATAATCGCCACTTATATCAGTCACTTGTACAAATTCTGTATCGTCATCATCACTACATCCCGTAAACAAAGTCACAGAACAAACGAGCATAAACAAATACAACAAACTTTTCTTCATAATTTTCATTGTTAGTTAATAATCTTTTTTCGATAAAAAATCGAGTGCAAAGTAATGACTTTGCATTTACCCTCGCAAGGTCTATTCTTTGTATTTTATGTTCTATTTTTAAGATTTGTATGCCAGACTTCCCATTTTTAACCCCAAAATGAGATAGTTTTTTCAAGACAAACCTATATTTAACCGATTGGTATCGACTGATTTCATTTCAAACGTATAACCATCCATACTAAAATCCGAAACAGAGGAAGTCACAACATCATGATTGACCCTCATTTGGTTGAAAAAGAAAGTTTCACGAACATTCCCAATCTCCGACTGTTCTCCTCCAAGATTGTATATCAGATTGGTATTATCAAGATATATCTTATCTACTTTCCCCAATCCGCGTATTCCTTCCGTATCATCACGAAGCTGGGCTATCAGCCCGGCTTCTTCAATATAAAGACAATAATCCGCCACGCTGTTGCGGCTCACATTGAGGGCGGTAGCTATACTACTGATCCTACACCACGAGGGGTACTTTGTTCTTCAAACAGAACTCCAGTATGGACTCGCCTTGTGGCATGGCTTCCGCTTTGTAGCGGATGAACAGCCTTTCGAAATCACTGCTGCTATACATATGTTTTTAGTTTTGGATTACAGCAGCGAAAGTCAGTGTTATTATGGTTGGGAGCAATACGTCATGTCGGACGCTTACAACGCTTTGTTTCATTAGAAGGACACAATTTTGAAACTAATCATCATAATCGTATTTCAAACTAAAATCATCTACCCATAAAGTACTGCCATCTCCCCCGGTAAAGTAGTCACCATACTTACTTGCCGTACATACTAACACCAGATATTTAGGAACACGACTAGTAGAACGATAAACTAAAGGTAAATCCAACTCTGTGTATTGAGGTATAGTTTTTCCGGAAATGAATTCCGCATAAGCAATGATATTCGGGTCATTCTTATCGAATAATTTACGCTCACTCTTCTTAGTTCGAATTTCCACAGGTTCATCCCAATCACCTAAAGCTACATAAATATAACAAGAATCAGGTCGACCTTTCAAATAACTGAATTCAGAAGTTGATTTGTCGATAATTACGCTTGTATATTTAATATGTCCTTTCAGACGAGTGGGACGTTCTGTAAATGGCTTGCCAAAACTAAGCACTCCATCAGTAACATCTGTTCTCAAATAATCTCCGACAAACAAGTTACCAGCAGCAAATTTCAATACAATATAAACAGATTTCAACTGTGCAGCCTTACCCGAGCCATTCCATGTATCAAACACCGGAATCGTATTACTGGTGCCAACAGTAGTAGCACCTTTGTTACCCGTATCCCAATACCCTTTCTCCATCCCTTCTGCCCATGGTTTCCAAAGTATCTTGTTATTGCCCTTATCCTCTTTACTCCAATCCTCGAACAAACCGCCCGGAATTTCTACCGCCTTTCCTGTTGTAAAAGAAAGTTCTGTACCATAGTCAGTTCCAGAATAAGCTCGGCAAATATATTCTGTCTCCGCCTTTAGGTGTGGAACACAAGCCGTAAATGCCGCTCCATCAAATGTTATATAAGATTTATCTACTTTTTGCCATTCAAGTGCGGAAGTCTCACGGATTTCAAACCCATTATCCTCTCCTTCAAGCCCTTCACCATATAACCATGCTACATTCACCCATCCATCGGCCTGCTTCGTTTCAGCATTTTTATCTTTACGATAAGCACGCACTTCCCATTCTTCTTCAAAGGAATCTTTATATTTCACCAAGATTTTGGCAGAAGCGTAATTGGAATATACAGTCCAATTCAAAGAAGGTATTTCAGTACTTCCATTATAAGTAGCTCCTACCGGTCCCAACTTCAGTTCAAGCAATTGCAGCTCTTTCCACTTTGTGTCTTTTGTCACATATGCCACAGCCAACCGCTGTTCTTCATTAATATCAGATACCCCAACTTGATTTTGGAGTTTATAAGTTCGATCTATATTACGCTTGGCAAGGATACTCCACTGATAATTTTGATAAAGTGACAATGTTACTTTATAAGGACTCGTCAAATCAATAATATCGTTCACCGCAAGTGTACTTTCAGCACCTTCCGTCACAGTGAAAGCAGTAACCTGAACTTTTTTCAAATCCTGCGTCTCTTCTATATTAAGTGTGACTGTACGGTTTTCTTCGGAAACAAGAGCATTCCCTTGCTGTCCAGTCACTTGCATTTCTATAATAGATAATACAATCTGCGGATATCCTATATCATTTTTGATACAGCTTTGCAGTAAACATACGATTACTGCACTAAGAGATAAATTATATATAATACGCATCACCATTACATGCAAAAAGTTAAACCAATATTTATATTAAACAGATTGATCTTAAAATCAGCACCGCTAGACCGTCGTTTTCCAGTTTCTCCCAAATTATTGCTTTGTTTCTCCAATCTATATTTGAAACCCACTACTCCAAAAGAAAGCTCCGCACAAACATTCTGTGTTATAAAAACAGAAATGCCCGGATTGATACCCAGATGCAATTCATTTATCGTTGTATCCGTCCGCTTATATTCCGCTCCTTCTCCTCTGGCAAAACTCGATGTCCCATTCAAATACGTTAATGTCGTCTCATTAAATAATCCGAATAATTTTCCCCTATCAAGCCCGACATACGAACGGTGGAACAAGCCAAAGGAATACAAGTCTTCCGCATATCTCATATTACTCAATGAGAAATCCGACTCTTCATCAATATTAAGCGATATATTTCCTAAATCAGCAATTGTATGATTATATCCGAGCTTCATTCCGACTACAACATTATCCTTCACTGCATAACCAACAAAAGGCTTAACTGAAAACATTTTAAAGTTACAATCAAAATCCTTCAGCATAGAAAACAGCAAACGGCTGTCATCACTATCAAAATTAACATAGGAGAAAGTAAGACCACCAATCCATTTTTTCTTAGGAATAAACCGATAACTTACAATTCCACGATCAAAGCGTCCGATTGGTTTGATATGAATCAAGTTAGTGTTCTCTACAACATCTTTCTTCCTCTCCAATTCCGCTTTATCCAAATAAATGGTATCACGTATTATAACTGTATCCCGTTGTTGTGCCGAAAGTGTCTGTACTCCAGCCAACACAACCATTACACATATATAGATTAATCGACTCATTATTTCTTTCTTATAAGTAGAATGCTATACCTAATCCAATAGAGAATAGGTTAATTTTAAAGTTTGCCGCACTCGACGAACGCTCTCCGACATACACTTGATCTGTAGTTTGTTTTACCTTACTAAAATCCAATCCAAGAACCCCAACACTGACCTCAACTGCCGTAAAATTATTTATAAACGCAACAATACCGGGAGCGACTCCCAAGCCAAAATCTGTAGTTTTTGAATATGTTCCGCTTAGTGAAGTATTATCCTTTGTGACTACTTTAGACTGGCTTCCACCAACCTCCAACCTGGTTTCAGCGAAAAGAGCAAAACGTTTGCTCGTCCCTATGTTGATATAATTTCGAAGAATTCCAATGGCACTGTACGTGTGCTTCAATTGATACATATCATTCACATCAAACTTGGTATCTTCGTCAAGATTCAGAGTCACTCCATCCAATTTTGTTAATGTACGTCCATAAGAGAAACGTCCTCCGGCAGCCACATTATCTTTAAATGCATAACAAAACATCGGACTCACCTTAAAGGTATATCCATCTGAATTGAAACCATCAATTACCAGAAACTGATAGTTCTGCTCGTTATGTTCGGAATAAGAAACCGAACTGCCAACAATCCATTGCCCTTTCGGAACAAAGGTGTGAGCCTCTATATTACGTTTAAACTCTTGTGCCTGAGCAGTCATACCCACTATCAACAAGAGATATATTAAAATCTTTTTCACGTGCAATATTTATTTGATAATCAATGGTTAATACACTAGTTCTACATCATCTATCCACATTATACTCCCCACAGCTCCGGCAAAATAATCTCCATAGCGACTAGAAGAAGCAACCATCACGATATATTTGGGCAAACGGGTGTTATCTCGATAATCCAAAGGAATGATAATCTCCGCCATTTCAGTGTCTCCGCCAACATCCTCCGTAAAAATACGCTCTCCATAGGCAATTATATTCTCATCATTCGGATCAAAAGTGCGTGTGTTTTCCGGATGATTAAAATCCGTCTGTGCAACGACAGCCCATTCATATCCCGAAATATATTCACTACCCGTTCCAGGCCAATCACCTACAGCCACATAAATGATTCCCTGATCCGGCTCCCCTGAAATAAGTCCTTGTTCAGGCAAGGCGTTGTTAGTTACTACTTCAGGACGATACTTAACATAGACACGTAAAGCTGACGGACGGGCTGTAAAAGGACGCCCCCAACCTAAGACACCATTTCCTTTCAATCCATCCATTATGGTTTTCAAATATCTTCCGGCAAACAGATTACCTGCTGCAAACTGTCCGATTCCAAAAACTTTGGCATCTGTTGAAGTTAACTTAGCAGAATATGTTCCACTATGTTTAATAGAAGCATCAGCAACCGTAATATCGACACTCGCAGATTTGGAACCATGATTTCCTGAATCCCAAAAAATATCACTTTCGGCAGATGAAGTCGCAATATAGGCAGGCATACTTCCCGACCAATATTCAAAACTACTATTTTCCAGTTGCAATGCTTTTTCCGTAGTAAACGTACAGACAACTGTAGATAGCACATCACCATCCATTAATTGATATTCATATTTCGTGTCAGAAAGCAATCCCGTCACAGCAGACGCGCTCTGAACATTCTGCCCGTCACGAACAGCATCTACTATTTTCCAATCTTGCTCATCCGCCTTACGATAGCGGAAGGCCAATGCACCTTGTGGCTCACGACCGGGAAGAACAGTACCATACAGAGTAGCTTTTGTTGCCCACACTTCATAGACCGGAACAGGTTCTGTTTGTACGGTAGCATCCGAAACTACCATCTTCCAGTTTGCTGTACGCATCTTATTATTTGCATCTGTCGCAGTCAGGCTAATTGCATAAGTACCTTCGTTAACCGTATATTTCCGAATCAAATCAGCAGACAGAATCAGATTCAATGCATATCCTTTGGATTCTGCTTTTTCATCAATCAGTATTCCACCTTCTGTCAACTGAGTTTTTTGTTCCTCTGTCAGATTTTTCAAGTCAAAAGAGTTTTCACTTGTTGCCAAAAATTCAGGAAACTGTTCAGATGAAAGAAGCACTTGTTGCAAAGCAGAAGAGCCGGTAATATTTATAGTAACATCCGAACCACTTTCAGTAGCGACATAACTTGTGGCATCCAGATTGAAGATTTCATCTCCATATGCAGCAGTAAATACCGGGCGACGGTAATACACAACCTCTTCTTCAATGATTTCCAACGGAGTGGCATCCACTCGTAAATGTAAAATAGCCCCTCCGGTATCAGGATTTCCCACCTCAATATCCTTGTATTCATAAGTCAACTGATAAAGAGTGGCCGCTTTCGCTTGTGAAATAGTATCAACCTGTGTGTACGGACGTCCTGCAATATCAGTTGCCGAAAATGTGCAAAACAAAGTATCGCAATCGGCTGGAAGAGAGAAATATCCCATTGCTTCCAAATTATCCGCATTAAAATCCAATATTCCATTTTCTGCCTTTACGGCTATTGACACAGCATATTCTTCTTTAAAAACAGTTTTCAAAGATTCACCGAAAGCAACTTTTGTTACTGTGTTCGCAATATTACATATCACATCTACCGGGGTTACTTTTGCTCTTTCGACAGTGAAAAGTTCAACTCCCTCATAGAACTTTTCGGTAAACGATGCAGCCACAGAATCCCCGGCAGTCACCCGTACACGGTATTCGCCGGAAGGCAATGTTATCCCTTCTTCCGGAAGTTCTGCCGTACCCAAGTATTTACGAATCAACTTATCCGTATCATAAATTCGAATTTTACAATCTTTTACCAAGGCACTTTCTTCATCGGCAGTCAGAGAACGAGTAACAACTACCTGCAAGTCATTTTTCATCTGTACCCCCAAACGAAGCGTACCTTCTCCACCATAGCCTACATTTTCATCACTCTGACAACCACTTAAAGCCAACAGAGATAAAATGATATATTTATTAATCTTTTTCATCATACTCCTTTACCTCACTTTTACTTGGTATTCAATGTCAAGGTAGCTGTAGCAGATGCATTTGTTACATCTTTCACCGTAATCTTAAACTGATGCATGCCATGATATACCTGCAACAGTGGAACAAATTTTGTAATATTAAAAGGTACCGTCTCTGTTGTTTTCACTTCATCTCCAACCGGGAAACCTAATGAAATCAAGTTATTTTTATGATCCTCATCTGCCGGCGGGTTTGCCAAATCAAAGGACGTAGCACCAAACAACTCTACTACAGCTGCCACAAAATCGTTATCAGAACTTGTAATCTCCACAATCACATTCTTTATTCCTCTGGAAGCCAACAAATTCACAACAACAGGACCATCAACCTCTTCATTATAGTCATTTGCATCAATTGGAGTATTCAAATCAAAATTCTTATTACCACTTGTCACAGTAGGGTCAGTACCTTCCTTATCTCCTCCTGATGGAAAGTCGTCTATTCCCTCTTCCTCTCCGGGATGAACAGAACCATCCAACTCTACAATATCACAAGTAACATCATACTCAACAGACGGATTGGCAGCTCCTCCTGTTCCCGGATCACCATTGGCATCCCGCAATGTATAAGTAATAATCAATTGAGAACCCATATTTATATTGAGAAAAGATTTATTAATTGGCACATCTAGTTCATCATCAAGCTCACCTATAAAGTTCGCATCAATTACATTACCACTCACTTCCGCAGGAAAATAACCGGCACGAGTTTCATCTTTTTCAAAATTAAGAGAGTATTTATTATTAACAGTAACTTTAATATTAGCCTCATCCCCCAACAATTTCCTGAAATTCTCATCATATTGGATAGTCACCATGATACAATTCAATGTACAGTTAACCGTTTCAAGATTAGTAATCTGATCTTTCTGAATCTCAAAATTCTTCGATCCTTCACAATAGGGTTCATCAAATAAAGCTATGCCAACATTAGGAGCATGAGCTATCACTTTATATTTTCCCACCTTTAACTGAAAAATCTCAGGAAGCTCACTATATTTCCATTCCGAAACCAAAGTTTCATCTTCTGCATTATAGATGCCTACTATATAATTACTGGGATCTACTGTTTCAGCACGAGATACCGGAGTAGCATTTACATTTACCGACAGTCCCATAGAAGCCAAATTCACTTGTCCATAATCATTGGACTCTTTTCCAAAATCCATGTTTTCGCGATCACAAGCTGACATTAATATTATCAAAACAGTCAGCAACAAATATGTCGGATGAATTATTTTTTTCATATCATTTTTATTTAATGTAAATTAGTTTGCATATTCTAAAACCAGATCATCGATAACCAAAACATTACCTATAGCTCTAGTATCTCCATATCCAGCAAAGAGTCCTAAACTGCCACTATATCCGTTCACAGATGGCGTAGAAGCAGTACTTGCCAAAAACTCAACAGATATGTGTGTCGGTGAAAGTTGAATATTCTTATATTCAATACCAACTATTCCCTGAGTGTCAACAGGAGTAGCCATTGAACTCGTCAATTCCAACATACCTTCACCTAATACAACAATACTTCCATCGTCTTCACGATGTTCTATTTTCACAACAGCAGAAGCAGATTCACCATTTATAGAATGAAAACGATAAATAAATGACATCTGAGTAGGACGAGAACTAAATATATGTCCATATTGTTCTCCTGATTGTTTATCATATTGACCTATAAACAAACAACCTGATGTTTTCTTTCTACAATTAGGAGAATTCTTTTTAGAACAAGTACTTCCTGCCCCCCAGCCTACAACAGCTATTTCTGCAGAATACTCACCGTTACACGGTTTATTCGAAATTCCTATTTTTGAGCTAGCAGAATGGTTAGAATTAACATAGGTAGTACTCAGATGATATCTATAAAAATAAGATTGATCATCGGATTCAGCTGTACTCAAATCGTTGCGTGTTGCCCACCACGGCTCATTTTCACCTTCTAAATAAGGATATGCAGTATATATTTCCTGATTTCCATTACTAATACCACTTATTTTATCTGATTTCCATACAAACTTCTCATACCATTGTTCAAAGTTTGAATTAGGTATCTGTAATTCACTTTCCGTATTAATTTCCAATTCATCAGAAGCTGCAACAATATCTCCTTCCAAATCCTTTTTCACAATACGAAGATCTATTTTCTCCCCTGCAGGCAATCCGGTCATGGACACAGAAGTATTATCAACACTATAAACCGGATTTATTTCTTTCCCGTCATTAAAACATAAAAATTCCCAACCGTCCTCAATACTTTTGTCCACTTGTACTGTTGCTTTCTTTGTCCAAACATCACCAGGATAAGCCAGACTAAGTGTATACAATGGAGCTTCAACAGTACTTTCTACCGACTTCATCCGACGAAGGTAGTTAGCCTCTATTTGCATTATGGAAGTCTGTGACTCAGGCAAAACAAAAGTCAGTTGATGTTGTTCCTTATCAGAGTTTATTTTCTTTGGAGTAATAGCTTGCTTGCTATCACCTACCTTCAACCAATAATTAACTTTTAATGGATCTCCATCAAGCGTCATATTCACATTCACTTTGGTCGTACCATAAGCAATTGTAGGTCCAGTAGTAATTGCAAACTTATTATCCAGACTATTCACTTTGAGAGTCAACGGTTCTTCATTGGTTTTTGAAAGTATATCAACCGCATTTAAAGTGAAAAGATGTTCTGCGTCCCCTTCTTTATATTCCAAGAAAGGGATAACATCCGTAAAATCAATCATCGCTATCTTATCCTTCTTGTCACTTAGACCTACGATTTTCAATCCTAACTCTTGCATTTTTTCTAAAATATCGGCAGGCACATTAGCCAAGTCCACCGACTCCGGCCATCCTTGCTCAATCAAAGTATTGGAGTGAGTTGTCAAATTACAATGGGCAATCCCACCAGCCGCATTCAAATATGCGTAAATCTGTGATGATTCTGCACTTTTACCTTCAACAACAGACAATGCTTCTGTCCCAAATCCATTCGCTTTCAGATAAGGAGCCGGAGCACTTAACGCTTCGTCAGAAACATCAATTGTTATTGGTTCCTGATTTGGAATATCGTCACTGAACGATATATTCAACATTGATGAACCTGCATCCACATCAAGTGTCAAAATATAAGCATGACGGGCTTCTGCTAAAAAAGTTTTTGCTTGCACAGTCACTTCCTGACTGCTACCTTGCTTTTTGCGAAATGTGGTACGGACTTGCAACTCTCCCGGTTTAAAATATCCATAGCGTTCTTCCGACTGTTCAAACTTTACTATGTTATTTAAAGAAGAAGTAACTTCGGAAGAGTAGGAAGAAAAGAATTCTTTGAAAGCATCCGTATAAGTAATCTTTAGTTTTGCATTCGCTAAATAGCAAGTCACTTTCACATTAGTCGTTTTTCCTTTCGATATAGTAAACGATTGATTACCTTCAAAATATGGTAATTCGAATCCTTCATTTTCGACATCACTATACGAAGCAACCGCTGTATAATTTCCCGGACGAAGTGTCAGTTCATCATCCGCAAAAAAATCCGCCAAAGTAGCCCATTTCCCACGAAGAGTTTCTCCTTTAAATATGGAAAAAGAGAAATCATTTACATCAGGAACTCCCTGTTCTGTTCCGTCACCCACCCGGGTATTGGTTCCCACTACCACCTCGGGATTTGCATTAACCTGTACATGTAATGTCCCACTTCCTTCACTACCTTCATCACGTTCTGAAGAACAAGAAAAAAACAGAGACAAAAGACATATACAAAAAGCTAGTTTCACTAGTTGTCTGTTACTCATCTCTCTAGAATCTCTAAAATATATAAAACTGGACACAAAAATACAGTTTTACTTTTTTATAATAAAGTATCCAAAGAAAGTTTTATTTCCAAATATGAAAATAGGAACACAATTAGCATATTACATCTAAAAAACAGACCACTTTAAGGAGGGAAAACACGGGGCTGACTAAAAAGCCCCCCTCATCTTTTTCCTCAATTTAAATAATAGTCCAC
>CANPJW010000064.1 GCA_947574505.1 uncultured Bacteroides sp. | reverse complement strand
GACAAAGATAGGGATTTTAACTAATTCCCCCAAATTTTCAAACTGAGCCCCCGAATTGGTGTCGCGTTTTTTCGTGAGCGTTTCAGAAAACAACGAAAAAGCCCCTAAACCTGTACGTTTAGGGGCTTTTCAACTTTTTTTTGTTGGACTACCAAGATTCGAACTTGGACAAACAGAACCAAAACCTGTTGTGCTACCATTACACCATAGTCCAATCATTACATGCTTTCCTTGGAAAGCGGTGCAAAGATACGTTTTTCCAGCAATATAGTCCAAATATTTTCGCACTTTTTTTTGCAATAAAGTGCAAATGCTTAACTTTGCGTACAAACTAAAAGACATAAAGACATGAAAAAACTTCTAACTTGCCTTGCTTTAAGCTTTGTTGCAGCAAGTAGTTATGCAGCCACCCCTTTATGGTTGCGTGATGTGCAAATCTCTCCCGACGGAACAGAAATCGCATTTTGTTATAAAGGAGATATCTATAAAGTACCCGCCAACGGAGGAACTGCCACCCAGCTCACCACACAAACCTCATACGAATGCAGCCCCGTCTGGTCACCGGACAGCAAACAAATTGCCTTTGCCAGTGACCGCAACGGCAATTTCGACTTGTTCGTCATGCCTGCCGGCGGTGGAGCAGCCCGGCGTCTCACCACCCATTCGGCATCCGAGATACCCTCAGCTTTCACTACCGACGGCAACTACATCCTGTTCTCCGCTTCCATCCAAGACCCTGCCGGAAGCGCCTTGTTCCCAACCTCGGCCATGACAGAACTATACAAAGTCCCTGTAAACGGAGGACGCACCGAACAGGTACTAGGCACTCCCGCAGAAATGGTCTGCTTCGACCCGTCCGGAAAAACATTCTTATACCAAGACCGCAAAGGTTTTGAAGACGAATGGCGCAAGCATCACACCTCGTCCATCACCCGTGACGTATGGTTATACAATTCAGAGAATGGCAAACATACCAACCTGACCAACCATGCGGGAGAAGACCGTAACCCTGTATTTGCCCCCGACGGACAAACCGTTTACTTTCTGAGCGAACGGAATGGCAGTACATTCAACGTCTATTCCTTCCCGCTAGACGCTCCCCAATCATTAAAAGCAGTCACCGGTTTCAAGACCCATCCGGTCCGCTTCCTGTCAATGGGCAGCAACGGCACCCTTTGCTATACGTATGATGGAGAAATATACACCCAAAAACAAGGAAGCAAACCACAGAAAGTCAAAATCGATATCATCCGTGACGACCAACATGCCATAGCGGATCTGAGCTTCAGCAGCGGAGCGACCTCGGCCACCGTATCACCGGACGGCAAACAAGTCGCTTTCATTGTACGAGGTGAGGTATTCGTCACTTCCACCGACTATAGCACCACCAAACAAATCACCCATACCCCTGCCCGTGAAGCGGGAGTTACCTTCTCACCAGACAACCGCACCTTGGCATACGCCAGTGAGCGCAATGGAAACTGGGAACTCTGCATGGCCAAGATAGCGCGCAAGGAAGAGGCCAACTTTCCCAATGCCACCACGATTGAAGAAGAAGTGCTCCTGCCTTCGGACAAAATAGAACGTACCTATCCGCAATTCTCACCGGATGGCAAGGAACTTGCCTTTATAGAAGACCGCAACCGGTTAATGGTTCTCAACCTGGAAACCCAAAAAGTGCGTCAGGTCACTGACGGTTCCACCTGGTTCAGCACTGGCGGCGGATTTGACTATTCATGGTCGCCCGACGGGAAGTGGTTTACCTTGGAGTTTATCGGGAACCGGCATGATCCTTATTCCGATATAGGTATGGTAAGCGCACAGGGAGGAAAGGTGATTAATCTGACCAACAGCGGCTATACCAGCGGCTCTCCCCGCTGGGTACTGGACGGTAATGCCATTTTGTTCATCACCGAGCGTTATGGTATGCGCGCCCACGCCTCATGGGGCTCACTGAACGATGTGATGCTGGTATTTATGAATCAGGACGCGTATGATAAATTCCGCCTGAGCAAAGAAGATTACGAATTGCAGAAGGAACTGGAAAAGGAACAAAAGAGTATCACCGAAACCAAGAAAAACGATAAAAAGAAAGGGGATAACAAAAACAAGTCCGAAGAGAAGAAAGAGGAAAAAACAAAGGATATCATAGTGGAGTTGGACAACATAGAAGACCGCATCGTCCGCCTCACCCCTAACTCTTCCGATTTGGGAAGCGCCATTATCACAAAGAACGGCGAGACCTTATATTATCTCTCTGCCTTCGAAGGCGGATATGACTTGTGGAAAATGAACCTGCGCAAGAAAGACACGAAGCTACTCCATAAGATGGATGCCGGATGGGCCAACATGGAGATGGACAAGGACGGAAAGAACCTGTTCCTGTTAGGTGGCAGCAGCATGCAGAAAATGAGTACCGACTCTGAAAGTTTAAAGCCCGTCAGCTATCAAGCCAACGTAAAGATGGACCTCGCAGCCGAACGCGACTATATGTTCAGCCACGTCTATAAACAAGAACAGAAACGCTTCTATAATCTGAACATGCACGGAGTGAACTGGGATGCCATAACCGCAGCTTACCGCAAATTCCTGCCGCACATAGACAACAACTATGACTTTGCGGAATTACTGAGCGAATATCTGGGCGAACTGAATGTGTCGCATACGGGAGGACGTTTCCGTCCGCGCCTGAAAGGAGACACCACCGCCACCTTAGGCTTATTGTACGACTGGGACTATATCGGCAAAGGTCTGCTGGTTTCCGAAGTAGTGGAAAAAGGCCCCTTCGCCCACGCCCGCTCCAAAGTGAAAGTCAGAGATATCATTGAAAAAATCGACGGTCAGGAAATCACTCCCGAAAGTGACTACTCTGTTCTGCTGAACGGCAAAGCCGGAAAGAAAACATTGGTTTCACTTTATAACCCGCAGACCAAAGAACGTTGGGAGGAAGTGGTTGTTCCTGTCAGCAATGGTGTGATGAGCGGCCTGCTCTATGCACGCTGGGTAAAGCAACGGGCTGCCGATGTGGATAAATGGTCGAACGGCCGTTTGGGATATGTGCACATTGAATCCATGGGAGATGACAGCTTCCGTTCCGTTTATTCGGATATTCTAGGTAAGTACAACAACCGTGAAGGTATTGTCATCGACACCCGCTTTAATGGCGGCGGACGCCTACACGAAGATATCGAAATCCTGTTCAGCGGAAAGAAATACTTCACACAGGTAGTTCGAGGACGTGAAGCTTGCGATATGCCCAGCCGCCGTTGGAACAAGCCGAGTATCATGGTGCAGTGTGAAGCTAACTACAGTAACGCACACGGCACTCCGTGGGTATATAGCCATCAAAAAATAGGCAAGCTGGTAGGTATGCCCGTACCGGGAACCATGACTAGCGTATCTTGGGAAACGTTGCAGGATCCGACACTGGTATTCGGTATTCCCGTTATCGGCTATCGCTTGCCGGATGGAAGTTATCTGGAAAATTCACAATTAGAGCCGGATATCAAAGTGGCTAATTCACCGGAAACGGTAGTGAAAGGTGAAGACACACAATTGAAAGCCGCGGTAGACGAACTGCTGAAAGAGATAGACGGAAAATAAAGCGAAAGAAAAGATACAAAAAACTGGAAGGAGAAAACCTATCATCTCTCCTTCCGGTTTTTGTTTTTAGGGACATTTACTGAATATCCCTTTTTATCTATAAAAGAAATTTTCTTATTTGGCAATCACCAGATAATAGTTCTTCTTTCCGCGCTGAACCAGCAGGTATTTTTCATCCAGCAAGTCAGCAGTTGTAATTACCTGGTCGAAGGCGCTTAATTTCTCCTTGTTCAATGAAACGCCACCGCCCTGTACAAGCTTACGCATCTCACCTTTAGAAGCGAAAACAGCGGCATTATCAACGAACAAGTCTACCGCCTTCACCCCTTCGGCTAATGCATCTCGTGACACTTCAAACTGAGGAACACCTTCGAACACTGCCAGCAACGTGTCTTCATCCAGCTTTTTCAACGCTTCGGAAGTGGCGTTACCAAACAGGATGCCCGATGCCTCAACAGCCGCGTTGTAATCTTCTTCCGAATGAACCATCACAGTTACTTCCTTAGCCAGACGTTTCTGCAATACACGCAAGTGCGGAGCTTCAGCATGCTCTGCCGTCAACACTTCTACTTCTTCCTGAGTCAGTGAAGTGAAAATCTTGATGTAACGCGCAGCATCCTCGTCACTTACATTCAACCAGAACTGATAGAACTTGTAAGGAGAAGTATAACGGGGGTCCAACCAAATATTACCAGACTCAGTCTTACCGAACTTACCACCATCGGCCTTTGTAATCAACGGGCAAGTCAACGCAAACACTTCACCGCCATTGGTACGACGAATCAGCTCGGCCCCGGTAGTAATATTACCCCATTGATCCGAACCACCCATCTGAAGCTTGCAGCCCTTTGTTTCATAAAGATGCAAGAAATCGTATCCCTGCAGCAACTGGTAAGTAAATTCTGTAAATGACAAACCGTCACGCGCCTCACCGTTCAAACGTTTCTGTACAGAATCCTTAGCCATCATATAATTCACTGTAATGTGCTTTCCTACCTCACGGGCAAAGTCAAGGAAGGTAAAATCCTTCATCCAGTCATAGTTATTTACCAATTCGGCTTTGTTAGGAGCATCGCTCTCAAAATCAAGGAACTTAGCCAGCTGTTTCTTGATGCAAGCCACATTATGACGCAATGTTTCCTCAGTTAGCAAATTACGTTCCTGCGACTTGCCGGAAGGGTCACCGATCATACCGGTAGCGCCGCCCACCAATGCTAACGGTTTGTGACCGCAACGCTGGAAATGACGCAGCATCATCACACCACACAAGTGGCCGATATGCAGAGAATCAGCCGTAGGGTCAATACCCAGATAAGCTGTCACTTGTTCTTTAGCCAATAACTCTTCGGTGCCCGGCATCATTGTGTGCACCATTCCACGCCATGTTAATTCTTCTACAAAATTCATCGAATGATTATCTATTTAAATGTTTGATTTATACTTTGAATGCCACAAAAATACGACTCTTTATCTGAAGAAACAACTCTTATTGCCGAAAAAAGATTTTCCGTGCATTTTCATCTATCCTATCACACAGAAAGGAAACTTCCACATGCTTCATCTCCGCCATCCGTCCGATCACCATACGGATATCCAGCGTGCTCTCATCCGTTTCAGCCAGCAAACGCTCTAAAGGCACGTACTGCAACACATCAGGCTGATACTTTCCTCCCAACGAAAAATAAATATCTTCCTGCATCAGCCGGCAGGCAATATGCAGATTATTACGAAAACCATGCACCACCCAAGGCATCTGAGGACGATACTTCTTTTTCAACTCAATCAATTCATTAAACGCCTTCACACAATGAATGACCAACGGTTTTCCTACCGACTCGCTCAATAAAATTTGTCGGACAAACGCTTCTTTTTGCAACAGAATATCCGCCGCGCCCAAGCGGTCCAACCCCGCCTCTCCTATGGCCAGAACAGAGGGATGACCAACCGCCTTTTCCAACGTTGTCCAATCTTCCGGACCAGTTTCCAAAACTGTCCACGGATGAATGCCTACAGAATAATAACACCCCTCCACAGGTTCAAACCGTGCAGGCTCCACATTGAAAATGCATTCTCCCGATACAGCAGCATTGCGATGTGTATGAATATCCAGCAACATAAGGACAACGGATTTTATGGAACCGGATCATAGCCCGACCCACCCCAGGGATGGCAACGCAATATCCGACGGATAGCCAGATACACTCCCTTGAAAGGACCGTGCTTTTTAATGGCCTCGATGGCATATTCCGAACAGGTAGGTACAAAACGGCATGAAGGAGGAGTCATTGGAGAAATGTACCCCCGATAGAAATAAACGGGCAGCAGCAACAGATAGGAAAGTATCTTTTTCATTCCAGTCTTTCCACTATATGAAACAGCAGCTTCTTCACTTTCTCCTCCACCTCGGCAGAAGAATGAATATGGTTATCCAGCCATATAAAGGCGATAACCAGTCTTTTGTTCCGGGAAGACAGCGCATCCAACAGTAAATGCTTGTTCTTCCGATAAGCCTCACGTATCTGCCGTTTCACCAAATTACGCTTTACCGCACGTTTGAACCGCTTCTTGGGCACACTGATCAGAATAGAAGCTGCCGCCATATCTTCCTCAGCAGACTCTACCGGCATATACACCACACGCAACGGAAAAGCCGGAAAAGACTTGCTTCCACCTGAAAAAAGTCGCTCAATCAATGTCTTACTATTCAGACGCTCTTTTTTACCGAGTGTATATTCTACCATAATCTTCTTTCTTTTATTAAAATAAAGAAACCGAGGGTTTCGAATCACAAAGTTACAACTTTATTGATACAAAACCCCCGGTTTGGGATATAAACCAAAAATTAATCCTTATTACGCTCGCGGATAAACATATCCAATGCCGCGGTCATGGACGGAGCTTCCACAGTAGGAGCTTCCAAATCCAACCGCAATCCGGCGTCTTTTACCGCTTTAGCAGTAGCAGGACCAAAACACCCTATCGCAATTTCCTTTTGGTCGAACTTCGGAAAATTCTTCATCAAAGAATTGATTCCTGCAGGACTGAAAAACAACAGCATATCGTAATCGAACTCTTCTTCGGGAGTGAAGTCATTGCTTACCGTACGATACATCACCACCTCCGTATGCTGAATTTTATTTTTATCCAATAAAGTCTTGATCTCATCATTGTGCACATCCGACATCGGCACCAGATACTTCTCAGCATTATGCTTTACGACAGAAGGCACCAGATCTGCAAATTTACCGGTCGCACCGAAGAACACTTTACGCTTACGATACTGGACATATTTCTGAATGTACAAAGCAATGGTCTCGGATGTACAGAAATATTTCATTGTTTCGGGTACAGTAACACGCAATTCAGCACACAGACTGAAGAAATGGTCGATAGCGTGGCGCGATGTGAAAATCACAGCTGTATGATCAAGAATAGAGACTTTTTGCTGTCTGAACTCTTTGGCCGACAAGCTCTCAACTTTGATGAACGGGCGAAAATCAATTTTCACACCGTACTTCTCAGCAATATCATAATATGGCGACTTTTCAGAAGTCGGCTTAGGCTGAGATACGAGGACTTTTTTTATTTTCAATGTACTAAAAATTTAAAACCAAAATGTTGTTCGCTAAGATAATCCCTTTCCACAGAACAATATCAGGGAGTATTTCAAGGGCACAAAAGTACAGAATTAAATGGAAAGCACCATAAAGTTTGTTGAAAAAGTTACTAAAGCACTTATAAAATAGCAGAATTTTAGCAATTATTATAACAAAACCGATAGAATAAGGAGCAATTTGCGGTGACAGATCAAAATACACAATCAAAAGTACAATCGGAAAAAGTAAAAAACCGGCCCCGATTACAACATTAAAGTAAGATTCCAGCCAGATAATATTGCGCGTCTTGTTAAAGAAAATCCAATTTATAAAGCTGTAAAGAAGCCACTTGATGACAAAGAAAAAGACCACATAAGCAATGTAAATGCTCAACAGCAAATAATGAGGCATCGTACGGAAAAGAATCAGGTCATGATCTGAGAAATAATCGTACACACAAAAGCCGGATAATATACAGGTCTGCAATATCAGCACCAATGTATAACGCACATCAGATGCGGTAGTATCATCAAACAAACTGGCACGCTCTTTAGACAAAGCAAAATTCTTAAATTGCTGTTCAAGATGTTTCTTGCCATGTGCCAGCACGTATGATACCAGGATAAAGCAAAGAAACAGCACACTGGTCACCATCCAGTCCGAACGCAGCTGATAGGGCAGGGTCATTCCTCTCATCCCGTCTTCCTTGGACATATGACACACGCTGTGTGTCAAAGCCGTATCAACACGGCTCTGCTCTTCCGTATAAAGTTGGAGAATATACGCTATTCCGGGATGACAGGTTTCACTCATATCGCTGCAAATTTACGTATTTCCTTGTTCCAAACAGGCGTTGTATAGAGCAAATTTATCGCTTCTTCGGCTGTTGAAGCCACCTTCCAGATCACAACATGCTCTTTACGCATAAAATTACCCTCCACCGCCCTTTGCAGCATTTCAAGCAAAGGATTATAAAACCCGTTGATATTCAAGATGATTATCGGATTAAGATAAAGCCCCAGCTGCTTCCAGGTGATGATTTCAAGCAATTCCTCCAATGTGCCGCAACCTCCGGGCAATGCAATGACACCATCGGACAAATCGGCCATCATCCGTTTACGCTCGTGCATGGTTTCCGTCTCAATCAATCGGGTCAGCCCTGTATGGTGCCACCCCTGCTCCACCATAAAATGAGGGATTACCCCCGTCACCGTACCGCCTGCAGCCAATGCTGCATCGGAGGTAGCCGACATCAGGCCGATACAGCCTGCCCCGTTAATCAGATTGATCTTCTTTTCAGCCAGAAGACGTCCTAATTCTTCCGCTACATCAAAATACACCTTCGCTATCTTTGTGCTGGACGCACTATATACACATACATTCTTTATATCATTCATATAATTCCTTATGTTTTCGGGCGGATCCAATCCTCCCCTGCCAGCCCCAATGATGCTCATTGCCGCAGGAACGAATTGAATTCGCCCGTATACATCACCATATTCGAATCCGTTTCTTACAAACCGAACGCTTCCTTTATCTTATCCACATAATCCAGCTTCTCCCAAGTGAACAGTTCCACTTCCAGCGTCTTTGCTTCATGATACATGGATTCGTATGTCTTGGTCACCACTTTCGGCTCACGTCCCATGTGACCGTAAGAAGCTGTTTCCTCATAAATAGGATTACGCAGTTTCAAACGCTCTTCAATGGCTTTCGGACGCAGATCGAACAGTTCGTCTATTTTCTTAGCAATCTCTCCGTCGCTCAGTTTCACATTGCTGCGACCGTACGTATTTACGTAGATATTGATAGGACGGGCCACGCCAATGGCGTATGACACCTGCACCAGCATTTCATCGGCAACACCGGCAGCAACCATATTCTTTGCGATATGGCGTGCTGCATAGGCAGCACTACGGTCTACCTTACTGGGGTCTTTTCCTGAGAACGCCCCGCCACCGTGAGCACCTTTTCCACCGTATGTATCCACAATAATCTTACGGCCGGTCAAACCGGTATCTCCATGAGGACCGCCGATCACAAACTTACCTGTAGGGTTCACATGATAAACTATCCGGTCATTGAACAAAGCCAATACTTCTTCATTATGAATTCCGGCAATGACACGTGGCATCAGGATTTCAATCACATCCTGACGAATCTTGGCCAACATCTCTTCGTCGGCCTTCAACTGAGCTTCTTTGGAAGAATCAGCCGGGGTTACAAACTCGTCATGCTGGGTAGAAACCACAATCGTATCAATGCGTACCGGCTTGCCGTTATCATCGTATTCAATAGTAACCTGGCTCTTGGCGTCGGGACGAAGATAAGTCATCACCTTCCCTTCACGACGGATTTCGGCCAGTACCATCAACAGTTTATGTGCCAGGTCCAGTGACAGCGGCATATAGTTTTCCGTTTCATTGGTAGCATAACCAAACATCATTCCCTGGTCGCCCGCACCCTGGTTCATAGGGTCCTCGCGTTCCACGCCACGGTTGATATCCGCACTTTGTTCGTGAATGGCAGAAAATACGCCACAGGAGTTTCCTTCGAACATATATTCGCTTTTGGTATAACCGATACGGTTAATCACTTCACGTGCAATGCGCTGCAAATCTACATACGCCTTGGTTTTCACTTCTCCAGCCAGCACTACCTGTCCGGTAGTCACCAGGGTTTCGCAAGCTACTTTCGAACTGGGGTCAAACGCCAACAGTTTATCAAGCACAGCGTCCGATATTTGATCGGCCACTTTGTCGGGGTGTCCTTCAGACACCGATTCGGATGTGAATAAATATCCCATTCTAAATTGAAAATTAAGAATTAAAAATTAAAAGTTAATTCGTTAACCACCTTGGGAAGTTATCAGAGTAGATAAATGTAAATAAGAAAGTCAATGTATTTTTTAGCATTTTTTTCTGTGGTTGCAAGCTACTCAAATCTCTCCACTGTTTTTAACGGCTGCAAAGATAAGCATTATTCCTTAACCATTCTATAAATTCCCGGTTCTTTAACATTGGAATAGCAATTATTTAGAAGAAATTAAACCTAATCTGACCGATTTCCGTTAATTTTGCATCATGAGCAAAGAAAAGACCGCATTTATACCTAAACAATATTTCGCAGTGGTAGCCGTACTGCTGGCTATCATGATGTCCGTACTGGACGGAACCATTATGAATATCGCATTACCCACGCTGGCACACGATTTCGATGTCACCCCTTCCAATGCCATCTGGATTGTCAATGCCTATCAACTGGTAATTACCATGACCTTGCTATCATTTGCCTCATTAGGTGATATTTACGGTTACAGACGGATATTTCTGACCGGCATCTCCATTTTTGCAGGCGCCTCTTTGGCCTGCGCCCTCTCGGACTCTTTCTGGATGCTGACTGTCTCCCGTATCATTCAAGGTTTCGGGGCGGCCTGTGTAATGAGTGTCAATACCGCCCTTATCCGTTTAATTTACCCGCCGCAGATACTAGGGCGCGGAATGGGCGTAAATGCCATGGTAGTAGCTGTTTCGGCCGCCGCAGGTCCATCCATTGCAGGCAGTATCTTAGCATTGGGAAGCTGGCACTGGCTTTTTGTAATCAACATTCCTTTGGGATTGGCTGCATTAGTGATCGGACATCGGTTCTTACCGCATAATCCGGCTTCAGACACAAAACACAAGTTTGATAAAATCAGTGCAATAGCCAACGCACTGACCTTCGGGTTGTTAATTTATACCTTGGAAGGTTTTGCACACGCCGAAAACAGAAAGTTCATTGCCATCCAGTTGGTTTTGTTAATCATAATCGGCACTTATTTCATCCGCCGCCAACTGAAGGAAACGACCCCTATCCTACCTGTGGACTTACTGAAGATTCCTATTTTCGCTCTTTCTATCGGTACTTCCATCACCTCATTCACCGCCCAGATGCTGGCTATGGTTTCCTTACCGTTTTTTATGCAGAATATATTGGGATACAGCGCCGTACAGATCGGTTTGCTACTTACCCCCTGGCCATTGGCTACCATCCTGACCGCACCACTTGCAGGCAGACTGGTAGAGAAAGTACATCCCGGATTGCTGGGAGGCATCGGCATGGCCATCTTCGCTACCGGCCTATTCACACTCTATTTGCTTCCCCCCCATCCGGCAGAATGGAATATCATCTGGCGAATGGCACTCTGTGGTATGGGCTTCGGGCTGTTCCAGACGCCCAATAATGTAACCATTGTTTCTTCCGCTCCCACTCACAGAAGCGGTGGAGCCAGCGGTATGCTAGGTACGGCGCGTCTGTTAGGTCAGACTTTGGGAACCACACTGGTTGCTTTGTTGTTCCGTATGTTCGCCGAAGGACATCGGGCGCAGGCTTGTTTGTTATTAGCCATATTCTTTGCCATTGCCGCAGGCGTGGTAAGCAGTATCCGTATGACACAGGCTTCTCCGGCAGGAAAGAAATAAAGCCCCGGCAAGTTGTTGAACAGAAACATTTCCTTTCTGATAAAAACTTTCTCTTGTTTTTTATCTTTGAGGGCAAAGAAAAAAAGAATGAATTTATCTATCTTTGGAGAGAATTTAAACAATCAAAACCTGATGAATATATGAAAAAGACATTGCTCTTACTTTTTACCCTTCTTTTAGCCCTGTCGGCACAATCACAAAATTCGTTACGGCTAATGACCTATAACATTAAAAATGCAAACGGAATGGATGATGTATGCGACTTCCAACGCATAGCCGATGTAATCAATCATATCCACCCCGAAGTGGTAGCCTTGCAGGAACTGGACAGCATGACCCACCGCAGCGGACAAAAATACGTACTGGGCGAGATAGCCGGACGTACGCAAATGCACGCTTACTTTGCCCCTGCCATTGATTACGACGGAGGAAAATATGGTATCGGACTTCTCACCAAAGAAATTCCCGTCAGCCTGAAAACCATGACACTTCCCGGACGGGAAGAAGCACGTGCGCTGATTATGGCAGAGTTCGACAACTACATTTATTGTTGCACCCATCTGTCTCTCACCGAAGAAGACCGCATGGCCTCACTGGAGCTTATAAAAGACTTTGCCGCCGCTCACAAAAAACCTTTTTTCCTGGCCGGCGACCTGAATGCCGAACCCGAATCCGCATTCATAAAATACTTGCAACAGGATTTTCAGATACTTTCTGACGTAAACCAGCATACATTTCCGGCTCCCGCCCCTACAGAAACCATTGATTATATTACAGCACTGAAACAGAACATGAAAGGCTTCACAGTAACCTCCGCACAGGTAGTAAATGAACCGGTAGCATCAGATCACCGTCCCTTAGTAGTGGTGCTTGAACAAAAATAAGCCCAACAGAGAATATGGAAATAAATAAAAGAGAGAACATCGGATGGATAGACTTGCTACGCGTCACCGCCTGTTTTTTAGTTGTATTCGCCCATTGCTGTGACCCTTTTGTGGCACGTTTTGACACAGACCGTCCTACTTTTCTGCAAGGGTGCGCATTGGGAAGTGCCGTACGCTGTTGCGTGCCCTTGTTTGTGATGATGACAGGAGTGCTGCTGTTTCCTGTACGAAACGGCATGAGTGAATTTTACAAAAAGCGGATCGGCCGCATTGTTGTCCCGCTTATCTTCTGGTCGGTCATGCTGCCTGTATTGTATTTCATTTATCTGAATTACATCACCACGACAGACAATCCTACCATAGACATGTCCGCCTTCACCCTGGAAATGACTATCACGAAGATTTGGACATTCATTTTCAATTTCAACTATGACACCACTCCTCTGTGGTATCTGTATATGCTGGTGGGGCTCTACTTCATCATCCCCATCTTCCATGCATGGATGGAGCGTGCTACCCGGAAAGATATCAAGCTATTTCTTTCCATCTGGGGCATCTCCTTGTTCCTTCCCTACATAAAGATGGCCGCTCCCGCACTGGGATATATCGGCAACTGGGGCAATATGGATATCCTGGGAGTGTGCGACTGGAATGCATTCGGTTCATTTTATTATGTTTCCGGATTTATCGGCTATCTGATACTGGCCCATTATCTGGTAAAATACCCGCTGCAATGGAGTTGGAGAAAAACCCTGGCTATCGGTATCCCTATGTTTGTGACAGGGTACGCCATCACTTTCGGCGGCTACCTCATCATGCAGGAATATTTTCCGGGAAACTACGCCTATCTGGAAATAGTATGGCTTTTCGGCGGCATCAATGTATTTATGATGACATTTCCTGTTTTTGTCTGCATACAGAAGCTTAAAATACCTTCTTCGCCTGTTCTTTCAAAAGTGGCATCCATGACCTTCGGCATTTATCTGTGTCATTTCGTCTTCGTGCAAATGGGATATGACTTGTTCGCCTCGCTGTTGCCTCAGGGGATTCCTGCCATAATACACATTATTTGCATGGCCGTAACAGCCTTTCTCATCAGCTACCTGGTGGTCAGAGGGATGTATGCATGCAAATGGACCAGAAGATTTGTGGCGTAAAAACAACGGATTCAAAACACAAGGAGTTACAGTATCCAGTTGGCTGATTATTTCCTTCAAATTCTTCATTTACTTATTAAGTGTTGATAACCAATTATTTACCATGATTGATTTATTCATAAATTCTTCATCATTTTGTCATAGGATAGTAAGCGTCTCCGCGATTCTATCTTGTCGCCCATTTTTCATTCTTATATTTTTGC
>CANPJW010000063.1 GCA_947574505.1 uncultured Bacteroides sp. | reverse complement strand
CAAAGGTAGGAAGGAAAAGAGGGGAAAAAAACACGCACGAGGCCGAATGCTTACCGCTGCCCTTTTCTGTTTACCGTTTCACCTTAGTGATGAAGTTTTATCACTAAGGTGATCAATTTTCATCACATGGGTGATACGGTTTCATCACTAAGGTGAAACGATAAATTGAAAAGGAAGAATACGTCATTCCGACTGCCGGTTATTCCAACCCTTCCAGCATTCTTTTTAAAACAACTGTAGCAGAAATTTCCCGGTTGGCCGCTTCAGGAATAACCAACGAAGTAGGCGCTTCAATCACCTCATCGGTCACAATCATGTTTCTTCTCACCGGCAGACAATGCATAAAGAAAGCATCGTTTGTCACTGCCATGTGCGCCGCATCTACCGTCCAGTTCATATCCTTGCTCAGGATCTTTCCATAGTCGGCAGGACGGGTGACACCGGGACATGCCCAGTTCTTGGCATAGATAAAGTCAGCCCCTTCAAAGGCTTTCATCTGGTTGTATTCCACCTTCGCGCCACGGACAAACTTCGGGTCCAGCTCATAGCCTTCGGGATGAGTGATGACAAAATCCACATCGGCCTCGTTCATCCAGTCGGCAAACGAGTTGGGAACGGCCTGAGGCAATGCACGCGGATGCGGCGCCCAAGTCAAGACCACCTTGGGACGGTCTTTCTTCTTATACTCCTCGATAGTAATCAGGTCGGCGAAAGCCTGCAACGGATGACCGGTAGCGGCTTCCATGGAGAATACAGGCTTGCCGGAATACTTGATGAACTGATTCAGAATCTTTTCGGTATAATCATCCTCGCGGTTCTCAAAATGAGCGAACGAACGCACACCGATGATATCACAATAAGAAGCCATCACCGGAATAGCCTCCAGTAAATGTTCACTCTTGTCGCCATCCATAATGACACCGCGCTCGGTCTCCAGCTTCCATGCACCTTGATTCACATCGAGCACAATCACATCCATGCCCAAGTTACGGGCTGCCTTCTGGGTGCTCAAACGGGTACGCAGACTGTTGTTGAAGAAAATCAGCAGACAAGTCTTATGCTTTCCCAGGGTTTCATATTTGTAGCGGTCTTTCTTGATTTCGAAAGCTTCGGCAAGGGCACTCTTCAAGTCGCCCAAATCGTGTACGTTTGTAAAGTATCTCATAATTTTTTCATTTATAGTATTATTGTCTTATTTGTCCATCCCCCTGAATAATCCACTTGTATGTGTTCAGTTCCTCCAGTCCCATCGGACCACGGGCGTGGAGCTTCTGCGTGCTGATACCTATTTCCGCTCCCAGTCCGAACTCACCTCCATCGGTGAACGAAGTAGGCACATTCACATAGACACAAGCCGCATCCACCATTTTCATAAAATAATCGGCCGCCCGGTCATTCTCCGTCACAATACATTCACTATGTCCCGAACCATAGATAGAAATGTGGGCCACAGCCGCCTGTATGGTCATAGTCGCCGTCACTGCCATTTTGTAGTCCAGAAACTCTGTTCCGAAAGTATCCGTAGAAGCATGTTTCAGCAAGTGGGAAGGGTAAGAAGTCTTCAGATAATTGTAACACAAGTCATCGGCATAGATTTCCACGTTGTCCTGCTGCAAGCCGCTACAAAGAGTGGAAAGGTCGGTCAGCCGGTTCACATCTATAATCAGACAGTCCAAGGCATTGCACACGCTGACACGGCGTGTCTTGGCGTTGCGGATAATGGCGGCTCCTTTCGCCACATCACCCTCCTTGTCAAAATAAACGTGACACACACCGGCTCCTGTCTCGATAACGGGAATCGTGGCGTTCTGCCGCACATAGTCTATCAGCCCCTTGCCGCCGCGGGGGATAATCAGATCCACATAGCCGCGGGCATGGAGCAGCGCGTCGGCCGAATCATGTCCTGCCGGCAACAATGCCACCAGATAAGGAGACAAGTGGGCTACATCCAGCAAGGTATTCCGGATAATCTCCACCAGGATACGGTTGGAGAAATCGGCATCGCTCCCCCCCTTTAATATACAGGCGTTGCCGGATTTGAAACAAAGTGCAAACACATCCAAAGTCACATTAGGACGAGCTTCATAAATAATGCCTATCACCCCGAAAGGCACACTTACCTTGGTCAGCTTCATGCCATTGGGACGCACGGTCTGGCTCAGTATCCTTCCCGATGGAGAAGGCAGCGTGGCTACCTGCCGTATGCCTTGGGCTATGGCGTGAATACGTTCCGCCGTCAGTTTGAGACGGTCATATTTGGGATTCGACGGATCCATCGCCGCCAGATCCTTGGCGTTCTCTTCCAGAATCCGGTCCGTAGCAGCCTCCACCCTGTCGGCCAATGCATACAAGGTGTCATTGATGATCTCCTCCTTGCAGAAAGCAAGAGATCCTTTTGCCTGCCGCACCTGTTTAAAAATATCTTTTATCTGTTCCATAGTCACTTCATTTTATCTAAATCATTACCACACCGCATCAGTCCAAATACAAATAATCATAGTGTACCATAGGTTTCTGTCCATGTTTCCCCTGCAATGCACGCGCTTCTGCCGAATCGAATCCGATGCGTCCCACTCCTATCTGCCTGCCCCGGTGGTCTATGATTTTCACTATATCATCTTTTTCAAATTCCCCTTCTATGCGGACCACTCCCACAGGAAGCAGGCTTACCGCCTTCTGTCCTTTCAACACTTTCACGGCCTGTTCGTTCAAATGCAGCTCGCCTTTCGCAAAGCCTTCGCTATGGGCAATCCACTTTTTCACGCTGGATACTCCGCCTTCTGCCGGAATAAAGCGCGTACAAACCGTCTCTGCCGGATGTTGCAGCAAATCGACCAGAATATGGTCTTTCTTGCCGTTGGCTATAATGACGGTAATGCCCTCATCGGCCACCTTGCGGGCAATGGTAGTCTTGGTCAGCATGCCGCCCCGGCCGAATCCCGATTTCTCCGTCTGTATATAGTCCGAAAGATCCTTTCCCTGCTCCACCTCCCGTATCACCTGCGTACCGGGGTTAGAAGGAGAACCATTGTATATGCCGTCAATATTGCTCAGTATGATTAACGCCTGCATATCCATCATGGAAGCGATCATTCCCGAAAGCTCGTCATTGTCTGTAAACATCAGTTCAGTGACCGAAATGGTATCATTCTCATTTACGATAGGTATGACACCGTTCTCCAGCATCACCATCATGCAGTTGCGCTGGTTCAGGTAATGACGGCGCGTGCCGAAACTTTCTTTCGTAGTCAGCACCTGCCCCACAGGGATGCCGTGTTCGCGAAACAGTTCATAGTACCGGTTGATCAGTTTTGCCTGGCCCACCGCCGAGAAAAGCTGCCTTTGCTCCACGCTATCCAATTTCTTGGAAGGCTTGATCTCGCTGCGTCCCGAAGCTACCGCCCCGGATGAAATCAGAATGACTTCCACCCCGGCTTTGCGCAATTCCGCCACCTGGTCTACCAATGCCGACATACGCGTCACATCCAGCGTACCGTCTTTACGCGCCAACACATTACTACCGATCTTTACTGCTATTCTTGTAAACTGAACTGCCATTTCTCTTGTTATTTTAGAAACACAAATATAGATATTAAAATCAATCTGTAAAGTCAAATAAGCCAAAAATTAACCTTTATCGCATTTGTGTGCATGTATTTTAATTCTCATCTTTGCAAAATGAAAATATATAACGATAATATTCAATAGGTAAACGTATGGTTAAAGCTATTTTTTTCGATATTGACGGTACACTGGTTTCTTTTAAAACACATAAGATTCCTGCTTCGACCCAAGAAGCATTAAAGGCACTCCGTGATAAAAGCATTAAAATCTTTATTGCTACCGGACGCCCACAATGTTTAATAAACAACCTGGGTGACTTAGAGTTTGACGGGTATATCACCGTAAACGGAAGCTATTGCTTTACCGCCGGCCACCGGCCCATTTATAAAGGTTGCATCCCGCAAGAAGACATTGAACGGCTTATCACTTTCCAACAGAGCCATCCGGTACCTTTCGTTTTTGCATACGGCAATGAAATGTTCGTCACTGAGGTGAATGACAGAGTACAGGCTGTTTCCGATCTGATTGAAATTCCTGTTCCCCCTGTCGCCTCCATAGAAGAAGCCCGTGGAAAAGACATCCTGCAAATAATGGGGTACTTTACGGCCGAAGAGGAAAAAGAAACAGATATATTCGGCAAAGTGCTGACCCATTGCGAGCCAATGCGCTGGTATCCATTGTTTGCCGACATCATTGCACGGGGCAACAGTAAAAGTACGGGAATAGACAAAGTGCTGGCATATTTTGACATTGACCTGAAAGACACCATGGCTTTCGGTGACGGCGGCAATGATATTCCCATGCTGAAACACGTAGCCACAGGGATAGCTATGGGAAACGCCGAACCTCATGTAAAAGCTGTGGCCGACTATGTGACCACCTCCGTAGATGAAGACGGAATAGCCAATGCGTTGAAACATTTCGGATTAATCTAAAGAAGATTCGATAAAAGGAAAATGAATGCAGAGAGTATCCTCATGAGAGATCCCAAACTAAGGTTTTTCATGTCGTTTATTAATTTAAGAGATGCAAAGATATTCATTTACTTCTTATTAATTCGTTTCTTGTTTTGATTTCTTGACCCATTTTTCCAGAAAACTCTTTATCTTTACGCAAAATATTTATTAATTGCGAATCTATGAAGAAAACCAATTCTATCCTTTGCGCATTTGTATTGGCAGGCTCGCTCTTCGGCTGTTCCACAACACAGCAGAAGACAGGCGAAACTGACTACACGCAGTATGTTAACACGTTCATCGGAGCAGCAGACAACGGACATACCTTTCCCGGTGCCTGCCGTCCTTTCGGCATGATCCAGACAAGCCCCGTAACCGGAGCTGTCGGCTGGAGATATTGCTCGGAATATGTGTACACCGACTCCCTGATATGGGGATTTACCCAGACACACCTTAATGGAACAGGGTGTATGGACCTGGGAGACATCCTGGTGATGCCGGTTACCGGAACACGCACCCGTGCCTGGGACGCTTATCGCAGCCACTTCCCCAAAGACAAGGAAGCAGCGACTCCCGGATACTACACCGTAGAGCTGACCGACCCCGGCGTGAAGGCCGAACTGACCGCCTCTCCCCATGCCGCCCTGCACCGTTATACCTATCATAACGCCGACTCGGCATCTGTATTGATTGACCTTCAGCACGGACCTGCGTGGAACGAAAACCAATACCATTCGCAAGTACAAAGTTGCGAAACCAATTGGGAAGATGCACAAACCTTGACCGGACATGTACGCAACAGCGTATGGGTGAACCAGGATTACTTTTTTGTTATGAAGTTCAATCGTCCCGTCATAGATACCCTGTATCTGCCCATGGCCGAAACTGAAAAAGGGAAACGCATCATCGCTACTTTTGACATGAAGCCGGGAGAGGAACTGCTGATGAAAGTAGCCATGTCCACCACCGGCGTGGATGGAGCCAAGAAGAATATGGAAGCGGAAATAGCCGACTGGAATTTTGAAGGAGTGAAGCAAGCAGCCCACAACGAATGGAACAATTATCTGAGCCGCATTGAAGTAACCGGTACGGATGACGAGAAGACCAACTTCTATACCAGCTTCTACCATGCCCTGATACAGCCCAACCAAATCTCGGACGTAGACGGATGGTACCGTAATGCAGCCGATTCCATCGTTAAAGCCGGTAACGGAGCTTTTTATTCCACTTTCTCCTTATGGGACACTTATCGTGCCGCCCATCCGTTTTACACCTTAATGGTTCCTGAAAAAGTAGACGGATTCGTCAATTCATTGGTAGAACAGGCTGAAGTACAGGGCTTCCTGCCTATCTGGGGACTTTGGGGAAAAGAGACATATACCATGATTGGCAACCACGGTGTTTCAGTTATCGCCGAAGCGTACCGCAAAGGGTTCCGGGGTTTTGACGCCGAACGTGCCTTCAATGCTATCAAAAATACCCAGACCGTATCTCATAAACTGAAATCCGATTGGGAAACTTATATGAAATACGGTTATTTCCCTACAGACTTGATTAAGACAGAATCAGTATCCTCCACACTGGAATCGGTATATGACGATTATGCCGCAGCCGATATGGCCCAACGTATGGGTAAAGAGGAAGATGCCGCTTATTTTGCCAAACGTGCCGATTTTTATAAGAACCTGTTTGATAAAGAAACGCAGTTCATGCGTCCCCGTAATGCTGACGGAAGTTGGAAATCTCCCTTCAACCCTAGTCAGGTTGCCCACATGGAAAGTACCGGTGGAGACTATACCGAAGGGAATGCATGGCAGTACACCTGGCATGTGCAACATGATGTGCCGGGGCTTATTGAGTTATTCGGCGGAGAACAGGCATTCTTAAACAAATTGGATTCTTTGTTCACCTTGAAACTGGAAACCACCCAGGCAGATGTTACCGGCTTGATCGGTCAATATGCACACGGCAACGAACCCAGTCATCACATTACTTATTTATATACGTTGGCAGGCCGCCCCGAACGTACCCAGGAACTGATCCGTGAAATCTTTGATACGCAATATCGTCCCGAACCCGACGGACTCTGTGGCAATGACGACTGCGGACAGATGTCAGCATGGTATATGTTCTCGGCTATGGGGTTCTATCCGGTAGATCCGGTAAGTGGCAATTATGTCTTCGGCGCTCCGCAGCTGCCTGAAATCGTTTTGAATCTGGCCGACGGAAAGACTTTCACGATCATTGCCGAAGGATTGTCAAAGGAACACAAGTACATTGACAGCATCACACTGAACGGTGAACCCTATACAAAGAATTATATCTCGCATGAAGATATTTTGAAGGGTGGAACTTTGGTGTATAAGATGAAATAAGGAATCTACCTCATTACAGGAAGAGGGTATAACAGCCGGCTCCGGCTATATACCCTCTTCCTGTTTTCTGCTCCTGATGCTTTCCAAAGGATCATAATGCTCCAGGTATCATGTCCTTATCCATGAAACATGATCATTATCTGCATAACTTCTGCTTTAGATATCTTGTAACTGCCATATTAAATTATTGCCATGGACCATGTCAAGTCAGAGCATGGTACAATGGGCAACACAAAAATACAACTCTCATATTTGCTCAATCCAAACTTTATTGCGTTATTTGCGTTACATGTTTTATGTAACATAAAAACAGCAATGAAGAATATTCCTACTAATCCATTTTTAATAACCGGTTACCAAGGACCCGACTATTTCTGTGACCGCGAAAATGCTTAGTGTGAAATAGAAACTTGAAAGAGCTTGAACACCTGATCCACAGAACCGAAATCTATCTTATTTTCTTCGATGTATCGGTTCCATCGGACTTGTTGTTTTTTAGGGAAAAGCTTTAAAAAACTCTTCTTGTTATAAAAGCGTTTCGTTTTTTTACCTACACCAACTTCGTAGGTTTTATTAATTCCGGTAACGATACGTTGGGCGTCCTGTATGCCACCGGACAACCCTGTACCTGTTAATCCTGAATAGTTATCCACGGAAGCCGTTTGTGTAGTTCCTCCATACGAAATCTTTTTGGGGGCTCTTCGTGTATCACCTGTATAGATTACATTGAATTTGGGCTGAGCTTGGATTACCTCTACCGCTTCTTGCTTTCCTATCAAGAAACTTCTGTTGCCTATGCGAAGCACCGCTATCAATTCCGGATCAGAAAACTCCTTTTCTTGTTGTTCCGGATCTTTAAAGACATAATGCTTCTTTATCAGGTCATAATTAACCGGAGCCGTAAACTGTCTTCCATCTTTATATACAATCAAGCAATCTTGAAATTCATCAAACAGATAAGAGGAATTGTCCTTAGTATTTTGCGCAAACAGACCCACACAGAATATCCATATCCCTAACCAACATAAAATCAGTCTCATATATTTTCAGTTAATTGTTTATCTCAAGAAAGGGTGAGCCTGAAGCCCACCCTTTCATTTATTATAAAAAAGAATTCACCTGCGTTACGGAAGGAAAGTAACACGTACTTCATACATACGCTGATGTTGCTCCACTCCAGCAGGGCGATGAGCGATATTCTTCACCAGATAACGACGAGGCTTGGTAAAATCTCCCGGCATACCCAATTTAGGAGAGTCACCTACGGGTTCTACCGTACAGACAGAATAGCTTACCAGATAAAGTTCACCTATGATTTCATTCTTTCTAACAGGAAGAACTACATATTGTGAACGGTTATCAACAGGATTCACCAATTCAAAGTCACCGGAGAACTTGCTGCCATCAAACAAGAACCCCTTGTTAGCTGTCGAATATTGTACATCCGAAGCGGCATATACGTTTAATACATACACCTTGCCATCAGGCGCACTGCTATCGGATTCTATTGTTTCCGAACCTTCCACTTTTATTGATTCTCCGGCAGCCACAACTTTCCCATCCGGCATGGTATAGGGAGCCCCCGTTCTGTTAACCCACGTAAAAACGTCAGAACTTCCAATCAAACGAGTATCAATATAATTGTCCACCCATTTGTTCCAGTTAACTGCATAAATCTTGTCATTAAACAATTCCCGGGCTTTTAACTCGATTTTGCTTACCCCTACTTCTGAATAAACAGATTCCGGTGCCTCTTCATAAGTCAATCCGGCAGTACAACTAGAAATAACTGATGCACTGCACAACACAGCTGCACCTATACATATTTTATTTAGCAATTTATTCATCATAACTATCTTTTTTTAATTGTTATAGTTGAAGTTTTTCCATCCCGGATTCTGTTGCAATTGTGTATAGTCTCTCAACATGGACTGTGAAAATGGTACAAAGTAGTATCTTGCATCATCAAACTTTCTTTCATAATAAGAATACGGCATCTCAAAAGTCTGGAATTTAGGAGTAAAATATCCTTCACCACCCGGCTCTACAGGATAACCATTCTCACCAGCCTTTTCGCTTTCCATACCTTTACGGAAAATCCATAATCCTCTGGAAGGAGTATTCAACTCTTCAATAGTCGTTTTGCCTTCTGCTTCCCCCCAACGCAATAAATCGAAATAACGGAAGCCCGGACATTCAAATGCAAATTCCAAACGACGTTGCAGTTTCATTTCATTCCACAAATCATTGCCGTCATAATTAGGCAATCCGGCACGATTACGGATTTCATTGATATAGCCTGCCGCATCGGTCTTGCCTAGTTTAATACTTGCCTCGGCACAATTCAGCAACACTTCCGCATACCGTACATTGAAATAGCAAGTCTGACGCTGGGTGTCAAAATCCAAAGTCCCGTCCGTATTGATTTTATTAAACTGAGAGTACTTCCTTGAATAATAACCAGTTATTGTTTGTGCGGAAGCTCTGTTGATTGGTGCGGAATTTAAATTTTCCATCACTCTATACCCAGAATGTAAAGCACTGTATTTTAAGGTCTTTTCATCTAGTGTAGTATTGTCAATCCAAGTTTGAATAATATAACGTTCTTCTTCCGGTCCCATATATGCTCCATCGTAAGTAACTGTGGAATAGAAGCGGCTATCGCGATTCTTGAACATATCGCGATAATTAGCAGATTCTCCTTCTAATTCTCCTTCTGCATTTCTATGGATTCCCATGGCTTTTGCCTGTGAAGTTTCCCACCAATTTTTCCATTTGCCATCAGCGTCATCTTTCTGTAAATAACAGTCTACCAAATCCTGTGTAGGAAATAAACCTGAACGACGCCCGTAAGAATAAGTCGCATCTTCGGTTGCTCCATAATAATTCCCGTCAGGTCCGTTCTTTGCAGTTGGATTGAAACCACTACGTTGGTTTTCTTTAAACATGACCGGCCAAATTGACTCAACGCTTGTATGTGACTCTGTTTTTGTGAACAGATCCTCATAATTCGGTTCCAAACTGTACTTGCCTATCAATCCTTTAGCTGCATTATAAGCCAATTCATAATAATGATTTGCATTCTTCTCAAACTTGAACAAGCCTTCAGCATCATCCGAATATAGACCTTTGGCTGAAGCATCGGCCGCATTGGCTGCATATAAAGCCACGCGAGAGATGTATGCGTTAGCTACATCTTCATTTACCATACCAAGCGTATGCGTTCCACCATAAGCTTTAAAATAATCTACGGATTTCTGCAAATCGTCTAGAATATTGTCGAAAATAGTTTCGCGTTTAGTACGAGGCAAATAGGTTTCATCTTCAATCGTTAACGCTTTGTCTACATAAGGAACGCTTCCCCAAAACTTTTCCATGTCAAAATAAATAAAAGCACGGAAAAAGTAACATTCACCCAAGAATTGGTTCTTCTGAGCCTCTGTCAATATGCTGCTGGAAGAAATTTTTTCAATTCCAAGATTTACAGCACGAATGTTTTTATAAGCTCCACTCCATGGGGCGCTGAAACAAGTGATACCATTATTTTCATCATAAGTACGTTTGTTAAAATTGTACTGTCGATACGTATCCCAGTCCTGTTCATAGTTTCCCTGACAGTTATCTGACCACTGTTCTGACTGGAAGGTGTCACCAGATGCCGATTGGGATATGAAATAGAAATTGTTCACATAAGAACGAGCCAATTGAGGATTTTCCCAAAAGCGTTCTTCATCCACTTTTGTTGTAGGTTCTATTCCTAACGGATCACATGCAGTTGTTACTCCCATCATCGAAGAAAGAAATAACCCGGCCAGAATATATTTAGTTGTTTTATTTTTACGTTTCATATTAACCAAGTTTTATAAAGTTACTGTTACGCCCAAAGTATAAGAACGCTGGGTAGGATAGCTTCCCAAAGTACCATTGTTATTATAGATAGAAGCACCTGTAGTAATGAATTCGGGATCCTGCAAATCTTTCAGTGGATAAGATTTTTTAGTCCAAGTAAATGCGTTAGTCACAACGAAACTTAAATCCAATCCTTGAATAACTGGTAGATTTTTCAAAACCGAACGTTTTAAGTCATAACGTAAACTGATATTTTTCAGTTTCAGGTAAGAGGCATCAAAAGACCAGATGTCAATGTAACTATATCCAAATCCATTGCCTTCAGGAACCGGAGTTGGAAGAGCGGCGTCTACATCAGGGTTGCTCGGTGTATATGCATTCTGGAACGCGTATTGTCCGTAATTCCACATATAGCTTTGTTGGCTGCGGAGCGGAGAAGGCATAGCTCCCCTTGCACCGGTTGCTCCTTGGAAGAACAGTTCCAGATCGAATCCGTTCCAGTCGGCTCCTAAAGTTACACCAAATTGAGTATGTGGAGTAGACCCTTCCGCATTGAACACATAGTAATCATTTACACGACCATCACCATTTAAGTCCACCAAAGCCGGAGTTCCCAAAGTCATATTATTGTTAGCGTGTAATAAGGAATTATACATTTTTTGCCATGACCCGTGTAATCCATTGGTCTTCAACCCATAAGGATATGTTATAGATTCTCCGTTTGTTACATAAGGACGTTTGCCGATATTGTCGAATGTCGGAGTCCACCAGTCCGAATCAGAGCTGCTATGGCGAGTCACCCGTTCATCCCAATAAGAATAGTTTACCCCTACACGATAACCGACTTTGCCAATCTTGTCTTGCCAGTTCAACGAAACTTCGAAACCTCCTTTTCGTGAAGTAGTGTACGGAGCATTAATTTTCGGAGTGTTCGGCATACCTAAAATATCTACCCGAATCATATCATCAGTCATGTCCATCACATCTCCTTTGTTCAAATATAAAAACGTATCGAATGATCCTGTCAAGCGGTCTTTCAAAAAGCCGAAATCCAGACCAATACCATACTGCTTACTGCTGGACCATTGTAAATTGTTTGCTACATCAGACTCGTACCATCCTACATTAGAAGCCATATTTTCTCCAAACAATATGCGGTTTGAACTCTGCGCATATTGGGTAAGGAAAGAAAATGGACTTCCCACTTCATTACCTACCAATCCAAATCCGCCACGTAATTTTATCATATTAACAATGTTCGGATTCACCAAATTCTTGAACCAAACTTCATCGGACATCACCCAACCCAATGAGAAAGCCTGAAAATATCCCCAACGTTTATCCGGGCTATAACTCAAAGAACCATTGTAGTTAGCACTGTATTGGAACAGGTACTTATTGTCATAGTCGTAAGTAAAACGCCCGATGTAAGAAGCAGAACCCCATTCTTCAGCAGAGCCACCGGCAGAAACTAATGTACCGCCTAGATCAAGCTGCGGAGCCAAAGTGGTAGGATAGCCTTTTTTCTTTGCATCCGTCCAATTGCTCTTTCTTACCTGACTTTGATAGTTCACCATAGCAGATAGATTATGCTTTCCGAAAGAACGGGTATAATCAATCTGGAAAATGCCGGTCAACAACTTATACTTATTCCATTTTTCATATAAGTTGGCGTTTTCAGGATTATAGGAAGAAACGGCAGTAGCATACGGATTGTCATAAACGCCTTCCTGATCATGGTTAAAATGACGCTGATGATAATAAGAAGTAGTGAAGTTCAAGCTAGCCTGTGCAGACAAGCCTTCCACCCAAGGCACACTCCATTTCAAAGCTGCATTCATCTGGAAGCGATAAGATTCTGTATTGTTGAAACCGTTGTTCAACTGCGCCTCCACAGATCCCTTTCTTGGCAGTCCGGTACTCCAGGCAGCCGGCCTCTTAGGCATCCAGTCACCATACATGGCATTGTTGAACACACCTTCACCATCGGCAGGTTTATTGTTGTTAGAAGTATTACCGTTCAAGTTGAAAGTAAATTTCAAACTCTTGTCGCTCAACAACATGGCGTCTGTGTTCAAAATCATGTTCACCTGTTCGTATGAATATTTATCATTGACACCATTTTGCTTCATATATCCCAAACTTGAATAATATTTGATACGTTCGCCACCACCACGCAGGCTGACATTAGTTTGATACATTGGCTGTGTATGATCAAACATATCCCATGGGTCGTAAGAAGAATAGTAGTCCTGGATATTTTTACCTTGTGTCTTTAACGGATCGAACAAGTCGTTGATGTCTTGCAAAGAATACCCTAAATTATATCTTTCGTTCACCAGGTTACGGATTTCTTCAAATCCGTATCCTTTCTGCCACAGATCGCCCATATAATATTTAGAAAGTTCTGTATCATTAAAAGTCGGACTCTCCTGGAAACTTGCCAATTCCGCTTCATTACGTGCCAATGCATACTCGTAACTACTCAATCCTTTGGGACGATAAGCAGGAGTCATGATAGACACTTTTTGGTTTAAAGTAATGGTAGGCGCGCCTTCCTGTCCACGCTTGGTAGCAATCACTACTACACCATTAGCGGCACGCGGACCATATACGGCAGTTGCAGCAGCGTCTTTCAAGATTGACATGGAAGCGATATCATCCGGACGCAAGCGGTTGAAAAACTCATTACCTTGCCCCGAATCCATCACGACATCGTCAATGACATACAAGATATTTTCACCGCCTCGAATCCAAATTCTGGCGTTTTCACCCGGCGCACCGGAAGCCTGTTGAGTTACCACACCGGTAACACGTCCTCCCAACCCTTCGGACATAGAAGCAACCGGTAACTTTGCCAATTCGGACATCTTTACGGTAGCGGCAGATGCAGTCATTGTTTTGGCTTTCTGAACACCACCATAACCTACTACAACCACTTCTTGAAGAGTTTGTGAATCTTCTTGAAGAATAATTTTTAAAGATTCTCCTTTAAATTTAATCTCTTGGGTAAGATATCCCACAAAGGAAACTTGGATAACATCTCCTTGTTTAACACCTGACAAGGAAAAGTCACCATCAATACCGGTAATAGTACCATTGGTCGTACCTTTCACTACTACAGACGCACCGATAACGGTTTCACCTGTAGCATCTACTACGACTCCCTTACACGTCCCTGTCTGTTGTGTGATTTTCACATCGGTAACGCCGGGATTGGCGACCGCGTATGCTGATCCTGTAGAGGCACCCATTAGGAACAGCAACATACTGACTGATTTTAGTCGTTTTAACATAGCTGTGATTTTTTTTTAGTTTATTGAAAATCAAGTAATTCCGTTTCCTTAGTTCCTTCAGAACTATGTTTT
>CANPJW010000062.1 GCA_947574505.1 uncultured Bacteroides sp. | reverse complement strand
ATCGGCTGAAAAACAGCCGATAAAATTGTCGTGGCGGAAAATAGAATGATTACGTCTCGCTGCTTAGTCAAGGAATCTATTTGTTGGTAGTTATTTATAATCGTTTGGTAAATGCTTCCAATCTTTTCATCAAATAGTTTCAGAATATTTCTTGTTGGTATGGGCAATAAGATATTCTTGATTGTATCTTGAGAAATATTATCCCTTGCAGAACCCGTACTGAGTGTAATGAAATGGCTATACAATGATGATATATGGAAGTACACATAGTATAACATATTTTCTATTGTAGGGATAACGCCACAAACGGCTTGATTAGAACAAGCCTCGAATGTAAGCAAGCTAACTTTACCTGCTGTTGCGCCATACATTGCGACCAATATACTGTTGCTTGGATATAACTTTGCACTTGAGTTTTCTAATCCACATTTTGTAATATAATTGGTAGTCTTAGTGATTATAGGACTATTCAGTTCCCCACTGTTTATCCAAGCTATTTCTCCATTATCGTAGTATTCTATATTTGTTGATTTGGGTGTACCTCCTGAATATGTGGTAGCAATATCTTTTATTAAAGATATATCCCATCCTTCGGGAATTTCTCGCTTCAACTTCTCATTCCAAACCATCTTACCTCCACTAGATTTATACGGTTTCCCCTCCTCATTCGGGAAATCAAACTGCACAAACCAGTAATCATAGAGTTGCTTTGCCATCGCTTCTAAATTCTGATTTATCTGTTTACATGGTCATTGATTAAGTTAAAAGCCTGTTTCATTGAGTTTAAACAGGCTTTTAATTTGACTAAAAATCACATTTTGTTTTATGTTAAGATGTGTTTCAATGACACATTTTGTTTTTCGGGCAGGAATTTTTTGATTTGGCGATTGTAGTAAGATGGATGTTGTGCGGATTAAAATAAAATCCGTACCTTTGCGCCCTTAAAACTAACTAACCTTTATTTTTTATGTTTACTGACTTATTGCATTCCTCTTATTTCTCCCTTTTCCTGATTGTCGCATTGGGATTTATGTTGGGAAGAATTAAAATTAAGGGGTTATCTCTTGATGTGTCGGCGGTAATCTTTATCGCGCTTCTTTTCGGGCACTTTGGTGTTATCATTCCCAAAGAACTGGGAAATTTCGGTTTGGTACTTTTTATTTTTACCATCGGTATTCAGGCAGGGCCCGGATTTTTCGATTCTTTCCGTAGCAAAGGAAAGACGCTGATCCTTATTACTATGCTTATCATTTGTTCCGCCTGTCTCACGGCAGTAGGATTGAAGTATGCGTTCGATATCGACACCCCCAGTGTGGTAGGTCTGATTGCCGGAGCACTGACCAGTACGCCGGGTTTAGCAGTCGCTATTGACAGCACACATTCACCTTTGGCTTCCATAGCTTATGGTATTGCGTACCCGTTCGGAGTTATTGGTGTGATTTTGTTTGTCAAACTGCTGCCTAAAATCATGCGGGTGGATTTGGATAAAGAAGCTCGACGTTTGGAGATAGAACGCCGTGGACAGTTCCCGGAACTGACTACCTGTGTCTATCGCATCACTAATGGAAATGTATTCAACCGTAGCCTGATGCAAATTAATGCACGTGCCATGACAGGGGCTGTAATTTCCCGCCTGAAGCACAAAGATGAAATATCTATTCCTACTGCCTCTACCGTGCTGCATGAAGGAGACTATATCCAGGCAGTAGGTAGCGAAGAAGCATTGAACCAACTCGCAGTATTGGTAGGTGAACGCGAAGAGGGCGAACTGCCTTTGGATAAAACACAGGAAATAGAATCCTTGTTGCTGACCAAAAAGGATATGATAAACAAGCAACTGGGTGATTTGAACTTACAGAAAAACTTCGGTTGCACAGTGACCCGTGTCCGTCGAAGCGGTATTGACTTGTCCCCATCGCCAGATTTGGCATTGAAATTCGGTGATAAATTGATGATTGTGGGAGAGAAGGAAGGACTTAAAGGCGTAGCCCGTCTATTGGGAAATAATGCGAAGAAACTTTCCGATACTGACTTTTTCCCGATTGCAATGGGTATTGTATTGGGAGTGTTGTTCGGCAAAATAAATATCTCTTTCTCCGAAAGCCTGTCATTTTCGCCAGGATTGACTGGGGGAGTTCTGATGGTAGCTCTCATATTGAGTGCTGTCGGTAAGACAGGACCTGTCATCTGGTCTATGTCGGGACCGGCCAATCAATTACTGCGCCAATTGGGGCTGCTTCTTTTTCTTGCTGAAGTAGGAACTTCTGCTGGAAAGAATCTCGTAGCCACTTTCCAGGAAAGCGGATTACTAATGTTTGGGGTGGGAGCTGCCATAACGCTGGTTCCGATGCTTGTTGCGACCATTGTAGGACGCCTGGTATTTAAAATCAGTCTGCTCGATTTACTGGGAACCATTACCGGTGGTATGACCAGTACGCCCGGTCTGGCTGCTGCCGATTCGATGGTGGACAGTAATATCCCCAGCGTGGCATATGCGACCGTTTACCCGATTGCTATGGTATTCCTGATTCTGTTTATACAAGTGATAGCTTCGGCTGTTTATTAACGGTACTCCGTAGAAACATTGATTGTTAAACAAATAGTTTGTATCTTTGCCGTCCCAAAGTAAAAATGAGGTGAAACGATTGTTCTTGAATATAATGCGCTATTTCTTGCCGATACTCTTTGTGTCGTATCTGGCAAGTCTTACGTTCTTTGCCCACGTACATGTGGTCAATGGCGTGACAATCGTGCATTCACACCCGTTTAAGAAAGGGGCGGCACATCAGCATTCAACAGTCGAACTGATACATATTCATCTCCTGTCTCATTTGACGGCGGACGGTGCGGCTGTTGTATTTGCTCTTTCCCTTTTTATTCCTTTTTTATTGTGTCTGTTGCTCGGCTGTCTGCAGCATATACATTTTTGTTCTCCTTATCATGGAGTGATTGCACTCCGCGCTCCGCCTGCATTTCGTTTTTTCGCTATTTAACTGATGACATTCTGCCTTGTACGAGGTAGGATATTATTTGCTTTTTCATGTGAATACTTAACGAAAACGAATTACAAACGAAAAATGAAGAAATATATCTTTTCGCTTGTCTGCTTGTGTTGTGCACTGTTGCCTGCTCTCGGAGGACAAGCCCATGAATATCCTAATCATCCGGAATTACGTAAATCGGATGCTAATATTATCGGTCATATCCTTGACAAAAACACGAAGGAGCATCTGCCATATATCACAGTGGCATTGAAGGGTACTACCATCGGAACCGTAACTGATGCTACCGGACATTACTTTTTGAAGAATCTTCCCGAAGGGAATTTCGTACTCGAAGTAAGTTCTGTCGGTTATAAAACGGTAAGGAGGAATGTAATCTTGAAAAAGGGACGTACCTTGGAAGAGGATTTTGAAATAGAAGAAGACGCAGTTGCTTTGGATGGCGTGGTGGTATCTGCCAACCGTAATGAAACGACTCGTCGTTTGGCACCGACATTGGTGAATGTGGTTGATTTGAAGATCTTTGAGAATACCAACTCGACGACTTTAGCACAAGGGCTGAGTTTTCAGCCGGGCGTCCGTGTAGAATCCAATTGCCAGAATTGCGGCTTTCAGCAAGTGCGTATCAACGGGCTGGATGGTCCTTATACACAAATCCTACTAGATTCGCGTCCCATCTTCAGTGCCCTTTCCGGTGTATATGGTATCGAACAGATTCCTGCCAGTATGATAGAGCGTGTAGAGGTGATGCGTGGCGGTGGTTCGGCATTGTTCGGTTCGTCTGCTATTGCGGGCACGATCAATATCATCACCAAAGAGCCGATTCGTAATTCGGGTATGTTGTCTCATACGATTACGGGGATTGGTGACGGAGGTGCTTTCGATAACAGTACGGCACTGAATGCTTCACTTGTGACGGAGGAACAGCGTGCCGGTTTATATATCTTTGGTCAGAACCGTCATCGTTCCGCATATGACCACGATGGAGACGGATACTCTGAAATCCCTAAGATACATGGACAGACCGTCGGCTTCCGTTCTTTCCTGAAGACAAGTACTTATTCAAAACTGACTTTCGAATATCATCATATGGAAGAATTCCGCAGGGGAGGAGACTTGCTGAACCGTCCGCCTCATGAAGCGAATGTGGCCGAACAGACCGAACATTCCATCAATGGCGGTGGCGTGAAATTCGATTATTTTTCACCTAATGAGAAGCATCGTTTCAATGTATTCGCTTCCGCACAGCATATCAATCGTGACAGCTATTATGGCGGTGGACAAGACTTGAACGCTTATGGAAATACAACGGACTTAAACTGGATGGCAGGATCACAGTATGTGTACAGTTTCGGTAAATGTATTTTCATGCCTTCCGACTTTACTGCCGGAGTAGAATTTAATCAGGACAAACTGGAAGATAACATGTGGGGATACAACCGTACGGTAGACCAAAAAGTAAATATCGGTAGTGCTTTCCTGCAGAATGAATGGAAGAATGAACATTGGGGATTCCTTATTGGTGGTCGTTTTGACAAGCATAATCTGATCGGTCATCTCATTTTCAGCCCTCGTGCCAATCTGCGTTTCAATCCGACTAAAGATATCAATCTTCGTTTAAGTTATTCTTCCGGTTTTCGTGCTCCGCAGGCTTTCGATGAGGATTTGCATGTAGAGAATGTGGGCGGCAATGTGGCAATGGTGGAGTTGGCGGATAACCTGAAAGAAGAAAGGTCGCAGAGCTTGAGTGCTTCGGCAGATGTTTATCATCGATTCGGTGCTTTTCAGGTCAACTTCCTCGTGGAGGGTTTTTATACAAAATTGTCCGATGTCTTTGCTCTCACTGATGGAGAAGTAGTGGATGGCATTCTGACACGTACCCGTTATAATGCACCGGGTGCGCGGGTAATGGGATTTACGTTGGAAGGAAAGATGGCCTATCTGAGCAAATTCCAGATTCAAGCAGGGGTCACTTTGCAGCAAAGCCATTATAGTGAACCTCATGAATGGAATCCGGATGCGCCGGCAGTAAAGAAAATGATGCGTACACCGAATACTTATGGTTATTTCACTGCGACATATACTCCGGTCAAACCGTTGTCTATCGCTCTTTCCGGTACATATACCGGTTCAATGTTGATTCCTCACGAAGTCGTGCCTGGATTCCTTGATAAGCCGGTTACGGTAAATACGAAAGACTTTTTCGACATCGGACTGAAAGCTGCCTATGATTTCAAACTTTATAAGTCAATGAACTTGCAGGTGAATGCCGGAATACAGAATATCTTCAACGCCTATCAGAATGATTTCGATAAAGGACCCGACCGTGATTCGGGCTATATTTATGGTCCTTCATTGCCGAGAAGCTTCTTTGCCGGAGTGAAGATTAGTTATTAGGTTGTTTCTATATGATTTTGCAGGCTTGTCGAATTTTACAGAGTGTAACTAGTTACTCTTTTGTTAAGATTGGTAAACCTTATCAACAAAAGTCCGCATTTTAAAAGAGAAGGCAGTAGCTTCTTATCAACGGGAGGAGTTACTGCCTTTTCATTTATATGGTGAAGCCTGTCAAGAGATGGCGGGATGCGTCAATAATAGGTTATTCTTCTATTTTCCAGTCTCCGATTGTCCGCGTGGAGCTGTTGAAGTTGATGCCGGCTTTCACTACTTTCCGGTGGTCGGCCGCGTATGGAATGGCGTATCCTTTACTGTTTATCTGCGCCAAAGCTTCTTCTGCCGTACCGTCCATTTTGAATTCAAGTACATAAATGGCATCCTGCATTTTAATAACCACGTCCGCCCGTCCGACGGCGCTTTTTACTTCGGTATCCACATACTGCCCCATCAGGCGGAACAGGAGATAGAAAATAGTCTGATAATGCTTTTCTTCTTTGTTGTTCAGGTCGTTCGGGATAGAGGCGAAAAAAGAGCGGGTACGCTCGAGACAAGATTCGAGGTTTCCTTTCATCAAATCGCGTACGAAAGACACTACATAAAAGTTGCTTTCGCGCGTTGGCTGGTAAAGATAAGAAGGAATAAGCGATTCGATAAAGCCAATTCGCACCTCTTCGTTGGGATAGCCTAATGTATAGGTGCGGAAGAAGGCGTCGTAAGACTTGATGGTGAGATAGCCGCTTTGATAAAGCACCGGAATGGGGTCGGTAAGACAATCCGTGGCCTTGTCGAAATCTTCCGGCTTGGCGTCCATACGGTCGAGCAGACGGATGTCGAAGTCCATCTGTTGCAGGAGTTCTATCAGGAAGGTAGGAGTACCGGTAGAAAACCAGTAGTTCTCATAGCTTTTTTGTGCAAAAGCATTAATCAGGCTGAAAGGATTGTACACATCCACACAGGATTTACTGAAATGATATCCGTCATACTGTTTCTTTAAGTGGGCGCATGCCTCTTCATACGTCTCATCATTGGCTTGAGCCATTTGTTCGATGTCTATTTTCATCTGCGTCAGTAGTTCTTGCTCGGTGATACCGCAGATAGCGGCATAATTGTCGCTCATACTGACGTTCTGAAGATTGTTCAGTTCGCTGAATATACTCATTTGACTGAATTTGCTGATACCCGTAAGGAAGAGGAAACGAAGATATTTGCCTGACTTTTTCAAGGGGCTGAAGAAGTCTCGCATGATACCGCGAATCTCACGTTGCAACTCATGATCACTGTTAGTGTCCAACATCGGGGCATCATATTCGTCTACCAATACGACAACTTGCTGTCCGGTTTGCTCATAAGCGCGTCGGATGATGCCTTCAAGACGCAAACTGAATGTGTCTTCGCCTTCCTGGCGTCCGTAGACGTTTTCCCAAAGCAGTAATTGTACATTGATAGATGCGCGGAGTGACTCTGCTTCCATATATTTACTGCCGCTGAAGTCGATGTGCAGCACCGGATACACCGTCCAGTCCTGTTCCAACTGCTCCATGGCAAGTCCGTTGAAAAGCTCTTTCTTTCCCAGAAAATAGGCTTCGAGCGTAGAGACGAGCAGACTCTTTCCGAAACGGCGGGGGCGGCTCAGGAAATAAACCGTGTTTGTATTAGCCAGTTGATAGACCAATGCTGTTTTATCAACATATATATAGTTGTTGTTGCGCAACTGTTCAAAATCCTGTATCCCGATAGGATAGCGCCTGAATGTTTCTTCCATATCAAATCTTTATTATAGTGTAAACGATGAACGCAAAGTTAAGAAAAAGAAGCGGAATAGCTTTCCTTGCTGCCGAAGATTTATCAATCCATAATAAAAGGATTACCGGATAGTGCAACTTCCGGCAATTCAGACCATATCCTTGTCCACGCCAAATTTCTCATCCGTCTGGCATTCTCCCGCAGGTTCTACATGTACCAGAATATCATAAACATTATCTACGGAGCTTTCGATACTTTTCTCCACTGCTCCGGCAATCTCATGTGCCTGCGTGATGGTTATCTGCGGATTCACCTCTATATCGAGTGTAATTATATACCGGTTCCCTATCATTCTTGACCTGACTCGGTGCGGATTGCTTGCCCCCGGCACTTTCTCGACAGCTTCGAATATCTTATTATACACATTGACATCCTTCACGCCATCCATGAGTTCCACATTCGAGTCAAGGAAAATGCCGATGGACGACTTGATGATAAAGAGGCTGATTATCAATCCCGTTATCGAATCGAGTATTGGCAATTTGAATATAAAGGTAAAAATCAGACCAAGTAAAACTCCCGCCGAGATAACGACATCATTACGCATATTTATCGCATTCGCCGTCAGCATAGAACTGTCTATTTTCTTTCCTTGTTTGTACTGGTATGATGCCAGTAGCAGTTTCCCGACAATGGAGAATATAGTCACATAAATAGCGATAGCCGATGGGATTTCTTTCACTTCATCCGAAAAGATGCTTGTGACGGACGATAGTAACATTTGCATACCGGCGTAAAATATCACAAGCGATAGAATCTTGGTCGCGATGCTTTCCGCTTTCTCATAACCGAACACGTATTTTTTTGAAGGCGGGCGGCTGATGACCCGTGCCGTGAAAATCATGACGATAGAGATAATGACATCCGTCGCCGAGTCGATACCATCGCCGAGTACCGCCAGACTTCCGGCTAACAAACCGATAATGATTTTTGATGCAGACAGGATTGCATTGCCTATGGTGCTAATCCATGAGGTTTTGATTAAGATATTCTCTCTTGACATTTGAGCAGGGCTTTATCCTTATTTGTAGTGATAATTGGGTTCAAAGATAATCATTTATAGCAATTTGTGAATCCGAGACGCAAAAAAGTTTTCATTTCCTTTTAGTAGTTTGCCTGTTTTAGTTGTATTATATATAGATAGTCAATTAAAAACAAGACAAATCATTTATTAAATAGTTAACCTCATGTTCAAACAACTAAGTACCTCTCTGCTGATTGTATCAGCTTGTGTATTTTCTGCTTGCACGTCTGTTGTCAAGCAGGAAGTCGCAATTTTACCTACCCCTGTAAGTCTGACCGAGCAGTCGGGCGCCTTTGTTTTTAAGGATGAAATGAAGATAGGGGTGTCCGACCAGTCCCTCTTTCCGGCAGTCGGCTACCTGCAAGAGATTCTTCGGAACGTAGTGTCATCTTCTGTCGAAGTCACTGCTGATAAAGATCTGGTAGATGTCTATTTCCAGTTGGGGAATACTGAAGGGAAGCACGGTTCTTACAAACTTCAGTCTACACCGGAATTTATCCGGGTGGAAGCCAACGATTATTCGGGCATTATTTCCGCTGTTACCACTATCCGTCAGTTGCTTCCTGCCGAAATAGAAATGCAGGGCACGAAGCGTACTTACTCCATTCCTGCTGTGCAGATAGAAGACGCTCCCCGTTTTGAGTGGCGCGGATTTATGCTGGACGCTTCTCGTCACTTTTGGAATAAAGAAGAAGTGAAACACGTGTTGGATTTGATGTCTCTGTACAAATTGAACAAATTTCACTGGCATCTCACCGATGACCAGGGCTGGCGCATAGAGATTGAGAAATATCCGCTGCTGACAGAAAAGGGGGCATGGAGACAATTCAACAACCACGATCGTACTTGTATGGCACGTGCGGCAGAGGAAGACAATACGGACTTCCTGATTCCTGAGGACAAACTACGGATTGTGGAAGGCGACACGTTGTATGGAGGTTATTATACGCACGATGATGTAAAAGAAATAGTGGCTTATGCCGCACAGAGAGGGATTGATGTGATACCCGAGATTGATATGCCGGGACATTTTCTGGCAGCTATCAGCCAGTATCCGGATTTAGCTTGCGACGGTCTGATTGGCTGGGGAGAGATATTCTCTTCTCCCATCTGTCCGGGTAAAGATGAGACTTTAGAATTCTGCCGGAATGTCTTCAAGGAGATTTTCGAACTTTTCCCTTATGAGTATGTGCATATGGGTGGAGACGAAGTGGAAAAGAATAACTGGAAGAAATGCCCCCGTTGCCAAAAACGTATCCGTACGGAGAATTTGGGTTCGGTGGAAGAACTTCAGGCATGGTTTGTACGTGATATGGAGAAATTCTTCCATGCCAACGGAAAGAAACTCGTTGGCTGGGATGAAGTGGTGAAGGACGGATTATCTTCGGACGCTGTTATTACGTGGTGGAGAAGTTGGGCGAAGGATGCACTGCCTACGGCAACAATGCAACAGCAAAAAGTGATAGCCTGCCCGAACGAATTTTTCTACTTCGACTATGCCCAAGACCAGAACTCTGTAAAGAAGATATTAGCATTCGACCCGTATGCGGACGACAGACTGTCATCAGAACAGAAAGAATATATCTGGGGTGTGCAGGCGAATCTTTGGGCGGAATGGATTCCGACGATGAAGCGCATCGAATACATGATTGTTCCCCGCATGATAGCATTGAGTGAAATAGCTTGGGCTGAGCCGGTAACCAGACCGGGACTTGATGAGTTCTACCGTCAGCTTGTTCCGCAATTCAAGCGTATGGATGTAATGGGAGTGAACTATCGTATTCCCGATTTGCAGGGATTCTACAAGGTGAACGCGTTTATAGATGATACTATGGTGAATCTGACTTGTCCGCTGCCGGGCATTGAAATCCGCTATACAACGGATGGAAGCATGCCTGACAAGCAATCGTCTCTTTATGACGGCGCCCTGAAAATAAAGGAGACAACGGACTTTACTTTCCGTACTTTCCGCAAGGATGGTTCTTCTTCAGACGTGGTACGTACAAAATATGTCAAAGCTCCTTATGCGGAAGCAGCAACAACGCCGGCTTCTTTACAACCCGGACTGAAAGCTGTATGGCACGACTTCCGCGGAAATCTCTGTGCGGATATTGACGCTGCTCCCATAAAGGAAGAGTACGTCATAGAATCTGTATCTATCCCCGAAGGAGTGAAGGGCGATATTGGTCTGATACTGACCGGCTATCTGGAAGTTCCTGCTGACGGCATTTATACATTTGCCCTTCTCTCGGACGACGGCAGCACGTTGATACTTGACGGTGAATTGCTGGGAGATAACGACGGCGCACATTCTCCGGCAGAGATTATCGTGCAGAAAGCTTTGAAAGCCGGATTGCATCCGATAGAAGTACGTTATTTCGATTGCAATGGCGGTGTGCTGCAAATGGAATTGGTAAACGATAAAGGTGAAAAGATTGTTCTTCCGAAAGAATGGTTGAAACATGAATAGAGGATGTTTCCTGATAATCAGTTTTCATTAGGATTGTAATATTTAGGTCAAATTCAGGTTAAGTCAGAAGCGGGTGAAAGTAGTGATACTTTTATCCGCTTTGTTGTATGCCCCGCCGGACAATACGCTTCTCGAAGAAGAAAAGAAATTTCAATAAGAGACATTCCGGTTCATTGGATAAAGTCCTCTTTTTTTATGTAATGTCGCAAAGACAGGGTGTACTTTATAAATTAGGAAATCCCCATTTATAATGGAATAAATGTTTCATTCTCATTATAAATGGGGATATATAAAGTAAAAAGTTTACTTTGACATTGCTAAAAGTTGGGATTGACAACTGTAAATCTTCACTTTTATAGGGGATGTTTTTAATGGTGGAACAAGCGGATACCCGTAAATGCCATTGCCATATTATACTTGTCGCAAGTGCTGATAACATGGTCGTCACGTACAGAACCGCCCGGTTGTGCAATGTAGCTTACCCCGCTCTTATGTGCTCTTTCGATATTATCTCCAAACGGGAAGAAAGCATCCGAACCTAAGGCTACTCCTGTCATGGTGTCCAGCCAAGCGCGTTTTTCTTCGCGGGTCAGCACTTCCGGCTTTTCAGTGAAGAACAGTTGCCAAACGCCGTCTGCCAATACATCTTCGTGGTCTTCTGAAATATATACGTCGATGGTATTGTCGCGGTCGGCACGACGAATCTTCTCGATCCATGGCAGATTCATCACCTTCGGGTGCTGGCGTAAATACCATATATCTGCTTTGTTGCCTGCCAGACGCGTACAGTGAATGCGGGATTGTTGACCTGCACCGATACCAATCGCCTGTCCGTCCTTTGCATAACATACGGAGTTGGATTGTGTATATTTCAAAGTGATTAGGGCAATAATCAAATCACGTTTTGCGTCAGCCGGAATTTCTTTGTTGGCTGTGGGCATCTCTTTCAAAAGGCTTTCGTCAATTTTCAGTTCGTTTCTACCTTGTTCGAAAGTCACGCCGAACACATCTTTGTGTTCGATAGGAGCCGGACGATAGGCAGGGTCTATCTTTATTACATTATATGTACCTTTTCTTTTATTTCTCAGGATTTCCAGAGCTTCGGGAGTATAATCCGGTGCAATAACGCCATCGGACACTTCACGATTAATGATGCGTGCTGTCTCTTCGTCGCAAGTATCGGACAATGCGATAAAATCTCCATAAGACGACATGCGGTCTGCGCCGCGTGCACGTGCATATGCTGTTGCCAGCGGTGACAGTTTTACGTCATCTACAAAATAAATCTTTTTCAGCGTATCGCTCATTTCCACTGCGACGGCGGCACCCGCCGGACTGACATGTTTAAAGGAAGCGGCAGCCGGTAGTCCGGTAGCTTCTTTCAGCTCCTTTACCAATTGCCAACTGTTGAATGCATCCAGCAGATTGATGTAACCGGGACGTCCGTTCAGTACTTCGATGGGGAGTTCACCTTCTTTCATAAAAATACGGGCAGGTTTTTGATTAGGGTTGCAGCCGTATTTCAATTCGAGTTCGTTTGCCATTTTATTGATTATTACGAGTTATTAATTACAAATTGATAGCGACAAAATTACTAAAAAAAGACAAGTTCACCTATACTTGTGATGTAAAATAGTAGCATGTAATTGGTATTTGGGATTTTGTAATGGTTCAAAATACCTATAAATGATGATTGTATTTCAGTGAAATATTCCGTTCCTTTGTAGCCTCTAATATAAAGTAGGTATCAATGGATAATTTACAAAAATATAAATCAACAGATAAGATGATCGATCTTATCAGTGATGACTATTCTTTATTGCAAGTGATGAGCCGTTTCGGACTATCCTTGGGTTTCGGAGATAAAACAGTAAAAGAAGTCTGTGAGCAGAACAGTGTAGACTGCCAGACGTTTCTGATTGTAGTCAACTTCATAACAGAGGGCTTTTCCCGCCTGAATGGTGATAAAGATAATATTTCGATCCCCGGGCTGATAGACTATCTGCGGCAAGCGCATAGTTATTTTCTTGATTTTTCTCTTCCTGCTATCCGGCGTAAACTGATTGAGGCTATTGACTGTTCTCAGGATGATGTCGCATTTCTTATTCTGAAGTTTTTTGATGAATATACGCGCGAAGTACGCAAGCATATGGATTATGAAGAGAAGACTGTTTTCAAGTATGTGGATGCGTTGATTGCAGGAAATGCTCCGAAGAATTATCAGATTAGTACATTCTCCAAACACCATGATCAGGTAGGGGAGAAGCTGACGGAACTAAAGAACATTATTATCAAATATTGTCCTGCCAAAGCCAATGAAAATCTTCTTAATGCGGCTCTTTTCGATATTTATGCCTGTGAGGCGGGCTTGGAGTCTCATTGTAAGGTGGAAGATTATATTTTTGTTCCTGCTATTCTGAATCTGGAAAGGAGAATTAGAGAAAATGAAAAATAACGAAGTTGTTCGGATAGCGATTGCAGAGAACTCTGTGATTATTCGTGGTGGATTGACTGCCGCCTTGAAACGTCTTTCTAATGTGAAGATGCAACCCATAGAATTGTTGTCCGTTGAGGCGTTGCATGATTGTGTCCGGACGCAATGTCCTGACATGCTGATTGTCAATCCGGCTTTCGGTGATTATTTCGATGTAGCTAAGTTCCGGGAAGAAACGTCTGGTAAAATAATACGTGTGATAGCTTTGGTCACTTCTTTTGTAGATGCTTCTTTGTTGGGCAAGTACGATGAGTCTATTTCTATCTTTGACGATTTGGAAATTCTTTCCAAGAAGATTGCAGGTTTGCTGGATATGGTTTCTCAGGAAGAAGAAACAGATAGTCAGGATGCACTCAGCCAACGGGAGAAAGAAATTGTAATTTGTGTGGTGAAAGGAATGACGAATAAGGAAATTGCAGAAAAGCTGTTTTTGTCTATTCATACAGTCATCACTCACAGGAGAAATATTAGTAAAAAATTGCAAATACATAGTGCAGCCGGTCTGACTATTTATGCTATTGTAAATAAACTGGTTACGCTGAGTGATGTGAAGGGCTTATAGTCTGATGAAATGTTATTAAATATAAAACCGTTTGCGCACACGGAATTTATTCGTACCTTTGCAGGGCAATTGGGAAATTGCTATTAGTTTATAAGGTAAAAGAAAATATGAAGGTATTAGATAAGACAATAAATTTAAGGTATTAAAGTTTTTAGTTCAATAGGAAAGTTTTTAATGGAAGGTAAAAGGATAACAATAGGTAAGACATTTTAGGGTACAAAGAAGATTGGTTTTCAGGAAAAGGAGGTAATGAAAAGAAAAGCCTTTAAGGCTTTTCTGATGTGAGGCGGGTGGTTCCATAAAGGAATTGACTCGTTTTTTTATTTTGAAATAAACCTGCGTATACATATCCTGGTCTTGTCGGGATTATAGAATATCATTTAGAGCCTGTTTAAATTCTCTTCAGTCATAATTTTATAGCTGATATTTTAACTTAC
>CANPJW010000061.1 GCA_947574505.1 uncultured Bacteroides sp. | reverse complement strand
GTATCTGTCTTAACATGCAACTAATCGCTATTTTATCCCGAATTGGGGTATTATTGACCAAGTGCCTTATAAGGCGGCATTGGAAACTGCTGTCGCCAATGTGGAATCGGCTAAAGCCGGTCTTGCCACAGCCGAACTGACTTATAACAGCAAGAAAGAATTGTTTGCCAAAAAGGTGGTTTCAGAGTTTGATCTGAAGACTGCGGAAAACTCTTACCTGACCGCTAAGGCTGGATTGGCTCAGGCTAAGGCGCAGGAAGTCAGTGCTCGCAATAACCTTTCATATACCAAGGTGAAAAGTCCTTCGGACGGGGTGATTGGTACATTGCCTTATCGGGTAGGTGCATTGGTTAGTGCCAGTTTGCCACAACCGTTGACTACGGTTTCTGATAATTCGGATATGTATGTCTACTTTTCGATGACTGAAAATCAATTGTTGGCTCTGACCCGTCAATATGGTTCCAAAGCAGAAGCGTTGAAAAATATGCCGGAAGTGGAACTGCAATTGAATGACAAGTCTATGTATGGCGAAAAGGGACGCATTGAAACCATCAGTGGGGTGGTAGACCGTAATACGGGTACCGCAAGTCTGCGTGCCGTATTCCCGAATAAGAATGGGTTGCTGTATAGCGGAACATCGGGAAATGTGATTCTTCCGGTTACGATGAAAGGAAGTTTGGTTATTCCTCAGGCTACAACTTTTGAAATTCAGGATATTACATACGTATATAAAGTCGTGGACGGCAAGGCACAATCAGCTCCTGTCAGTGTGACCCGTGTAAATGGAGGACAGGAATATATCGTGAACGATGGATTGAAAGAGGGGGATATCATTGTAGCGGAAGGCGTAGGTTTGCTGCGTGAAGGTACTCCCATTAAAGTAAAACAGAACTAAGAAAGACTATGAATTTAAGAACCTTTATAGAACGCCCCATCCTGTCGGCTGTTATTTCTATTTCGATAGTGGTAGTGGGTATCATCGGGCTGTTCACTTTGCCCGTCGAACAATATCCTGATATTGCTCCGCCTACCATTCAGGTAAGTACCTCTTATTTTGGTGCCAGTGCGGAAACTCTTCAGAAGAGTGTTATCGCTCCGTTGGAGGAAGCGATTAACGGTGTGGAAAATATGACTTATATGACTTCTACCGCTTCAAATGCCGGAGTTGTGGATATCACTGTGTATTTTAAACAAGGGACAGACCCCGATATGGCAGCGGTCAATGTGCAGAACCGTGTATCGAAGGCTACCGGACAGTTACCGGCAGAAGTAACGCAGGTGGGTGTGACTACCTCAAAGCGGCAGACCAGTATTTTGCAGATGTTCTCACTATATAGTCCGGATGATTCGTATGATGAGAAATTCTTGTCCAACTATATCAGTATTAACTTGAAACCTGCAATTCTTCGTATCCAGGGTGTGGGTGATATGATGATTATGGGGGGTGACTATAGTATGCGTATCTGGATGAAGCCTGACGTGATGGCCCAGTATAAATTGATTCCATCGGATGTGACCCAAGTGTTGGCTGAACAGAATATTGAATCGGCTACCGGTTCATTCGGAGAAAACTCTGATGAAACTTATCAATATACAATGAAGTATAAAGGGCGTCTGATTACTCCGGAAGAGTTTGGGGAAATTGTGATCCGGTCTTCGGATAATGGCGAAGTGTTGAAGCTGAAAGAAATTGCCGATATAGAGATGGGCGAGGAAAGTTATGCCTATCACGGGGCTATGAATGGTCATCCTGGTATTTCCTGTATGATTTTTCAGACGGCAGGATCGAATGCGACAGAAGTAAACAATAATATTGATACCTTTTTGGAAGAAGCAAGGAAGGATCTGCCCAAAGGGGTGGAGATGGTTCAGGTAATGAGCTCCAATGACTTTTTGTATGCATCTATTCATGAGGTGATAAAGACCTTGTTCGAGGCCATTTTTTTGGTAATCTTAATTGTATATGTATTCTTGCAGGATATCCGTTCTACTATTATTCCATTGGTGGGGATCATCGTGTCCTTGATTGGTACATTTGCTTTTATGTCCATAGCAGGATTCAGTATCAACCTGATTACCCTGTTTGCTTTGGTGTTGGTGATCGGTACGGTGGTGGATGATGCCATTGTTGTCGTCGAGGCGGTGCAGGCGCGTTTTGATGTGGGATATCGTTCTTCTTATATGGCTAGTATTGATGCGATGAAGGGAATTAGCAATGCGGTCATCTCTTCTTCGTTGGTATTTATGGCTGTGTTTATTCCGGTTTCGTTTATGAGTGGAACTTCGGGTACTTTTTATACTCAGTTTGGTTTGACTATGGCGGTTGCCGTAGGTATCTCTGCCGTCAATGCACTGACTTTGAGTCCGGCGCTGTGTGCTTTGTTCTTGAAACCGTATATCAATGAGGATGGAACGGAAAAAAACAATTTTGCAGCACGTTTCCGTAAAGCGTTCAATGCTGCTTTCGATGCAATGATTGAACGATATAAGAAAGGGGTATTGTTCTTTATCAAACGCAAATGGATGGTATGGACACTTCTTGCGGCCTCGGTAGTACTATTGGCTTTCTTGATGAATACAACTAAAACCAGTTTGGTACCTGATGAAGACCAGGGGGTTGTATTTGTGAATGTCAGTACGGCGGCAGGTAGTTCATTGAAAACGACTAATGACGTAATGATGCGTATTGAAAAGCGCATGATGGATATTCCTCAGGTGCTGCATGTGCAGCGTGTGGCAGGTTATGGTCTGCTAGCCGGACAGGGTAACTCTTTTGGTATGTTGATTCTGAAACTGAAACCTTGGGATGAGCGTGAAGGAAAGGAAAATGATGTTCAGGCAGTAATCGGACAGGTATATGGCCGTACGGCAGACATTAAGGATGCCAGTATATTTGCTATTTCTCCGGGTATGATTCCGGGGTATGGTATGGGTAATGCGTTGGAACTCCATATGCAGGATAAACAAGGTGGTGATGTGGGCACTTTCTTCAATACCACTCAACAATATCTGGGTGCTCTGAACCAACGTCCCGAGATCGCGATGGCATACTCTACTTTTGATATCCGTTATCCGCAATGGACGGTAGAAGTGGATGCGTCCAAATGTAAGCGTGCCGGTATCACTCCGGATGCTGTGCTAAGCACATTGTCCGGCTATTATGGTGGGCAGTATGTTTCAAATTTTAATCGTTTCTCTAAAGTATATAAGGTTATGATTCAGGCAGATCCGAAGTATCGTGTGGATGAAAGCTCGTTGAATAATATCTTTGTGCGTATGTCTAATGGCGAGATGGCTCCTCTCAGCCAGTTTGTGACATTGACCCGCAGTTATGGGGCAGAATCGCTGAGCCGTTTCAATATGTTCAATTCTATTGCTGTAAATGCAATGCCTGCCGAAGGGTATAGTACCGGTGATGCCATCCGTGCCGTTCAGGAAACTGCCGTACAGGCACTTCCCAAAGGTTTTGGGTACGACTTTGGTGGTATTACCCGTGAAGAGACCGACCAGGGAGGTACTACCATTATCATCTTTGCTATCTGTTTCTTGATGATTTATCTGATTTTAAGTGCACTTTATGAAAGTTTCCTCATTCCGTTTGCGGTGTTGTTGTCTGTTCCGTTTGGGCTGATGGGTAGCTTCCTGTTTGCGAAGATGATGGGACTGGAGAACAATATTTATTTGCAGACCGGTTTGATTATGTTGATAGGTTTGCTTGCTAAGACTGCCATTTTGCTGACCGAGTACGCTACCGAGCGTCGTAAGGCAGGTATGAGCCTGACTTCCGCTGCACTTTCTGCCGCCAAAGCCCGTTTGCGTCCTATCCTGATGACGGCACTGACTATGATTTTCGGTCTGTTCCCGTTGATGGTTGCCAGTGGAGTAGGTGCTAATGGAAACAGTTCGCTGGGAACAGGTACTGTGGGTGGAATGGTGATCGGTACGCTGGCGTTGCTGTTTATTGTACCTTCTTTGTTTATCGTATTCCAATATTTACAGGAAAAGGTACGTCCTATTCAGTTTCAGCCGGCGGCCGATTGGCAGATTCAAGAGGAATGTGTAGAAGCAAAAGAAGAGAGACAACACCACATCGAAAGCAAAAACGAAGAGAAAAAATGAAAAAACAGATCATCACTCTGACTGTCGCAGCGCTCACATTGAGTAGCTGCGGCATATATACCCAATATAAACCTGCAACCGAAGTGCCCGATAATTTGTATGGGGAAGAGGTGGCAGTTGCTGATACCGTGGATAATATCGGCAACCTGAGCTGGCAGGAGATTTTTACAGATCCGCGGCTTCAGGAATTGATAGAGCAAGGCTTGCGGAACAATACGGATTTGCAGTCAGCACAATGGCGTGTGAAAGAGGCGGAAGCTGCTATGCTGTCAGCCAAATTGGCTTATCTGCCTTCTTTCGCTCTGTCACCTCAGGGGACAGCAAGTAGTTTTGACAAAGGAAAAGCTGTACAAACTTATACTTTACCGGTGGCGGCAAGTTGGGAAATTGATATTTTCGGCCGCATCCGTAATGCGAAACGCCAGGCGAAAGCATTGCTGGAACAGAGCCGTGACTATAAACAGGCTGTCCGGACACAGCTGATAGCCGGTATAGCTAATACTTACTATACCTTGCTGATGCTGGACAATCAGCTGGCCATTTCTGTCCGGACTGAAAAGTCCTGGAAAGAAACCGTAGATGCAACCCGTGCTCTGATGGAAGCCGGATTGGCAAATGAAGCTGCCGTTTCACAAATGGAAGCTACATATTATACTATATGTACTTCAGTTCTTGATCTGAAAGAACAAATTAACCAGGTAGAAAACAGTTTGTCGTTGTTGTTGGCTGAATCTCCTCATGCTATTGAGAGAACGGGCACATGGGACAGTTCTTATATGCTGAAGGAACATTTCCCGGTAGGCATCCCTGTGCAAATGCTTGCCAACCGTCCCGATGTACGCAGTGCGGAGCGTTCGTTGGAAGCAGCTTTCTATGCCACAAATCAGGCTCGTTCCGCCTTTTATCCTTCTATTGTTTTAAGTGGAAGTGCGGGATGGACTAATTCTGCAGGAAGTATGATTGTCAATCCGGGCAAGTTCATTGCAACGGCGGTAGCTTCGTTAACCCAGCCACTTTTTAATAAAGGTGCGAACATAGCACAGCTAAAGATAGCTAAAGCTCAGCAAGAAGAAGCAAAACTGAGTTTTCAACAGGCTTTGTTGAATGCAGGAAGTGAAGTGAACGAGGCTTTGGTGAAATATCAGACGGCCCGTGATAAATCAGCTTATTATGATAAACAAATAAATTCATTAAATAAAGCTTTGGAAAGTACCTCTTTGCTGATGCAACATGGGAATACGACTTATCTGGAAGTTTTGACGGCTCAGCAGACTTTGCTTAATGCGGAGTTAACTCAGGTTGCTAACCGTTTTACTGAAATGCAAGGCGTAATCAATCTCTATCAGGCATTGGGTGGAGGTCGTGACTAATTTAGCATACTGTTATCTTCAACGTGTTGAAGAAAGAGAACGCTGCTCTCCGTGAGGAAAGCAGCGTTCTTTTATGGTTGTCAAGGTCCTACTATAACACAAACCGGATTAGATTCTTCATTGATTTCCTGTAAAAAACTTAGCTTTCCTTCTTGGACAATTCCCGGATTTTTATCCATCCATTCGTCTATTTTCCCTATCTCCAATAAAGCGGCATACTCTCCTTCTTCTGTACAAGTGATGGGATAGAAAGGCATGAAATGCGTCAGGTCATCTGTCAGCCCCACAGTGGCATTATTCATATAAGTAATATGTTTTTCTTTGTCGTAAATACCATAGAACGGTTTTTTCTTATCGTATAATCCTTGTAGAGATATAAAGAAGAGATGTTTGGGAGTTTCCAGAATACCGGTTATAACGATGTAGTTCTCTGTATCCTCTTTTTGTCCCATTTTTTCAGCCGGGAAATGCCATTGTCCGGTATGGAAAGTGGTATGGACAGTAGCTTCGTGTCCTTTAATGTCGTAGATTGTGTCATTGAACGCTTTTCTGAAACGTATGCTGCCGTTGCTCAGCCAAAGTGAAGGCTGGTCTATAGGAAGAACAGTCATTGTTCCATCCTGATAATTTATATATATTAACCCTCCTATGTTGGCGTTGCCGGGTAATTGCTTGAATACGTTGATGCTGGATATCTGGTCCATGCCCATAGGATCACCCAGATTGGCAAATTCCGGCAATGAGTCTTTTACTTCTCCCTGTTCGTTGAAGTAAAGTAACGCACTTGCTTGCGGTTGTCCTATTCCTTCTCCATAATGAGCAAGAATAAGGGAGTCGGAAAAAGTAAAGTAAAGGGATGGGGAAATCTTTTGTGGTAGGTGTACTTGCCCTAGATAGTTACCTTTTGTATCGTATTTTACCAACTTGTCGGGTTGGCGATAAAAGTAGAGATTGTTGGTATGGGGGTGAATAAAGCAGTTGGCATTGCTGTAGCCTTGTGGATCTTCTCCTTTGTGCCCGATGCTGCCAAGATATTTTCCGGTTTGCTTGTTGAATGACAGGCATCGTCCGTTGGTAGAGACAAAGATATGGTCTTTAGATAACTTGATGGAATAGGAGTTGCCAATCAGGGATGAGTCTGTTGTTTCCAAAGGGATATAACGGATTTGTTTTCCCAATTGGGAGGTCTTTAATTCTGTGAGGTGTTCCAGGCTTACGGCAATGTCAATTGCATTCGGGTCATTCGCTTTGTTTTGGGGAGTACAGGAGCCTAATAATAGGAGTAGGCCGCCCAGCATGATTTGCTTCTTCATAGTAGTATTGTTTTATGGAAGAAAAGAAGTTGTTTGCATGGGCAACTTCTTTTCTTTGTGTTTAAATGATGTTGTGTTTATTATCTTGCAGCAAAAAACAAGGAGTTTCCTGTAGCCATTCTTGCGGTAGCAATACCTTGTGCATCAGGAGTGACAGTCATGGAGGTTCCGTTTTGCAGGCTCAAAACAGCCGTTCCGTCTTCGTTCATTTTCACAAGTTCGAAGCTCTGTCCGTCGGCTACGGCATTCCATGTATTGTTTTCTTTGTTATAGACCAAATCTACAGATTTGTCTTCTCCTTTTTTGGTAATGGTATAACCGTTTTCGTTGGTTTTTACCAAATATTCGCCATTTTCTCCTTGCACTGTTTCTACTTCACCGATAGAAGCTGTAGGGTTGGAACCGCTCCAGAATTCGATGGAATTTAAAACCAATGCGTCTGCCAGATAAGCAATTTCATAAACAGGGACAATATGGAAAGCGAGAAAGATAAGTTCGTTGACAAACTTGTTGCTTACCCCCTGGTTCCAGTCTTTCAAACTATTCCATAATCCGAAAGAACCGATGCATGATGAAAATAAGACGCTGCCACTCAACATGGCGCAAACAAGAAATGTTTTGCTTTTTTTCATGATCAATAAAGTTAAGTTTATAAAAAGTAATTTTATGACGATTTTCTACAATAAAACGATTTAATCGTCACGCAAAGATAGAACTTTTTTATGGAAAGAGGCTTCTCTACCTAAAAAACTGTATCTTTGTAAGCTGAACATGAAAAACTATTAATCAAAAATCTTATAAAAGAATGAAAGAACAAATTCAAAAAAAGCTCAATGACTCCAAGGTTCTTCGGTGGAGTGTGTTGGCGTTGGTGGCTTTCACCATGCTATGCGGTTATTTTTTGACCGATGTAATGTCCCCCTTAAAACCGATGCTTGAAAAGGAGCTGCTGTGGGATAGTCTGGATTATGGTATTTTTACCAGTGCATACGGTTGGTTCAATGTCTTTGCCTTTATGCTTATTATCGGTGGTATCATTTTGGATAAGATGGGAGTGCGCTTTACTGGTATGGGAGCATGCCTTTTGATGGTGTTGGGCTGTGGATTAAAATATTATGCTATTTCTACTACATTTGCTGAGGGAAGCACTTTGCTTGGAATGAAAACCCAGGTAGGACTGGCTGCGTTGGGATATGCTATATTTGGTGTCGGTGTAGAGATTGCAGGCATCACGGTTTCAAAAATTATTGTGAAGTGGTTTAAAGGAAAAGAAATGGCTCTGGCCATGGGTATGGAGATGGCGACAGCCCGTTTAGGCACTATGCTGGCTTTGGCTGTTACGGTTCCTATCGCTACTTTCTTTGGCATTACTGATGATGAGGGTGTGTTCCATCCTAATATCCCTGCTCCATTGTTGCTGTGTCTTACTATGCTTTGTATTGGTACGGTAGCATTTTTTATTTATACTTTCTATGATAAGAAACTGGATGCTTCTTTAGAAGAAGAAGGGGCGGAACCTGAAGAGCCTTTCCGTATGAAAGATATTTGGTTGATTGTAACCAATAAAGGATTTTGGCTGATTGCGTTGCTGTGTGTGTTGTTTTATTCTGCCGTATTCCCTTTCTTGAAATATGCTACAGACCTGATGGTGCAGAAATATAATGTAGATCCGGAATTGGCGGGTACTATTCCTAGCCTGTTACCATTGGGAACTTTGTTCCTTACTCCGCTTTTCGGTAATGTGTACGATCGGATAGGCAAGGGAGCTACGCTGATGATCATCGGTTCTGTGCTGTTGATTTTTGTTCATACAATGTTTGCGTTACCTGTCTTGAATGTATGGTGGTTTGCCACTATCATTATGATTATATTGGGGATTGGCTTTTCTTTGGTGCCATCGGCTATGTGGCCCTCTGTTCCTAAAATTATTCCGGAAAAGCAGTTGGGTACAGCTTACGCTTTGATCTTCTGGGTACAAAACTGGGGGTTGATGGGTGTACCTGCTTTGATTGGTTTTGTCTTGAATGAGTATTGCAAAGGACCGGTAGTAGATGGAATGCAGACTTATGATTATACACTTCCCATGTGGATATTTGCAGGCTTTGGTGTGGCTGCATTGTTCTTTGCTTTGTGGCTGAAAGGTGAGAATAAGAAAAAGGGGTATGGATTGGAGGAACCAAATATTAAAAAATAATTGATTGTCTTTTAGTGAAAATGAGGGTGTCCAGTGCATTATGGATACCCTCATTTTGCTATGTAGGGGTGAGATGGAGTTTTAGTCTTTATCAATCTTCACAATTCCTCCGGTATTAGGATTAAAGATCACTCGTGTATTTACTTTTTTATTAAAAAGGTTATCTATCAGACATTCCGTTGTCCCAAATTGTGTAACAGGTAGTTCTCCGTCAAAATAACGTTTGTTTGGAGTGAATACGGTAACCTGAGCTTTTCCCGGAATATTGTAAATAACACCATCCGTCTTCTTTTTTTCTTTGCCTTTCGGATCCATCGGTGGCAATGTTTCTTGGTTGACGATGGAAATATAATAAGGTTCACCGGATAAATTATCGGCATCCAGCATCCCTAGTTTCTTTGAGAAACGGAAAGCTACTTTTTCTTTCATGTTCGCTTCTGGTTTTATGCGGATGGTAAATGATTTTTCTATGCGGTCTGTTGTGCCGGCAAACATTTGCATCATGGCTTGTTCCTGTTCATCCAGATTGTCCAGCATGAGTTTTAAAGCGGCTCCGTCTTTGGGCATATAATCTGCTTGCCCGCGGGTCAGGCTGTTTTTGCTTTCTCGTATATTGTAGATTTCTTTCGCCACCAATTCAGCCATTTTAGCGGTAGAACCGGCTATCAGAATCTCTTCGGTCATAAAACTGCGTGGGTCAATACGTTTTTTGGCCGTATCGGCAACTTTTGTCACAGGTGCTTTCTCTATAGGAGAGGTGGTGTTGATAGCCTTTATGATTCCTTCAGGAGTCAATTCTACCTGTGAGGCCGCACTTTTGTCTTTCAGTTTTACAGCGTATGCATTGTCCGGGTCAGGAATGCCTATGGAATTTACCTTGATACTGTTTATTTCCCAATGTTCTTCCGGTTGGGATGATATGCCTGTAAGGCGCAGATAGCGGTCGGCGTATTGGCAGAATTCTCCGGGCGTGTAGACAACTTTGGTTGCGGTGACTTGCAATTCTATTTCGGTCTTAGGCAAATAATAAACCACTCCTTCTCCCATGGTTCCGGGAGTATATGTACTGACATCTTGTGCGGTGCCGCTCAATGAAACCAGTAACCCTGCTGCGATTAATCCTTTTTTCATATTTCTATATTCTATCATATATGTAAGCAAATATAGCTATTCTTTTGTAAATCTGCCTTTTGTTTCTGTTAATTTCTTCCATGCTGCGGGTAATGCGTCAATAAGATCACTTGAGGTGGTTCCTATTTCTCCTTTTTCTTCCGCTGCAATGTCTCCTGCCAGACCATGTACGTAGACGCCCAGGCGGCATGTATCTTCTTGAGTATATCCTTGTGCCAATAAGGCTGCCAGAATACCGGTCAGCACATCACCGCTGCCGGCGGTTGCCATACCTGGGTTCCCGGTGGGATTGAAATAACAATTTCCTTCGGGGGTGACAACTGTGCTCCATGATCCCTTTATAATGATATAGCTTTGCAGATAGGCTGCCAGTTCTTTCGTCTTTGTCAGCCGTTCGTAAGTATCCATGCATTTACCTATCAGTCGTTCCAGTTCCTTTAGATGGGGGGTGAGAATACAGCGCTTCGGCATCCGGCTGAGCCAGTTGCGGTGAGTGCCGAAAATATTAATGGCATCCGCATCCAGCACTAAAGGTACCGGACAACCTTGTATTTGTTCCATCATGGCCAACGCTGTATCTTCTTCTTGTCCCAACCCCGGACCGATGGCTATGGCTTGATAACGGTCTGTATCCACGGGCTCGGCAAAATAATGGTCGTGTATGTCTGTCTGTACAATGGCTTCGGGGACAGTGGTCTGAAGTAAATCATGGTTGTGGATAGGTACATGGACAGTCAGTAATCCCACTCCCGAACGCAGGCAGGCACGGGCAGATAAAATGGATGCTCCTGCCATGCCATAAGATCCTGCGATGAGCAGTGCATGGCCGAAAGCTCCCTTGTGGGCAAATCGTTTCCGCGGTTTGATGAGGCTGCGAATTTCTTCTTCCTCTGTGATATAGTAGGGACTTTGTGCTGTATCAATAAAGTCTTTTTTCAGTTGGATGTCCAATAGTTGCCATTCGCCTACAATGTCTTCGTTTTCGGGGAAAAGAAAGGATAACTTAGGTAGCTGAATGCTGAGAGTGACATCCGCGCGTATCATGTTTTGACGGATATTATAAGTGTTGTCCTCACACATTAATCCTGAAGGTACATCAATGGCTACTACCTGTGCCTTGGATGCATTAATATATTTCACTACGGCAGCAAATCCACCGTTCAGTGGTTTGTTGAGTCCGGAACCGAATAATCCGTCTACTACCAGATGCCTTTCTGTCAGGACTGGAGGATCAAATTGTGTGCTTACTTCAGTAAAGTACACCGAGCCGCATTCTTTTAACCGTTCAAGATTGGTCTGACATTCTTCCGACAGTTTTCCTTTGGTGTTAAACAGAAAGACTTCTACGTGATAGTTTTGCTTAGACAACATACGGGCTACGGCAAGCGCATCGCCCCCGTTATTTCCCGGTCCGGCGAATACTACAATATGGAAAGAAGTATCCCATCGGTGGGTAATGGCACGAGTCAGTTCTTCGGCTGCCCGTTCCATCAAATCAATGGAGGCAACCGGTTCTTTGGCAATCGTGTACTTGTCCAGCTCTTTTAGTTGGGTGCTCGAAATAATTTTCATGACAATCTCTTTTGTTTGAACGTACAAAGATAACACTATTTACAAAAAGAGGTTATGTGAATACTTCGATACTTGGAATAAAAATGTTATTTTTGCAGCAATTTAATAAAATAGCGGTTATGGATACCATTCAAATCAAAGATAAACGTTTCACTCCTTTCATTCCTGAAGAACGGATCTTAAAAGAAGTGGCACGGGTAGCGAGTGAGATTAATCGGGATTTAGAAGGAACTAATCCCTTGTTTTTAAGTGTATTGAACGGCGCATTCATGTTTGCTGCCGACTTGATGCGTAACCTTACCATTCCCAGTGAAATTTCTTTCGTGAAACTGGCCTCTTATGCAGGAACTTCTTCTACAGGAAAGGTAAAAGAGTTGGTAGGTTTGAATGATGATATTGAGGGTCGTACAGTGGTGATTGTGGAAGATATTGTGGATACCGGGGTGACAATGAAGCACTTGTTGGAAACATTACAAGCTAGAAAACCGAAAGAGATCCGTATCGCTACCTTGCTGCTGAAACCTGATAAATTGAAGGTGGAATTGGATATACATTATGTGGCCATGCGTATTCCCAATGATTTTATTGTGGGGTATGGTCTGGATTATGATGGCTTGGGACGTAACTATCGGGATATTTACACCGTAATGGAATGAAATTTGTACAACTAAATATAAAAATAAAAGGTAAAACAAGATGTTGAACATTGTAATTTTTGGAGCTCCGGGTTCTGGTAAGGGTACTCAGAGTGAACGTATTGTAGAGAAATTCGGTATTAATCACATTTCAACAGGGGATGTGCTTCGTGCTGAGATTAAGAAGGGTACAGAATTGGGAAAGACAGCCAAAGGATATATCGATCAGGGCCAGTTGCTGCCTGATGAATTGATTATTGATATTCTGGCAAGTACGCTGGATAGCTTTAAGGAAAGCAAAGGGGTTATTTTTGATGGATTTCCCAGAACCATCGCCCAGGCAGAAGCGTTGAAGAAAATGCTGGCCGAACGTGGACAGGAAGTATCTGTTATGTTGGACTTGGATGTACCCGAAGAAGAATTGATGACTCGCCTGATTAAGCGTGGACAGGAATCGGGACGTGCGGATGATAACGAGGAAACAATAAAGAAACGTTTGGTTGTTTATCACTCGCAGACGGCTCCGCTGATTGACTGGTACAAGAACGAAGGTAAATATCAGCACATTCACGGTTTGGGTACGATGGATGCTATTTTTGCCGACATTGTTGCTGCTGTTGAAAAATTATAGTAATATGCTAATGTGCTGATGCAGCAGTCCGCCAATGTGTCAGTCTGCATAATGATACATGGAGTACAGTTTCGTTGGCACATTAGTAAATTGATAAATTAGTAAATTATTAATTATGGCTGAATCGAATTTTGTTGATTATGTGAAGATATATTGCCGCTCGGGTAAGGGCGGGCGAGGCTCTGCGCATATGCGTCGTGAGAAGTATGTACCCAATGGTGGCCCTGACGGTGGTGATGGCGGTAGAGGAGGTCATGTTATTTTGCGGGGAAACCGTAATTATTGGACATTGCTTCACCTGAAGTATGACCGCCACGTGTTTGCCACACACGGCGGCAATGGATCGAAGAACAAAAGCTTTGGTAAAGATGGTGAAGACAAAGTTATTGAAGTGCCTTGTGGTACAGTTGTTTATAATGCTGAAACAGGTGAATATATCTGTGATATCACCGAACACGGACAAGAAATAATTCTGTTGAAAGGAGGACGTGGGGGATTGGGAAACTGGCACTTCCGTACAGCAACCCGTCAGGCGCCACGTTTTGCACAACCGGGAGAACCCATGCAGGAGCTGATGGTTATTTTGGAATTAAAACTGTTGGCTGATGTAGGTTTGGTAGGTTTTCCAAATGCAGGGAAATCCACTTTATTGTCTACCGTATCGGCGGCACGTCCTAAAATAGCCAATTATCCGTTTACTACGCTGGAGCCGAATTTGGGTATCGTGTCCTATCGCGAAGGAAAATCTTTTGTCATGGCGGATATTCCCGGAATTATTGAAGGGGCCAGTGAGGGAAAAGGACTGGGACTTCGTTTCCTGCGCCATATAGAACGCAACTCTTTGTTGCTCTTTATGGTACCGGGTGATACAGATGATATCCGTAAGGAATATGAAATCCTGCTGAATGAGTTGGCTACCTTCAACCCGGAAATGTTGGATAAACAACGTGTGCTTGCCATTACCAAAAGTGACATGTTGGATGAAGAACTGATTGCCATGTTGGAGCCGACATTGCCGGATAATGTTCCGCATATCTTTATCTCGTCGGTAACTGGCTTGGGGATACAGCAGCTGAAGGATATTTTATGGACAGAATTGAATAAGGACAGCAATAAGTTGGAAGGTGTCCGTACGGAAACAATTGTTCATCGCGCCAAAGATGTTGCCAAACTGCAGGAAGAGTTGAAAGACATGGGTGAGGATGAGGACTTTGAATATGAATATGAAGAAGATGCCGATGATGACTTCGATTATGAATATGAAGATGAGAATTGGGACGAAGAAGAGGAAAAGAAATGAAACGGCTGACATCAGATAATAAAATGTTGGGATATGAGCTGATGAAGGCATATCCCAACATTTCTTGTTTTTCTACCACCCGTCACGGAGGTTGTAGTAAGGGAAACTACGCTTCGTTCAATTGTAACGGATATTGTGGGGACGAGGCAGAAGATGTGAATCGCAACCGGGAATTGCTGCGTAGCTTGTTACCCGGGGAATCGGTAGAACTCGTAATTCCGCATCAGACCCATAGTGACCATGTGAAAGTTGTGGATACTATTCAGGTAAATACTGAATTGGAAGGAGTGGATGCATTGGTAACAGACATTCCCGGTTATTGCTTGTGTGTATCTACGGCCGATTGTGTTCCTGTTTTATTATATGATACCCGAAAGAAGGTAGTGGCTGCCATTCATGCCGGATGGCGTGGTACGGTGGCCCGGATTGTGGAGAAGACAGTTTCAGTCATGGATAACCAATACGGCTCGCAAGGGAAAGATCTCATAGCTTGCATCGGTCCCAGTATTTCATTGGAGGCTTTTGAAGTAGGGGATGAAGTTTATCAAGCTTTTTGTGAGGCGGGGTTTGATATGAATCAGATTGCCCGTAAAGAAGCAAAATGGCATATTGATTTGTGGGAAGCCAACCGTCAGCAATTGTTGGCATACGGTGTGAAGCCTGAACATATTGAGATATCCGGCATTTGTACGTATCATAATAACGATGATTTCTTTTCGGCCCGCCGGCAAGGAATCCGGTCGGGAAGGATATTATCGGGCATTCTTTTAGGTGTCTGAGGAACACACTCATTGGAAGAACGCAGTATAAAAATAAATATGGAAATAAAAGTATCGGAAGAAATAAAGAAAGCCTGTCCGCAGTTTGCCGGTATAGCCATCCGTGCTACGGTAGAGAACACTGCTTATAGCGAATCTTTGTGGAAAAAGATAGACGAGTTCACTATATGCTATCGTGAAATGTACACTACGGATTCCATTAAGGATATGGTTACGATTCATGCCACTCGGGAGGCTTATAAGAAATGTGGGAAAGACCCTAGCCGTTATCGTCCTTCGGGGGAAGCGCTCTGCCGTAGAATCCTGCGTGGAATTTCCTTGTATCAGATAGATACTTTGGTAGATCTTATTAACTTGGTATCTATTCGTTACGGATATTCCATCGGTGGCTTTGATGCGGATAAAATACAAGGAGATACATTGGTGTTGGGTATCGGTAAATCCGGAGAGCCTTATGAAGGGATAGGACGTGGAGAGTTGAATATAGAAGGAATGCCTGTTTACAGAGATGCTATGGGCGGAATCGGTACGCCGACCAGTGATAACGAGCGTACTAAACTGGAGGCAGGAACTACGCATCTGCTGACTATTATTAATGGATATAGCGGCAAGGAAGGTTTGCAGGAAGCGGCAGATTATATGTTGGAGCTCTTGAAAGAGTTTGCAGCGTCCAAGGATGAAGAATTAATTTATTTTTAAAATGAGATAATGAAAAGCACACAATTACTATTTTTATTGTTCATAAGTGTGGCGGCATGGGCTGGGGGGCCGGCCAAGAGTAATTTTACCGCAATGGAAGTAAACCATATCAGAGTCAAGACTCCCGGGCTCTTTAACGGGCGCAAAAGTTTCTCCATTCATCTGGATAGTATAAAAGAGAATGAATATTGTTTTCCTCTTCCCGGTGGTAAAGTGATTTCTGCATACGGAGCCCGCCGGGGGCACAGTGGAACGGATATAAAGACTAAGGCCAATGATACTATCCGTTGTGCGTTTGATGGAATAGTACGTATGGCAAAAACATACGCTGCTTATGGAAATGTAGTTGTTGTGCGTCATGATAATGGATTGGAAAGTATTTATAGTCATAATTCCCGGAATTTGGTAAAATCCGGAGATATCGTGAAGGCCGGTGATGCAGTAGGATTGACAGGCAGAACCGGACGTGCCACTACTGAACACCTTCATCTGGAATTCCGGATAGATGGACAACATTTCAATCCGAATCTGATTTTTGATATGAAAGACCGTACTTTGCACAAAACGGAAATTGTTTGTACCAAAGCCGGCAATAGAGTGATAGTAAAACAGAATTTAACACCTAAAAAATAGACGATGGACATAGAAAAAGCAATCACCGAAGGAATTGTATTCAAAGGTGGTAAATCTCCTAGTGGTAAGCAAGAAGATAAAGTGAAGACCAAGGCTAAAAAGAAAAGCTATATAACAGGGTTGCATGGGTCGGGAGCTGCCAAGATGAAAGCTGAGTTTCGTAAAAAACGTGCTAACAGACATAAGAATAAATAGGAATGTAGATTGAATTTAATATTCAGTACTTTATTAATAATTAAACAATTATCCTCTCCTTTGTTTTGGAATTATTCGTTTTTATATAAAATATGTTGTAAAACATAGAATAAACTGTAAGCACTCAATTTAGGGCATCCCCCTTCGAAAGGGCACTTTTCAGTGCCCTA
>CANPJW010000060.1 GCA_947574505.1 uncultured Bacteroides sp. | reverse complement strand
CCATTGTTTGACCATCTTGGCGTTTAGGGTGACGCAATGACGAAGTCAGGAAATAGTAACTTTACGTACACTTCCGCTCATCTCGCTGCCTATCACAACGCCGCCATGCCCGGAAAGCATTGTACAGTTCGTTATGGTAATATTCTCACAAGGCACCCCCAGACGGCGGGCTTGTGCATCCCTTCCCGATTTGATTGTGATGCAATCATCACCAACAGAAATATGGCAATCGCTGATATGTACATTCCGGCATGATTCGGGATTAATGCCGTCCGTGTTGGGAGAAGGAACATTATGGATGGTAATATCTTTTATAGTCACGTTCTCACAAAATTCAGGATTCACTGTCCAGAAAGGGGAATTGACAATTTTTACTCCTTCAATCTTCACTCTCTTACAACGAACCGGCTGTATAAACGGCGGGCGGAAAAAGCGACGCTGCAAGGTGCTCACATAATCTTTATTCGTTTCGGCATAAATGGCAGTCGTATCGTTTTGGGCATCCCACATGGGCTGGTATTTGTTTATATCACGCATACCATTATCTTTCAAGTCAATCATGACACGGAAAAACTCCATCCACCATTTCTTGCCTTGCCCGTCCAATGTACCCTCTCCTTTGATAGTTATGTTCTCGGCATCTACCGCATAAATCAAAGGTTGGAAACTTTTGTTTCATCCGCATCATCTCCTTTTTCACAAGCAGCAAAAAGAGCAAACAGCACCATCAAGGTCATGCTTGTACTCTTTTTATGCAAGAATCGGAATTTGTTTTTCATTGCGTAAAATTTTAAAATTAATAAATTATATCTTCTTATTTTTAGATGCATATTCAAATAAAGGACGTATAAATAATAAATATGTAATCACATAAAAAAGAAAAAAACTGTTTTTAACATTAACTTCTACAGTATCAAATTAAAAAACATAATCAGTTGTATACCCCATCATATCCAATCTTTTATTAAAAGGTAAAGTCACCCCATCGGTATCTGTACAGTGAATCTGGCAGATTCTCTTTTTCCCCAGAATTTTGAGCTCTTTACACAAATCCCTGCCATTCTCTAATGCATTCTGGAATTTAAAATAGATTTTAATACCGGGCGAATTAATTTCTCTCAGCAGTTTTACATCTCCTCTAGCATCCAATTGGGTTTCAATACCAATAACTACTCCTTCAGAAGCAGCCATATCTCCTACCTCTTTCAAACGATTGACCACTTCCGCACGCAGTTCCGGTTCCTTTTCCCAACCGGCTTTTATTCCACCTAACGTAAGAAAAGCGACTTTAGCACTCATTACCTTCATTGCATTCAAGCAATCTTGAACTAGTTCCTTATAATTAGCACGCTCTAAAAAAGACTGTCCATAGAAACCGGACATAGCAACAGAAGGAACTTCCAATTGGAACTTCCGGGCAGTTTCACGAAACAGTTGTTGGAAATGAGATTCGCGCAGTTTGTTATCAAACATCTCCCTTTTACCAAGACCACCCATATCCAGTTCTACACCATCGCCATTCAATTCATGTACCAACTGGAACGAGCCTAACTTCTGACGCTTCAAAATCATCCAGTCACATACAGCAATCTTATAACGTTGCTCTTTTTGCTGTGACGCCGCAACAGCCAATAAAGGAAAACACTCCACCCATATCAGTATCCAAAGGATTTGTCCGAATAAATTCTTTTTCATTTTAATTCTATTATATGCTATTTGTATAATAGACGAATAAAGGAAGGTTTTGTAATCGCTTATGTAACAGAGAATAAATAAAAGAAGAAAGAGCAGATAAACAAGAAAGCAGGATTATGACGGTATCCCACTCGGATAGTGACGCTATTCCATCCATATAGTGACGCTATATCACGCGTATACCGTCACTCTTTTTACTGGATATAATGACAAGAACAAATGTAAAAAAAATGGGCTGCCGAACCCTGAAAAGTCCGACAGCCCTGTCAACCCAAAAACAATACCTATGAAACACTGTGTGTCACTTCAAATCAAAAAATATGCGTTGACCATGAACAAGTTCATCGTGTGTGATATGATATTTATTGAACTTCTTGCCATTCAATAACACCTTATTAATATATAGAGTGCCCGGTTGAGTACGATTAGTCTCAATCACCAATTCTTTTTCCTTATACCATTTTGGATTCAAACGAATTGTGACCTTGTCAAATACCGGAGTCGTCAATGTATATTCGGGCAGTCCCGGACAATCCGGATAGAAACCTATCATGTTGAAAATAGCCCATGAGGACATTGTTCCTGTATCATCATTTCCCGGAATACCATCTGGTTTTGTTGTGAAATACTTATCCAACAGACGTTGAGTCTCTTTCTGTGTACGCCATTCTTCACCTTTAAAGTATGAGAATAAATGAGGATAGGCAATATCCGGTTCATTAGCCGGATCATAAAGTCCTTCGTCAAAAACCATTTGCAACTTATCGATAAAAGATTTCTTTCCACCCATCAATTTAGCGAGCCCATATACATCGTGGGGTACATAGAATGTATAGTTCCACGCACTACCTTCATGGAAACCGGGATTCGGCTCGAAATTCTCTCCTTGTCTCGGATTAAACGGACTGTAAAAGGTTCCATCAGGAAGAATTGGACGGAATGTACCAAATTCTTTACTATAATAATGTTTATAGCCTAAAGAACGTTTATAGAACATTTCCGCATCTTTCTTTTTACCTAAAGCCTCAGCAAAGCGGGATAACGCAAAGTCTGCAATGTAATATTCCAACGCGTGGGATACGGAATTGTCATACTGTTCACGAAGAGGTACATACCCTTTTGACATATAATCATCATTATCCGGGCGCATCAGATTCTCCGCTCCCGGCAAAGTCGCTGATTTGTACATTGCTTCGTAAGCCAAGTCAACATCAAAGTCACGCAATCCTTTCATCCAAGTATCTACAATTACCGGAATACTCGGATCACCTTCCATTGTCAATGTTTCTCTGCCATATAATTCCCATTTAGGCAACCAGCCATGTTCCCGATACATATCAAGCATGGTACGGACCATCTCCATTTGACGTTCCGGATAGACAAGAGTCAGCAATTGGTGAACATTACGATAGGTGTCCCAAAGAGAAAATACCGTGTAGCGGTCTCCCTTTGTTGTCATAATCTTATCGCTTTCCATTGCCGGATATTCTCCGTTGACATCTTGCAGGATATTCGGATGAATCAACAAATGATAAAGTGCCGTATAAAATACTGTTTTCTGAGCATCTGTTCCGCCTTCTACAGTTATACGTGACAAATCATCATTCCATTTTGCACGTGCGTCAGCATGGATTTGCTCGAAATTCTTCCCCGATTGTTCACGGTCCAGATTCAAGCGGGCATTCTCTATGCTGACAAATGAAACTCCCATTTGCACTTCCACTTGTTCACCTTCTTCCGTATCGAAAGAAAAGTAAGTGCCGATGTCATCACCTGCTATTTCTTTTCCATAACGGGTATACAATTTATACTTCCCTTGATCAGGATCCCATTCGGCTTCCACACCCGTCATCGGACGTTGCTTCTTCCAATATCCGGTTGCAGCAGGTGTCTTTTTAACCCGCATTACAAAATAAATAGGAAATACAGCCTGAGGATTATAACAAAATGTACCAAGCAATTTTACGCCTTCCACTTCACTATCGCTTACACGACGAAGCGTGGCACCGCTTTCATTCGTCAGTCCTTCTCCCAGATTCAACAATATATGACTTTTGCCTTTTGGGAAAGTAAAACGGGCAATACTAGTACGTGGAGTGGCAGACACTTCTGTCTTTACATTATACTTAGTCAGATAGTTGGAGTAATAACCCGGTGAAGCCTGTTCATCCTTATATTTACTGCCGTATTCTTTATAATCTACATTCAGTTCTCCGGTAGTGGGCATCAATAATAAGGAACCTAATTCAGGACAACCGACTCCACTCAGATTCACATGAGCATATCCGGTAAAGAAACAGTTGGTATATTCATAAGGCGTAGACCACCATCGGGCATCTTTGTCATACGTATTCTCAGAAGAGCCCATCACGTTGAAAGGAACCACAGACATCATGCCATTCGGACAGATTGCCCCTGGGTTGGTAGTTCCGAAATTAGTAGTTCCGATAAAAGGATCTACGTAATCTATTAAAAGATTCTTTTTAGCAGGAGGGCTTCCCCCTTCCCCCGCATAAGCGGCAAGAAGGGAAAAAGCAAGTGTGTAAGTTAATATAATACGTTTCATATCTTTATTAAATGATACTCGTTCGTTTCGTGAAATCGATAATCTCTTTTATATACCCGAAGGCCATACCTACAACCGTATCTGCAGCGCCATAATAAACAGCAACACGTTCACCATCTTGCAAAGCAGCACAGGGAAATACGACATTAGGAACGTCACCCTGAAGTTCGTAAGGAGCAGCCGGACCAAGCAGATATTCACGTGTACGGTAAAGGACTTTTTCCGGATGATCTTTATCCAATATCGCAGAACCCATTGCATATCGAAAACCGTTGCAAGTAGTGATAACACCGTGATAGAAAAGCAACCATCCTTCATCTGTAAGGAAAGGTACTGAACCAGCCCCAATCTTCGTACACTGCCAGGCACTTTCCGGGAATGGAGTCACTTTCATCACACAACGGTGTTCACCCCAATATTTCATATCCGGGCTATAACTGATGTATATATCACCAAACGGAGTATGTCCATTATCACTGGGGCGGCTCAACATGGCATATTTGCCATCTATTTTTTGTGGAAAAAGTACCCCATTACGATTGAAAGGCAAGAAAGCATTCTCGCATTGGAAGAACTCCTTAAAGTCAAAAGTATAAGCAATGCCAATAGTAGGACCATGATAACCATTACACCAAGTTACCCAATAACGGTCTTCAATCCATGTCACACGAGGATCATATTTATATTCCGATTCAATCATCTCCGTGTTACCGGCCTTGAACTGAATAGGCTCGTGATTAATATCCCAATGAATTCCGTCCTTACTAAAACCTGCAAAGATATTCATCTGTACAGCTTTATTATCACAACGGAATACTCCTGCAAAGCCGTCTCCGAAAGACACAACGGCACTATTGAATATACTATTAGAAGAAGGAATATGATAGCGTCCGATAACTGGATTTTGTGAGTAACGCCACATTACGTCCGTACATCCGACAGGACGATCTTCCCAAGGAATTTGAATCTTATTCATAATCAATGTTTTTTATATTATTTATTTTTTTGAGTCATCATACGTAAAAGGTATGAAGTAAGTAATCAGAAAAGCAGGAATAGTCGCAATCAAGACATAAATAAAGAAGTTCCGATAGCCCAGCAAGTCACTAAGATAGCCACTCGCCATTCCTGGAAACATTACTCCTAAGTTCATAATTCCTGATGCAAATGCATAATGCGACATCTGATGTTTTCCCGGAGCAATCTGTTGCATCATAAACAATGTCAGTCCGACAAAACCAAAACCATATCCGAAATATTCCATCGTTATACATGTTCCTATCAGATACACGTCAGTAGGCTGTACAACTGCCAGGAAAGTATATGCGACAAACGGAAGATTAAATATACAACAAAGAGTAAAAAGTGTCTTCTTCAATCCGAACTTGGAGACATAAATACCTGCCAACAAAGAGCCAAGTACAAAAGCTGCAGAACCAAAAACTCCATTTAACGTACCAATCTCCGTCAAGGACAATCCTAACCCACCGACATCTCTTGAAGCACGCAGAAATAACGGAGCAATCTTCATTATAAATCCTTCCGCCAGGCGATATAAAAGAATAAAGCAGATATAATAGAATATATGTTCCTTTGTTAAGAAGGCTTCAATAACCGTCATCAATTCTCTTTCAATCTCTGATGTCGTTTTCTTCGTTGTTGACGGAATTTGTGAAGAAGGTAAAATTTTTATATGGTAAATGCCAATCAACACCATAATCACTGCAATCACCGCAAAAATGATCATCCATGCAGATGTATATGCTCCTTTATTAGCTTCTATAGAAGCACCTTCTATGGCTCCAAAATGTTCGGCCAATGTACCTGCCATAGCAACCAATCCACCATTGGCAACTAATTTGGCTACATTATAAAAAGCACCTTGTACTCCAATATATTTCGCTTGATTTTCTTTGTTTAATTCGGCCATATACACACCGTCACAGGCTATATCGTGTGTTGCTCCACTAAAAGCTATTATAGCCATTGTAGAAATACTTATGGCAAAAAAGTAATCGAAGAATAAAGAAAAGGCTACTATACCAAACAAGACTCCACTCAGCAATTCTGTGACCAATACAAAGAATTTCTTTGTTCGATACATTTCAAGAAAAGGACTCCATAAGAATTTAAATGTCCAAGGTGCCATAATAAGGGAAGTCCACAAGGTGATTTGTGTATCGGAAATTCCCAAATCCTTAAACATGAATACGGAAACCAGATTAATAGCAATAAAGGGAAGCCCCATTGCAAAATAAGCGGTAGGAACCCAGCAAGCCGGGCTGATAGACTTTTGTTGAGAAGCAGTTTTATTCTGTTGCATAAATCATAGTATATAGATAAAAAAACATTTTTCTAACCCATCTATATATAATACAACTAAAAGGGGGAAACTACTAACGTCTCCCCCTACTTTTTTTTATTTTATTATCACTTCGTCTATGAAAAACCATGAAGGATGCCCGACACCATAATGCCAGGTCGGACATTCTTTCGTTCCTGTAACTTCCACTTTTACATAACGTGTCTTTATCGGCGTTGCAGATTCTGTCTTGACCCCACGGAATCCGACCTTACTGGAGCGTTCCTCTGCCAAATCAGTCGTGCCCCACAAAGTATATTGTTCTCCATCCGTCGAATAAGAATAGGTAACTTGCAAAGGAAAGAGAATCCACGCCCCTATCTGATGTAAGAAATCTGTTTCTACACTATGAATCTCCTTTTCTGCTCCTAAATCTATGATGAACGCACCATCGGTTCCTTCCCAGCCTACCCAACTGTCAACAAAAGTAGCTCCGCCAAACAGTCCGTCCACTAATGCCGTCTTTCCTATTTCTACATATTTTCCGGTAGGCGGAATAATATAAGAAACCTTGGCTCCTAATGCCAAACTCCGTTCGGTCTGCGGCATATAACGTTTACGGTATAGATCGCAGTACTCTATCGGTGAATTAGAACGTTCATTCAATGTAGGAACATTAAACTCTTTCACTCTCTCCTCAAAAAGTGTCAACTTTTTATCTATATCAGCTAAGTCTTTCACGGTTTCCGTACGCGCTATTTCCAACTCAGAATACTGAAGCGGCAAACGGGCACGCTGAACTCTTTTCAAGAATGTATCATTTGCTTCAACTGCTTTTTCCGCCAAGTCAAACAAATCATTGTAACGACGCATCAAGACCGGTTTCAACATTCCATATTTATGGGAGACAGGCGAATCATAAATCCATAGTCTTTGTCCACTGCCAATCAACGCACCTTCCATCACTTTTATATATTGATAAAGATAAGGTGCAGCTTCGCCATAGTAGCCATGCAGAAAATGTTGCATTAATGAGTCTACATTAGCTTCCGGATTCCACATCAACTTCGACACCAGATAAGCACGCAACTCTGCAAAGTCTCCACCCCTGCTTCCTGCTATCTGAGAAAAGTGCATGGTGGCATGATTCTTCTTGAAAAGGCGGATATTATCCTGCAAGATATGGAAATTGGGGAATGGAGCAAGATAATTATCAAAGTTAATACCATAATCCCAAACAAATATATTATCAGTTATAGCAGACCAGCCCTCCATTGCCTTCACAAATTGCTTACCTGAAGCATTCTCAGTCAATGTCACTTCGCGGTCACAATCAATATCACAAAGCATTATATTTACATTAGGCAATGGTTTCACATGCTTCGGCGGGTTCATTGTATATAAATAAGCCAAGGTAGAAAACTCCTTATCAGGAAAACGGGTAGCCAATCTATTCAAAAAGGTGATTATACTCCCTGACAATGCCCCTTCCCTATCATCAATAGCCTTACATACATCACAAGTACAATTTGTATAGTTACCGTCATTCTGGCTTACAGACATAATGTGTTTATCAGGATTTGCCTTAAAAATAGAATCAACGCGTTGTGCTACAATCTCAAAGACTTCCGGGTTACTCAAGCACCACTGGCTAGCCTTTCCCGGATGACGCTTCCCCTTAAAATAAGAATAATATTCAGGATGTTCTTTTCCATAGACAGAGGAAGGTAATAATTTATCAAAAGTATGTACCCAGTAACCGGCAGCAAACACCTCATCAGGTTCTTCCAAGCGATTCCACCATTTATAGACGGAATCTGTACGGATGGCATAACACTGTGTCTGGCGATAACGGAAAGCCGGATTATCTGTTTTATTAATTAAAGGCAGAATTATCGTTTTTTGAGGAGTAAAAGAATATTCATTTTCTCCCCAGTAATCAACACCTAAGTATTGTTCTAATAGAGATACAATTCCATAAACAACACCGTTGTCCTTACCTGAAACTCTCAAGATACCATCTTTGGTGGAAATAGAGAATCCATCCTCTGTCACTTCTTGAGCAGTCTCTCCACCAATAAGGATATCTCCTTTTTGTGGAGTCTGATTTATGACAATAGGCAAAGTTTTACTTGTAATCTTTTGAAAGAAAGATTGAAAGAGATTAGCCGCTACCTTATTTACTTGGATGTCTTCTTTTAATATAATCTTTACTTTTGTTTTTCCGTCTTTTATTAAAAGCGTTTGGGCATATGCAAAGGACGTGCATATCCATGCACTCAAAAAGAACATTAGCGTTCTCAAAACCGGTTTTAGATTCATGTTTCTCATGATTATTGTTAATGGTGTTATATAAAGAATACAACTAGATGAACTACAAGACTAAACCAAAGCCTGTTCTTTTAATGCTTATTAAGAATTTAGAGGTTAACCTTCCTATATAATTAAAACAATCCTCAAACTCTGCATATTTCTTTACTATCAAGTACACAAAAAGTTCTCTTTATAACTTTGATAAAGAGAACTTTTATTCATTTAAGAAAGACTCGTAAAATCAATCTTACATTACCTAATTCTTATAACTACTCATTTTTCAATTCATAGACATTAAATTCTGTAATATCTGTTCGTCCGCTTGTAGCAATCGTAAGAATCTGATATTTCAAATAACGAGTAGTTATAGGAGAAATAAATGTAATATTCTGTGCAGAACCAGATGTAGCTAAAGTACTTAATGATTTCCAAGTAATGCCATCTGTAGACTGGAATATTTCTACTTCTCTGGGAGCATACGCATTCCCCCAATGGTTTGTTTTTATACCGGCTAATACTTTAGCTTCTCCCAAATCAACAGTAAACCAAAACCCTACATTATCACGGGCAATATCTGAATTTCCACCGTCAATCAACTTATCTCCTGAACCTTCAACCCCTTCTTCTACATTAATTATCCAACCTGAACGGTCACTAATAAGTTGGCCATTAGTAGGAATACCACCTTTTAAATTACTATAAGCAGCTTTATTTATAACAACTGGCAAGGTACTCAAGCTGTTGCTAATTACTGTGTTTTTATCATTGGTGGTTACATTGCCAATTGATACATTGAAAGAAAAACTTGTTTTCTCCATGACACTGGCAAATATCGCCGGTTCAACTGTTGCAGTGATTTCTTCAGAAATCATCTGACCTTCTTTAAGGGTTACTTGTGAGGAACTTAAAGTAATCTGGTTTGCATCAAGCCCTTCGGTTTCACTATTTACACTTAATGTGACAACCATATCAGTGGAGACTGCTTTCTGTGTTTTTACAGTAAAAACCATTTTAATTTCATCTCCCCCAACCCCATTCGCATCATGGGTTAGATTGAACTTCTTTACATCCCCTGACAAATAGTCATTTCTCTGTAAAGACACATACGTAGCATTCCACTCATTAAAAACTTCTTCGTCATCACTACAGGAAGAGATGAAAGGGACAAACAAGCCGAGTAGAGTTGCTATTGATAATGATTGAAATATATTTTTCATATACACATACAATTAAATTATTACTATTTCCATTCGGTAGCCTTATCCGTAGACAAAATACCGTCAATCCATGTAGGAGTAGCAGAAGTAGTTAAAGTATGCCCTTTACCGGTTGCATCTTCAAACACATTACCCTGTCCTTCATTGAAACGCCAATAGGCTTCCAATCCCACAGACTTAGGACTAACCTGAGTCATATTATTCTGAATCTGAGAAGCAGTACGAACTACAGACCAGATACGTGCCTCACTCATCAATATTTTACAGTTTCCCCATCTACTATAAGAATCATCACCTAAACTGAACCAATTTACATCGGAGAAAGTTGTTGCTCCTGTTGGGATACTCAGTACCCCCGAATCAACTCCGTTTATGTAAAGTCGATAGCTGGAACCATCACAAACCAATGCCAGATGTTGCCATTCGTTTGGCTTGAAAGAATTACTTGGATTCAAATAAAGTCGGTTGCGTCCTACAATCTGTACTAATGAGTGTGCCTTATAATTTTCATTATCACTTTGAGGGTCCTCAAAACGTAAAAGTATAAAGCTTGCATCATCTCCTCCGTTCTTAAATACTGCACGGTCACGGTCAGCTGTGTTAGCTACCTGGAAACGAACCTCTATCGTATATTGGGAATATGTTTCAGGGGATTCTGTGAATTTATTAGCTTTTAAACTAGGAGCACCAACGAACATCGGAGCTGAAAATTCGATAATACTTTCTGCCAAAATAACAAAAGTTCCAGTATTTTCCATCGGTGAAATACTTCCATCTTGTAACACCAGTTTAACAGGTAGTGCGTATGATTCTCCCGATTTCATCATTTCTTGGCTGAAAGCCTTCAAGGCAATAGAGAGAGCATCGGTCGCATATTGTCCGGCTTTCACTGTAATAGTCTCCGGTAATGTATAATAGCCTTCCGGCAACATTATATATCCTGTACCATTAATGTGATTATAAGCATCCAATACCGATTGGTCTGTGACCAATTTATAATGATTGTCTGTAGAAGAAATATTACTAAGGTGTACATTTAAAGTCGTAAAACTTTCTCCAGTAGCCTGTACTGTCACTTTCTGGCTTGTGCCCGAAAGCGCTTCTTCAATATAAGCGTGTGTATCCAAGGTATCATATTTCGCATCTCCGCAACTTACGATACTTCCTAATCCTGCTATTACTGCGAAGAAGCATAAGATTTTTATATAATTCATACGTTTCATAGTTTACATTAATTTTTAAGTAATGAATGTGATGAGGGATTCATGATTTGAATAGCATGACGTATATTTTTATATTCAGGTGAAGTTCCATACTCTGCTTCCATATGATAGGTTCCTGCACCACCTTTGCGGAAACCATTACTTGGTTGCCAGCGCGCCATTCCTTCGAGAGATTTCATTTTATTACCATAACGATCAGTGTAATCATATCCGCCGTTCATAGCAGCGTCGGTAGCCTCGAAATTCTCGGTCATGATGGTCATCTTTGTAATTTGTTCTTCAGACATGACACTACTATATGTTTGAACAAGTCCTGCACCTGCCACACCACCTGTAATAAGACGTTTGTCAAGTTTTGAATCACTACCAGGACTGCTGTCATTGTAAGCCTGAATGATAAAATAGTCAAAATATAGCCCGACTTCAGGTCTACCCGTTATGCTCTGTGGTTCACCGTCAATAACTAATAATTTGCCGGTTCCTGATTTCGGACCGAAATATTTGCCTAGCTCATCAACGAATGCAAACATTCTATCATCTTCGTCTACGATATTACCAGAATTACCGAAATTGGGTTCATAGTCGATATCAAACCCATCGTAACCATATTTGTTTACTGTATCGGCAATGGCACTTGCATATTTGCGAATGGATGCTTCAATTGCTTCCTTATTTGATTCATCGGAAGGCCATCCCCAAAAATCGTTTACAGCTTCTTTTTCGGATGAAAATCCCATATTTTCCCAATTATCACGAATATTCTGCGGAGTAATTTGATCGCCCACACTTCTGATAATAAAACACATAGTAAAACGAGTTCCTTTAATTTGTTGGCAAAATTGTAGATCTTTTTTTTGAGCTTCTGTTATGTTCGACCAATTTCCCCAAATAGAAACAATATCTACACTATCAGGAATACCGGCTAAAGAACTCTTCATAAAAGCACCTTCACCACTCCAACCACCGAACCAACCGAAAGCAACTTGATGATCAGTTTTCTTATAAGCCCTTAAAGCTGCATAATATTCATCTGACACGATTGATTCCGGAAAAGTTTTTGCTTCCGACTCCGTCCAATCACTGCAACCTATCAAAGATGTTGTTGCCAATGATATGAGTACAATGTATAATAAATAAATTTTCTTCATAAAAGTCCTTTTTATGTATTATATAAATTAGTTCTTTTTCGCCCATTTCAGATCAGTGGCTTCATTATCAGCACCGCCAAGTTCTGCAACCCCTTGATCATAATTGGCTTTATTATTCTGCGCCTCTGTATAAGGAAAACTCAAACGACGCATACCACGCTGGCTGCTCACGCCACAGTCAGATAAATTGTCGATACAAGGATAAAGTTCCGGATAGCCTGTACGACGATATTCAGCCCATGCCTCGAGTCCCAGCGGATAATTGGCAATCCACTTTTGAGTAATGATACGCTGGAAATTCTTCCCATTTACATTGTCAGCTTCGCTATCATCCCACTTCACACTAACGGTATTAGTAATCGTAGCAGTAGCGTTTTGTACAGCGTCACTTTCATGTGATACCACTGGAGCTTCATCTATCTTCAGATATTCGGTAGCTGAAACCTGATACTGCTCCATAGACAAATTGATGCCGTCTTCATAGTAAACTTTTGCCGTTTTAGTGCCTACATTCCAGCCACGCAATTTTCCTTCAGCACGTAAAAAAGCTGTTTCAGCAGCACAGAAAACCATTAATTTAGAAGTTGCCGTATAGGCAGGAATAGAGAAACCTGCTGCGTCTGCCTTTTTAAAATCAGCATCGCCTGTACGCATACCTACATATTGATCTGTTTTTCCGGTAAGAGTAGATTTATTAAAAAATTTCGACATACGCGGGTCATCATATGCGTTCATATAATCTACAATATTTGCATTCACCCGCAAATCTCCCCAACTGACAGCGGCCAGCTGATATGGATTACTTTGTGTGCCACAAGAAAGCATGGCATTGTCCGAATTACTTTCAATCAAGCCGGCTTTATGTATTACTGCAGCTTCAGCCGCTTCCTTAGCAATACCAGGCCATGTTCCGCTAATTCGCATTGCAACACGTAAGCGCATTGAATTTGCCAATTTCGCCCAACCGGAATAATTTCCCTCAAAAACAGGATCATTAGCTCCTAATGGTGCATTACCATTAGTCTCCACATAATAATTATACAGAACGTCAGCAGCATTGGCTAAATCACTTAATATATTTGTGTAGACCTGTTCCTGAGTATCATAAGAAACATAAAAATTACCTTTCTTCACTTGGCTATAAGGCATCGGTCCATAACAGTCTGCAACACGGAGCATTGTTATGGCACGTATCATGCAAGCAAAAGCATAATAATGTCCCGTAGAATTTGTCGCTTCTTGTATCTGAAAAAAGTTTCCATATATTTTTTCAAACGGAGTATTCCAGGGAGTAGCATTCCATGCATCACTTTGATTGAATGTACTAAAATTAGTTCCACTCCATGTGTTAGAACAACACAAGTAACCGCCTAACTGTCCCACCATCTGGTCTTGCATTTGAGAGTCATTCTGCTGAATATTCACAATTGTTTCAATCATAGATTTCATCAGAGTAGCCGGGTCAGCATCATGGATTTGATATTGATTCGTGTTATACTCTTCAAATTTATCAGTACAACTTCCTGCCAGCAACAAGAGAGCGGCACCGACCGTGATATTTCTTAAATATTTTCTCATAACATTAGCTTTTTCTTTTAGAATTGAACTTTCACATTAAAACCGAAATTACGCAAGCTAGGTTGCATAAAGTAGTCTACATTCATATAATAGTTACTGGAAGTAGAAGCAGACAATTCCGGATCAAACGGAGCTTTACAGTAAATCATCCATAGATTACGTCCTACGACACCCAAAGTAACATTTGCTACATTTTTAAACCACTTTCTTGGAAGCGTATAATTCAAGCTTAATTCTTGTAAACGTACATTGGTTGCACTATATAAGTAGTAACGACCATAACCACCTTCACCTGTACTGATAGTCTGATAATACTTCTGGGCATCAACCTTACCATTATTGATGGGCGTACCACCATTATCACGGACAGAAGCAGATACTTCAGACACTCCATAATAATCCAAAATACCTTGAGTAGCCGAGTAAGCTAATCCACCTACACGTGCGGACAACACAACCCCCAAGTCAATACCTTTGTAAGTGAAATGATTGATCCATCCTAAATTGAAGTCAGCATCCAGATTACCGACTTTCACTGGAGTATTTGATGAAGTAATCCCCAGATTACCATTCTGGTCAACTTTTATATTACCATTATTATCCTTGGTCAGTTGGTTATATACATAGATATCGGTCATAGAACCGCCTTCTGTCAAAATAACACGGGGAGCTACATTTTCTTTACCTAACCAACCTACATTCATCTCGTCCATCTGAATAGCCTCTCCGGTCACCGGATTAACACTACCACTAGCTAACCGTTTCACCTTGTTGCGATTTAAAGTAAAAGTTGCATTAGAAGACCAACCGAAACCTGCCCATTTATCACTAAAGCCTAAAGCCAGTTCAATACCTTGATTCTGCACATCACCTGCTTGAACTATTGCTTGTTTATAACCGGAAGATGACGGAATATCCACCTTAAATGTCTGATTCAATGTATTGGAACGGTAATAAGTAGCATCCAGGCTAAAGCGATTCTCCCAGAATTTCAAATTTAAACCAATTTCCCATGATTTTGTTTTTTCCGGTTTCATGTTTTCCATCGGATAAACGGTTGGATTTGCCCAATTATGTGTCTGGCTATTGTATTCATATCCGGGATTAGTAAGGAAGCGATCGAAAGAAGATGCTACCACTGTATAGGAACCACGTACTTTAGCATAAGTTATCAACTCCGGAAGTTCAACCATTTCTGACAGTAAAGCCGACAAACCAACTGATGGATAGAAGAATGATTTTTGTTTGGAGAAAGCTAATTTAGAATCCCAGTCATTTCGTCCTGTCAATGTTAAATACAACTGATTTTTCCAACTTAATTCTGCGCTGGCAAAAATACTCTGAATTTCATCTTTATATCCGGTAGGATCCGGTTTGTAATTAGAAGAGAAATTTATATTATTAACCTGAAAGAAGTTCGGAATGACCAAGTCACCGGCAAAATACAATTGATCCATTGAAGTATGGTAAATGGAAGCCCCCACATTGGCAGTCAAATGGAAATCACCGAAAGTCTTGTCTATATTAGCCAAAACATCTGCATACAAAGAACGTTCTTGCCTCATGGCATCCTCGAAACCACCACTTACTCCACAAAATGTGGTTAATGTAGAAGCTGACTTCTCATTCTTGTTCCGATAGTCAGAGTTGTCCAGATTCACACGTCCTACGATGTTAATCCAATCTGTCACCTTCCATTTCAAAGAAGCGTTCAGCATATAACGTTTTTTATCGGAAGTACGGATTATACGGTTCTGTACCCAATACGGATTCTGTAATGACAAACTTGCGTCTCCATAAGGCCAATACTGTTCCATATAACCGTAATTTGTGTTGTAACGTTCATACAAACGGATTTCATCAAAATTATCTCCGCGGGGAAATAAATACAATGCAGGAAGTGGATTATAATACTGCCCTTGGGAAACCATGTTTTTATTATTTTGAATAATATATTGCGCACCAATATCCAAAGTCAATCTGTCATTCAGGAAATTCGTAGTATTACGTGCTGTAAAATTATAACGATTATAAGAGTTGTTAGGAAGAATACCACCAGAATTAGTAGTAGAAGCTGAAAGATAAGTCTGATTCTTTGAATTCCCGGTAGACAAAGCTACTGAGTTGATAACATTCGTACCAGTTTCAAAAAAATTAGATGGATCATATCTGCGGTCTGTCAGTTCTCCCCAACTAAACAATCCAGAGCTTGTACCATAACGATTCTGCATATCAGGCATAATATATGCTTTGGAAAAAGTAGTGCTATTAGACACCGTAATCGTAGTTTTCTCAGTCTGCCCTTTTTTAGTAGTAATCAAAACCACCCCATTGGCAGCAGAAGAACCATAAAGAGCAGCAGCAGAAGGTCCGGTCATCATACTGATACTAGCAATATCGTCTGGATTTAAGTCTGCTACGGCATCCGACCCACCCATGTCACCAAATAATCCTTCACCACCGCTTTTACCTGTATTGAAGATAGGTACACCATCAATCACATATAATGCATTATTGTCTTTAGTTAATGATTTCATACCACGCATTACGACACGTGCTGCACCACCAGCGCCAGTAGCACCACTACTGATTTGAACCCCTGCCACCTTTCCAGCTAACGAATTCATAAAGTTAGCATCCTTTACAGCTGTTATTTCGTCGCCTTTTACCTCTTGTACATTATAACTTAATGCCTTTGTTGCACGCTTGATACCCAAGGCAGTAACAACCACTTCATCCAATGTTTGAGTATCTTCTCCCATTACAATTTTCAGGGGTTGTGTATTAGCTAGCGTGATTGCTTGGGAGGCATAACCGATATAGGATACTTCAAGTACATCACCTTTTGCAGCTTGTATTTTGAAATTTCCATCCATATCAGTAATAGTACCATTTGAAGTTCCTTTCACTAAGACACTAACCCCGATCAACGGTTCACCTTTTGCGTCTGTTATAGTACCACTTGCAGCAATCGGTGTTTTTTTCTGTTGGTCTACTTTCGTATTTTTAGCAGAAAGTACAATATGGTTATCGACTATTGAAAAACTGGTATTGACACCTTTGAACAATTGATTCATTACATTATTCAAAGATTCTTTTGATACTTTGATAGATATGATGCGATTAATATCGACATCATTTGTGTTATATACTACTGACATTGAAGTTTGCTTCTCTATTTCTTTCAATGCAGTGTTTAGGGGTACTTTTGATAGATTAAGAGTGATTGTCCGTTCTTGCCCATAGACTGAAGCAAAACACGAAAATAACAAAAGGAAGAATAACAAGTACGGAAACTTGTGTTTTATAATTTCTTTCATCTTATTCTTATTAATTAGAAATAGTTTTTTAGATAAAATTCAATAAACGATAAGTAGTATTATCGCTTTTTACACAAAGGCTTCATGTATTTCTGTCTCTCATAATCACTAAATTTAAAGGTTACACTTAAAACATTTTTTCATAAGCGCTTATTCAACAGTAATACAATTTATATTGTAACCATACTAAACGAAGATAAGATTTTTTTTTGAAAAAAATAAGAAAATCAATATTACAATCGAAATATAAACACATAAATAATTGATAAATAAGATTTTATGCGATTTATTATAATTAGGCTAATTTATTACCTTTGCATGCATTTTGCATACAATTTCCATATGCTTAGATTAATGTATAGATATAAACATTCATTTTATGTTCAAATATTCAAGAGATGGAGTTTCAGTATTAACCATATTAGATACCAGAAGAGCCAAAAAGAGTGGAATGTTTCCTATTAAAGTCCAAGTAGTATTTAATAACACTTCGTTAATTTTGTAACTAATCCGTTGATCACAAATAAGTTAATT
>CANPJW010000059.1 GCA_947574505.1 uncultured Bacteroides sp. | reverse complement strand
ACTTGCTAAATTATATGCTTAAATATAAAATCCCTCAGATTGTTACGTTGACCCCCAACCTCCACCCATAACGAAAGGCAAAAAGAAAAGCGTTAACTGCTTGATTTCGTGCAATTAACGCTTGTTTTCTTTGTGGACCAGCCTGGGCTTGAACCAGGGACCTCCAGATTATGAGTCTGTTGCTCTAACCAACTGAGCTACAAGTCCGTGCCACAATTTCCTGTTAGCAGGTGCAAAAGTAGTATATTCCCTTGAAACTTGCAAGATTTATCGCCCAAATTTTGATAAAAAGATTTAATTCCCTTATTCGTAAGGATATAAATTGTATTTTTGTGCACCATTAATTAATTTTGCTAAGCCGTATGGCACAAAAAAAACAGGAAACAGCCCTAACAGGGCTTTCGGACAAAGAAGTCCTTATCAGTAGAGAGAAGTATGGGAATAACCTCTTGACACCTCCCAAACGTCCTTCCATGTGGAAACTTTATCTGGAAAAGTTCCGCGACCCGGTTATACGTATTCTTTTAGTCGCAGCATTCTTTTCCTTAGTGATTGCCATTATTGAAAATGAGTATGCGGAAACAATCGGCATTTTCTTTGCTATTTTTCTGGCAACCGGTATCGGATTCTACTTTGAATACGATGCGAATAAGAAGTTTGACTTACTGAACGCTGTAGGCGAAGAAACACCAGTTACAGTAATCAGAAATGGGAAAGTACGGGAAATTCCCCGTAAGGAGATTGTAGTAGGTGATATCGTAGTTTTGAATACCGGTGAGGAGATTCCTGCCGACGGAATCTTGCTGGAAGCTATTTCCCTGCAAGTGAATGAATCCAACTTGACAGGAGAATTAATGGTCAATAAAACCATCCATGAAGAACTATTTGATGAAGAAGCCACTTATCCCAGCAATGAAGTGATGCGTGGCACCACAGTAGTTGACGGACATGGAATAATGAAGGTAGAACGTGTGGGTGATTCCACCGAAATAGGTAAGGTAGCACGTCAGGCCACCGAACAAAGTGAAGAAGAGACTCCATTGAATATCCAATTGACAAAATTGGCGGGTTTCATCGGAAAAATAGGTTTTACCATTGCCACGCTTACCTTTATCGTTTTCACAGCTAAAGACCTTTACTCCTACCTCAGCGTAAATGAAATAACAGACTGGCATGGGTGGATGGCAATAGCCCGCATTGTATTGAAATATTTCATGATGGCTGTCACTTTAATTGTAGTAGCCGTTCCTGAAGGCTTACCGATGAGTGTCACCTTAAGTCTTGCACTAAATATGCGCCGTATGCTGAAAACCAATAATCTGGTACGTAAAATGCATGCTTGTGAAACAATGGGGGCCATTACTGTGATCTGCACCGACAAAACAGGTACATTGACACAAAACCTGATGCAGGTACATGAAGCGAAACTTGATGCCACCAAAGCAGATTTAATAGCTGAAGGGATCAGTGCCAACTCCACAGCTTTCCTTGAAGAAACAGGAGAAAACAAGAAACCATCCGGAGTAGGTAATCCTACTGAAATAGCCTTATTGCTTTGGCTAAATGAACAGGGCAAGAACTATTTGGAATTACGTGAAAATGCAAAAGTTATCAATCAACTTACTTTCTCTACAGAACGTAAGTATATGGCTACATTAGTAGATTCACCTATCCAGCAGAAAAAGGTACTCTATATAAAAGGAGCTCCCGAAATTGTGATGAGAAAATGCAACCTCTCTTCCGAGGAACAGGCTCATTACAATGCCGATCTGCTGGCCTATCAGAACAAGGCAATGCGTACTTTAGGATTAGCTTATAAATTTATCCCCGAAGACTCCGGTAACGATTGTGCCGAACTAGTCAATGAAGGGAATATGATTTTCCTAGGTATCGTAGCTATCAGCGACCCTATTCGTCCGGATGTACCGGAAGCCGTACAGAAATGTCAGTCGGCAGGTATCGGTGTGAAAATTGTTACAGGCGACACCCCGGGAACAGCTACCGAAATTGCCCGCCAAATAGGGCTATGGAAACCTGAAGATACAGACCGGAACCGCATAACAGGGGTAGAGTTTGCTGCATTAAGCGATGAAGAAGCTCTGGACCGCGTACTTGACTTGAAAGTAATGAGTCGTGCGCGTCCTATGGACAAGCAACGTCTGGTCCAACTGTTACAGCAAAAAGGAGCCGTAGTAGCAGTAACCGGAGACGGAACAAACGATGCTCCTGCACTGAATCACGCTCAAGTAGGTCTTTCTATGGGAACCGGTACGTCAGTAGCCAAGGAAGCAAGTGACATAACCCTATTGGATGACTCGTTCCACAGTATCGCTACCGCAGTAATGTGGGGACGCTCTCTTTACAAAAACATTCAGCGTTTCATCGTATTCCAGCTGACTATCAACGTAGTCGCATTAGCCAGTGTTTTATTAGGGGCTTTCTTTGGTACAGAACTACCACTGACCGTAACACAAATGCTTTGGGTAAATCTTATTATGGACACTTTTGCCGCCATGGCCTTAGCATCTATTCCCCCCAGTGCAGACGTCATGAATGAAAAGCCACGCAAGACCGATGATTTCATCATCACTAAAGCCATGCGTAAAAATATACTAGGTGTAGGCTTCTGCTTCCTTGCCATACTGATGACATTAATTGTCATTATCAAACAGATGCCAGCAGATTTAGTAGGACAAGCTTTGACGCAATTCTTCACGATCTTCGTGATGCTGCAATTCTGGAATCTATTTAATGCCAGTGTTTTCGGGACCAACCATTCTGTATTCAAGGATTCCCGTCATGCATTAGGTATGCTAAGTGTGGCTATCATTATTTTAGTCGGACAAATTCTGATTGTCGAGTTCGGAGGTAAAGTGTTCCGTACCGAACCTATGAATTTCATGACTTGGGTTTATATTATCGCAGGAACGTCATTCGTATTGTGGATTGGTGAAATCTACCGTTGGATAAAACGAATACAGAAAAAAGACTAAAAAAGAGAATAAAGCACATAAAGAGTTATGGACAGTAAGATTAAAAATGTCGTTTTTGATTTAGGAGGAGTATTAATAAATCTGGATTTTGACAATTGCCTGAATGCTTTTCGTAAAGCAGGATTTCGAGATATAGAGAAACAGGCATGCCAGTTCAGGGGAAAAGGTTTCTTTTCCCAATTTGAATTGGGTGAAATCAGCCCGGAAGAATTCCGGAAAGCCATTCGTAAGGAGGTCAGCGAAGCCCTGTCCGACCATGAAATTGATGATATGTGGAACCTGATGCTACTTGATATTCCTCGTGAAAAGCTGGACTTATTGCTAAAGTTACGCGAACATTATATGGTTTACCTGCTTAGTAATACCAACCGGATACATTGGGATTATGCCTGTGAGCAAATGTTCTGTTATCGGGGATTCCGTGTAAATGACTTTTTTGAAGATATTTTTCTGTCTTTTGAAATGCACAAGGCCAAACCGGAAAAAGACATTTATGAGCAAATGATGAAAGAAGCAAACATCTTGCCCGAAGAAACGTTTTTTATAGATGACTCGGCAATCAATTGCCAGGCAGCAATATCGCTTGGCATACAGTCCTATCATTACCATATTGGAGAAGATTTAAGTTCACTTTTTGAATAATGAAAATAATATCAGATATAAACCATCAAACATTGCCTCCTTCAGTTGCCACTATCGGCTTCTTCGATGGAGTGCATCGCGGACACCGCTTTCTTATTAATCAAGTAAAAGAGGTCGCTGCCAAGGATGGGTTATATTCTGCATTGATCACTTTTCCTGTACATCCCAGACAAGTGATACAAACCGCTTATCGTCCGCAATTACTTTCTTCACCAACAGAGAAACTCGAATTATTGGAAACGATGCAAGTAGATTACTGCTTTCTTCTCCCTTTTACACAGGAACTTTCACTGTTTTCGGCTCGAGAGTTTATGCAGTTGCTACGTAACAAGTTCAATATCCATACATTAGTTATAGGCTACGACCATCGTTTCGGTCACAACCGCAGTGAAAATTTTGAAGATTATTGCCGTTATGGTGAGGAACTGAACATATATATAGTACGCGCGCGAGCTTACACAGACAAAGAGGGCAAAATCAGCTCTTCAGTCATCCGCCAACTATTAAAAGAAGGTGAAGTAAGTCAGGCTGCCAAATTCCTGGGGTATAACTACTATCTGGATGGAACAGTGGTAGATGGCTACAAAGTAGGCAGAAAAATAGGATTCCCTACAGCTAACCTGCAAGTGGATTGTAGCGACAAGTTAATTCCCTCGGAAGGAGTTTATGCAGTATATGTATATGTGGAAGGAAAAAAATGGGCAGGAATGTTGAACATAGGACACCGCCCTACTATCAATAACGGCAACAATTTAAGTATTGAAGTGAACATCCTCAATTTTTCGGAGAATATCTACCACAAAGAAATGCGCATTGAGTTCGTAAAGTATCTTCGCCCTGAAGAAAAATATGACACTATAGATGCACTCATTGCCCAAATGCATAAAGACCGGGAAAAAACGGCCAGAATTCTTCTCTAAATACAAGGGAGCATTGTACAGCCTTCCCCCTTTCAAACTACTCTTTCTACACATCTTCGTTTACAGTCAGTTTTGCCTGCTCGAAAACAGTTCATTCCATGTATTAGGGCAGACAAAATCGCCCCTGCCAGTGAACGCAAACGCTATCGGAAGAATTAATTCACCGATACCAGTCACTTCTTGCATAAAATCTGTTTCTTCATACACTTCCATCCTACAAAGCACGAAAAAAGATATATTTTTATCGTTTTTCGATATTTTTTTTCGTTTTTCTTTTGTAGTATCAAAATAAGATATACATTTGCATATCGATAAACGATAAATGAATATCGAGAAACAAGAAAGAATAAACACAAACATTAAAACACGAAGTAAAAATGAAAAAGTCAGTATTAAAATCAGTTTTAGCAGCAATTGCAGTAGTAATGATGAGTTGTACAACAACAGCAAACGCACAAACAGGAAACACAAAGTACATCTACGGTCAGAATGACACAAACACAACCGTGTACACACTGAATGAAGACGGCAAAACATTGACACGCAAACTGAAGTATGAGTACAAACACGATGAAAATGGTCAGGTAATTGAGAAAAAAGCTTATCGCTGGGATGCTTACCGGGAACTGTGGAAGCCGGCCTATCTGCTTACCGTAACTCCCGGAGTCTATGAAATCAAACTCAACTACGCTGAATGGAACGCCAAAGAGAGCACTTTCAACCATAACAAACAAGAAAGTATTTACCGTGAAGGCAACAACGCAAACTTGTTGGCCGACACACAAAACAAAAAGTAATGGAAACTTTGAATGAAACACAAACCCAAAATAAGAATGCGACCAGCCTGTGGCAAACCATAGGAATGTACATAGGAATGATGGTCGGATTTTTATATCCGCAAATAGGATTAGGCTTGGGTATGCTTTTGGGAATAGCTTTGGGAAGACTGGTCCTGACCAAGATTCCTGTCAACACCCCACTGGCCCAAAGAGCACAACAAAAAAGCACAATTATCCTTATTTTAGCATTTCTTATCCTATTCATGAACCATTGGTACGTTCCATGCAAACATGCCATTGCTCACTTGATGAACTAAAAACAAATCAACCAAATTTAAAAGACAACCAGATGAAAACAACCATGATTTTGATCGCACCAAGGAGAAACCCAAGGATGCTTACTTAAAGAAACAGATACCCTCAGGACGGATGCGGAAGTCCGTCCTACCCCTTAATTCAAATCCATTTTAAACCAATAAACATTCTATTATGGGACGCGCAATTAAATTAGTACTTTATTACTTCGCTTATCAGTTAGCTTTCACCTTCCTGGTAGGACTTCCGGCGGGAATTATTAAAGTGATGAACGAAATTTCAGAAAATGATAATCTGGCTTATGCCGTAGGTAAGAATACAGCCTCTATGACAGGACTCGTTATGGTACTGGCAGGAATAGCCATGATCTGGCACCTGATCTACTTTAAATACGTTCAATTCAACAAGACAAGCTGGACTGAAGTACCTGCAAAAACCATTTTATTGAGTATTCCCTTCATTATAGCAGCCATGTTCATCTGCAATGTAGCCAGCGAATTCATAGAACTGCCCAACCTAGTGGAAGACACATTCATAGGAATGAGCCGCAATGTATTCGGCATCATCGCCATTGCCGTCATGGCACCTCTGGTAGAAGAGTTGCTGTTCCGTGGAGTCATTGAAGGGCATTTCCTGCAAACCGGAAAAAGACCCGGTATGGCAATCCTCCTGTCAGCACTCATTTTCGGTCTCATCCATGTCAATCCGGCGCAAGTACCTTTCGCCTTCTGTCTGGGATTGGTATTCGGATGGCTTTATTACCGCACAGGAAGCATTATACCGGGAATGATAGGGCATTTTCTAAATAACTCCCTGGCTACCATTGCCATGGCTACATCAACCCAAGAAGAGTTGAATGAAAAAACGGTTGATATGATTGGCGCCACACCTACTTACATCCTTTTGGCAGCCGCCATAATCATCCTAGTCGGCATGTATTTCTATCTGAACAAACATTTGCCACAGCCGGGAACACCCTCTGAAATTACTAACACACAAGCATAAATGTAACAATGAAAACAAAACTCAACCTCTTTTGCGTCTGCGTACTTATCGCCTTGCTCCTTTCCACCTCAACGACAGTGAGCATCATGTTCCATTCTTTCACAAGTGCCTTTAAAGCCGGATACGAAAGTGTAGAAAAAGGAAAGGATATCCACATTTCCGATTATAAGATGATTTGCACCCTTCCTACCGATCTACTTGAAAAGACAGGAAGTGTAACCAATGTCAGGACAGGAGAACAGGCATCTATCATACCGATTATAAGCATGGTAGAGGCGCCAACGAAAGAAAATGATACCTTCCATGCACTAAACAGGATTGCCTCATTCATTTCGGTGATAGCGGGAATTTTCTGCCTGTTGCAGTTCTTTTATTTGATCAGAAATATCAATCGCGGTGATATCTTCAGCTGGAAGAATGTGAAGTTTCTGCGCAAGTTAGGATGGGCATTGATACTTTTGTTTATCTGCACGCTGGCTACCATCGTGATTGGAAATTATGAAGCTTCGCAAGTGTTGCAACTCAACGGATGCGAGTTCTCCTATACCTTTGCTTTTTCCGATGCGACTCTCATTCTGGGATTCATTTCATTGCTGGTAGCCGAAGTATTTGCCATCGGACTGAAGATGAAAGAAGAACAAGATTTAACCATTTAAAAAAACAGAGCAGACTATGAACAAGTTCAGAATATTAGGTGTCATAGCCATTATAGCCATCATTGCAAACTTCTTTGGAGGATTGGATGAAAATTGGAGAGATTTCAAGAAAGGATTTGAAGATGGACATAACAGTGCAATGGAAATATATGAGCCTGGACGCCACATTATACCCCATCATGCAACCTCAGTCAAGCTGAATGTAGAGCCGTTACCTGAAACTACTGTCGATTCACTGAGCAACAACCGCGTGGACTGGACACTCCCCTACACAGTGACTGAAATAGAAACGTATGCCAAGCCATCGGCCTGGCACATCCTTGTCATGGGACTTGCCATACCCGGAATATTCCTTTTTCTCATCGGTTTCTGCTCATTGATCCGGTTGCTCATTTCCATCTCACGCCGCGAAGTATTTACATCTGCCAATGTACGGCGCCTCCGTTGGTTTGCATACACCAGTGCAAGCTTGGAAATCCTCATAGCTGTTGACGAATGGATTGTAGGAAACGCAGCAGTTGAGCAAATCAGTCTGCCGGGCTACAAAATCATCAGCTACGCCGGTTATTCTCCCGACTGGGTAGCTGTGATAATTCCCATTCTTTTTGCCGAGATATTTGCTATCGGGGCAAAAATGAAAGAAGAACAGGATTTAACCATTTAAGAAAAATGCCATGAAAGAAAAAAACACTTTCCCCTCAAAAAGAAAAAGCATCTTTTATTTGATACTTTGCCTGATAGCTACTCTGTTTGTAAGTTCATTCATCTATTTCCTTGTGTTACATCCATTGTTGGACAACAAAATAGTGAGGATATCGATCAACATTGGATGGACTTGCTTCTGTCTGTATGCCTTTAAGAAACTGACGCAACGCCACACCCTTTGGTGGCGCGCAGTAGATGAGAACCCGAATAAACCCAAAATGAATTGATCTATGCCAATTATAGTAAATTTAGACGTAATGATGGCGAAACGAAAAATTTCGCTGGGAGATTTAGCCGAGAAGATAGACCTGACTCCTGCTAACCTTTCCATATTGAAAACCGGGAAAGCGAAAGCCATCCGTTTCTCTACCCTTGAGGCTATTTGCAGGGAACTAAATTGCCAGCCCGGAGATATTTTAGAATATAGAGAAGAAGGTGAATAATATAAACAGCCACATATACAAACACTCTGATACCATAAAATTCTCATATCTTTAATCCGGATACTCTGACCGATAAAGCATTTCAATTGCCATACCGGCAGAGTATTTTCACCTTATACCTAAAATTTTCTTATCACTTCCCGACACGCTTTAGCCAATATTCCCTAAAAATACACTACTGATAAAAACAAATATTGCATAAGCACCATATAATCCCATGATTATCCGTATCTTTGCAGCGAATTAGATATTTGAAAATAAATGAAGACATTTGAAGAGTTAGGCGTTTCCCCGGAAATACTAAAAGCGATTAAAGAAATGGGATATGAGAATCCCATGCCGGTACAAGAAGAAGTAATACCGTATTTATTGGGAAACGGCAACGATGTAGTAGCCCTAGCACAAACAGGGACTGGAAAAACAGCCGCATTTGGTCTGCCGCTTATCCAAAAAGTTGACGTAAAGCACCGTGCACCTCAAGCACTAATTTTATGCCCCACACGCGAATTGTGCTTGCAGATTGCAGGCGATCTGAACGATTACTCCAAGTACATTGACGGGCTGAAAATCCTTCCCGTATATGGTGGTTCATCCATCGAAAGCCAAATACGCATGTTGAAAACAGGCGTACATATTATTGTGGCTACTCCCGGACGACTGATTGATCTAATAGAAAGAAAGGTTGCCAAACTAGAAACGATTACAGATGTAGTAATGGACGAAGCCGATGAAATGCTGAATATGGGATTTACTGATAGCATAAATGCTATCCTTGAAAAAGTTCCTGAAGACCGGAATACCTTGATGTTCTCGGCTACCATGAGTCCGGAAATCTCACGCATCGCCAAAAAATATCTGCATGACGCAAAAGAAATCACTATCGGTACCAAAAATGAGGGCAGTAAAAACGTCAATCACATAGCCTATTTAGTACACGCTAAAGACAAATATGCCGCATTGAAACGTATCGCGGATTATTATCCACAGATTTATGGCATCATTTTCTGTCGTACCCGTAAAGAAACTCAGGAAATTGCAGATAAATTAATACAAGACGGTTATAACGCAGACTCTTTGCACGGTGAGCTCTCACAAGCCCAGCGCGACTTAGTGATGCAAAAATTCCGCCAACGCCATTTACAGCTTTTAGTTGCTACCGACGTAGCAGCCCGTGGCCTAGATGTAAATGACCTTACTCATGTCATTAATTATGGCTTGCCCGATGATATAGAAAGCTATACTCATCGTAGTGGTCGTACAGGACGTGCCGGAAAAACAGGTATTTCTATTGCCATCATCAACCTTCGCGAAAAAGGAAAGATGCGTGAGATAGAACGAATCATCAACAAAAAATTTATCATGGGTGAGATGCCCAGTGGTAAACAAATTTGCGAGCAGCAATTGATTAAATTGATAGATGACATAGAAAAGGTAAAAGTAAACGATGAAGAAATTGAATCCTTCCTACCCGGAATCTATCGTAAACTGGAATGGCTTTCAAAGGAAGATCTGATAAAGCGCGTGGTGTCAATGGAATTTAACCGCTTCTTGGAATACTATAGTAACGCTCCGGAAATAGAAATTCCCAGCACAAATGACCGTCGCAGCGAACGTGGCTCCAAAGAACGCAAGGATCATGGCAGTGCTCGTGAAAAGACAGAGCGTAAAGCAGAAAAAGGATACACCCGTCTATTCCTGAATGTAGGAAAGACAGACGGTTTCTATGCCAACCAAATCATAGAACTGATTAACCGCAACATGAAGAAGCAACGTACTACCATCGGACGAATAGACCTGATGCAGAATTTCTCTTTCTTCGAAGTAGCAGAAAATCAGGCACAGGACGTGATTAAAGCATTGAACAAGGTTAATCTGAATGGCGGCCGGAAAATTGTAGTAGAAGTTGCCGGTGACAATAATGGCAAAAACGACAATGGCGAACGCAGAAGCAGTGCAGCAAGGAATGCTTCATTCGGCAAAAAAAGTGACAGGTCCAATAAAAAAACGACCTCAAAAGAAGGAAGACCCAGCCGTGCGGAACGTGGCTACATTGAAGAACGCGGTCCCAAAACGAAAGACGACTGGAAACAATTCTTTAACAGCGATAACAATAAGAAAAAGAAATCCAAGAAATGAGGAAGCCAACTTCATGAAAGAGAATTGGACATAGTAGAAATATGCAAATAACATCCACTTCTCTCGAATAATAGCGGAGCAGGCAGAATTGAAACAACCTGTCATTTCAAGGACATTCCGCAAATAACACGATAAATCCAACTGACTTATAATGAATCAGTTGGATTTATCGTGTTATTCAAAAAAAGATTTACCGAATATCCTTATTTACATCGAATTAATATTAACAGTTTTTTTGCCATCTTTCCGGATGAAAGATTATATGACAAACTATCGGAACTTTGACATACCCAAGCTTCCTGTCATTTCATACTTTTCTTTTAGTCTGTCAATTTCAGTTCATCGATCAAACGGGAAGCTTTCCCATATTTTTCAATCATGTAAAGAACATAGCGGATATCCACCCCGATACAACGCTGCAAATTAGGTTCAAAAACAATATCTCCACTCATTGCTTCCCAATTCCCGTCAAAAGCAAGACCTATTAATTCCCCTTTTCCATTAAACATTCCACTACCGGAATTCCCTCCCGTTATATCATTATCCGAAATAAAGCAAACATTCATATTACCATCTCCGGTAGCATAACGTCCGAAATCCTTCCTTCTCAAGCATTCGACTACAGAAGGAAGCACATCGAAATCACTATCTCCCTTATACTGCCTTATCTTGTCAAAAATACCTTTTGTCGTCGTAAAATAAGAATATTCAATAGCATCTTTCGGTGAGTAACCACCCACCATGCCAAAACTCAGACGCATAGTAGAATTAGCATCCGGATAAAACACCCTATCTGCCTCCATCTCACGCATTGCTTCATTCAACAAACGTTCATTTTTCTCAATATTCATACTAGCTTCTTCCACCGACTGATTGAATTCATAAAATTTCACCAACATATCAATAGCAAAAGAAGCCGCAGGGTCATCAAACAAGACATAAGTGGTATCTCCCTTCACCACCTGTTCAAACCCATGCGGTGTCTCTAAAGAGGAACGAGCATACAAATCATCTACATAAGCTTGGTAATCACCTTTAAAATCTTTCTCTATCAATGGATAAACATCAGGTAAAAACTCCTTGCCTACCTCAGCCGCATATTCTTTCAACATAGCCACAAAGACTTGTTTATCCACACTTATATCCATATTGGCATAAATCTCCAACAATTGCCGCATATTACGCTCCAAATCACTCTCCTCTGCCTCAAAATCAAAATTCAGTACAGCCAAGGCTGCCGTAATCAACTCCGGTCCATTAGCAAATGTTTCTCCAAAATATGCCATAGCCCGCGCCGCATTTCTACGATTACGATAATTCAGCTCCAGTTCAGTCAGAACCCTTGCATATTTGCTTCGCTTATCAGGTTCCCGACGGATCCATTCTTGCAACTGGCGCTCCAAAGCTTGTTTTTTCTCTATCACTTTCAACTCTTTTACCGCTTGATTCATGCCTATACTATTCTTCCAATAGTTAGAGCTTTGTGCATACTTGGAAGCATATTTAATGCGGATATCATCACTTTTTTCCATTGCATTTTTCCAGATAGCCTGCTTGATGGTACGGACATTAATCATAGCGGCATTATCCGTATTAATCCTTTCGTCTATCCCAAATGAAGACAAATACCTGCTGGTAGAACCGGGATATCCCATAGTCATGCAAAATGAACCTTGTTCATACCCGCCCAAAGAAACAGGAGCAAAATAATCCGGATGATAAGGCACATTCTCCGGAGAATAAGCTGCCGGTTGATTATTCTGATCAGCATAAATACGGAAAACAGAGAAATCCCCGGTATGGCGGGGCCATACCCAATTATCTGTATCCCCGCCAAACTTGCCTACAGAAGAGGGAGGAGCAAACACCAGACGAACATCATAATAATCTTTATACACAGACAGATAAAACTCATTACCACCATAAAAAGGAGTTATCTCAGCACGCAGCAACGTATCATTCGCCACAGCTTCCTGAGCAAGCAATGTGGAAATAGAATCCACAATCAGCGCACGGTCATTTTCCTTTGTTCCGACTGGAATAGCTTGCAACACACGCTCCGTCACATCCTCTGTGCGTATCAGAAAACTGACAAATAAATCCGGATTAGGAAGCTCCTTACTTAAGGAGTCGGCTACAAAACCATCTCGCAAATAATCATGCTCCACAGAACTATGCTGCTGAATGGCATCATACCCACAATGGTGGTTAGTAAAAACCAAGCCATCCGGAGATACAACAACCCCCGAGCAAAAACCTCCAAAACTAACAACAGCATTAGCCAATGCTTTTCCTCCGGGATTATACAATTGTTCAGATGAAAGTTCCAATCCCATTTCTTTCATCACTTGTTGAGTTTGTTTGCTAAGGCAACAAGGAAGCCACATTCCCTCATTACCCCATATACATAAAGGCAGGAAAGACAGCAGCAATAGTAGTTTTTTCATGGTTTTATTCTACAATTAATTTAAGTTTTTTCGCCCCGACACGTGCCTTCAACCATTCGGAAATCTTTTCCTGTTCTTTTCCTACAGGTTTTTTACTGAATTTCATCAAGACTATTGTCAATGTGTCCGTTTGGGTTGAGTCTACCTGCAATTCCACAGTCTTCGCCATGGCTATAGCTTCTGCTGCAGGATAAAGTACTTTAAGTTCGGGAATTATCTTTTTATCTACGGTATTGTATGCGGCATATACATTAAGTTCGTTTTCCAAAGACTTAATCTTTTCCTGCTGCTCCAGCAAACGTTTCTCACTATTCTTATAAAAGTCCTCCATCACTTGCGCCTTTATACTGCCAATATCCATCGCATCATTATTCATTCCTTGAAGAACAACCAGTTTGGTTCCTGCCAGATTAAAAAGTTTCAAGTTATCCCTTGCGGTTGCTATTTCTGTTTCCGAAACCTCATTGCCTATTAGCACAACACGTATTTCCTTCTTCTCGAAAGAAATCTTCCGGTCTATTACTTGGGTATTATTAAAATTCAGCTCCTCGTTGATAAAGTTGTTGGCAGAAGCTTCATAAATAGTACTTTTTACAATGCCATAAGTCAGATAAACAGCAGGACACATCGTAGCCAAAGTAATAAAAATAATATATTTCTTTACCAATTTCTCACGCTCCTTATCCACAAACTCCTTACGTTGGAAATGCATGACACGCACCCCGATAAAAGTAGCCAGACTGATAAATACTGAATTGATAAAATACAAATAGAACGCACCTAAAAAATAAAGTAAATTTCCGGTAGCAAGCCCGAATCCGGCAGTACACAAAGGCGGCATCAAAGCCGTAGCAATAGCTACCCCCGGAATAACATTCCCCTTCTCCTTTGTAGACAAGGCGATAATACCGGCCAAGCCACCGCATAAAGCTATAAGCACATCATATATAGTAGGAGAAGTACGTGCCAGCAACTCCGATTGTACTTCATCCAACGGAGTCAGCGAAAAATAAATCGTGGATGTAATCACACTAAATACAGTCGCCACCAAATAACTTTTCAGAGAACGTTTCAACAGTTCAAAATCATTCTGTCCGATAGCCAGCCCCACTCCCATAATCGGCCCCATCAGCGGAGATATCAACATAGCACCGATAATCACTGCCGTAGAATTCACATTCAAGCCCAATGAAGCAATAAAAATTGCGAATATAAGAATCCACAAATTAGTTCCTTTGAACTCAACACCGTTACGAATACTTTCTACAATCAAGGCTTCATTATCCTTATCCTTGCGCAAATCAAGATATTCACCAAAGAACTGCTTTATATAAGGCACATTCTTCAAATCATTCTTCAGGTCACTCATAGCTATTTCTTTATGTATCGGTTTATAACAGGTATCTGCTGCAAGGGGAAGTCCGTTTTCACAATATATGCCACAAACAATAACAACAGTAATGTACGAACACCCAACAACAAGAATATATTTTGAATAGGAAGATAAACTGAAACAATGTAAAGTACCAGCGCTAACGCCACATAGTTACCTATCGCTTTCAAATCATAATTAATAGGATATTTTTTCTGCCCTACAAAATAAGAGAGAAGCATAGCTACTCCATATCCGGCAAAACCTGCCCACGCACACGCCATATAGCCAAATACCGGAATAAGGAAAATATTTATCAGGATAATGATACTGCATCCCACCAATGAAAAATAAGCTCCCCATTTTGTTTCATCAATCAGCTTATACCAAAAAGAAAGATTGAAATAAATACCCATAAACATTTCGGCAGCCATGACAATAGGTACAACTTTAAGCCCTACCCAATAATCACGTCCTAAAATATAACGCAATATATCAAGGTAAAACATAACAGCCAAAAAGGCCAGCAAAGTGAAGATAATGAAAAACTTCATCGCTTTGGCATACATTTCCCGACTATCCTTTTCTTTACTCTTACTAAAAACAAACGGCTCGTATGCAAACCGGAAAGCCTGTGTCAGCATGGCCATTATCATAGCTATTTTACTGGCAGCCCCATAAATACCCAACTGGATGGTCGCCTCCGCCTTATCAGGATAAACAAACGGAAAAATAATTTTATCGGCTACCTGATTTAAGATTCCGGCAATACCCAGAATCAATATCGGGAAAGAATAATGCAGCATACGCCGCAACAACTCCCTGTCCAGCACATACCTGAAGCCCACCAATTCTTTCCACATACACAGCATCACCAAAGAAGTACAAGCCAGATTTATAGCAAAAGCCACTCCGACATTCTCTCCTTTCATACCTACAAAATAAGCGATATTCAAGGCAATGCTGGCAAAAATGAACAACAATTTCAATGCAGCGAACTTAACAGGGCGTTTCTTATATCGCAAATAAGCAAAAGGAATAGCTTGGAAAGCGTCCATTGCGACTACAATCAGCATCATCCCCATATACCACGGATGCTCTCCATATCCCAAGAAACCTGCTATGGGATGCAGAAAAGAAAGACAAACGATTAAAAACAAGAGCGCAGTCGCCCCTACCGAAAGCAAAGTAGTGGAATAGACGCGCATCGGATCATCCACCCCCTTATTGGCAAACCGGAAAAATCCGGTTTCCATACCATATGTTAAAAGCACCATCAGCAAGGCAGTTATAGCATACATATTGGTAATGATACCATAGCCCCCCGATTCCACAGGCAAAGCGTTGGTATATATCGGTACTAACAAATAATTCAGGAACCGCCCGATGATACTACTCATCCCATATATGGCTGTTTCCTTGGCTAATGCTTTTAATCCTGCCATCTTTTAATCATCAAATAATGTCTTCTGACTATTATAAATGCTCCGTCCCAAGTGCATATAGGCCAGTTCCGTGACCTCACGTCCACGCGGAGTACGTTTTAAGAAACCTTCTTTAATCAAAAAAGGTTCATAAACCTCCTCTATTGTTCCGGCGTCTTCACCCAAAGCGGTTGCAATAGTAGTCAGCCCCACAGGACCTCCCTTAAACTTATCTATAATAGTACATAAAATCTTGTTATCTATCTCATCCAGTCCATACCTGTCAATGTTCAAGGCTTCTAAAGCAAACCGGGCAATTTCCACATCAATCCTTCCGGAACCTTTCACCTGGGCAAAATCACGGACACGCCTCAACAGCGCATTTGCAATACGGGGCGTTCCACGGCTGCGCGAAGCAATCTCACCCGCCGCTTTCACGTCACAAGGCACATTCAATATAGTAGCTGAACGACGGATAATGCTTGTCAATACATCATCGTCATAATACTCCAAATGAAGATTAATTCCAAAACGGGCACGCAAAGGCGCAGTCAGCAACCCACTCCGGGTAGTGGCTCCAACCAAAGTAAACGGGCTCAACTCCAACTGGATACTACGCGCCGAAGGTCCCTTGTCTATCATTATATCGATACGATAATCCTCCATGGCAGAATACAGATATTCTTCTACCACAGGGCTCAACCGATGTATTTCATCAATAAAAAGCACATCATTGGGTTCCAGGCTGGTCAGTACTCCCGCCAAATCACCCGGTTTATCCAGCACCGGTCCTGAGGTCACTTTAAAACCTACTCCCAGTTCATTGGCAATGATATTACTTAAGGTCGTCTTGCCCAAGCCGGGAGGTCCGTGCAAAAGAACATGGTCTAACGCCTCGGCCCGCAGACGCGCCGCCTTGACAAAGATGCGCAGATTATCCACTACCTTATCCTGCCCGCTGAAATCTTCAAAATTCAGCGGACGTAAGGCATTCTCAAAATCGCGTTCTTTAGTTGTGAGCTGTTGCTCGCGTATATCAAAATTTTCTTCCATTTTTTTGTTTATGACACAAAGGTACAAAAGATATTATTATTATAGAAAGAAAGATGGAGGAATTCATTTTCAGTCCCTCTCTGGTCCTTCTTTTCAACATTATTATTGTATTAATTATTATTCATTATGGGAATTACATTAGGAAAGAAACAATTGAACAAAGGAAGAGTTTCGCTTTATTTGAATTACAGTTATAACGGGAAACGCCGCAAAGAGTATTTGGGCATCATCCTGGACGCTCCTACCAGTGCAGAGCGAAGAGCGGAAAACAGAAACAAGGTACTAATTGCCAGGCAGATAAGAGCAAAGAAGGAACTAGAATTCTTATCTGTTGAATATCATCTGAACGATATAGAAAATACATTCGATGATATACTTCCAACAGATAAAAGCAATGTTCCCGATTTCTATATTCTGATAGGACAATACCTGGATACCTATCACAAAAAGGACAAGAAAATGGTCAGGGCATGTATCACCCATCTGCGACTGTTTACAAGAAAGAAAAGCTTACCTGTAACCCTTCTCACAAAAGATTTTTGTATAAATTTTCTTGAGTATCTCAGGGATCATCTCCGAGGTAATACTCCCATCGGATATTTCAAGAAATTCAGAATGTGCATTAATAAATGTATAGAAAAAAAGTTAATGACCTCTAACCCTACAGATGGTATCCGCCTGATGCAGTTTGATGAGGTAACCAAAGCAATCCTCAGCTTAAAAGAGATTCAGAAACTTGCTATCACTCCATGCCCCAATAACGAAGTAAAAAGGGCATTCTTGTTCTCTTGCTATTGTGGGCTGCGCTGGTGTGATGTGCACCAACTGCAATATAAAGACATAGATTTCTCATCAAACCGCCTTACTATTCTACAACAGAAAGTACAGTCACACTCCAAAAACGCAATCTTGCATCTAAACTTAAACCACACTGCCATCAAGCTCCTGCAAAGACATAAAGGCATTAACGAGGAGTTGGTATTCGGGCTCCCCTCCTATTCTTACACACTAAGAATTTTAAACAAATGGGTCAAAAGGGCTAATATACACAAGCACATCACCTTCCACTGTGCCCGGCACTCATTTATCACCAACATTATGGCAAATGGAGCTAATATCAAGACCGCCGCCAGCCTTGCAGGACATTCTACGACCCGGCACACTGAAAAATATGTTCATATCATAGATGAACTCAAACAAAAAGCAGTAGATAGTTTACCAGATATTATTGTCAATTATAAATAAAAAAAGGACCTGAAACGGCCCTTGCATCATTAAAGTTGTCACACATATAACTGGTGTTCAAACAATTAGTATTACTGTATAGTATCCGGCACGAATACGACCTACCTGAGTAATGCGGTGAACAACTACTTCGGAT
>CANPJW010000058.1 GCA_947574505.1 uncultured Bacteroides sp. | reverse complement strand
AGTTCTCTTTCATTAATTGTAAACTTCTTATTATCAGCATGTAAACTTATTTTTCATTAACTGTAATCTATAAACGCAAGCTTCGTTTATAAAAACAAAGGCTTTGATTATAAAAACAAAGCTTGCAATTATATAATCAAAGCTTGCGTTTATAGTTTGCATCGAATGAAAAGAAAGTTTCCTTCCTGTCCGAAGGAACTTTATACTTAATGGGCGGGAAGTTTGCTATTAATAGCCAAGAGCGCAACTGTTAACACCCCTTCCGCCAACTACAGACGGACGCGACAAGAAGAGCCGGGGTAAGTTTAAATATCAGCTATAAAATTATGACTGAAGAGAATTTAAACAGGCTCTAAGCAATTGTTATTTCCGGGTCAAGGTATACATTCTGAATGGTATTCAATAATTCCACACCTTCATTCATCGTTTTCTGGAATGCTTTACGTCCGCTAATCAATCCCATACCTCCGGCACGCTTATTGACTACGGCAGTAATGACAGCATCACGCAAATCTGATTCTCCGTGAGATTCTCCACCAGAGTTAATCAATCCTACACGTCCCATATAGCCGTTGGCTACCTGATAACGGCAGAGATCAATCGGGTTTCAGAACTTAGTTCGGTGTACATACGTTCATCAATCTTACCGAAGCCGATAGCTTTAAAACCACCGTTGTTGGTAGGAAGTTTCTGTTTTACAATGTTCGCTTTGATAGTGACTCCCAAACGGTCGGCCTGTCCGGTGAGGTCGGCGGCAGAATGATAATCCACAGCGCCTTTCTTGAAATCACTGTTACGCAGATAGCACCAAAGAATGGTTGCCATACCGAGTTCGTGCGCATATTCAAAAGCCTCGGCAATCTCTATCAACTGGCGACGGCTCTGATCCGAACCGAAATAGATGGTTGCGCCTACGGCAACAGCTCCCATATTCCAAGCTTCTTTGACAGTACCGAACATCACCTGATCGAAACTATTCGGGTAAGTAAGTAATTCATTATGGTTCAATTTTACAATAAAAGGTATTTTATGGGCATATCTACGTGCCACAGAGCCAAGGATACCGAATGTAGAATCTACGCCGTTACAACCTCCTTCAATAGCTAGTTTCACAATATTCTCCGGATCGAAATAAATCGGGTTCGGAGCAAACGATGCTCCGGCAGTGTGCTCGATATCCTGGTCGACAGGAAGTATGGATACATAACCTGTATTCGCCAGTCGTCCATGCCTCAACAGGGTTTTCAGACTGTTCAATACCCTGATATTCCGATCCGAATCAATCCATACCTTATCTATTGTATCGGGGGATGGAATATGAATCAATGATTTTTCTGGTTTTCTAAAAGCTTCTTCGCAGAAGTATCTGTTTCAGTATTTTTTCCATAATAATCTTCTTTCGCTTTCTTGATGTTCCGCAGCAAGGCCGTAAAGTGACGATAATTAAAATCACCTTCTTTATAGGCAGAAAGTTGACTTTTCACGTACTCTTCAATCTTATCCAAATGCATTTCCATAAAGAGCAGTATATCAGAACGATTGACCGATAGATTTACATTTCCGACATCCTTACCGGTAGGATTCAGAATACGCTCCACAAACCCTAAATAAGTCCGTTGCTGCTGACGACGGAAATTATTCTCCAGTTCATTAGGATCATTCAAAGGTTTCCACACTGTGGCAAACACATCATCCAAATATTCCTCAAGCGAGTAAGGGTCGGAAGCACACATTGAAGCCGAATATATATTCTGTAGCATTCCCGGTGCAAGAAACAGAGCCACAGTAGAACTCTGACGGTCACGAATTTCATCTACAGATTTCACTCCGGTACAACCCACCACCTTATCCGGATAGAGCCAAAGCGGAGCTACAAGTACATTCCGCCCCAACCATTCTACCGCTTCTTTCTGCACATTGCGCGGCAAGTAATCATGAGGATTCTGTCCCGGCAAATTATTGGTATAACGACCACCCAGATTTCTCTGTACATGCATAGTATATTTCAGATGTTGGGCACGGACTGATTTATAAATCGTATTCAAGTCGTCATACTGACCGTCAGGCTGCGCTGTCCAGGTCATTATATTTTCCATCACTCTTTTCAGGTTCTTCATGCCATATTCATTCGCTTTCATATTGTTATCGCCCAAATCCTCATTTTGGCTGCGCGGGTCAGCACCTTTTCCTTCATCACCGATAAACAATTATTGCTGTCCGATAAAAGAAAATAACAGCGGATGTTTATTGTTTCGCTCTTAGCATAACGTTATCGTTAAATTAATGAAGAATGAAAACAATAGAGAAAGTTAACAATGACGATAACACACAAATGAACTATTCCAATGGTCCAGAGGTTTCACCTTTGAGATGAACAACTATAAATCAGCTAAAGTGTGAAACCAGTGAAGAGCAGGATTCAACATTAAACCGTAATAAGTAAAAAGACACTCAATCGTTTACGGAGTATTTTTAAAGCCCGGGCAATATGGGTTCTGACTGTATTGTCACTGATATTTAATATTTCACTAATTTCCGCACATTTCTTTTCATTCAGAAAAAACTCTTCCACTACTATGCGCATTTGCGGCGCCATCTGACAGATACTCTCCTGCATCCGGTCTATTTTATCTTCGTAGTCCCGATACTCTTTGGCAGTCCAACCGCTATAAAGTTCTTCCAAGTATCATTCCGCGTTCCGGTTCACTACATTCTGATGACGTATGTGGTCAATGCAACGGTTTTTCACCATGACATAGAATAAAGGCAGCAAATCAGTCTTCCCCTCAAACTGCTCGCTGTTTTCAAGTACTGAGCAAAACACATCGCTCAATACATCCTTTGCGCTTTCTCCGTCATTCAGCAGATTATATGCATGAATATAGAGCTTTTGCCAATATTTCCTGTACAATACAGCTATGACATTTTGGCTACTACTCATATCTTTGTGGTTACTTTTTGCATTTAATTAAGCACAAAGATAGCCAAATAACACAAAAAGCAATCAATTCTTAAAAAAATATTAGAAATCATATTCTAATATCTTGACGTATCATTTCTTTTCAAAAAGATGCGGTTTGTAATCGTATCCGGAAGTTCCGATTCATAATGTGTTACCATAATCATCGTCTTATCTTTACGTTTGCAGAAGGCTTCAATAACCTTTTTGACCCGGCGACGATTGTAAGTATCCAATCCATGAAGCGGCTCGTCCAAAATCAGCAATTCCGGATCTTTGACGAAAGCACGTGCCAACAGAGCCAGACGTTGCTCGCCACTGGAAAGTTGCAAGAAAGGTTTGTCTTTCAAATCGGCAATGCCGAATATATCCATCCACCACTCACAGACAGTCATCTGTTCCGGTTGGGGGCGTTTGTACAGTCCGATACTGTCGTGCAGTCCGCTAGCTACAATCTCGATAGACGGTAAGTTTTTGAGGTAGGCACGGTGCATCTCCGGACTTACATATCCAATGTGTTTCTTGATTTCCCAAATACTTTCCCCGGTTCCCCGTTTGCGTCCGAAAAGACTGATGTCGCAAGCATACGATTGCGGATTATCCGCACAGACAAGACTCAACAATGTAGACTTTCCTGCGCCGTTCTCTCCGCTCAACGCCCAGTTCTCCCCACGACGCACTGTCCAGTCCAATTCGTTCAAAATAGTGCGGTCGTCATATCGGATACTTACCTTATTCAGTTTCACCACTTCATCCGAGTCATAGTTGTTGCCGTCATAAGGCAAATCAATAATTCGTTTCTGCAATTCATCAAAAGAGATAGCCACGTCTCTGTCGCAGAAAGCAGTCAGGTAGGCTTCGCGTTCCATCTTGGGAAACACTTCCATTTTATCGACAGGGATAACGTGAGTAATAAAGGAAGGTATATCATCCATCATGGAAAGTACCAGAATGATCTGCACAGACGATATTTTCGTCAGGCGTTCGAGCAAAGTAAATAACAATTCGCGGGTAGGCGCATCCAGTCCGATAAACGGATTATCCATTATCAGCACGCGGGGGGCTGTCAACAGTGTCTTTGTAAGCTGGAATTTACGCAGTTCACCGCTCGAAAGCAGGATTATCTTTTTATCAAGAAGAGGTTCGATGCGGAAGAGTTCGAACAGTTCATTTTTCAGTTGTTCGTCTTTAATCTCTCCCAACATTTCGCGGACGTCCGGCGTTTCATCTTGGTCGTGCGCATTCCAACGCTGTTGGTAGTAATAATTGGCGTCCGCCGCTCCATAAGTATCACGGAACGCGATATATTTCACATTATCATAAACAGTTTGAGTAACGGAAGGAGAAAAGTCATACTGGAGTGTTCCTTCACATAGCGGATATTTTCCGATTAATGTATCTACAAAAAGGCTCTTGCCACCCCCATTAGGGCCTACAATGGCTATATGTTCATCTGCACCGATAGTTGCCGTGACAGGTTTGTCCAAACGCACAAGCGGGTTGCGTGCAACGCCCCCCGCCATGCAAAATGTATTTTGGCTCATATTCTTATATTCTGTTTTATTATTGACCGCAAAAGTAACAATTTTATCACAGAATAAGCAGTTTTTCTTGTCTATTTAATAATTCCGTAAGGCGGACATTCAAAATTAGTGATATTCAGTTTGTATTCCATCATATCTTTCAATTCATGCACCGGACGTTCCAGTTCATAAGGTATCGGCTGCTTGCTGAATTGCTGGAAATAGAGCAAGCAGGCATCTTTCCACCACACTGCGTCTCGTGCCTGAATCTTCAATCGGTGCTGCACGTCACGGAAACGTTCCGGGTCGATGTATTTCTCCATAGGCGCCCATAACTTCTGGAAGTTTCTGATTTCTTGCACCCCACGGTCATAAGCGTAGCACAACTCCGCCCAAAGTGTACGCCCGCTCTTCATCTGATGATTCCAGGGAACATGGTGGAACCAGAGAAGCAGTTTTTCGGGACAGGTATTTACGTCATCCAGTTGTTCGCACAAAGGAGAGTGATACTGTGCGGTCGCGTTGCTCCCTTTGCTGCTGCGGTCGAATCCGATACCGCCGTCATCTGCCCTATGGTAATAAGAAGGCATCCAGTCGGGACGGGCACCGGGAATATCACACCAAGGCTCAGGCCCGTAATGATGTCCCCATGCAAAGATATGATGCAGTCCTAACGGCATCATATAATCTACCACTGCTTCCCTCGACTCTTGAAGAAGTTGAGAGTTGAGAAGGGAAAGTTGAGAGTGAAGTTGCTGTCGCTCTTTTTGAGATGTTTCATTGACGGAATTGTGGGATGGTTGTCCGGCAATAGGAAGGAAGGTTTGTTTCAGCCATTCTTCGCCTATCTCTTCGGATGAAAGGGAATGTTTCCAGGCAAGACGCCCGAAGGCATACCAGTTGGCTTGCGCAAAAGGATGTCCGCACCAGTTTATGTCGTCGCCGATGTTGGTTACTCCGGCAATGGCGGTCAGCGGATGAGCAAACAGAGAACCGTCTGTCACACGGGCGATGGTAGATCCTGCGCCTTGTACGTAAGTGTCGCTGTCCAGACATTCTTTCCACATGGGAGCGAGAAAAGCGAGGTGATTGGAGAATCCCAAATATTCCTGTGTTATCTGAAATTCCGGCATCACGGGTGTTTTCTTCATGGCTCCGAATAACGGGCTGAACGGTTCGCGGGGCTGGAAATCAATCGGACCGTTCTTTATCTGCACAATCACATTGTCGCGGAACTTTCCGTCCAAAGGTTCAAATTCAAGATAGGCTTGTTTTGCCCGGTCGCTGTCGGTAGGCGAGTAAACGAAAGCACGCCACATCACGATGCCGCGATAAGTCTTCAACACATCGGCAAGCATGTTTGCCCCTTCGGCATGGGTACGTCCGTAATCACACGGTCCGGGTTGTCCTTCGGAGTTCGCTTTCACCAGAAATCCGCCGAAATCGGGAATCAGAGAATAAATTTCTTTCGTTTTCTTCTTCCACCAGGCAATGACTTCTTTATTCAATGGGTCGGAAGTCGGCAAACCGCCCAAGGCTGCCGGAGAAGAGAAATTAATGGAAAGATATACTTTCAAACCGTAAGGACGGAATATATCCGCCAGTACTTTTACTTTTTGCAGATACTCATCGGAAAGAATCTTGGGACTTGCGTTGACATTATTCAGTACGGTTGCGTTGATGCCGATAGAGGCATTGGCACGGGCATAAGCTTCGTAACGGGGAGAGACAACGGCAGGAAGCTCTTCCCATTTCCAAAGCGAATGTCCCGCATAACCACGTTCGATGGTTCCGTCCAGATTATCCCAGTGGTTCAGGATACGAATCCGGTAATCCGGTTTTTCCGAGATATTCAGTACCTTCAATTTTGAGTTCGGGGTCGAGTCTGAGTTCGATTCCGAAAGCTGTTCCGCAGCCTGCAAGCGAAGTAAATGGTAAACTCCATAAAGTACACCTTGTTCACCGGAAGAAGCAATGGTGATTTGCTTGCCATCGGCAGAAGTACGGATGGTGTATCCTTCGTTTCCAAGTGCACGTAACTCTTTTGTTGCGTTTACCTCCAAATCCACAGGAAGACCGCCTTTCCAATATTTCTGTAATTCGGAAACGGCAATGTTTAATGTCGGCGATTGCTTCCTGCAACTAATCTCCGCCTTCGTCCCCGTCACATATCGAAGCCACAGGGCACTTCCATCTTCCGCATGAGACGAAAGACCAAAGAACAAGGCTAATAATATAGATATTATTCTCACAAATAATAGTTCAGAATTCATCTATTCCTTCAATAGTGATAATCCGCCCGTCAGCATCATATTGGAGTTCGCAGACTTTCAGGCTACGAAGCCATGTCTTCCCTTCGGACGGCACACAATCGTGATGGAACAAGTACCATTTGCCTTTGAATTCCACAATGGCATGATGGGTAGTCCATCCTACCACCGGAGTAAGAATAACGCCTTGATAGGTAAACGGCCCATAGGGATTGTCACCAATCGCATAACAAAGCAGGTGGGTGTCTCCTGTAGAATAAGAGAAGTAGTATTTGCCATTATATTTATGTACCCAGGAAGCCTCAAAGAAACGACGTTCGGTATCCCCTGCCGTCAACGGCTTGCCGTTCTCGTCCACAATTATCACTGGACGAGGTTCTTCCGCAAATTCCATCATATCCTCACTCAAACGGACTACGCGAGCCGGCAATGCTTCTTCCTCTCCTTCCGGCAGAACAGCCGATTCCAACGCCTTATTATTACGGTAACGTTGAAGTTGCCCGCCCCACAGACCGCCAAAATACATATAGAAAATCCCGTTGCCATCATCCAACACGGCAGGGTCAATGCTATAACTTCCCTTCATCGGATTAGCTTCCGGCACAAAAGGCCCGTATGGTTTATCGCTGACAGCCACTCCGATACGGAATATGTCATTCCGGTCTTTCAACGGGAAATACATATAATACTTGCCGTTCTTAAAAGCGACATCGCAATCCCAAAGTTGCCGTCCCGCCCAAGGAATATCTTCCGTAGACAGTACGACCCCGTGGTCGATAATCTCACCATTCATCACATCATCCGTAGAATAGACGTGATAGTCTTTCATATTGAAATGATCCCCATTATCATTTTCGGCAATCCCACTTTCCCAGTCGTGAGAGGGATAAATGTAGAGTCTGTTGTCAAATACATGTACGGCAGGATCAGCCATATAATCATTGGGAACTAAATATCTTTTTTCTGTTTTCATGATTCTATTCTTTTTAAAGTTATTATTATCGCCCAGACAAACAATTCATTTCCGCGCTGCTTCTTTAATAATCAGGTCGACTATCGGTTTCGGCCGGTAGTTACGGTCGAAAAGCAACGGATAATCCGTGCGTCCATTCATCGGCCAGTCGTTACGCCAGGAGTTATGGTCGGCTACTCCCCAAAGAGTAACCCGGGTTATTATATCCTGATGTTTCAGGAAAAGACGGAAAAAGTCGTTCATACGCGCCGTCCATGCTTTTGCCACTTCTGCAGGCAGTTCCTTCGGATAGGGATTCATCTCTTTCTTATATTCGAAAGAAGCGGAGACTTCCGCACCAATATTGGGATTCGGTGAGGGAATAACTGTCAGATCCAGTTCCGTTATCATCACCTTCACGCCTGTTTCGGCAAAAGCAAGCATGCTCTTCTCAAATTCACTGATTTTCGGATAATCCATGCCGACATGTCCCTGCATACCTATGGCATCAATGCGGATACCCCGTTTTTTCAAGTCTTTCACCAGTTTTATGACAGCCGCCCTTCTTCCCGGAAGAGCCATCGAATAGTCGTTGTAGTATAGTTCGGCGTTCGGGTCGGCTTCGTGTGCATACTGGAAAGCCAGAGGAATATACTCTTCTCCCAAAATCTCATAAAATTTAGTCTTACGATACTCTCCGTCGTCTTCAAAGGCTTCATTCACAACATCCCAGCCTTTGATACGACCTTTGTAGCGTTTCACTACGGTAGTGATATGGTCTTTCATCCGCTTCTTTAAAATTTCGGGAGAGACATTCTTTCCGTCCTTGTCTACACAGAACCAACGCGAAAGTTGCGTATGCCATATCAATGTATGCCCTGTAATCGTCTGGTCGTTTTTCTCACCGAATGCAACGAATTCATCCGCCTGCGTAAAGTTATAACGATTCTCTTCGGGATGTATCTCCTGGCTTTTCATACAGTTCTCCGCTACAATAGCACTAAATTGTTCCCGAATCACCTCTGCCCCTGCTTTATCTTTGCCAGATGCCTGCAGTGTGTTAACTGCCGTCCCTATCAGGAATTTATCTTTCAAAGCCTCTTTCAAGGTGTTTTTCTCTTGCGCCAAAGCTATTGAAGAACCTGTCATCAAGACCGCCATAGCCCAAAGGGAAGTTACAGTTGTTTTTGTCGAAATCTTCATATAGTCTCTAATCTATTAATTAGTAATTAATTATTTTCCAGTCTTCGTTTTGCCAGGTCTGCCTGAATATGCTCATTCAATTTCTTTGAAATCGGATAGAAGAACAGGGCAATCACTCCGATAAAGTATGTAATAGCAGGAATCACGCTCGATGTCAGTCGGATACCCAAAATTGCACTCTCCGTCTGCGTCACATTGGATATGAAACCAAACGAATCGACAATCGCACCGCAGATAGCTCCGCCGATACCCAGTCCCGCCTTCAAGGCAAAGACTACTCCTGCAAAGACAAAACCTGTAGCACGACGATAGTTCACCCACTCGGAATGATCCGCCACGTCACCCATCATCGCCCAAAGCAACGGGATAGTAGGTGCATAGGCCAGGCTCTTCAAACAGTTTATGGCGAATATCGTGCCAATGCTTGTCGGTTCTACCACGAAAAACAAAGCTGTAAACAATGCGGTCAGCGCCAGACAAATCAAGAACACATTCCGTTTGCCAAAGATATCGGAAAGATAGCCGGAAAGCAAAATTACCCCCACTAAAGTGATAATCTGCCCTATCATATTGAACAAACTGAAACCTACGGCAAATACATTACTATGGTCGGGCTGCGCTATCAAGCCGAAAGCATCCAGAAAAGTATGCCACATGCCATACGTCTCTCCTTCTACCCGCACCAGTCCGAAGTTCTGCAAGAAATCGAAAAGGGCTGTCTTGTCTACAAAATAATTAAAATAGTAGGACATACTGCTGCCCCACATGGCTAATGTCGTAAACAGGAAGAGAGTCAGGACAAACATAGACTTCCAAGGACGGCTACTTATGATATCTACAAAATCCTGCTTTACAGAATTCTTCTGTCCCACAGGCGGAGTGATACGTTCCTTGGCAGAAAAGAAAGTGATAACCAAAAGAACAACTCCGATGACGGCAAATAAGGTGATTGTCAGGAACCACCCGCGTTGGTCGTCTCCCTGTCCGAATTTGGAGACTAACGGCAAAGTCAGTCCTTGTACGACAAAAGTCGCTATCGTAGCGGTGACGAAACGGATGGATGAAATGCTGGTACGCTCCTTTATATCACTGGTCATTACACCACCCAGGGAAGAGTAAGGTGTGTTATTGAAGGAGTAAATGGACATTAATAAGGTATAAGTGATACCCGCATAGAGAATCTTACCACGCTCACTGAGATCGGGTGTCGTAAAAGCCAGGATAAAAAATACGGCGAAAGGGATGGCAGTCCACAATAGCCAGGGGCGGTATTTCCCCCAACGGGTATTTGTCCTGTCGGACAAGATGCCTACTACAGGATCAACGAACGCATCGAAAATGCGCGCGACCAGCAATATCATTCCCGCCGCCGTTGCTTTGATTCCGAACACATCCGTATAAAAGAAGAGTTGGAACATCATCATCATCTGGAAAATCAGGTTCGCAGAACCATCTCCCAAGCTATAACCGATTTTCTCGGCCATCGACACTTTTTGAGTCTGTGTTTTCATGGTATTATTATCTATTATTAATTAGTTGCTCCTTTGTTGAAAGACCGCCTGGAAAAGCTGTTGTCCCAAAGTCTTTTTGTCCAATGAATGAATATCATTCCACTCGTCCAAGCCACTGTTCGTAATTAAAGTGACATTGGCATTTGTATCGACAACGGTCTTATATTTCTTTTTCAGGAAAGCCACATTCACCGTTTCATCGGAAGCTGCCGTTCCCCAAAGATTCACTTGTTTCCCACGTTGAAGTACCATACCGTCGGAAACAAGAGCAGGCTGTTTAACCTTTGCCCCGCCTACCAAGGCGAAGCAAAGGAATACAACTACTAACCCAACCTTATAAAACCAATACTTATTCATTTTCTATTTTTTACGATGTTGCAAATTTAAGAAGTTTATTCCCCTTCGTCTAAATTTTACGATTCAGATTGCCTCTTGTCTGTTACATCATTGCTTGCAAATGTTACAAATACATTTTACCATGTTACATCCAAGCAGAAACAGGCCTCTAAAAGCAGGAGTAAGCAGTATATCTATGATATATAGAAATAAAAAAGCCGGCTCGTTAAAGCCGGCATAAAAGCAAAAATTTACTTGTACATAATCAGCGCAGACTGACCGGGGACAATCACTTCCGACCCGGTTTGCGTTCCCAATCCGCGGATGTCTATCACACCGTCTTTGCACACAACCGTGTATTTGCCGGCAGGCACTTCAAGACGGGCAGGTGTAGTTCGGGAGTTATAGGCCACGACAATATCGCCCCAATAATCTCCGTTTGCATGGTCTTTCAGACGGAACGCAATCAGATTCTTGCCCTCTACGGGAAGAAATTCCAAATGCTTCCGAACCTTTTCCGCATCTCCCATACGGAAGGCAGGATGAGATTTACGAAGGTCAATCAACCGTTTGTAATACATGAAAACGTCCCCATTCGTCGTCTTGCGTCTCCAGTCAATGGCGTTGACTGCATCCGGGCTTTTATAGCTATTGTCAACTCCCTGTTTGTCACGCATTACTTCCTCTCCGGCATAAATAAACGGGATACCTTGCGAAGTAAAGACTACAGTCTGCGCCAATTTATCAAGACGGACAAGCTGTTCGGAAGTAATCCCCGGCATACTCGCCTTCAAACGGTCTGTCAGGCATAGCCCGTCGTGGCAAGAGACATAGCTAATCATTTGAACAGGTTGTTCCGCCCACGGCTCCTGACTGTAATTCACCGAATCATAACGTACCTGCGGATGCTCAACGGCTCCTACAATACCAAACTTAACGCTATTTTCTCCCCCCGGAACGTCAGCAAGAAAAGCTCCTTTGGTCTTCTCCCAGACCGACCCGCAGAGCCCGTCACGCAGTTCATCGGAGAAAACAGCTATTCCGGGCATTTGCGCGACATTTCCTTTCATTGCCAGAGAATCTGTAGGATATTGAGGGGGCTCGGCCGCCCAACCTTCTCCATATATGCAGATAGTAGGATCTACTTCATTTACCGCCTTGCGGATTTCGTTCATTGTCTCAATGTCATGAACTCCCATCAGATCAAAGCGGAAACCATCGACATGGTATTCCTTCATCCAGTAAAGAACGGATTCTATCATAAACTTACGCATCATGGGTCGCTCGCTTGCCGTCTCATTGCCGCATCCCGAGCCGTTCGCCAACGTGCCGTCTTCTTTCTGGCGGTAAAAATAACCGGGAACGGTGCGTTCGAAGTTGCTCTCCGCCGTATTAAAGGTATGATTGTAGACTACGTCCATTATCACCCTGATACCAGCCTTGTGCAATGCCTGCACCATTTGCTTGAATTCTTTCACACGAGTGGCAGGCTGATAAGGGTCTGTTGCGTACGAACCGTCCGGGACATTGTAGTTCAGCGGGTCATATCCCCAGTTGTACTGGTTTTCGTCCAGTTTTGTTTCGTCTACAGAAGCATAGTCATAGGAAGGAAGGAGATGCACGTGTGTCACGCCTAACTCAATCAGATGGTCGATACCAGTCAGCAACTTATCCGAATTCATCGTGCCGTGTTCGGTCAGCGCGAGATATTTTCCTTTGTTCTTTATTCCCGAAGTAGAATCGACGGAAAAGTCACGATGGTGCATTTCGTAGATAATCATGTCAGCAGGAGATTTCAACGGCGGACGCTGATCGCTCTCCCACCCTTCGGGGTTCGTCGTTTTCCAGTCAATGATAGCAGCACGTTTCCCGTTCACTCCGACGGCATGGGCATTGATACCTGGTGTGTCTCCCTGCCATTTATCGTTGATTTTCACGTTGAAGGTATAGAATTTATTGAGCAAATCCTTGTTCACTACGGTCGTCCAGGTTCCGTTTTCGCCGGGTTCCATCTTTACTGTCTCGTAGGCATGACCGCCATCGCCTTCATCATAAAGCATCAGGCGCACTTCTTCGGCTGTCGGCGACCAGAGCGTGAACGTAGTTGCTTCCGGCGTATACTCCATTTCTATAAGACTTCCCGGACGAACCGGATATAGCTCGAAAGAAGCATATTCCTTTTTCGCGGAAGAACAACTCATCACTGTTGCCACTGTAGTCACTCCTAATATTGCTGAATAATTAATTCCCATCTTATACTCTCCTGTTCCTATGATAACGATTTTCGTTTGATAATTACTTTCCAACCTATACGGTCACTTCACCTTATCCGGATTCTTCGCTATAAAATCCTTCCAACTGCTGTATCCTTTCTCTACGGCAGGACGTCCCATCTGTAGAAAATGGCAATAGGCAGCAGCCAGACCGTCCGTTGCATCCATGAAGACAGGCATGTCCTCTTTCGAGAGACGAAGCATCCGCTGTAACATATCCGCCACCTGTTCTTTCGATGCTTGTCCGTTTCCGGTAATTGCCATCTTTATTTTCAAGGGGGCGTATTCGGTGATAGGGATGTCACGGCTCAATGCTGCCGCCATCGCTACCCCTTGCGCACGTCCCAACTTCAACATAGACTGGACATTCTTACCGAAAAAAGGAGCTTCAATAGCCAGCTCGTCAGGCAGATAACTTTCAATAATGCCCAATACCCGTTCGTGGATATGGCGTAGTTTCAAGTAGTGATTGGCAAACTTGCGCAAGTCGATAATCCCCATGGCAATCATTTCCGGTTTGGTCCCCTTTATTCTCAGAACTCCATATCCCATGATTGTCGTACCTGGGTCAATCCCCAGAATTATCTTTTCCTTTACCGGCTGAATCACTCTATTATCTCCATTAATGTCGGAAAACCGATTACCTTGTCTTTAAATATTTTTGTCAGTTCGTCATTCAAACGCACTCCCTGTTCCAGATGCCACCGATGCAGCAATCCGCTGCTCTCCACTTCCCATTGTAAAGAATAGGCACTTCCATCTTCCCGATGGCTTAAAATTCTGCAAATGCGCGGTGTTTTTAATGTACCGTGTTTCTGTACTTCAGGGATATAGGATTCTTTTATCCAAATCAAAAAGTTATCGTGAACCTCATCGTCCACCTGAAAAGTAGTATTATAAATCAGCATATCTTTTTTTTTCAAACAATTATTTACTGCAAACATAGCAATTATTTCAGAATATTGCATTATATTTGCGGCAACAAAAAAGGATTCGTTTACAAACGTTATCATATAAGGTTGAAAAGGGGCGTTAGCTCATCTGGCTAGAGCGCGACACTGGCAGTGTCGAGGTGATCGGTTCGAGTCCGATACGCTCCACTTACACAAGACTTAAACTACAACATTAATTTTAGCACACAAAAATTCCTCCCTTTCGCTCCTATCATCTCTATCCAAATAACAATAAAAAAGGGAATACACAGTAAGCCATATATCCCCTCAATCAATAACATATTCAAGTTTACACTATAACTTTTCTATTTCTTCTTTAGACAATCCAGTAGCTTGTGAAATTATATCAATTGCCACTCCCAGCTTTTTCAGGTTACGAGCATTATTCAAATTGGCTTCTCTTACTCCTTCTTCTTTCCCTTTAGCCAATCCTTTATTTAGTCCTTCTTCAATGCCTTCCGCCCTTCCTTCTTCTCGTTCCGTATAAATATTATCTCGGAGTATCACAATATTATCCAAGTGACGATAATAAGCAGCCAATTCATCTTTCGTCATACTATCGAGTTTTAGTCTTTCACGTGCCTCTTCAAGTCCGGGAGCTGTAGCACTAGAAGGAATCTCACCTGTATTCAAATAGTAAATCCATTCTTCCAACGGACTCTTAGCTACCTGATTAAAGCCATTCACTTTCAGGATATAGTATTCAGGATACAACTGACTAACTGTATCTACTTTAAATGTCTGCTTCTGGAAAGGAGTCAGTTCTAAAATATCCCCTTGATGAATACCTCTAAATTCCGTCTTTCCATGATATACAAAGTCTGTTCCGTGACCTAATGAGAAATAGACAATATTGACGCTATAAACTTTACGTACCTTGTCATAACCCTCTCCTCTATTGATATATTCAGTCACTAATTTAGAAGTACCGAACAACATTCGCTGAAAGTAGGCATACTCATTGTTGTTCTGCACCTCTATCAAAACAAGCTCACCCTTAGAATTCTCGGCAAGCATATCTACACGATTATACTTGTCAAACTCATCCTCCTGATTACTTTCACTTTCAAGGAGTTTTTGGATAACGATCTTCTCACCCAGCAACGTAGTAAGCAAACCTTCAAGTACACTAAAGTTTGCCTTATTCCGGAGCAGGCGTTTCATCGCCCAGTCAAAACGAATTATCTGATTATTATTACTGTTATTCATATTCAATATATTGATTAACACAAAGGTAAGCAAAATCCTCTATATTAACAAAGAAAAAGCGTTTTAGTGCACAAAGCTCCAAGAAGTATACATAATACCCATATACTTTTTTATCATAATAACTTCCACATATGATCAAATTCCCGTTTACCCAATGTATCATTAGTTATATATTCTTTCACCTTTTCTTTTATTACTCTATTCTCCAGCAAATTTTGTATTATCCAATCTTCACAATAACACACCCAAACAGGTTCTATTTTATCAATCTTCTCAAATTCTATAGGATTTAAAAAGAACTGTAAGCATTCATTACGTACTGCGAAATCATCTATCAAGCTATGCAAAGATTGGTATTTATCATTTTTTCTTACACGTCTCAATACAGAACATGAAAATACCTCTTTATTCACATATGTATCATCACTAAAGTCAGGAGTCTTCAGAGCCTTTCTTAACAAATCCTCTTCAAGAATAGGTATCCGATAATTTTCGTAGAGAACCAATAGAGTATATAACCCATGAATACTTTGTTTAAAATATGCAATAATTTCCCTCTGTACATGAATAGTTAAAACTGAAAAAAATGAGCCTACAAAAAAATAATTGTTTTTTTCTGGAATATCCTCGATACTGTGAATATCTTCCATTTCCTTACCATACTCTTTCAATATTAAACTCAAATTAAATATGGCCTGATGAATTGTATTTTGTCTATAGCTCCTAAAAATCAGATGGTTTAAAAGGAGAATAGCATCATCAATACCAGGTTTATACTTATACACTAATGTAGATAATTCATTATCAAAAGACCAAAAATATTGTATGCTTAATAAATAATTAACAGTTGGGTATATATTATATATTTCTGGCATTTCGCTATCTATTCTATTGACAATAATCATTATATTTTGTACAACCTTTCTAAACAATTCCTCATTTATGATCTTATAACTACCATCATTCGATTGTTTTATTATATGACTTGAATTCTCAATTAGTCGTATAAGGTATTTACAAGCATCCTGACCTAGAGTAAGATTTTTTATATCATATTGTCTCATAATTTCCAATAGTTCTTTACTGCTTATGTGAAAAAGTAGAAGAAGTAAATGCTCCTTGGTCAATTTTTCAATCCTCGTATTTTGAAAATATTTACCACTTTTTACTGCTGGAGTAACATGACTATTTAATATTCCTATAATAACATTATGATAAAGAGTTTGTGAAAAACGATTATTATCACATATTATATAATTGTCATTACAAAAACTAAAGTCCTGATAGAATTTACTTTCAAGTAAATAGATATTACTATTCATCGACCTTCCACCGCGTTCTGCTGATTTTCGTTGACTTGTTATTTTTTCTTTAAAGCTCTCTGATTCTACCAATTTATTACCTTGAGAACGATATGACAACAAATCCTCAAAAACATGTTTTATGCCAGCATCTATTGGTAACTTATTCAAAATAGAAGGTAGATCAAAAGCTTCTATTTCTTTTAATATAGACCAAACATCAACATCTTCCCTTTCAAACAATTGATGTTGCACTCCATAACGTATAGAATACATATTGTACATACAGATAAAATACAATATACATTGTTTTATACAGAATACTTCACTCAGTAAAACGAGAAGCGTGACACTGCCAATAACCATATCTTAAAGTGCAGGCCCTGAGAAAACCTTAATCAACAGATATGGTTAAGCAGCCCACGCTATAACGTGGGAACTGCCATGCCAATTCTTGTTGATTTCGTGTTTTAGTTTCTCAGGCTTTGCACTTACAAGAGTAGCATAACGCTCCTTTTATTTCAAATGTCAGGAAATGGTCGCCCAAATCCAAATGCAAAATTACCCATAATATTTGAAAATGACGAATATATAGCGATAGAATTGAGTTCTTTTATTCTATTTGCTATTAAAAGTGTACCAATGATGCTTAGAACTATACGAAATAAAGACTTTTATGCTGGTTTTCGGATAATTAGTTGTAATTTTGCACTTATGAATAGAAATGTTTTTACTGATTGATATAGTAGTCATCATAACAATGGATTTGAATACTCTGATAGCAGAATGTACCGCATACGATTTTAAGTTGATGCTGGAAGAAAAGAAACCCAAGAGCTGGTTGAAGAGCATAAGTGCTTTCGCCAATGGCTTAGGTGGCTCACTTTTCTTTGGTATAGATAATGATGGAATTGTCAAAGGTCTTGATGATGTACAGTATGTTTGCGAAGCTATCAGTAGTAAGATTCGTGATTACATGGATCCTCTACCAGAGATGGAAGTGATTCCTCATGATATAGATGGTTCACATATATTGCAACTCAAAGTCATTGCAGGGCATTATACTCCATATTACTACGTTGGCGATGGCCAGCGCATAGCCTTTGTTCGTGTTGGTGATGAGAGTATTCCTGCCACGGCAGAGCAAATGGTACGTTTGGTACTGAAAGGCTCGAACAAAACTTTCGATTCTCTACATACAGATTATAATGCGGAGGACTACTCCTTTACGATATTGGCAAATGCTTTCAAAGACCGCACCAAACAAGAATGGGACAAGAAATATCTTTTGTCGTTTGGATTGGTAACTGGTGCAAAGAACCTTACGAATGCTGGAGCCTTGTTTGCCGATGACTGCCCATTGTGGCAATCTCGCCTATACTGCACACGTTGGGATGGAAAGGAAAAGAGTGATGCCATCAATGATGCAGAGTTTACTGGAAACGTACTCATGTTACTTCGTGAAGCCATGAACTTTGTGAAATCCAGCACAAAAAAAGGCTGGGAGAAGTTACCTGATAGGCGAAAGAATAAACCTGAGTATGCAGAACGTGCTATTCTCGAAGCTATGGTTAACCACTTCATCCATCGTGACTATACTGTTATGGGTGGCGAGGTGCATCTTGATATCTACGATGACCGTCTTACAATCACATCCCCTGGTGGAATGTACAATGGTATGCTGATTCAGGACTTAGACATCGCTGACGTTTCTTCTGAAAGACGTAACCCAATACTTGCAAATGTCATGGGCCAACTGGACTATATGGAGAAAAGAGGTAGTGGACTCACACGCATCTGCAACGAGACCAAAGCATTGGATGGGTATAGGGATGAACTGAAACCTGTTTTCAAATCCACTCCAACTCAATTTCAGACTATCATCTTTGCCTCCATCAACATGATAAATGTCGGAGATAATGACGGAGACGTGTCGGAGATGAAAATTACCGAGCGTCAACAGAATATACTGAATCTCATCAAAGAGTCTCCGACAATTAGTGGTCGCCAAATGTCGGAGATCTTGTCAGTGAGCCAACGTACTGTAGAACGTGACCTCTCCGTTTTGCAGAAGAAAGGTGTTCTGAGACACAAAGGTAAGGATAATGACGGATCTTGGCAAATATTAATAACAATGGGATAACATGCTAATAAACTATATAATATATGCTTAATTAATCCTTTTCTGCACATAATTTTGACATTATCTATAACATTGAGAATCGTCGAGGGAACATAGATATTAAGACTATGCCTGAAGGGTATCGTTGTATTATAGCACAGACCGAGGAAATAAAAAGAATTATAAGTTCTCTTAGAGGTAAAAAGTTCACTATCGATTCTGCTTCAAATGCTCACATATTTGGAGTCAAGCAATTGTAATAAGTAGATGTTCATAATTGGTTTATATCATAAGGTTTTGATACCTTTGCCTCA
>CANPJW010000057.1 GCA_947574505.1 uncultured Bacteroides sp. | reverse complement strand
TGGCATAGTGACAGAAGCCGCTTAGCCAATATGTTGAATTTTTAACGGACTATTAATTTAAGAGAAAACAAAAATATTACTCGACTGGGAAGGAGTTGTCAAAAGAAGATTGGGAAAGATTGCTAAAAGCCAAAAGTAAACTTTTGACTGAAATACGGTCAGATATTGAAAGTAGTTTTTCTACTATTAAACAACAAGTTAACGAGCTGATACAGAAAGGAGAATTTAGTATTGAAGCTTTGAATATAAGGTTAGGTAGGCAGCTGAAAGATATGAATCTGCATAGTGCTTTTAGTCTAAAAATGAAAGAACTAAAAGATAACGAGCAAGCGAGTACTTACTTAAACTATCAAAGTGCTTTAAAAAGTTTGGAGAATTTTGGAGGTACATGTGTCCCATTAGAAAGGATAACAGTTGATTGGCTAAAACGCTGCGAGCGTTATTGGCTTTCAGAAGGCAAAAGCTATTCAAGTATCAGTATTTATTTTCGAGCTTTGAAATGCATATTAAATCGAGCTGTACGTGATGGTCTTTTAAAAGAATCATCTTTTCCTTTTGGAAAAAATAGATATGAGATTCCTGAAGGATGTGGACGCAAACTAGCACTTAGCCTGCCAGAAATAAAGAAAATAATGTCTTATCAAGATGAAGTAAAAACAGTAGAAGAGTTCCGAGACCTATGGGTGTTTTCTTATTTATGCAATGGAATTAATTTTATGGATTTATTATTTCTTCAATATTCAAATATCGTGGATGGAGAAATATGTTTTGTGCGTTCTAAAACATCTAGAACTGCAAAACATAGTAAAGAGATACATGCCACCATTACACCTGAAATGTGGAATATCATTCATAAATGGGGGAATCCACAGGTAAGTCCACAAACATACATCTTTAAATATGCAAAAGGAACTGAAAACGCGTTTGAAAGAATCAGACTAGTCCGACGCATTGTTACTAAATGTAATAGAAGGCTCAAGAAAATAGCTCAAAGTACAGGTATTGCTCAACTGACAACTTATACCGCCAGACATTCGTTTGCCACAGTACTGAAACGTGCCGGTGCTAAAACATCTTATATTTCTGAAAGCTTGGGACACTCTAATTTAGCTGTTACAGAGAATTATTTAGCTTATTTTGAAAAGGAAGAAAGAATCAAAAATGCTCAATTATTAACCGACTTTAATCTATAAATTAAGATAATGTATGCAAATTGCATGTACAACTCTTATTTTTTCATGTAAATCGACAAAAAGATTTGTGAAAAAATAAGAGTAATATATATTATTATATCTATTGTCAGTTACAAGAGAAATAGACCATATATCTATTTAAGTCATTTAGTATCAAACATTATAGATGTATTCATAGACAATTTTGAAACCGAAAGGATTTTCAAATAAAATAGATTCTAATAGAGTACATTTCTCCCAAGCAATCACGCTAGCTAATACACAACCCCTGAAAATTGTAATGGGTGAAGATACTCAAACTTTGGATGAAGTGGTTGTTACTGCATTGGGTATCAAGCGCTCGGAGAAAGCACTGAGCTATAATGTGCAACAAGTGAAAGGTGACGACTTGACGGCAGTCAAAGATGCCAACTTTATGAACTCACTGAATGGAAAAGTCGCCGGTGTAAACATTCAGCGTAGTGCATCCGGTGTGGGCGGCGGCACTCGTGTTGTGATGCGTGGTAACAAGTCTATCGCAGGTCAGAACAATGTGCTCTACGTAGTGGATGGTATTCCTATTGGAAATAAAGCCGACCGTTTGGGAGACGGAACCGGTTTCGGAGGAGCAACGTCCGGTGAAGGCATCGCCAATTTCAATCCCGATGATATCGAAAGCCTATCCGTATTGACGGGTCCGTCGGCTGCCGCATTGTATGGAGCCAATGCCGCCAATGGTGTTATCCTGATTAATACCAAGAAAGGCGCCGAAGGTGTAATGCGTCTGAATGTATCTTCTTCTGTCGAGTTCGCAAATCCCTTTGTAATGCCGGAATTTCAAAATACGTATGGAAATCTGACAGGTAATTACTTCTCTTGGGGCGACAAAATGGAAAAACCGTCTTCATGGGAACCCAGAGACTTTTTTAATACCGGAGCTACATTCAACAATTCGTTTAATCTCTCGATGGGGACGGAAAAGAACCAGACCTATATCTCCGCATCAGCCGTCAACTCTATCGGCATGGTAGAAAATAATAAATATCATCGGTATAACGTAACATTCCGCAATACGGCTAAATTTCTAAAGGATAAACTGACTTTGGATGTATCCGCCAGTTATGTGCGCGAGTTCTACAACAACATGATATCCTTCGGTACATACTTTAATCCCATAGTGGGGGCATACCTCTATCCGAGAGGGATGAATTTTGAAAGTGAAAAATATTTTGAACGCTACAACAATGAGTTGGGGTATAATAAACAAAGCTGGCAACCGGGAGGTATGGGTATGGACGTGCAAAATCCTTATTGGATTGCTTATCGCAACTTGCGTCCTGAAGCAAAAGACCGCTATATGCTCTATGCCAATCTGAAATATGACATTACGGAGTACTTGAATGTCGCAGGTCGTACCCGCATTGATAATACATATTCCGAATCGGAAGACAAGCGTTACGCTTCCACCATCAGCACCTTTGCGGGAGACAACGGCCGATATAGATACTCCAACGAGTCCTATAAACAGAAATATGCCGATATTATGGTAAACTTCGACAAGCAATTTGCCCAAATTTACCACGCTACGGTCAATGCCGGCGTATCTTTCGAGGAATATGATACAAAAGGTCACGGTTATGGCGGCGATTTATTGCTTGTCCCCAATAAATTTACTTATGGAAATGTAAATTCAGCCGTTGCCAGTGTTTATGAGACAGGAGGCGATTCGCGCACACAAAACTTCGCAGCTTTTGCTTCGGCAGAGCTTTCATGGAATTCGGCTTTGTATCTCACACTGACCGGTCGGGCCGACAAACCGTCGCAACTGGTGAACAGTAAAGAAGAATGGATTTTCTATCCGTCGGTAGGTCTTTCGGCTATCGTTACCGAGCTTTTACCGAATAGTCTTCGTGAAAGCATACAACCGGTATTAGGCTATTTCAAAATCAGAGGTTCTTATACCGAAGTAGGATCTCCTATTCCATTTACGGGTCTGACGCCGGGAACCATTACCCATAAACTGGAAAATGGCACAGTAGCTCCTTTCGAATATTATCCTTTAAGTGATTTGAAGGCAGAACGTACCCGCTCCTACGAATTGGGTATCGACTCCAGATGGTTTAACAACACCGTTACTTTAGGAGTTACGATATATCAGTCTAACACGTACAACCAGTTGTTGAAAGCGGATATGCCGGGAACCAGCGGATATAAATATATGTATGTGCAAGCCGGTAATGTGCAGAATAGAGGTATCGAATTGACGCTAGGTTACGACCAGACATTTGGTGACTTTAACTACAATACGACTTTCACCGCCACTTCCAACAAGAATAAGATAAAGAAGCTGGCTTCCAACGTGAAGAATCCTGTCAGTGGCGAACTGATGGATTTGAGTGATATCAAACTCGGTCGTTTCCGTCTTCGTGAAGGTGGTGAAGTGGGTGCTTTGTATGCCGACCGCCGGGTGGAGAAAAACGATGAAGGTTATATCCCTTACACTCCCGGACAGACTATAGCGACAGAAAACACCACACCGTTCAAGATTGGCACAGTCAATCCGAAATGGAATTTAGGTTGGAGACATGGATTCAACTACAAAGGCATCAATGCCAGTGTCATGTTTACCGCAAGAATCGGCGGCAACGTGATTTCTAAAACTCAAGCTACGCTTGACCGTTTCGGCGTATCAAAAACATCTGCAGATGCGCGGGAGACAGGCTACGTGATGCTGGGTAATATAAAGATGGAGCCGCAAGATTATTATGGAACAATCTACGATTTAGATTCCTATTATGTTTACTCAGCTACCAATATCCGTTTGCAGGAAGCCAGCATAGGCTATACGCTGCCTAACAAATGGTTTGGTAATGTGGTGAAAAACGTGAACGTCTCTGTATATGGAACCAATTTATGGATGATTTACAACAAAGCTCCATATGATCCTGAACTAACTGCTTCAACCGGTACGTTCGGTCAAGGTTACGACTATTTTATGTTGCCTAGCAGTCGCACTTACGGATTTAGTTTGAAATTTGGATTCTAATTATTGATATTATGAAAATGAAGAAATACTTATTATTAATCTTTTCGCTAAGTTTCTTAACTGCTTGTGAAGATTATGTTGACATAAATAAAAGTACTACAGGTGTGACGGATGAAGATCTGGAAGCAGGCGGATTGATATACGGCACACAGTTGATGGATATGCAACAGCGGGTTATTCCTATCGGCTCGCCGAGTAAGACAACCGAACCGGGCAATGACCTGGCGGTTACAGACGTGATGTCATCCGGTCAGTATATAGGTTATTTCGGGATGAATAACAACTGGAGGTTGGGCACGGAAGCAACTTGGGATTTTGCAGACAATCGAATGAACTATGCATACGAACAGCTTTACATGAAAGTATATCAGCCTTGGGTGCAGATATACCAAAAAATAGGGACGAGCGATGAGCCTGAGAAACAAGAAATCATGGCCATATTTAATATAGTGAAAGTTGCAGGTTGGTTAAGAGCTACCGATTGTTTCGGTCCTATCGTATATACCAATGCAGGAAACGCTGACATCGCTCCGGCACTCGACAAACAGGAAGATGTGTATAAGGCTATGCTGAAAGATTTGGCTACTTGTGCAGATGTTCTCAACAAAGCGACTTCGAAGATTATGCCCAAATATGATTTAATTTATGATGGGGACCCCGTGAAATGGACGAAACTCGCCAATTCGTTAATGCTAAGAATGGCTGTCCGCGTTCATTTTGTGAATGAAGCTCTAGCAAAGGAATACATTGAGAAAGCATTGGACCCTAAGAATGGGGGCGTGATTGAAAGCAAAGCTGACGAAGCTAAAATTGGTAATACAAGCAAGTACCCGTTACTCAATTCTCTCATCGCCACAATTGATTATAAAGAAAACCGGATGGGCGCCACGGCTTGGTCTTATCTTACCGGTTATGGTGACCCACGTTTGGAAAAGTACTATACGCAAGGCACATATAGTGACGTAAAAGGATATTATTGCGTTGCTCCCGGCAATACACAAGGACAGGGAACGGGTAGGAATAGCGCTGAATTCGCATCTGCACCCAAAGTGGAAAATGCAAACCCGCTATATTGGTTCAGAGCTTCCGAAACTTATTTCTTAAAAGCTGAAGCGGCATTGTATGACTTGATAGCAGAAGACGTAAAGAACTTGTATGAAGCGGGCGTGAAAATGTCTATGGAAGAATGGGGCATTACGGATGCAGTAGCTACTGCCTACTTAAACAAAGGCAGTGTGAAACCTGCAGCGTTGACAACGAGTGATTATCATTATTCCAATTATTCTAATCCCTACGGTTTTGACATCACTGCCGGAAACGTTTCTCCCAAATGGGATGCCACTGCTTCGGAAGAAGGAAAATTGCAACAGATCATTACTCAGAAATATCTGGCTCTCTATCCTAATGGAGTAGAAGCGTGGACAGAATATCGCAGAACAGGTTATCCTTATCTGGCAGCTCTCTTTGACAGCAACTTGCCCAATAAGATAGGTGCAGATGCAAAAGCCCGGACACCGGAACGTTTCAGCTTTTCAACAAAGGAACATCAGGGCAACCCTAATATGTCGTCTCTTTCTACTTTGCTAAATGGTCCGGATAAAGGGGGCACAAAACTTTGGTGGGTACGTTCCGGCAGACCTGTCCAGTAATAACCATTCAGTTACTTGTTTTAATAATCAATGAACAACAATTAATATTATGAGATTACGTAATTATTTATACATTGGTATTGCAGCTTTGAGCTTTGTAGCCTGTTCTGATTGGACAGAGACAGAGCGTGTGACGTTCCCCGAACAAGAAGATATAACACGTTACATCCCTTTTATTGAAGCACAGGGAGAGGAGGATTTAATGCCTTCGCAACGTGAATATTATCGCCAACTCAGAGAGTACCGTAAAACTCCTCATGTGAAGGGTTTCGGCTGGTATGGAAACTGGACCGGTAAAGGTACGAATCCTCAGAATTATCTGAAGATGTTGCCTGATAGTGTAGACTTTGTTTCGCTGTGGGGGGCCAGAGGTTACTTATCTGACGAACAGAAAGCAGACTTGAAATTCTTTCAAGAGGTAAAAGGAGGGAAAGCCCTGCTTTGTTGGATTGTTCAAGATATTGGTTCCGCCATTACTCCACAAGGTAAGGATATGCACCAATACTGGGTAGAAGAACTAGGTGAGGGTGATCCTGTAAAAGGAAGTATCGCTTATGCAAATGCCATTTGTGACACTATTGAAAAATATAATATAGATGGTTTTGATATTGACTACGAACCGGGATATGGACATTCGGGAACTATAGCTAATGGTCAGGAAATAAGTCCGAAAGGTAATACAAAAATGCAAGCCTTTATAGAAACTTTGAGTGCCCGTTTACGTCCTGCAGGCAGAATGCTGGTAATGGATGGGCAACCGGATCTTTTGTCTACGGAAACATCTAAATTAATAGATCATTATATCTATCAGGCTTATTGGGAAAGTAATACAAATAGTGTTATCAGGAAAATCAATCATCCGCATTTAGAGGATTGGGAGCGTAAAACCATTATCACAGTTGAGTTTGAACAAGGTTGGAGAACCGGTGGCATTACCTATTATTCCAGTTCTGTGCATCCTGAATTCAGGTATATTCATGGGGCACAACTCTTTGATTATGCAACGATGGACTTGCCTAGTGGCAAACGAATCGGTGGCATAGGTACTTATCACATGGAGTATGATTTTGCCAACGAACCTTCTTACAAGTGGTTGAGAACTGCTCTTTATTATGGTAACCAGGTTTATCCCGGCAAATTTGAATAAACTTTTAATCAGAAAGAAAAATGAAAAAAATAGTTATGACTCTGTTCGGTGCATTGCTTCTAGCAGGTTGCCAAAACGAATTATATACGGAATCTCAAAAAGAAAACGGAAGCGGTCAAGGTGCATACATTGCCGCTGAGGGTCCTATTCAGATTTTCGTAGAAGAGGGTAAAGAATATTTCATCAAAGATGTGAAAGTCGGATTGACGGTAAAGGAGGACAAAGCATTCGATGTTCCTTTAATCGTTGGTGACCAAGCACAACTTGACGAATACAACAAGAAGAATAACACATCCTATCTGATGTTACCGCCCGAAATGTATGAGATGCCGACTGTTATGAACTTCAAACCCAATCTAGCTATGCAGTCCATACCGGTTTCATTGAAAAATCTGAAATTTTCATTGAAAGGAGATTATGCATTGCCTATCCGTTTGTCTAATGGCTCTGCCTCTCCGATTCCGGGTGAAGAAGAAGCGTTGCTTATTCTAGAGAAACGTACGCGTACCAAAGTACTTCTTATGAATGGCTCAGGAAGTGAAAGTGACAAAATGTTCCCACAGGACTTTAAGGTGAAACAATGGACTATGGAAGCTATGGTCAAGCGTTCTGCATACAATGCCAACAATAGGTCTATTGGGGGAACAAAACTGGTTGCCAATGCCGGACCTCATGATGAAATTTACACTCGGTTTGGAGATGTAACCATTGACCCCAATCAATTGCAAATAAAAACGGGTTCTGCTCAAATAGATGTTCCGAAGAATAAATTTGCCGCTAAACCCAATGAATGGTATATGCTTACATTTGTATATGACGGTAAAATAACTTATGTATATGTAAATGGCGATCTGGTAGCATCCAGTGAGATTAGGGACGGAGAGTATGGTCTGATTGGTTTCTGGATAGGGGGCGCCAACGAATATATCCGCGAAGTTCGTTTCTGGGATATCGCGCGCACTCAACAGCAAATCAAAGCATTCACTTGGAAAATGGTAAATCCGGACGAAAAAGGATTGTTGCTTTACTATCCGTGTAACGGGCTAAAACGTAATCACGAGACCGGTGAAATCACAGAAGATGATACTATGATATGGAACTGGGCTACTTATTACGACGGCGATAAGGATAATCTGAATCTTCCGATGAAAGGCAGATTTGACGATAACGGTGGCAAAATGTTTGTATTCCCTGCCGAATAATAAAGACTAAGATAGAGAATTAAAATCTCTTAAACCAAGCACATCGTTCAATCAACTGTAGAAAGAGCGATGTGCTTATCTAGGCTCACATTATTTTCGTGGGTAACAATAAAGGCATGCCAGCTAACCCGACATGCCTTCTATCTCAAATACTCTTTTCTTCTATAAATATCTCTATTTTATTTCTTCTTTATCAACCGAATCACTCGTCCGTTTTTCTTATAATCAAAATGATTGGTATGCATCAAAACATTAAGAATTTCATCAGGTGTGCTATCCGTTAAGAATTCACCGGTAAATCGTTCAGTTTTCAGAGCATCATCCTCATAAACAAATTTAATATCATACAACTTCTCCATGACATTGGTAATTTCCAATAGCGAATGTTGCTTGAACATCAGTTTGCCGTTAATCCACAAAAGAACATCCGTAGGTTGGTTATACTCAATCAGTTCAGCCTGATAAGTATCCGTATTCACGTTCAATGTCTGTCCCGGTTTCAACAAATAACCATTCTCCTCTGTCCGTGGAGAATCCACCCGAACCAATCCTTGAAGCAAAGTAGTCACTACCCTATTCTCTTCTTCGCGTGCCCGCACATTAAATTTAGTACCCAACACGCATGTCTTGATTTGCTTACTGTTTACTATAAACGGAGCATGCTTGTCATGAGCCACCTCAAAATAAGCTTCACCCGACAAGTCCACCTGACGGTCCGAACTCCAGAAAGAATTATGATAAACCAGTTTAGAAGAAGCATTCAGCCATACCTTACTGCCATCTGGAAGTACAGTCTGTGCTCTTTGTCCCGCAACAGTCAGCACCTCATAGTCCGAAAGCTTATTGGATACCAGTCCCCAAGTAACCCCGCCTGCAAAAACGAGTCCGGCGAGGAAAGCAGCGGCTACAGTACTGTAACGTCCCCAGCAGAGTGACATATTCTTCCGTCTGGTCTTCTTTTCTTTCTCCCGAACAGCCGATTTAAATTTATCTAATGATGCCTCTGTATCTACGGCATTCATCATCGCTACCCGGTCACCTACAAAAAGAGTATAGTAAAGCTGTTCCAAGACTTTCCGGTTCTCCGGTGCCTCTTTGCACCAGGCTTCCACCCGTCCGGCTTCCTCATCATTACATTCACCCCGTAGATAACTCAACAAGAATATTTCATCCATGTCTATTCACTCTTTTTTCAATAAAAAATATAATACCTTCGTAGTAATACAGTTGGCTGCACAAATATACTAAACTCAAAAAGAAAAAAATATTTTTCTCCTGTTTTTATTTCTTTTCTCTACTTCTTTCATTATTTTTGTCTTACAAAAGCAAAAGAGAATGTCACAATCTCCAATATTTCTAGATATTAATAATAATAAATCTGTCATCAATGCTCTGAAAGCAGGCGAAGAAAAAGTTTTTGACGCGATCTACCGTCATTACTTCCGACGATTGTGCGCCTTCTGCTCGCAATACGTTGCCGAGCAGGAAGAGATTGAGGAAATTGTGCAGGAAACAATGATGTGGTTGTGGGAAAACCGTTCCAGTCTCATGCCGGAACTGACATTGAAAACCCTTCTTTTTACGATAGTCAAAAACAAAGCACTGAACCGTATCTCCCATTTTGAGATTAAACGGAAAGTACATCAGGAAATAGTAGAAAAATACGAAGGTGAATTCAGCAATCCGGATTTCTATTTAGAAAATGAACTTATGCGACTTTACGAAGAAGCGTTAAAACAACTTCCTGAAGAATATCGGAAGGCATATGAAATGAACCGTAATCATCGTTTAACTCACAAAGAGATAGCCGAAAAGCTCAAGGTTTCTCCACAAACTGTCAATTACAGAATCGGGCAAGCTTTAAAGTTACTGCGAGTAGCTTTAAAAGACTATCTGCCTCTATTCATACTTTGTTTCGGAGTTGATTTTCTGAAAAAGTTTTATTAATTCATCCTATTATTAGATAATGAGCGAACTCCTTGTTTATAAAGCCTCTGCAGGATCGGGGAAAACATTTACCCTGGCTGTAGAATATATTAAGCTACTTATTCTCAATCCACGCGCCTATCGGCAGATTTTGGCTGTAACCTTTACAAACAAAGCCACGGCAGAGATGAAAGAACGCATTCTCAGCCAGCTTTATGGTATCCAGACAAGTGATAAAGATTCTGAAGCCTATCTCAACCGTATCAAGGAAGAGACTGGTAAAACGGAACAGGAAATACGTGAAGCAGCAGGTATTGCCCTAAGCTATATGTTGCATGATTACAGCCGTTTTCGGGTAGAGACAATCGACTCTTTCTTCCAATCCGTCATGCGTAACCTGGCACGGGAACTGGAACTCAGTCCGAACCTGAATATAGAACTGAACAACACAGAAGTCCTTAGTGACGCAGTGGACAGCATGATAGAAAAGCTAGGACCTGCCTCCCCCGTCCTCGCCTGGTTGTTAGACTATATCAACGAACGGATTGCCGACGATAAGCGTTGGAACGTATCGGACGAAGTCAAGAGTTTCGGACGCAATATATTTGATGAAGGCTACATTGAGAAAGGAGAAAAACTTCGTGAACGACTGCGCAACCCGGATACCATCAAAGAATACCGTAAACACCTGAAAGCCCTAGAAACTGAGGTTTTGGAACAAATGAAAGGCTTCTACGACCAATTCGAAGGAGAACTGGACGGACACGCATTGACTGCCGATGACCTGAAAGGTGGCTCACGAGGAATCGGCAGCTACTTTCGTAAACTCAACAATGGGGTTTTAGGTAACGATATACGTAATGCCACAGTGGAAAAATGTCTGGAAGACGCCAAGAACTGGGCAGCCAAGACCTCACCCCGCTATGCGGATATCATAAACTTAGCTAATTCCAGCCTTATGCAAGTTTTGGAAGATGCCGAAAAGTTACGTCCACGAAACAATATGCTGCTGAACAGTTGCCGGCTGTCCCTGCAACATCTCAATAAAGTACAACTTCTCGCCAATATCGATGAAGAAGTACGCCAACTGAACCACGATAACAACCGGTTCCTACTGTCAGACACCAACGCCCTACTCCATCAATTAGTAAAAGACGGCGATTCTTCTTTTGTATTCGAAAAGATAGGGACGAATATCCGCAATGTCATGATAGACGAGTTTCAAGATACCAGCCGAATGCAATGGGGTAACTTCAAACTACTTTTACTCGAAGGATTATCCCAAGGGGCAAACAGCCTGATTGTCGGAGACGTGAAGCAATCTATCTACCGTTGGAGAAATGGGGATTGGGGAATTCTCAACGGACTGAACGACCATATCGAACATTTCCCGATTCGTGTCAAGACATTGGCTACCAACCGGCGTAGTGAGACCACTGTCATCCGGTTCAACAACCATATATTCACAGCCGCTGCCGATTATCTGAACGGAGTTTACCGACAACAGCTCGGCAAAGATTGCGAGGACCTACAAAAAGCCTATGCCGACGTCGTGCAGGAATCTCCCCGAAGTACAGAGAAGGGATATGTAAAAGTCTCTTTTCTCGAACCCGACGAAGAGCACGACTATACCGAACAGACACTAATCAGCCTGGGAGCAGAAGTAGAACATCTGCTTGCCAACGGGGTACGGCTAAATGACATAGCTATCCTTGTACGAAAGAACAAAAGCATCCCACGTATCGCCGATTATTTTGACAAAGAGCTGCATTACAAAATAGTATCGGATGAAGCATTCCGCCTGAATGCTTCCTTGGCTATTTGTATGATGATGGATGCTTTGCGCTATCTCTCGGACGAAAACAATAAGATAGCCCGTGCCCAACTGGCAGTAGCCTATCAGAACGAAGTTTTACAAAAAGGGCTGGACTGGAATAGCCTCCTGCTTCTTCCTGTCGAAAACCATCTTCCATCCGCATTTCTTGAAAGGATAAAAGAGCTGAGGCTAATGCCTCTCTATGAATTGTTAGAGGAACTATTCAGCATCTTCGAGATGAAGAATATCAAGGCCCAGGATGCTTACTTGTTTGCCTTTTTTGATGCAGTAACGGATTACCTGCAAAACAACTCTTCCGAGCTTGACGCATTCATCCGTTATTGGGATGAAACATTATGCAGCAAAACGATTCCAAGCGGAGAAGTAGAAGGTATCCGAATCTTCTCTATACACAAATCCAAAGGATTGGAATTCCACACAGTGCTTCTTCCTTTCTGTGACTGGAAATTAGAGAATGAAACGAATAACCAATTAGTATGGTGCGCCCCTCAGGCAGCCCCCTTCAACGCTTTGGATATTCTTCCTATCAACTACTCCACGCAGATGGCGGAATCCATATATGGAAACGACTATCTGCACGAACGCTTGCAACTATGGGTAGACAACTTAAATTTGCTGTACGTCGCTTTCACCCGGGCAGGAAAGAATCTTATCATCTGGAGCAAAAAAGCCCAAAAAGGTACAATGTCGGAACTACTGGCAAACGCACTCCCTGTCGTAGCGCTCAAAGAAGGGATAGATTGGGAAGAAGACTGTTATGAACAAGGTAAACTCTGCCCTTCGGAAGAAGATAAAGCTAAGACCTCTACCAACAAGCTTACTCAGAAACCGGAAAAGCTACCTGTTCAAATGGAGTCCATGCGCCATGATATTGAATTCCGCCAGTCCAACCGCTCAGCAGACTTCATTCAAGGAATTGAAGAAGAGGAATCCGACGACCGTTTTATCAATCGCGGACGTTTGCTGCATACCCTATTCTCCGTTATCGAAACGGCAGAGGATATTGAACCCGCCATTGACCGGCTTATCTTTGAAGGAGTAATCAGAAACGAAGAAAAAGAGGAAATGGCACGTGAAGTCGCACAAAAGGCTTTCTCATCCCCCGAGATACAAGACTGGTATTCAGGAGAATGGACACTGTTCAATGAATGTGCCATCATATACAAGGAAAAAGGAGTCTTGCAAACTCGCCGTCCCGACCGTGTAATGATGAAAGACGGGCAGGTAGTTGTCGTTGATTTTAAATTCGGAAAAGAGAATCCCAAATATAATAAGCAAGTGAAAGGATATATGCAACTGCTCACAAAAATGGGATATAAGAATATTACCGGATATTTGTGGTATGTAGACGAAGAAAGAATAGAGAAAGTCTAAAACTCAAAAGTATTAAATATTAGATTCTAAGTATTATAACGTTATGCAAACATTTCTCCAACTAGTCGCTCACGATTTATATTCCAAAATAGGCAACGACCTGTCACGTACGGTACTCGTTTTCCCGAACAAGCGTGCCAACCTGTTTTTCAACGGATACTTGGCAGGAGAATCCGACCAACCAATTTGGGCTCCCGCTGCAATGAGTATCAGCGACCTGTTTCAGAAACTATCCGTACAGAAAACCGGTGACCCTATCCGATTAGTTTGCGAACTTTATAAAGTGTTCAAGGAAGAAACACAAAGCCAGGAGACATTGGATGATTTCTATTTTTGGGGAGAACTGCTTATCAGCGACTTCGATGATGTAGATAAGAACATGGTAGATGCAGACAAACTCTTCAGCAATCTGCAAGGCTTGAAGAACCTGATGGATAACTATGACTTTCTGGACAAAGAGCAGGAAGAGGCTATCCGGCAATTCTTCCAGAATTTCTCTATCGAACGCCGGACGGAACTTAAGGAGAAATTTATTTCCCTTTGGGACAAACTAGGCTCTATTTATCATCGCTACCAGGAGAACCTTACAGAGCTAGGCATTGCCTACGAAGGTATGCTCTACCGGAATGTCATCGAGCAGCTTGATACTGAACGGCTCAAGTATGACAAATATATATTCGTCGGTTTTAATGTACTGAATAAAGTAGAACACCAATTCTTCAAACTGCTGCAAGACGCAGATAAAGCCATGTTCTATTGGGATTATGATATATTCTATACCCAACAAATCAAGAAGCATGAAGCCGGAAAATTCCTTAAACGTAACTTACAGGATTTCCCGAACGAGCTTCCGGATAGTTATTTCGACTCTTTCAAAACACCCAAAAATATACGCTACATTTCCGCTTCTACCGAAAATGCACAAGCGCGCTTCCTTCCCGAATGGATACGTACAACCTTCTCTAACAGTGAATGTGAAGAAAAAGAAAATGCAGTAGTACTCTGTAACGAAGCACTGTTGCTTCCTGTACTCCACTCCATTCCGCAAGAAGTGAAGAACGTCAATATCACTATGGGATTCCCATTGGCACAAACTCCCGTATACAGCTTTATCAACGCAGCAATGGAATTGCAGACCAATGGTTATCGTAGCGATACCGGACGATTTACCTACGAAGCAGTATCGGCTATATTGAAACATCCCTACACTCAACAACTGTCCACTCATGCCGATTCACTGGAAGATGAACTGACAAAGACAAACCGCTTCTATCCGCTCCCTTCGGAATTAAAACAAGATGACTTCCTATCCAATCTCTTCACTCCCCGCAGCGGCATCAAGGACTTATGCGACTACCTTGTCGGATTAATTAAAGATATCTCCATCCTGTACCGCAAAGAAGGAGAATACAATGACATTTTCAATCAACTTTATAGAGAATCCCTATTCCAGAGCCATCTTAAAATCAACCGTCTCTATAGCCTGATTGAGAGTGGAGAACTGAACGTTCGCACTGACACATTAAAAAGACTGATTAGCAAAGTACTGACTGCCTCTAATATCCCTTTCCACGGCGAGCCTGCCATCGGAATGCAAGTGATGGGCGTATTGGAAACGCGTAATCTTGACTTCCGCAACCTTGTGATGCTATCTCTCAATGAAGGCCAACTGCCCAAATCCGGCGGAGAATCCTCATTCATCCCATACAATCTTCGAAAGGCTTTCGGCATGACGACCATCGAACACAAAAATGCGGTTTACGCCTACTACTTCTACCGCCTGATACAACGGGCAGAGAATATCACTTTACTCTACAACACCTCTTCAGATGGCTTGAATCGTGGAGAAGAATCCCGTTTCATGCTACAATTGCTAGTGGAAGGGCCTCACGAAATCACCCGTGAATATCTGGAAGCCGGACAATCTCCGCAAAGCAATCAAGAGATACAAATCGAGAAGACACCGGAAGTATTAAGACGAATTTACCGTGCTTACGACAGCAGCAACCCGAAATCCGTCATTCTTTCCCCTTCCGCCCTTAACGCATACCTCGATTGTCGGTTGAGATTTTACTACCGGTATGTGGCAGGATTAAAGACTCCTGATGAAGTCAGCGCAGAAATCGACTCCGCTCTGTTCGGAACGATTTTCCACCTCTCCGCCCAATTGGTATATACTGAGCTGACAGCCAACGGAAATATGATACAGAAAGAAGACTTGGAACGCTTGCTCCGTGATGAGGTCAAACTGCAAAGCTATCTTGACCAGGCATTCAAGAAAGAACTATTCAAGGTAGCTCCTGAAGAAAAACCCGAATACAATGGCGTGCAACTTATCAACTCCAAAGTCATTCTCTCCTATCTGAAACAATTGCTCCGCAACGACCTTCAATATACTCCTTTTGAGATGGTTGCCATGGAAAAGAAGGTTTCAGAAGAGATGACCATACAGACAGGACAAGGCCCGTTCACTCTCCGCCTGGGTGGAACAATAGACCGCATGGACGCTAAGGAAGGAACTTTAAGAATCGTTGATTACAAAACCGGCGGAAGCCCCAAAACACCAGCCAATATAGAGCAGTTGTTTACCCCTTCGGAAACACGCCCGAATTATATCTTCCAGACATTTCTCTATGCTGCCATTATGAGCCGGAAACAATCGCTGATGGTAGCTCCTGCCCTACTCTATATCCACCGCGCAGCATCGGAAAGTTATTCGCCCGTTATTGAAATGGGAGAACCCCGCAAACCGAAAATACCGGTAAATAACTTCGCCTTTTTTGAGGACGAATTCCGCGAACGCCTGCAAGCACTATTGGAAGAGGTTTTCGATGAGAAAGAAGCTTTTACGCAAACGAAAGATATAAAGAAATGTTCGTACTGCGACTTTAAGGCAATCTGTAAACGATAAATCATTTTCAGAATACAATTTGGGCACGGATTACACGTATTTCACGTTTTTCCAATTATCTTATAAACCGTGTAATTCGTGTAATCTGTGCCTGAATGCCAAAATGTCTGAATACTGTATATATAGCCATCAGATTATAACACCTTGCGTTCTGTTTCTGTAGGCGCAACTTCGTCAGGAATGCTGAATTCCCGGTTGGCAAAGAGATCCGCCAAACCCGAAATTTGTTTCAGACGTAACAATTCGTCACGGTCCATACCGATATTTTTCATAATCCACTGGTCGGACATACCTGCCCTATCGAGTTCCGCTACAATATTACACATCAATTCAATGTTGTGCATCCCACGGGCACGATTGTGCCGTATCGTCGAGCTCATACGGTTCGACAAGTCTTTATCTATCACTACAACCGGAAGCAGTCCGTTCTCGCGTTTATAGATACGTTGCGACGTTTTCAGTACAGTATAACGGTGATAACCGTCCACCAGAATATAGTTATCTTCTTCTTTGTTGTAATAACACACACATGGCATCGTAAAGCCATCTTCCCAAATGGAAAGTTCGAGCAACTTCATTTCGGGCGGTGCTACGACATTCGGATTATAATCGTTTGCATGTACTTTCTCTACGGGCACCGCTTTTACCTCGTAAACAGGGCTTTTATCTACACTCATGATACTATGATTCTATATTGTTCCATTATTTGACTTCTCTTACTCATCTCTTCCTTCGTCGGCGAGAATCCCATATACTTGCAGGCATGGTCGTTCTTGATGATACAGATGCACATTCGCTTATAGGTAGGTATCTCCCTAAACTCCGGTATATCAATATCATCCTGGTATTCCATGCGCACCGGCTTCTTCAACGTCTTATAGTTACTGTTGTCCATGACAATAATCGGCACTTTGGCATCAATCAGTTTCTTGATGGTGGCTTCACTCAGACAGCCCCCTTTCGTCCGCCAGAAATTTACACTCACTGATAATTTGCGGAGATAGTTTTTCCGTGCCCGTTCCGGCAAGGTAGACAACAGGAAGTACATAAACTCACGCCATGTATACCCTTCGGGCAGTTTCACCGATTGCCATCCCATGGCATGGGTACCGCCATACATTCCGGTAAAGTTGACACCGTTCACCCGTCCTATCATCTTGCCCCATGTAGTGGGATCGAGCACGCGATAGAGCTGAAGGCTCTCCTGCGCTTCGTTAATAAAGGGACTCGCCACACGTTGCCGTTCCAGATTGACACCCGCACGATAATAAAGGTCATACAGCGTATTATAATCCCATTGGAACTTTCCGTTGGCCGTCCATACATCCGTCGTTTTCCAGTCGTAGATAGGATAGGCATTATAAATGTCGTTCCCCACTTTCGATGTCCACTTGTACTTATGATACATTTGAAACTTACGGCTCATGTAGATACACCGCCACCGGTTGAAACTTTCCTGCGTGCGAATCCCAATCAGGCAGCAAGTCCGCACTGCGTCGTTCTTATTATGTATCCATTGCGCAAATCGCATCTGAAACTCATAATCCCACATTGTTGTGTTATAAAAAGGAAAGTCATCCTTGGTCATTGCCTTTGGGGGCATGGAGCGCACCCATATATTCTTTTTGCTGTCTTCCCAAGGACGCCAGAATGATTGGTACATAGATGTACATGTAGATACGCGGAAAGGAATACACACACGGTACACATCCAGAATATCCTTATTAGCTTCCAGAATCCGGTCTACATAATCAATGGTCATCTTATATTGAATTTCGTAATCCATATGAAAGACTCCGATACGTCTTTTCAAGTTATTCTTCCGGATATAGTCAATGCACATGTTCAACAATACTCCACTATCCTTGCCACCGGAGAAAGATACATAGATATTATCAAACTCATTAAATATAACCTTTAGTCGCTCTTGTGCCAGTTCATATACATTTTTTGTGCCCGTAGCCTTCTTTTTACCCATATATTATCTATACATTTTAACATATCTTGTCCACTTCTTATCCATGGATATAAATTCAAACTTCTCAAATACCTCTTTGTCTTGCATCAATGTGACCGAATTAAGCAACCAGTTCTCAGGGCCGAATTCCTTGGTGATGGCAGGTAACAACTGCGACAGGATTTCCTCCCGTCCGGCTCCTTCTGCCTTTATATAATAATTATTGATTACGGCTTTCTTCCGGCTTTTTTGCTCCACCGGGATGAAGCCTACCACTTCTTTATCTCTCAGCGCAATAAACCACACATACTCCTCGCCGGTCTTGAAGGGGTAATTATTGTTGGCACGTATTACTTCAGGATCCATAACCATCGGTGCCAAAAGCCGATACAAGTGTTTGTCTTTTCCTTTTAATCGTATTATCTGCATCATATCATTCAAAAATGGACATACAAAAATAAGGAAAAAATATCAGATTCGTCATTCTTGCTCCTAAAACATTTGTTTTTCATGATATAATCTCTATAGGGCGATATTTTTGGAATCAGAATAGTGCAGGCTTATATCGGACCGACGTTTGTTGTATTTCCATTCTATGCCGTTCTTGGCCGAATGGGTGCAATCGCACTGTAATCATGCTTCAATGCTGTCAACAATCACCGACGGGAGAAAGTTTTCTTACAGACGCCCCGTTCTGTTAACGAATGCAAACGCAGCCAAAGGGCGTTTGTCCGCATTTTTAAAAGCGCAACAAGCTATCTGTAGATTTACATGTTTTAATAATAGGAGATCAAATTCCGCTTCATCCTCGCTTCATGAAGCATTCATTTTCGTTTCTTCACGGATATTAAGTAAATATTTATTCAATTTTAGAACGGAGAAGGAACGAAGGTGAAACGAAGGTGATACGGAGGTGATACGGAGAAGTGACGAAAAAGTAGCGGAAAAGCAGTGGAAAGACAAAAAAACAGAATCTTCGGGAAGGCTCCGAAAGGAGATTTTTTTGTTTTTTTAGCAGTACGTTAACCAAGATTTAACGTCCGGACGAGAACCCTCCGGAGCCTTCTTCTCATAAAAACAGAAAAAGATACTCGAAAACAATTCTCACAATAGTATTGAGCAGAATTTAAACAGGCTCTTAGTAAATCAAACGTTCTTATGAATTCAAATTTGAAACTGAATGTTATGTGTCGGAGACACGAAAAGTAAAGGTACAAAATTTAAAAAGTAACCAATATATAACATTCATTATTTCAGGTGGTTAGAACACATGAATGTTACGCATGGATTGGTCGCACGGGTTACTAAGGGTCACCCGTAAATTCTAGTGGGGTTATGCATAAATTTTAGTTAGTCTATAC
>CANPJW010000056.1 GCA_947574505.1 uncultured Bacteroides sp. | reverse complement strand
GTGGACTATTATTTAAATTGAGGAAAAAGATGAAGGGGGCTTTTTAGTCAGCCCCGCCAGTATCCACACATGGAAACGAGCGTATCCCCGTAGGGAAACGGGCGTATCCTCAGTTGGAAACAATAGTTTCCTCTAATGGAAACTAAAGGAAACTATACTACATTGATTATTAGACATGTAGATAAACATCAGCCATTCTTTATCAAGAAAAAATTCAGGTGATAGGTGATAGATACGGTGATAGGTTGCTACGACCTGTCACCAAGTCTGAAATACCGATGAATAAAGGGTTCTCAAGTTGCCGGTGATAGGTGATAGAGGATTTTGTATTTTTACTTGGGAGAGAGTACTGATTTATTTGGCACGATAGTTCTCTGGTCGGAAAGGAATATACAGCGTATAATTGCTATCCGAAGGCTTTCCCCCAACAAGTGCAGGCGACCATTTCGGCATCCCTTTTACGATGCGAAGTGCTTCTTCTGCAAATTCCGGATGAGTGGAGCGGAGGATATGCGGACGGAGGATAACTCCCTCTTTGTCAATAGTAAATTCACAGAGGACATATCCTGATACATTCTTTTCCAAAAGGCTTTCCGGATAAATCATCTGTCCGGCGATATATTCTTCCGCACTCATATCCGGAAAGTGAGCCAGTTCTTCCACTTGCTTACCGGAAAGCGTTTGTGAACGGGGACCTACCTGATATATACCTACATACATCGGTTTCTTGTAAGCATCCGGTTCTGCATTGCTGCGTTGCTGCAACTTTTTCAATAAGGCAGCAGCCTCTTCCGCCAAGGTCGACTCCGAGATATTCTCACCTTTGGACAACATATATGCCGACTGGCAAACCAACACAAGCCGCTCCATCAAAGTTCCTTTGGCAGGCGACCACTTGCGTCCCATCTGCTCCTTCCCTTTCGCACTGGTAGAAAAGAAATAATACACCACCCCGTCCAAACCTGCACTGGAACCATCCAAATCCTGTATCTGCTCCGTGACCAAACGGAAAATAGCACCCAAAGACTGATAAAGCGATGCACTGATTACTACTGATTTAGTATCCACTTTCACCGTCCCTTTCTCCGCTTGCCAATAGGTGCGCGACAATGTATTTGAAACCAAAGTACAACGTCCATTCCTCTTCTCAACCGACATCGCATATTCGGGTGAAAAAGAAGGGATAGCCACAAAACACGCATAAGGTTGTTTTTGAAAGCCTGTATTTAGTAAAGGAAATACACTACGATAATATTCGCCCAGTTCACCTTTATAAGTAGAAAAAGGACGCACCGGCTCCAAATAATCTATCTGAGCCGCAAGGCGAAAAGAAAAGGCCAAAAGCAGAAAAGTGAAAACAATCTTTTTCATAAGTTGCCGGATTTTCGTAACTTCTGTTGGCAAAGATACAAATAAATTTGATGGTGTATGAAAAATATGGCTGAATAAAAACATCTTACTCAAACATTTACCATGTGTGACAAACATAATCAAGAAAAGGAAGCGAATCGCCGGCTTTATATTCCAGTGTTGTGGAATGTATCTCACAACACTGTGGAATTTTTACACAATACCACAACTAGACATTCCACAAGCCAAAGATATTTACCTCGTTTTCATCCTATTGTATATTGCTAATAATCAAACAATTTCGTTTCAAACGCATATCATACACTTTCTTTTGGCATACCACTTGTTAAATATTAACAGGATACAACCCCTATAACAAATCTAAACTTAATCAAACATGAAAGTAATAAGAAAAGACAAATGGTTATTAAGTATTCTATTTATGTCTCTTTTACCATCTCATCTATTTTCGCAGGCTGCAAGTATGCCTGAAGAGCAACCGACAGAAATACAGGAGGCTCAGGGAGATGATGACAGAAAAATAAAAGGAATCATTTATGACGAACAAGGAGAAACGATCATCGGAGCTTCTGTATTAATAAAAGGTGAAGAGACTGGAACCACCAGTGATATGGACGGCAAATTTACTTTGGAAGCTCCACTAGGAGCGACTCTTGTTATTTCTTACATCGGATACCATCCGCAGGAAATAAAGGTAAGAAAAAGGACGACTCTCAATATCATACTGAAAGAAGACAATCAGTTGCTTGACGAAGTGGTAGTAGTAGGATACGGAACAGTCAAGAAAAGCGACTTAACGGGGTCCGTTTCGGGCGTATCAACCAGGCAGTTCAAGAACCAGCCGGTGAAACGGGTGGAAAATATACTCCAAGGTCGCACGCCTGGTGTGGAAGTCACCGCAACAAGCGGTGTGCCGGGAGCAGGCATGAAGGTACGCGTACGGGGTACCACCTCTATCAATAAGAGCAGCGATCCTTTGTATGTGATAGACGGGATCATCTCTTCCAGTGGTCTGGACGGCATCAACCCCTCGGATATCCAGTCTATGGAAGTGCTGAAAGACGCTTCTTCTACCGCCATTTATGGTTCGCGGGGTTCAAACGGTGTCATTTTAATCACCACCAAAGGCGGCACTGAGGGAAAAGCCAGCATTACGTTTGACGCTTCCGTAGGTCTTTCTACCGTAAGAAAACAATATGACTTACTGAACGCATACGAGTATGCAACAGCACTGAACGATATTCGTGGTTCGTCCACCATTCCCGCCGGAGACCTCGAAGCGTACAAGAACGGAACGAAAGGAATCAACTGGACTGACCTTATCACCCATACCGGAGTCACGCAGGATTACAGGTTAAGCATATCGGGCGGAAATGCCAAAGTGAAATATCTTGTTTCCGGAAATATGTTGGATCAGGAAGCCGTCACTATCGAAACGAACTACAAACGTTACGGTGTCCGGGCAAACATCGACGCAGACGTAAAACCGTGGCTGACAATATCGGCGAAGATGAATGCCAGCAGTCTGCACAAGCACAACAATGGCGCCAACTGGTTTCATATCACCAATTTCTCACCTACAATGGAAATGAAAGACGCGGAAACCGGCGTATATAACAGGGATCCATACAACATCGCCAACGGTTCGAACCCGTATGGAGAGTTGATGGTGAATTACAGCGACAGTTACAGCTATAACCTCAATGCAAACCTGACTCTTTTGTTCAAAATCATGAAAGGTCTTACACTCTCAGTGCAGGGCGGTTACGATTACGACCACAGTCCTTCTTATTCTTTCAAGTCGAAACTGGAAGCACCGGGTGCAATCAACAGCATGAACAACACGAGCAATACGCACAACTACTGGCAAAACACCAACAACCTGACTTGGCAGAGACAATTCGGCGACCATAGCATCACAACGATGGCCGTATGGGAAATAAGCCGTTCATGGGATACGGGCTTGCAGGCTACCGGTTCCAATCTGAACAACGAGAGCGTAGGCTACTGGAATATCGCCAATGCCGCCATAAGAAACGCAAGCAACTCGTACACCGAAGCATCCCTGGCTTCGGGAATCATACGTGCCAACTACGACTACAAGAAGCGGTATTTCATCACTGCCGCATTGAGAGCCGACGGTTCTTCCAAATTTCAGGGAAACAACAAATGGGGCTATTTCCCATCTGCGGCAGTAGCCTGGGACATAGCCAAAGAGGGATTTATGAGCGACCAGCACGTACTGGAACAACTAAAGCTAAGAGGTAGTTTCGGAGTCACCGGTAATCAGGACATTGCCGCTTACAGCACATTAGGAATGTTGTCGGGCACAGCTTATGGCTGGGGAACCTCTACCGCTTTCACCGGATATTGGGGCAACCAGTTCCCGACACCCGGCATCACCTGGGAAAAAACCTATCAGTATGACCTTGGTGTAGACTTGAGCTTGGGTGGTTTTAACATTACCTTCGACTGGTTCAAGAAAATGACCAAGGACCTACTCTTCCAAAAACAAGTGCCCAAGTATAACGGCGGCGGCACTTATTGGGTGAACCAAGGCGAATTAAATAATACGGGAGTTGAATTTTCCGTCAACACCTTCCCGGTGAAAGGAACCGTAACTTGGGAAACAAGCTTCAATGCCGCTTATGTGAAGAATGAAGTAACCGACCTTGCCGGCAGCGATTTCGTACTGACAGCCAATTATAGTGACTTGGGCGGTGCGATGCAAATCATGAAACCCGGCTATCCGATGGGGTCTTTCTACGTATATCAGTGGAAAGGGTTCGATGACAAAGGTACCAACCTTTATCAGAAAGCGGACGGCAGCCTGACAACCAGCCCCACTTCCGAAGATTTGGAAGTCAAAGGACAGGCAAGCCCGAAATGGACACTGGGATGGAATAACACAATCAGTTGGAAAAACTGGACTGTCAACGTTTTCTTCAATGCCGCTACCGGATACAACCGCCTGAACATCAGCCGTTATACGACAGCATCTATGACGGGCAATTCACGTTTCGTCACCCTGCGGGACGCTTACTTCAAAGGTTGGGATCACGTAAGCAACAAAGCGGAAGCAACCTACCCAAGCCTTACCAATACCGACAGCAAAAATTACGCCAACTCGGACTTCTGGCTGGAAGATGCTTCTTTTGTCAAATTGAAGAACATCAGCATTTCATACCGTATCCCGAAACGGGTTGCCAAATTTGCAAGCATACAATTGTCCGTCAGCGCACAGGATCTCTTTACAATCACGCGCTACAAGGGAATGGATCCCGAAGTTTACACGAGCTACGACGGTCTGGATTATGGTGCCTACCCTATCCCCCGGACAATTACTTTCGGTGCTAAAATCAGATTTTAACCATTGAACCTATAAAAAAAGAATAAGATGAAAACAGCATATAAATATATAAGAAGGATATTGCCATTCGTTTTCGCAAGTTTATGCCTGACGTCGTGCAACGACTTCCTGACCGAAGACCCTAAAGGGCAGTTGACTTCAGAAAATTTCTTCAGCAATAAAGAAGACCTCGACGCTTCACTGACAGCATTGTATTCCGTGATAGCAGGTTCGCAAGCCAGCAACAACCTTTGCGGCACAAACTTTCTGGTCGGCGATGATATTTCCACCCACCCTTCCAGCAACAAGCAGCCGCTTAGAGAACATGACCAGTTTGATGTAAAGGATAACAACTCATGGTTGTCCAGCATGTGGGAACAGCGTTTCAAAGTCATCAAGGCAGCCAACTTTATCATAAACAATGCCGGACGCACTCCCGATGTGTCGGATGACGAAATCAAGGCAGCCATCGGACAGGCGCGTTATTGGAGAGCTTATTCTTATTTCTATCTGGTGACAACTTGGGGCAAAGTGCCCATTATGCTGGAAGAGGAAATCAATTACAATGCTCCGCTGAAAACGGAAGAGGAAGTGTATGAATTGATCATATCCGACTTGAAGATTGCGGAAACCGACTGCCCCATAAAGTACACCAAAGAGCCTTATGCGAAAAACGGATTCAATATCGCTGTAAGCCGGGCAGCCGTGAAAGCAACGATGGCTTATGTTTATATGTGCATGGCGGGATGGCCGCTCAACAAGGGTACGGAATATTATGAACTGGCTGCCGGCAAAGCAAAAGAAGTTATCGACGGCACAGAGAACGGCACTTATGACTACAAACTGCTGGACGAATACAGCAAAGTATATTCATGGGAATACAACAATAAGAATACGGAACTCCTGTTAGGCATTTATTACAACAGGGATCAGACTAACCAAGCAGCCCCCTTGACAGATTTCCTCCAAGACATGAAACAAGGCGGATGGGGTGACACAAACGGAGAAATCAAATTTTGGAAGGAGTTTCCGGAAGGCCCGCGCAAAGATGCCACTTATTTCCCCAAAATCCTGCTGAACGACGGCAAACTGCACGACTGGTGGTATGACACTAATCCCCCTTCTCGCGAAGTAGTCGCTCCCGTTTTCATGAAGACTGTGGAAGGAGCCGTGCGCGGAACGGAATTTGATTATACAAATCCCAGCCTGGTCAATGCGGCAGGCGAAAAGACATTCCAGTTGATACGGCTTTCTCAGGTATATTGCTGGTATGCCGAAGCGACAGGACGTTCGGGACAAATAAACACAAAAGCCGTCGAAGTATTAAATAAGGTACGCAATAGGGCTGATGGCGAAGAATCCGATATGTACAAGGCAACGATGAGTCCCGAAGAACTGGCGGAAGCTGCCTACAACGAGCACGGTTGGGAAATGGCAGGATATTACTGGGGCGGCATTGCAAGCCGGGCAAGGGATATGTTCAGAATGTACCGGTACAAAGACCATTTTGAATATCGCAAGGAAAACCCGGAAATCGAAGTGGCTCCTGGAGTGAAAAGAAAGGAAATAGTACCCGTCACGGGCACATGGGACGACAGTAAGATGTATGTTCCTTATCCCTACGAGGATGCCATCCTAAATCCGAACCTAAAGTGAACTGCCCTATAAAAACGTCTATATAGATTTCACCAACTGAAATAAATATTATATCTTTGCAAGGTTTTTACTAAGAAACTGAATAACAATATATCAAGAATATGATAGCTAAGATTGAACAACTTCTGAAAGAGGTGGAAGCCTTGCACGCCTCCAATGCCGAAGAACTCGAAGCTCTCCGCATCAAATACCTTAGCAAGAAGGGAGCCATTAACGACTTAATGGCGGATTTCCGTAATGTAGCCGCCGAACAGAAAAAGGAAGTCGGCATGAGACTGAACGAACTGAAAACCAAAGCACAGGAGAAAATCAATGCGCTGAAAGAGCAGTTTGAAAGCCAGGACAACGGTTGCGACGGACTGGATTTGACACGTTCGGCTTATCCCGTGAAACTGGGTACACGCCACCCGCTTACCATTGTAAAGAATGAAGTCATTGATATTTTCGCCCGTTTGGGATTCAGCATCGCTGAAGGTCCTGAGATTGAAGATGACTGGCATGTATTCTCGGCACTGAACTTTGCGGAAGACCATCCGGCACGCGATATGCAGGATACTTTCTTTATCGAAGTTCACCCGGATGTAGTATTGCGTACGCATACTTCTTCCGTACAGAGCCGTGTGATGGAAGTTTCACAACCGCCTATCCGTATCATCTGTCCGGGACGTGTATATCGCAACGAAGCTATCAGCTACCGTGCACACTGTTTTTTCCATCAGGTAGAAGCATTGTACGTAGATAAAGATGTATCATTCACAGATTTGAAGCAGGTATTGCTGTTGTTCGCCAAGGAAATGTTCGGTGCGGATACGAAGATCCGTTTGCGTCCTTCCTACTTCCCGTTCACCGAGCCCAGCGCCGAAATGGATATCAGTTGCAATATCTGCGGCGGTAAAGGTTGCCCGTTCTGCAAGCACACCGGTTGGGTGGAAATTCTCGGCTGTGGCATGGTAGACCCGAATGTGCTCGAAGCCAACGGTATCGACAGCAAAGTATACAGCGGCTACGCTCTCGGTATGGGTATCGAGCGTATCACGAATCTGAAATACCAGGTGAAAGACCTTCGTATGTTCTCCGAAAACGATACACGCTTCCTGAAAGAATTCGAAGCGGCATACTAAAATAAGTTGAGAGTTGAGAGTTGAGAATTGAGAGTTAGCTGCGCTATCCTGCATAGCCATTCTCTATTCTCAACTCTCAACTCTCAATTTCTCCAACTATGAAGGATAGACTCATTACTCCCAGTTATTGTTTCATCTTGGCAGCCAACTTCCTGCTTTACTTCGGTTTTTGGTTGTTGATTCCTGTTTTGCCATTCTACTTATCCGAATTTTTCAAAGCCGGAAATTCAACTATCGGCATTGTTCTTTCCTGCTATACGGTGGCGGCGCTTTGCATCCGTCCGTTTTCCGGTTATCTGCTCGATACTTTTGCCCGTAAGCCTCTCTATCTTTTCGCTTACTTCATTTTTATGATGATGTTCGGAGGGTATCTTATTGCCGGTTCGCTTACCTTATTTATTATATTCCGAATCATTCATGGTGTCTCTTTCGGGATGGTCACGGTAGGTGGAAATACGGTGGTAATCGACATTATGCCTTCTTCGCGCAGAGGGGAAGGACTAGGTTATTACGGGCTTACGAACAATACGGCAATGTCCATCGGACCGATGTTCGGGTTGTTTCTGCATGATGCAGGAGTTTCTTTTGCTACGATATTCTGCTATGCATTCGGTTCTTGTATCTTAGGTTTTCTATGTGCAAGCCTGATAAAAACGCCTTATAAGCCTCCTGTAAAAAGAGAACCGATTTCACTCGACCGCTTCATCCTATTGAAAGGGATGCCTGCGGGACTTAGCTTACTGCTGCTTTCTATCCCTTACGGGATGACGACCAATTATGTAGCTATGTACGCCCATGAGATAGGTATCCATGCACAGACGGGGTTCTTCTTCACTTTTATGGCAATCGGCATGGCTATCTCACGGATATTCTCAGGCAAATTGGTAGACCGGGGAAAAATAACGCAGGTGATAGCCGCCGGATTGTATCTCGTTGTGTTCAGCTTTTTCCTGCTTTCGGGATGCGTATATCTGATTAAGTGGAATGATACCGTATGCACGATCTTGTTTTTCGGCATCGCATTGCTGATGGGAGTCGGGTTCGGAATCATGTTTCCGGCATTCAATACGTTGTTTGTGAATCTCGCTCCTAACAATCAACGGGGTACGGCTACTTCGACCTATCTTACCTCTTGGGATGTGGGAATCGGTATCGGGATGCTGACCGGGGGATATATTGCAGAAATCAGCACGTTTGACAAAGCCTATCTTTTCGGAGCCTGCTTGACGGTGGTTTCTGCTATCTATTTCAGAATCAAAGTAACGCCTCATTACCATAAAAACAAACTACGATGAGAAAGAAAGAACGTTATGAGAAAGTAATCACCTGGTTTCAGGAAAACGTGCCTGTGGCAGAAACTGAATTACATTACAACAATCCGTATGAATTACTGATAGCTGTAATCCTTTCCGCACAATGTACGGACAAGCGGGTAAATATGATCACTCCGCCCTTGTACAAAGATTTTCCGACACCGGAAGCATTGGCTGCCACTACTCCGGAAGTAGTTTTTGAATATATACGGAGTGTGTCTTATCCGAATAATAAGGCGAAACATCTGGTCGGCATGGCAAAGATGCTGGTAAATGACTTTAATAGCCAAGTGCCGGACAACATGGATGATTTGATAAAGCTGCCCGGTGTGGGAAGGAAGACGGCTAATGTCATTCAGTCCGTAGTATTCAATAAGGCGGCAATGGCGGTAGATACACATGTATTCCGTGTCAGCCACCGTCTCGGACTGGTGTCGGACAGTTGTACGACCCCATTCAGTGTAGAAAAGGAACTGATGAAGAATATCCCGGGAAAGCTTGTACCGATTGCTCATCACTGGCTCATCCTACACGGCCGTTATATTTGTCAGGCGCGTACTCCAAAATGTGACACCTGTGGTTTGCAAATGATGTGCAAATATTTCTGTAACACGTATAAAGTTACAAAAGAGGTATCAAAAGGCAAGAATAAATAACGATTTAATAGCAGGGAACCGAAATAAATAGTAACTTTGCGGTCGTTCTAAAAGAAGAATTTTAAAACACTTTTAAATAAAAAATAGAGTATTATGCAGACAATTGACAAATTCAATTTTGCCGGTAAAAAGGCATTTGTTCGCGTGGACTTCAATGTACCCCTGGACGAAAACTTCAACATTACAGATGACACTCGTATGCGTGCAGCTCTTCCTACTTTGAAGAAGATTCTGGCAGACGGCGGTAGCATCATCATTGGTTCCCACTTGGGCCGTCCGAAAGGCGTTGCCGATAAGTTCTCTTTGAAACATATCATCAAGCATCTGTCTGAATTGCTGGGCGTTGAAGTTCAGTTTGCTAACGACTGCATGGGCGAAGAAGCTGCTGTAAAAGCTGCTGCTCTGCAACCGGGCGAAGTCCTGTTGCTCGAAAACCTTCGCTTCTATGCCGAAGAAGAAGGCAAACCGAGAGGTTTGGCAGAAGACGCAACAGATGAAGAAAAAGCTGCTGCTAAGAAAGCTGTAAAAGAAAGCCAGAAAGAATTTACCAAGAAATTGGCTTCTTACGCCGACTGCTATGTAAACGACGCATTCGGTACTGCTCACCGTGCTCATGCTTCTACGGCATTGATCGCTAAATATTTCGATACAGACAACAAGATGTTCGGTTACCTGATGGAAAAAGAAGTGAAGGCTGTCGATAGAGTATTGAACGACATCAAACGTCCGTTCACTGCTATCATGGGTGGTTCTAAGGTTTCTTCTAAAATCGAAATCATTGAAAACCTGTTGAACAAGGTTGACAACCTGATTATCGCAGGTGGTATGACTTATACATTTACTAAAGCAATGGGCGGCAAGATCGGTATCTCTATCTGCGAGGACGACAAACTCGATCTGGCTTTGGACTTGATCAAGAAAGCTAAAGAAAAAGGTGTAAACCTTGTTTTGGCTGTTGACGCTAAAATCGCTGACGCTTTCTCTAACGATGCAAATACTAAATTCTGTCCGGTTGACGAAATTCCCGACGGATGGGAAGGTCTTGACATCGGCCCGAAGACTGAAGAAATATTCGCTAACGTTATCAAAGAATCAAAGACCATTCTTTGGAACGGTCCTACAGGCGTATTCGAATTTGAAAACTTTACTCACGGTTCACGTGCAGTAGGTGAAGCTATCGTTGAAGCAACCAAGAATGGCGCGTTCTCACTCGTTGGTGGTGGCGACTCTGTAGCTTGTGTTAACAAGTTCGGTTTGGCTAGCGGTGTATCTTATGTTTCAACTGGCGGCGGCGCATTGCTTGAAGCAATCGAAGGAAAAGTTCTTCCGGGTATCGCTGCTATTCAAGAATAAGAATTTATAGCTAATTTTTGCAAGGTTAAAAATAAAAGGGCAATTCTTTGTGAAAAGAGTTGCCCTTGTTTGATAAATATCAACCATTATCAAATAACAGCTACTTCATGCGAAAAACACTCCTCCAACTCTCCTTCATCGTGCTATGTTTAACCGGCATACAGGACACTCTTGTTGCACAAGAGAAAACAACCTCACTGAATCAGGAGGTGAACAACCCAAAAGACATAGTCGGCAACCTGATGATTTATCCGTTGGATTGGTTATCCATAGGCGGTTCATCCATTCATGGAACGGGAGATGCCATAGCCGATTCGGAATACACGAGGATTAAAACTGGAGAAAATTATGCCAAGAAGCGGTGGAGTGCGGGAGCAGTTGTCACTACCCCCAAGTTTAATCTGCATTCAGAGTATCTCGGCGGAAAAGACAGAAACGTAAAAAGTGAAGGATTCTATGCAACAGGCAGCGTACGTTTTGCATGGAACTTCGATTTCATCGCTTCTTATGACTATTTCAACCCGAATAAAGCTACCGACTTCAAACAGAATAATTATATTGCAGGCGTACAATACTGGTTTTATCACAGATGCCGCCTACAAGCACAATATACTTTTTGCGACAAGAAAGGAAACGGACAAAAAGACTCCAATCTGATACAGGTACAAGTGCAGGTCAGGTCCTAAATTAACGAAGAATCTTATATTATCAGACACGGATTACATTAATAAATCAATTAATAACAAAAACAAAAAAATCATGGAACACAAAATCGCCGAACCCAACGCCCGAGTTGACGTTGCCGACGTATTGAGAGGACTAGCTGTAATGGGCATTATCCTCTTGCACAGTATCGAACATTTCAATTTTTACTCTTTCCCTAAAGAGGTACCTTTTGAATGGATGAACTTCACCGACCAAGCCATTTGGAGAGGATTATTCTTCACATTCAGTAATAAAGCGTATGCGGTATTCGCTTTGCTTTTTGGTTTTAGTTTCTATATCCAGGACAATAACCAGCAGCGGAGAGGAAAGGATTTCCGCCTGCGGTTCTTATGGAGATTATTCATTCTGCTTATTATCGGACAGTTCAATGCAGCGTTCTTCACCGGAGAGATATTGACAATGTATGCCATTCTTGGAATTATCCTGCCGATATTCTGCCGGATGAATGACCGTATCGTTCTCATTTTCGCCACCTTGCTTATTCTTCAACCCATCGACTGGGTAAAATTGATTTATGCTTTATGTAATCCAGACTATGTGGCGGGAGAAAGTCTTGCACGTTATTATTTCGGCATCGCATTCGATGTCCAGAAGAACGGCACATTCCTCGAAACGCTTCGTATGAATATGTGGGAAGGGCAGTTAGCCAATATGACTTGGGCGATAGAGCACGGACGTATCTTGCAGACACCGGGGTTATTCCTGCTCGGCATGCTTGTGGGCCGCCGCCAATATTTTCTGTACAGCAAAAAGAACGAACACTTATGGCTGAAAGCACTGGCTTTTTCTCTTCTCTGCTTCTTCCCTATCTACGGGCTCAACAATATGTTGCCAGAGTTTATAGAACGAAGCGCCATACTCGCACCATTACAACTTATCCTAAGTTCATTCAGCAACCTCAGCTTTATGATATTGCTGGTGACGGGATTATTGCTGACTTTCTACCACATGAAAGACCGCAGTTTCTTCATGCGTTTCACAACTTATGGCAAAATGAGTTTAACTAACTATCTCGGGCAATCAATTTTCGGTTCTCTTTTGTTCTATCATTGGGGATTCGAATTGGGACGGTATTTAGGAATTACATACAGCTTCCTTTTTGGCATCCTTTTTGTTCTATTACAAATGACATTCTGTTCGTGGTGGCTCCGCCATCATAAACACGGTCCTTTTGAATGTCTTTGGAAACGCCTGACCTGGATTGGAAAAAAATAAAAAATTAGATCATAATGAACGAAAAAACAATTAATGACCAATACGCATATATACGCACCTTGCTTGAGGACAAAAGGCTCAAGGAAGCCCTGATGCAACTGGAATCCTTGCTCTGGCAGTGTCCTGACTGGGATTTACGTACCCGTCTGGAACAATTGCAGACCTCATACAAATACATGCTGGACTATATGAGACAAGGTGCAAACGACCCAGAACGATGGAACCTGTATCAGAAAATGGTAGCAGACACATGGGGAATCGCTGACCAATCGCGGTTGCTCATGCTAGATAACGCTTCTTCAAGATATTATCATGAGGTACGCCGCACTCCCGTATCACCGGAATTGTCGGATTACGGCATTAAGACGATACTGCATATATTGGAGTCTTTTAATGACGACTTGGCAGTCAGTGGATTACTGTCTGACGAAAAAATGGATGGAGTCTTGAAACGGCATGAAGATACACTCAAATTTATGTTCATAAGAACTTGGACAAACAGTGCATGGAATCTTCAGGATGAAGAAGAAGCCCAAGCTATGCTGGTATCGGAATTACTTCCGGGAGATGATTTATGCTTGTTCGTCAGTGCTGTCACGTTGAGTCTAATGGAGTGTTTCGACTTACGGAAAATCATGTGGTTGCTTGACGCATACCGTCATCCGGATGTCAACATCAACCAACGGGCATTGGTAGGTGCGATGATTATCTTCCACATTTACAGAAACCGGCTCATTTTCTACCCGGAACTTATCAAGCGGGTGGATCTCATGGAAGAAATTCCTTCTTTTGTAGATGACGTCGCACGTATTTACCGTCAGATGTTGTTGTGTCAGGAGACGGAGAAAATCGACAAGAAGATGCGGGAAGAGATTATTCCCGAAATGCTGAAGAATGTTTCTTCGATGAAGAATATGAGGTTCGGTTTTGAAGAAAACGACGAAGAGAATGACGATAAGAATCCGGACTGGAAAGATGCTTTCGAAAAGTCGGGACTGGGAGATAAATTGCGTGAAATGAACGAACTCCAGTTGGAAGGAGCCGATGTATATATGAGCACGTTTGCCACTTTGAAGAATTATCCGTTTTTCCGCGAAGTACAGAACTGGTTTTATCCGTTCAGCAAGCAGCAGTCTAATGTGCTAAAATCGCTGAAAAAGGCAGGATATCAGGGAAGCAGTTTATTGGACTTGATTCTTCAGTCGGGATTTTTCAGCAATAGCGACAAGTATTCGTTATTCTTTACCATCCACCAGTTGCCACAGGCACAGCAGGATATGATGTTGAGCCAGCTCAACGAACAGCAGGTGGCCGAATTGGCGGAAAAATCGAATGCTGAAACAATGAAACGGTTCAATGAACGCCCGGGAACGGTTAGCAACCAGTACCTGCATGACCTTTACCGTTTCTTCAAGCTCAGTGTACGCCGTCAGGAATTCAGGGATATTTTTAAAGAAAAACTCGATCTCCATCATATCTCCGCGCTCGAAAATGTGTTGTCTTGGGAAGATGTATTATTCCCTATTGCCGATTTCTATTTATCAAAGGAACGTTGGGACGAGGCTATCGAGATTTTTGAGGAGCTGGAAGCTATCAGTAAATTTGATGAGAAAAGCGCAGAGTATTATCAAAAGTTCGGGTATGCATTACAGAAAAGAAAGAAATACGCAGAAGCTGTCAAGGCCTATCTGAAAGCCGATACGCTGAAACCGGACAATATCTGGAATAATCGCCATCTGGCTATTTGCTATCGGTTGAACAGGAATTATCAGGCAGCCCTTACGTATTATAAAAAAGTGGAAGAAGCTGCGTCCGAAGATGTGAATGTAACTTTCTACATCGGTAGCTGCCTGGCTGAAATGGGGCAATATGAAGAAGCGCTGAATTATTTCTTCAAACTGGATTTCATCGAAAGTAATTGCGTAAAAGCATGGCGTGGCATCGGGTGGTGTTCATTCATCAGCCTGAAATACGAGCAGGCGATGAAGTATTACGAGAAAATCATCGAACAGAAACCATTGGCTATCGACTATATGAACGCCGGACATGTTGCCTGGGTGATGGGAGATGTTCAGAAGGCGGCAGTTTTTTACGGAAAAGCGATTACAGCCAGTGGAAACCGGGAACGATTCCTTGAAATGTTTCATAAAGATGAGGAATCTCTTCTCAAACAGGGTGTTCGAGAAGAGGATATTCCTTTGATGCTGGATATAATCTAGTTTCCCGCTTTTTCTGAGATTCGGGATCCAGCTTATCAACTATAAATTCTTTAACTCCCCGTACAGTTTCTGTATGGGGAGTCCCATTATATTATAGAAACTGCCGGAAATAGATTTTACCCCGATATAGCCGATCCATTCCTGAACGCCATAAGCACCTGCTTTGTCCAAAGGCTGGTAACGGTCAACATAGTACTGGATTTCATCTTCGGACAAGATGTCGAACTGTACATCGGAAGAGGCGGTAAAACTCTTTTGCCACTCGGTAGTGGTCAGACAAACACCCGTGAAGACTTGATGGGATTTTCCCGAAAGCGTGCGAAGCATTTCAATTGCCCCTTCCCTGCCTTCCGGCTTACCCAAGACTTTTCCGTCCAGCCAAACGATGGTATCCGCCGTCACTAAAAGTTCTCCCGGTTTCATCATGGCACGATAGGCATCAGCCTTTTCGCGGGCAATAAATTCGGGTATCTCCGCACCTGCCAAAGTATCGGGATAAGACTCATCTACATCAGGCAATGTCCTGATGGTATAATCTACTCCCAATCCCGACATTAACTCTTTCCGACGGGGTGAATTGGAAGCCAGTATGATCTGATATTTCTTTAGATTATCAAGCATTGTTCTATTTACGATTAGGCGATTTATGATTGAAAATACTATTTGTTGATGTCTGTCAATTATATAATTAATTTTATCACCAGCCAAAAGCATCTTGTGCCATCCACAAACCATGAGCTTTCAAGACTTGCTCCACGACATCACGACCGCAGCCACGACCGCCGTCTGCATAAGAGATGTACTTCGCGACGGATTTCACTTCCGGCACGGCATCTTTCGGACAGCAGGGAAGCCCACATTCCCTCATCACTTCAATATCGGGCACATCGTCTCCCATATACAATATCTCATCGTCGGACAATCCGTATTTATCTCGGAAAGCACGATAATCATGTATCTTCACGGCAGACCCCATATACAAGTCCTTCACTCCCAACCCTTCAAAACGAATACGCACCGCTTCGGTCCGTCCGCCGGTGATGATGGCGATATGAAGTCCTTTTTTTACAGCCAGTTGGATAGCATATCCGTCCTTAATATTCACAGTGCGCATCGGCTCACCGGAAGGATGCAGCGGAACTGTGGTTGAACTCAATACTCCGTCTACATCAAAAGCTAACGCTTTGATAAGGGATAAATCATAATTGATGGTGCTCATGGATACTTTTGCTCATTAATTTATATATTTCCTGTAATGCCGGCGAGTCTGCCAGCATCGCAAGATGACTGCTTATCACATTTTCGTCATAACGCACAGCCGGACCGGTTTGCGCATCACGAGGTGCCAATTCGTGCACCTTACGCGCCGTTTCATCAATCAGCGGAAGCATGATATCAAACGGCAGATTATATTTCTTAAGTAAATCTGCCGTTAAAGCATACATATGATTCGTGAAGTTACAACTAAAGACTGCTGCAAGGTGAAGACTCTTGCGTTGTTCAGAAGTAGCTTCATAGACATTTTCGGAGAGAGTGGCGGCAATCGCTTTCAGAAACTCCGCATCTTCCGGTCTTTTGGCTTCGATAAAGAATGGTATCTCCCGAAAACAGACTTCACGTTGTTTGCTGAATGTCTGCATCGGATAAAATACTCCGTAACGTTCCGCATATCCTTCCCAAATACTCATCGGGATGCTTCCTGCCGTATGTACCAACAGGGCGTTTTGTCTGCCTTCTGTTATTTGGGGCAGTAGCTCCACAAAAGCGGCATCTTTCAGGGATACGATATATAATCGGGCTTCTTTGGAGATTTCCTGTAAGTCGGTTGTATATTCCGCTTCCACTTGTCCGGCTAAGGTGCGGGCTGATTCATCAGTCCGGCTATACACTTGCACGATACGGAAACCTTTATGATAAAGTGCCTTTGCCAGGTTGGTAGCCAGATTTCCGGCACCGATAAACACAATCGGGGTATCTTCTATACTTCTATTCATCGTTTCTTTACCGTTTTGCAATCCAAAATAAAATAATTCCGATGATGAGTAATGTCAACGGCAGCAAATATCCTGAAAGCGAACCCAACAATGACATTACCAAACTGATATTCATCATCAGCCAAAGTCCCAGCAATACGAAACCGATGGATTTATCGCGTTTGAAAATAAGGAAACAGATAGAAGCATACAGCAGCATATTATCCTTGTTCATCACCCAAGGCAAGCCGATGGAAGAAAAATGAATCAGTTTATCAATCAAATATAGTGCTCCGATTACCATAAAGGCAACGGCGGTAGCCATATAAGTATCTTTGCTATTACTAGTTTTGGCAGCTCCCATCGTTATTTTCCTCCGAATTTATTAATGTGAATTTTCTCCCATTGCAGATGTTCTTCATTGAAAGGCTTGCGTTCCATTGCTTTGTGCCCGATGGCTATGACGGAAAGCACCTGAAGCTGCAAAGGAATATCCAGCACTCCGTGCACGTATTCGTCGGAAGGCATTCCGGTAGCTGTGAAACGTTCGCGAACCTGCACCCAGCAACTACCTAGCCCCAAGTCTTCTGCCTGCAACTGTATCATAATCGAAGCTATCGCCGCATCTTCAATCCACACATCGCTTGCCAACGGATCGGCCATCACGACAATTGCCAATGCGGCATCGGTGATAAAAGTGGAAGCCTGCTCTTTGCAATGAGACAATTGATTCAACACTTCCTTATCATCCACCACCACAAACTGCCAACTATTGCTACGTTTGGAAGAGGGAGACATCAGGGCTGCTTTCATCAATGCAACCACCTCGTCTTGTGTCAATTCTTCATCGGTGAACTTGCGCATGCTGCGACGATTTTTTATTAATTCACTGAAATTTCCCATATTATCTTCGGTTTCATTAAATATAAAATTATACTTTTTATCGTTCACTATATAATTAAAGTCATACCTCCAATCCCGTACAATTACTTAAATGACTTACTTGTCAGATAATGAAAAACAAAATTAGTCTATTTTTTCTTTTCCGGCAATTAAATCGTAATTGTATTTGCAAGGTGTGCGGATTATGTATAACTACAAAGATTTCTATATATGGCAAAAAGAAGGGAGGTATCAAAACTAAGGCACATCTCCTTTTTTATTTTAAAATAATCGTCCCTCTTTTTTGCGGCACGAATAGATATTGTTCATGTAGGCGTGGATAATCACCTTAAGCATCATTTTAGGATGATAAAGACAACGACCGGTTGCTTTATAAAGATTCTTGAAATTGTCAAGATTGAGATTATCAACAACTGTATTAACTATCCGAACCGAATCGTTCGCTGTTAGGATTTCATCAATTCTTCCGGGAAAAAGAACCGCTTGGTTGGGGATGTAAGGACGAAAATGTAACTTGCCATAACGAAAAACTTTATGCCTAAACATACAAGAACTTTGGGTAATAACAAAGCCCGGACTTGTGAAAGTCTGGGCTTTGTGCATGTAAAAAGGTTGTGCCAGCGTTTTGACACAACCTCGTTTTATTTTCTGTAGCGAGGGCGATTTTTTGTTTGAGCAGTACTCTTTCACAATTTGTAAAGAGCAGAAACAGATGTTATAGGTGCTCCAATGCTTCCCAGTCAATTATCGGCTCTTCACCCGTTGGCTTACAATAGAACTTTGTTCTCATCGGAACAGATTCATTGAAGAAGCCTCCCATTTTCAGATAAAACCGGTTATCTTTAGTAGTCCCACCTTGATAGTCGAGACGGACTTTGGCGCTAGCCGTTGCATCGTGTGTGAAGACGGCATCAGTGAGCCGGGTCCATTTACCTTCTTTGCTGCGTGCCCATTGGTTACCGAAGAAAACTTCACGCGACAAGTATCCTTGTTCGGGATTGAAATTCTCAAGGAAGCTATGAGGATGTTTGTACCATGTATCGGTCATGGGGCGTAAGAAACTCGCTATCAATTTCCACTCTTTTTCATCTGTGGCATAGAAATAAGCGGTATAAATGGTGTTTCCATTTCCGTCCGGTTTAATGTGCATCAGGAATTTGTATGTATTACCAGCCTTCCAAGGATATCTTAAATAACTTTGTCCTCCTGAACCTTCGTTGCCAAACTCACCGATATGTACATCTTTTCCTTGACGTAACAATTTAATCTTCTGTTCATCCGGAATCTTTTTAGGGTCTTGTGTGTCAAAAGGACTCCAAACGGAGAAAAGAATGCGGCGTTCTGTGGGAGAGTTGTATTGCATTCCGAAATAACCTTCACCGAAACCGGCTGCCATATAGTAGCTATGCATCGTTTCGCCTTCTTTGGGCACTGTCACTTCATTGTAGAACCATTCGGTGTCACCTTCGGGCAATGCATACCCCATATGAACGGACGGACCGCGACGTCCCCAATAGTCCTCGAAATCTTTCACATAATTACTTTTACCTGTAACGTTGTCTGCTATCAATTGCTTGATTTCTCCGAAACTCTCGCCTTCTTTAGCCACACCTTGCAAATCGATACGCACATACCCCGCCTGGCGTATATCAATGCTCCCTACAGGTACATTGGTGAAATCATCCGATTGCAGATTAACGTTGAAACTCTTTTTTCCATAACTGACTTTGATTTCAGAGTGTCCTTTGGCATAAAGTGACAAATCGGCCGTTGTAGGCTGATGCAAATAGAAATAAATGCTAACGATACTTTTAGGATTGGTCCAGTACGCAACTCCTTCTTGGGTGATTCGAGCACCGTCTTGCTGACGGGTTACATAGCCATTACCGGAAACTCCTACTACAAGTTGTTGGGGCTGCGCAAATGCAGTGGTGCATAGTAATAATGCAAATAGACATAATAATTTTTTCATGTTCATGTCATTGATTGATTTTATGTGTATTTCTGATATTGATAAATAAACTCATTGTTTTCATATGCAAAGTTGCAAAGTTACGAATTTATTTTCTTTATTAAACCGGAATCGACAACATTCATTTTAGAAACTAACAAATCCGGCGCACCCGTAATTCCGAAAGCATCATTGTCGCCAAGCTCGTCTGTGGAAGCCATCTTTGCTATTTCGCTATTTTTTTATAAGAGCCTGTTTAAATTCTCTTCAGTCATAATTTTATAGCTGATATTTAAACTTAC
>CANPJW010000055.1 GCA_947574505.1 uncultured Bacteroides sp. | reverse complement strand
AGGTCGGTAAAGCCTATCTAACATAATCTCAGGAAAATTTAAACAGGCTCTTATAAAAACAAAAGCTTTGTTTATAGTTTGAGATTAGTGCATAAAAAGTTTAGTACTAATCCAAAACAAGTTTGCTGGTAAGCTATATGAAGTTTGTTACTAATTGATTGGCTCATACGCTATACCTTTCCATACAGAAAGAAGGCTTTCAACGATATCGCTGAAAGCCTTTATCCTTTTGTTTCCTTTTGCTATGTCTTTATACATCAAATAATTGATTCAATCCTTCGCTCATGCTGGGATGAGTGAAGATGCAATCGCGTAGAAAAGCAGCATCTTGCCCGGTTTTCATAGCCATAGCTACGCTGTTGATTATCTCCGGGGCATCGGCACAAAACAGCGTGCATCCCATAATCTTTCCGCTGTGGCTGTTCACAATAGCTTTCAGCATACCGTCTGTCTGTTGCAATGTGTGCGAACGGACTACGGAAGTGGCCGATAAGCGGGAAACCTTAAAGGAATAACCTCTTTTCAGTGCTTCTTCTTCAGTGAGACCGATGTGAGCCAGCGGCGGGTCGATAAATACTGCGTACTGAACGGGGGCACGGTCGCCGATATCCCGTTTTTTATCTCCGAAGAACTGGTCGCGGATAATCCGGAAGTCGTCCAGTGAAAGATAAGTGAATTGCGGGCCGCCTTTCACATCGCCCATTGCCCATACATGAGGAGCGGTAGTGCGCAACTGGTCGTTTACCACGATAGCTCCGTGGGCATCCACTTCCACGCCTGCCGCTTGCAGGTTCAATCCTTCAATCATCGGTTTCCGTCCGGTAGCGATAAGGATAGCGTCACCGTCCACAAAGTAAGGAGTGCCGTCGGACACATCCGAATAGGTCAGTGTCACACCGTCATTCGTGTCATGGATAGATTGTGCACGGGCATTGAGATGAATCTCTATGCCTTTTCTTTCCATCACCTCTCTGACGCTTTGGGCAATATCCTGGTCGTTGCGAGGCATGAAACGGTTGCCGCTTTCGAGGATAGTCACTTTACTACCGAATCCGGCATACATCGAAGCAAATTCCAGTCCGATATACCCGCCGCCTACGATAATCAAGTGTTTGGGCAGGACGTTCGTATCCAGAAGAGTGGTACTGGTGTACACATGCTGGCTTTCCTTGAGTCCTTCGATTGCCGGAATAATGGGAGTAGAACCGGTATTGATGAAAATCTCTTTCCCTTGCAGTTCTATATCCCCGTCAGGGAGTGCCACTTTCAGGGTATTGGCAGATATGAAGGAAGCTGTCCCAGTGTAGACAGTCACATTCGGGCGTTTACTTAACTTTTCGTAATTGTTTCCTCTGAGAAAAGAGGTCAGACTGTTTTTACGGGAAATAGCTTGTTTATACATATTTGCCTGTTTCGGAAAATCCTCATAATACAGAAGGGAAGAAATCTCCGCTTCGTGTATCAGAGTTTTTGTCGGGATACAAGCAATGTTCGGACAAGAGCCTCCATACATCATATCGGAGCGTTCGATGACGGCGATTTGCCATCCCCGGTTTGAAAGTTCGGCAGCCAGTGTTTTTCCTGCCTTGCCGAACCCTATAATAATAGCATCATATTGTTTCATAACTTCTTTATTTAACGATTTGTATTAGACTATATAACAGTCTGAAAATACGATTTGTTCCGTTGCCCCAAGAAGTCAGAAACCTCTACAGTAGTGTGATTAGTCTTTTTAAAGTGTTTTGAGTACGCATTGTGACGAGTCGGCCAGAAGTACTATGGTGCCACAACTTTTCAGACTTGAAGTGGTATCCCCTTATCAATTCTTCCCTTCCAGAGTGTTTCTGAATTGTACGGCGCTCTGTCCCGTCATATTTTTGAAGAAACGGCTGAAAGAAGCCTGGTCTTCGAATCCCAGAATATCGGCAATTTCCTTGGCGCTTTTGTTACTGTAAAGCAAGAGGCGCTTGGCTTCCGCTTCCACCCGTTCGTGAATTACACGGAGCGGAGAGGGTAGTTTGCAAGTGGAAAAGATATTTGATAGTGTCTTGGGTGATTTGTGCAGTATGTCGGCATAATCCTGCACCTGCTTCTTTGTCCGGTAATGTTCGTCAACGAGATTATAGTACTGGCGTACAATCTCGAAACCGGATTCTTTTTCACGGGTAATATTCATGCGATGGCGTGCAATCCGGGTACACTGGATGATGAACCTCTTCAGCAATATACGCAGCATCTCTTCCTGCAAGTTGTCGGAAACGGTGAATTCGTTTTCTAACGCCGCAGTGATGGCATCCAGTTCCCTGCGCTCTTTCTCATTCAGCGTGAAACGGATGAGATGGGACGAACCGTTGAAGAGGAAGCCGCTGCATGATACCTCATGGTCGTTGCCATAAATACAATAGAAATTGCTGTTAAACAGTAAAGTCAGGTAATCGCCGTCGATTGATTTGAATTCGAGATGTTGCAGGTGAGTCAGTGAAATCACTTCATCTTTGGCAAGCACCATTTCCTGGTGGTCTATCTCTGCCGTGATGCTTCCGTTGCGTACCCATATAAACTTATAAAGTCCTTTTTCTTTCTGCAATGCTTTCTCCGTCAGGTATGAATCCGTAAGCGCGAGCGTTCCTTTTAGTTTGGTGTGATATTGCTGTAACATGGCTAATCCTCCATTGCTGAGGCGTCAAATGATAACGGTAATAAATCGCCTATACTTTTTATTTCGTAAATACACTCTTTGCCATAGAGCAAGATACGGATGGGATGTCCATATCTCTTTTCCGTTTCTAAAATTACCTGGCGGCAAGCACCACAGGGCGGAATCGGGCGGTCTATAAAGTCTTTTTCGGTTCTTGCGGCAATGGCAAGGGTAACGACCGGCTGGTCGGGGTATTGGGAATTGGCGTAGAATAGGGTTGTGCGTTCCGCGCAGAGTCCCGACGGATAGGCGGCATTTTCCTGATTCGTTCCTGTTACCACGGTGCCGTCGCCTAACAGTGCGGCAGCCCCCACCGAGAAACGGGAATAAGGAGCGTAACTGCGTGCTGTTGCATCCATGGCTGCTGTCATAAGTGCCCGGTCGGTTTCATTCAACTCATTATATTGATATACTTTAATAACTGCGGTAATTATGAGGTCTTTCATATACGTTGGAGTATTGGTTTCTAACAATTAATGTTACAAAGTTAGGAAAGAGATTGATAATCCCAATTATTTTTCAGATTTTTGTGTCCTATAATCCACATCTGAATTAAAATGGAGAACAAATTACATAGGCTTGTCTTTTTAACTATCGTATTCTTTTTTGCCATAGGAGTGCAGGCACAGAAACGGAATGCCCGTTACGTCGAATATATAAATAAATATAGTGATTTGGCTGTTGAACAGATGAAGCTTCATAAGATTCCCGCCAGTATCACGCTGGCGCAAGGACTGCTGGAAAGTGGTGCGGGATACAGCCAGTTGGCACGAAAAAGCAACAACCATTTCGGTATCAAATGCGGTAGTGCTTGGCGGGGACGTACAGTCCGTCATGATGACGATGCACGCAACGAATGTTTCCGTGCCTACAAGCATCCGCGTGATTCCTACGAAGACCATTCCGATTTTCTCAGAAGAGGCGCCCGCTATGCTTTTCTTTTCAGACTGGATATCACCGATTATAAAGGCTGGGCGCGCGGACTGAAAAAAGCAGGCTATGCCACCGACCCTTCCTATGCCAATCGTCTGATTACGATTATTGAAGATTACGATTTGTATAAATACGACCGCAAAGGCGTTTACTCGGAACGTAAGTTGCGGAAGAACCCCTGGCTGATGAATCCGCATCAGATTTATATTGCCAATGACATAGCTTATGTCGTTGCCCGTAGCGGGGATACTTTCCAGGATTTAGGCAAGGAACTGGACATTAGCTGGAAAAAGCTCGTGAAGTATAACGACTTGCATCGTGAATATACATTAATGCCGGGAGATATTATCTATTTGAAAGCCAAAAAGAAGAAAGCTTCCAAACCTCATACCGTATATATCGTAAAAGACGGTGATTCCATGCATGGCATTTCTCAGAAATATGGTATTCGTCTTAAGGACCTGTATAAGATGAACCGCAAGAATGGTGAATATGTTCCGGAAATAGGAGACCGTTTGCGTCTGCGATAGAGACTGCTCTCGAAAGTTCCGAACTTCGAAAGCTTAATGATTCGCTCATGTGTTGTTATTCTTGATATGCTGATGCGCCACGGATGTACATTCTCCCTCTGTACATATGTCGGTGTATGGACCGAATTTCGGATTATTTTTCCTTGACGGCACTTCAAAGTGTTAAATAGCCTCAAAAAGAAGTTGTGATATGTCCACATTTGTGGTAATAAGATTTACTTTTGCATAAAAAATTAGGAATGGGAAAAGAATCGTCGAATAGGATACAGACTTCATTGCTCAATGCAATGGAGAAGAAAGCATTGATTTGGATGGCAGAAAGACAGCCGTTGTGGATGACATCGGATACGTTGACATACATCGGATTGTTGGGTGCCGTTATTTGTGGGCTGGGTTTCGCTTTGGCTCATATCGACAAGAATTATTTATGGATTTCATCATTGGGGCTGGTTATCAATTGGTATGGCGACAGCCTTGATGGAACGTTGGCACGCGTACGTCACACGCAGCGTCCCGTTTACGGATTCTTTATCGACCATACGTTGGATGCGGTGACTATTTGCATCATGTGTATCGGTGCCGGCATTTCTCCCATGTTCAGGCTTGATGTAGCCATGTTGGTGTTGGCGGGATACTTGGTGCTTTCCATTTATACATATATTTCCACGATTATCAAAGATGAGTTCCGGCTCACTTATGGTAGCTTCGGACCTACGGAATTCCGGTTGGTAGTCATACTCATCAATACTGTGTTTATGTATACTCCTTTGTCATCAACTATCTACACTATTGCCGGGCAGACATTGGGTATATTTGATATTGTCGGCTTGCTGATAGCCTTTTTCCTTTTCGGAGCATGGCTCAGCCAATTTCTTATAGATCGTCGTATCCTTTCCGAACGCGATCCGTTGAAACCCTATAACCCCGGAAAAAAGGAGGATTGATAATTTTGCGTACTTATTTGGAATTTGTAGTGAGCCGTCTGTTCGGCACAGGAGTCGATACGTTTGTATTGTGGATATGTTCTCATTATTTGTTTGAGGAATATTGGGGAGTATATATTGTTTCTCCCGTGATTTCGTTCGAATTTGCTGTGATGAGCAATTTTATCTGCTCCTATTGCTGGATATGGAAAAACCGCATAAGTGGTAGGTGTGTGCGCGATTTTTGGGTTCGTTTCTTTGTGTTCAATCTCTCTTCTATAGTAGCTTTTCTAGTGAAAATGCTGTTTTTGCTGATTTTTGAGAAGATGTTCGGGTGGGGGGTGATATGGTGCAACTTTGCAGCGTTGCTTATCTCCGGATTGCTTAATTATTTTTTGGCAGATACGGTAGTGTTTCGCAAGTGCTTTGTATCTACAAAGCACGAAGCTTGACGATGATGATATATGTTGTTTAAACAAAAAGGCGGCTCCGTTTCTAACGAGCCGCCTTTTCTGTCTATCTGATTTCGATTTCTTCCTTCATGTCGATTTCCTCTCCATGTGTATCATAGAACACATATTGCAGAAATGCGAGTTTTTGACTTGGAATAATCTTGATACCGAATCCGTATTTCATCTGCCACTTCCGTTTCAGGGAAACGAGTCCCTGGTTGATGTAAGCGGCGACATACGGATGGACGTGTAACGAGAATTTCTTAACCTTCAGTTTATTGACCAGGTAATCAATTTTACTCTCCAAAGTGTCCGTAAAAAGAATGGACGACTTGATAGTGCCTTTGCCGAAGCAAGTAGGGCAGGTTTCGGTCGTGTTGACGTCCATTGCCGGACGCACACGTTGGCGTGTAATCTGCATTAGCCCGAATTTGCTAAGTGGCAGAATATTATGCCGTGCCCTGTCTTTCTGCATATTGGCACACATTCGTTCGTAAAGCTTCTGACGGTTCTCGGCTTCATTCATATCAATGAAGTCCACGACGATGATACCACCCATATCTCTTAATCGCAATTGGCGAGCCAGCTCATCGGCGGCTCCCAGGTTTACTTCGAGTGCGTTACCTTCCTGCCCGTTGGCATTCTTGGTGCGGTTACCGCTGTTCACGTCTACTACGTGAAGCGCCTCAGTGTGCTCAATAATCAGGTAGGCACCACTTTTGTAAGAGATTGTTTTACCAAACGATGATTTAATCTGTTTGGTGATACCGAAGTTGTCGTAAATGGGAAGCTGGCCTTTGTACAGTTTCACGATATTAGCCCGGTCGGGCGCAATCAGTGATACATAGTCTTTGATTTCATTGTACACAGCCTCATCGTTGACGTGAATATTCTCAAAAGAAGGGTTGAAGAGGTCGCGCAACAAACCTACGGCGCGGCTGGTTTCTTCATAAATCAACGTCGGATACTTGGTGGCTTTCTGTACTTTTGCCATCGCGTCTTCCCAGTGCTTAACCAGGACTTTAAGCTCTCCGTCGAGTTCGGCTACGCGTTTGCCTTCGGCTACTGTGCGGACGATGACACCGAAGTTTTTCGGCTTGATACTCATCAGCAGTTGTTTCAGACGGGCGCGTTCTTCGCTCGATTTAATTTTTTGCGATACGGAAACCTTGTCGTTGAAAGGGATGAGTACGAGATAGCGTCCGGCAAACGAAATTTCGGACGTCAGTCGCGGTCCCTTAGTGGAGATAGGTTCCTTAACGATTTGCACCACTACTTCTTGTCCCACCTTGAGGGTATTGGCTACTGTTCCATCCTTGTCAAGATCGGGAAGCAGGGTTGCCTTGCTGATGGTGGTCAGCTTCTTTTTGTCGCTTAAAGTCTGCTTTACAAACTTTTCGAGTGAGTTAAATTGAGGACCCAAGTCAAGATAATGAAGGAAAGCGTCTTTCTCGTAACCGACGTCTACAAAGCATGCATTCAGTCCGGGCATCAATTTCTTGATACGTCCCAAATACATATTGCCCACAGAAAAGGAAATGTTTCTTCCTTCGCTCTGAAGTTCCACCAGGCTTTTGTCTTCGAGAAGGGCGATGGAGACTTCTTTGGGCTGTACGTCAACTACTAGTTCACTTGTCACTGTTTTGTTTCCTTATTATTGATTGAATCTCATTTATATGAACAACTTTTTTGACAAATTGTTCGTTTGGGGTTAGCTACTTAAACAAAGAACAAACTTGAAAGACATAGGGCTTCGCAAGTTTGTTCTTTATTTCTGTGTGATCCAGACTTAAAAATTATTTTTTGCTTTTATGTCTGTTCTTTCTTAATCTTTTTTTACGCTTGTGCGTAGACATTTTATGTCTTTTTTTCTTTTTTCCGCTTGGCATAGCTTCACATTTTATGGGTTAATACTCTTGTTTATTATTTCTTTACTGAAATTGTAAATGTCTTAGCCGGTTTGAAAGCCGGAATGTTGTGCTCAGGGATGATGATAGTAGTGTTCTTAGAAATATTACGAGCAGTTTTCTGTGCTCTTTTCTTCACTACGAAACTACCGAATCCGCGTAAGTACACGTTCTCATCGTTAGACAATGAATCTTTAACAGCGTCCATGAATGCTTCAACTGTTGTAAGAACTGTCTGCTTGTCAATTCCAGTTTTCTTTGTAATCTCGTTTACAATATCTGCTTTAGTCATTTTTCCTTAAAAAAAATATTATTACTATGTTGTTGCTAATTTTTTGGACTGCAAATATATAGCTTTTTAAGCTCCTAAAAAAATATATTATGCACATTTTTTCTAAAAAAATGGTGGCGTTGAATTTTCTTAGAGTCAAAAGAGTTACTTTTGTATGGCTTTTGAATAATAGCATATGTAAGATAAATGTTAGATGATACGTTAAGGATGGTCTTATGAATGAGTTTACTGAAACGATTATAAAGTGGTATGAGGAGAATAAACGTGAATTGCCGTGGCGGGAATCTTCTGATCCGTATCTGATATGGATTTCGGAAATTATCCTTCAGCAGACACGTGTGGTGCAGGGATATGATTATTTTCTTCGTTTCGTCAAGCGTTTTCCTGATGTGCGGACATTAGCGGACGCAGAAGAGGATGAGGTGATGAAATACTGGCAGGGATTGGGGTATTATTCACGTGCCCGGAATCTTCATGCTGCTGCAAAAAGTATGAATGGGGTTTTCCCGAAAACGTATCCGGAAGTGCTGGCTTTGAAAGGAGTAGGGGAGTACACGGCTGCGGCCGTCTGTTCGTTTGCTTATGGCATGCCTTATGCGGTAGTGGATGGGAATGTATATCGTGTGCTTTCACGTTATTTCGGTATTGACACGCCGATTGATTCGACAGAGGGGAAGAAACTCTTTGCAGCTTTGGCGGACGAGATGCTGGACAGGAAGCGGCCGGCTCTTTATAATCAGGGAATTATGGATTTCGGAGCGATTCAGTGTACTCCGCAGTCGCCTAATTGCTTGTTTTGTCCGTTGTCAGACAGTTGTTCGGCTTTTTCGAGGGGACTGGTCGGCAAACTGCCGGTGAAGCAGCATAAGACGAAAACGACAAACCGTTATTTTAATTATATTTATGTACGTGCGGGCGCGCATACCTTTATTAATAAGCGGGTAGCGGATGATATTTGGAAGAATCTGTTTGAGTTGCCTTTGGTAGAAACTCCAACGGCTTTGTCGGAAGAAGAGTTTTTGGCTTTACCTGAGTTCCGGGCATTCTTTGCGTCGGGAGAACAGCCGGTGATTCGTTCGGTTTGCAGAGAGGTGAAGCATGTGTTGTCTCACCGGGTGATTTATGCTAACTTCTATGAAGTGGTATTACCCGAAGAAACGGCTTCTTTCAGTAAGTTTCAGAAAATAAAGGCGGAAGAATTGGGGCAATATGCTGTTTCCAGATTAGTGCACGCTTTTATAGAGAAGCATATCGAATCAAAATAAAAGTTACAACAATTCTTGCATCCTATTGTTATTCTGTTTAATTTTGGCGGCGCATTTGAAACTAAGAATAATAAACTTGATACATATATGTCAGTAAATAAAGTGATATTGATTGGGAACGTGGGGCAAGATCCGCGGGTGAAATATTTCGATACAGGCTCGGCTGTGGCAACTTTTCCATTAGCTACGACAGACCGTGGCTATACGTTGCAAAATGGAACCCAAATTCCTGAAAGAACGGAGTGGCATAATATCGTTGCATCCAACCGTCTGGCTGAGATTGTGGATAAATATGTGCACAAAGGTGACAAATTGTACCTGGAAGGAAAGATCAGAACACGTTCTTACAGTGACCAGTCGGGAGCTATGCGCTATATCACCGAGATTTATGTCGATAATATGGAAATGCTGTCTCCGAAAGGGACGAATCCGGGGACTTCTGCTTCTGCGCAACAACCCGGCATCGGTCAGCCACAACAGCTGCAGCAATCCCAACAAATGCAACAGCCGCAACAAATGCAGCAGTCGCAACCTGTACAAAATAATCCGGCAGACGACTTGCCGTTCTAAATAATGTGATAGTGTGCCGATAGGTTTTCGCGAGCAGATTGGCACATTATCTTTTGTTAAACTAAAATATATACTCTTTGGACTCAGATGGTTATTTAAGCCAATTGGCTGACATTTTCAACGGTATTACCGTAAACACTCCTTCTATCTCTGCTGTTATAGCCATAGTACTGGCAGGTGTGCTCCTGCTTGCTTCCGGTTTTGCTTCGGCTTCTGAAATCGCTTTTTTCTCGCTTTCTCCTTCAGACCGGAATGATATTGACGAACGCAATCATCCTTCCGATGATAAAATAAGTGCCCTTCTTGATGACACCGAACGTCTCTTGGCAACGATATTGATTACTAACAATTTTGTGAACGTGACCATTATCATGCTCTGCAACTTCTTTTTTATGAATGTCTTTGTATTTCATTCTCCGTTGGCAGAGTTCTTGATACTGACTGTAATACTTACTTTTCTGTTGCTCCTGTTCGGTGAAATTATGCCGAAGATTTATTCTGCGCAGAAGACGCTGGCTTTCTGCCGCTTTTCCGCACCGGGAATTTATTATCTGGAAAAGGTATTTTATCCGGTAGCTACTGTCCTTGTACGTTCCACTACTTTTCTGAACAAGCATTTTGCCAAGAAAAGCCATAATATTTCAGTTGACGAACTGTCACACGCATTGGAGCTTACGGATAAAGCGGAACTTACCGAAGAGAATAATATTCTGGAAGGAATTATCCGTTTTGGTGGGGAGACTGTGAAGGAAGTAATGACATCACGCCTGGATATGGTGGATTTGGATATCCGAACGCCTTTCAGGGAAGTGATGCAATGTATCATTGAGAATGCTTATTCGCGTATTCCTATCTTTGCCGGTTCGCGGGATAATATCAAGGGAGTGCTGTATATCAAAGACCTTCTGCCTCATGTGAGCAAGGGGGATAATTTCCGTTGGCAGTCGTTGATTCGTCCTGCGTATTTTGTGCCGGAGACGAAGATGATTGATGATTTGCTGCGTGATTTCCAAGCGAATAAGATTCATATTGCTATTGTCGTAGATGAATTTGGCGGAACTTCCGGGCTGGTGACGATGGAAGATATTATCGAGGAAATTGTAGGGGAGATTCATGACGAGTATGACGATGAAGAACGTACATATGTTGTGCTGAATGACCATACCTGGATATTTGAAGCGAAAACGCAGTTGACTGATTTCTATAAGATTGCGAAAGTAGATGAGGATGAGTTTGAGAAAGTGGTGGGGGATGCCGATACCTTAGCAGGTATGTTGCTTGAGATTAAAGGTGAGTTCCCTGCATTGCACGAAAAAGTGACTTATCACAATTACGAGTTTGAGGTATTGGAGATGGATAGCCGCCGTATTCTGAAAGTCAAGTTTACAATTCTGCCTAAGGATACGGAAGGTGCGGAAGAGAAAGATTAATCTTTGAAAGAATAATTAAGAAAGCAGATTCGAGAAAGCATAATCACTTAAATAAAATCCGAAAGCTAAATCAAGCAAATGTAAAATGGCGTTATTTCTGCAACATAAGACGAATGATATACAGTGGGCTGTATGGAAGATGGAAGAATCTTTGGATACATTACTGGCTCTTCTGCCCGAAGCGCGAAGAATCTCTTGCGAACAGGAATTGAACCGCTTTGTCTCCGAACGGCGGAAATTGGAATGGACATCTGTCCGTGTCTTGCTGTATTCAATGCTTCAGGAAGACAAGGATATTGCTTACTCTTCTGAAAACAAACCTTATCTGTCCGACCATTCTTTCTTTATCAGCATTTCTCATACAAAAGGATATGTAGCTGTGATTCTTAGCTCCCGGACTGCTGTCGGCATTGATATTGAACAATACGGTCAACGTGTCCATCGGGTATCAGACCGCTATGTCCGTTCTGACGAACAGGCGGAAGCTTATCAGGGAGATATAACTTGGAGCCTATTATTGCATTGGTCTGCAAAGGAAGCGGTTTTTAAACGTATGGAAGATGCCGACGCTGATCTTCGTAAACTCCGTTTGACGCATTTTGTTCCTCAGGAAGAGGGTACGTTTCAAGTTCAAGAGTTGGTGACGGGGTTGCAAAAGCTTTATACTGTCGGTTATCGTATTCATTCGGACTTTGTGTTGACGTGGACGCTGAATTGAATATGGAATTTGAATATAGCATAAGGTTAAATCTGATATAAATAGGAAACGGTGAATAATAAGTGGAGAATCTCCTCTATTATTCACCGTTTTATTTGGCTACTTCTCTTTCTTGTTCATTTGGTAGCTTGACGTGCCTGACGGGCATTTCCTGTTTATACGGATAGCCTTTCTAGCTGGACTGTGAAATGTCGCATCAAAGGAGCCTCCCAAGCGATACGTACTCCGCGGGTAATGCTTTCTCTTCGTTCATATACATTTTTGAGGGCGGCGGCTATTACGTTCATATGATTGTCAGTATACACTCTGCGGGGGATGGCAAGACGCAGTAAATCGAGTCCGTTGAATCGGTTTTCATGAGTAACTGGGTCACGGTCGGCAAGAATATAGCCGATTTCGCATCCACGGATACCGGCTTCCAGATAGAGCTCAACAGTCAGTGTCTGTGCCGGAAATTCTTCCTTGGGTACGTGTGTCAGCACTTTGGGCGCATCGATGAAAATGGCATGACCGCCGGCAGGACGCTGATAGGGGATTCCGTATTCATCCAGTTTCTTTGCCAGGTATTCTACTTGTTTGATGCGTGTTTCGAGATTATCGAATTCGGTATTTTCATCCAGTCCGATGGCGAGTGCGTTCATGTCCCGTCCGTTCATTCCACCGTAAGTGAGATATCCTTCGTATTGTACGCAGAAACCTTTTGCGCCTTCATACCAGTCTTCACGCCGTGTGGCTATGAATCCGCCCATATTGACGATTCCGTCTTTTTTGGCGCTCATTGTCATGCCGTCGGCAAGGGCAAACATCTCTCGTGTAATTTCCTTAATAGATTTATCCCGATAACCTTCTTCACGCATTTTGATGAAGTAAGCATTTTCAGCAAAGCGGGCGGAATCGAAAAGTACCGGTTTGCCGTATTTATCGGCAATGGCTCGTACTTCGCGTAAGTTCTGCATAGATACAGGCTGTCCGCCGGCTGTGTTGTTAGTAATGGTTACGATGATAAAAGGGATGCGTTCGGCGTATTGAGTCAGAGCTTTTTGTAGTTTGTCAGGGTCTACATTTCCTTTGAAGGGGAGTTCAAGTTGTGTCTCTTTGGCGGCATCAATGGTGCAGTCTAATGCGGTGGCACGACGTCCTTCGATATGTCCTTTGGTGGTGTCGAAGTGTGAATTTCCGGGTACGATGTCTCCTTCGTGTACCAAATAGGAGAAAAGTACATTTTCTGCGGCACGTCCCTGATGTGTCGGAATGATATACTCAAATCCGGTCAGTTTCGTAATCATCTCTTTCAGTTTGAAGAAAGATGTCGCACCGGCATAACTTTCATCACCGAGCATCATACCAGCCCATTGGCGGTCGCTCATGGCTCCTGTTCCTGAGTCGGTTATGAGGTCTATATAAACTTGTTCTGATTTGAGTTGGAAGACGTTGTAATGTGCTTCTTTAATCCATTGCTCACGTTCTTCACGAGTACTTTTACGGATGGGTTCTACCATCTTTATTTTCCATGATTCAGCAAAAGGTAATTCCATTGTAGTATATTTAAGTGTTTAATTCGACGAATATAGCTGAAACTGCTTTAAATACCAAGAAAATGATTGCTTTTTGTTAGAAAAGAGTGGGCGGAAAATGTATTCGCAGGGAAATGTATAAAGAAAGAGTAGAAGCTTTAGGCAAAGAGAAGGTGTCAGAAATGATAAAAGAGCTAAACTTCTTACTTCGAAAGTTTAGCTCTTTTATTTAGATAAGGAATAAATATGAAATTGATAGTTCGACAGAAAAATGTTTTATTTTTCTATTAGAGTAATATCATCAAGACAGAAGTATTTGCTTGTATTCATATATTGATCCATATCAGTAGAAGTGGGGACAAATTTTATTTTAACAGCTTTATGTAAAGCTGATAAATCGAACCAAATCCAGTCACTAACAGGTTTGTCCGCATTACTCTTATAGTCAGCTAATAAGATCTGAACACTACCAATCTCTTCGTCATTTTCATTGTAACCAGTTGCGGTTACTGTATATTTGTCTCCTTTAATAAAAGGTCTTGCGGTATTGTCGCCTTCAGTCATGCCGATGTAAGCACCAGCACTATTAGTAATCCAAGCTCCTTTTATACTATAGTTAGGGTCATTAATAGTCATAATTGCTAACGTACTGCCATATTCAGCATCACTGTATGTACTTAAATAAACTTTTCCTGTTTTGGCTTTCCCGCATTGTGGCTGTGCATTGTAGGGATGATTAGTTTTATTCATATAAGTAAATCCAGCAAAGCTGTATCCACTTCCCCAATCAGCATAGAAGTGGTCAAAAGTGACAAGTCCTTTGGGATCTGTGATTGAGTACTTGGAATATGGATCGGAAGGATTGACTTTGGTTCCTTGATCGGTAGTAAATTCACTTTCAGTTTCTGCAAGCTGGTTCTCGAAACTAATGACAACTTCTTTTTTGTCACCACCTTTTGTTTCATCGTTATCATCACTACATCCGCAAAAAGCGAACACAGATACTAATAAGAATAAAGATAACTTTTTCATGTTTTTGCTCTAATTTTAATTATTAATAGTTTGATTATTTTTTGTAATGTAAGTTTTCTACTGTGACGACTTCAGTAGATATTTCTCCTGTCCAGCCTATGTCCTGATTGACGGCAGTATAGATTTTTACGAAGTCTATTTTGTCTAATAACACAGGTTGTCCGTTTGGGTCTACTGCCCAGTCTATTTTAAATTGACAGTATTCGGTTTTGTTGGGATGATTATCTGCATATCCCCAAGGATAACAATAGCCTACCCAAACATTACCCTCTTCTACGGCATTGTCTTTTAGACGTGTCCCATGGAAAGTTATTTCGTCTTCTTCTATCCAGTTAGGATAATAAGAGTCCTGTTGATGGAATGTATTACGCTTAATCAATCCTTCTTTTCCTTGGTTGTCTGTCCAACGCACATCGCCATTGGCCGGTTTGGGACGATAATAGGTGATTTCGTAATTACGTATTTCTGTATCTTTTCCGTACTCACTACCTGCCAACTCATACCATTCATCGTCAGGTATCCCATTATTGTTTATATCTTTCGAGACTAATACTATTCCAGGTTCAGCGCTTCCACCGAGTGCTCCCGTTCCAGTATTCTTGTTGTAAGTGGCATTTCCCCATATCTTGAAATCATATTCCCCTTCGATATTAGGAATTGGTTGAGGAAATCCTACTGTTATTGTTCCGCCGAATCCGCCCAATGATATAATTGATTTCTGTTGTATCCTTCGGGTAGCTTCTTTTAATACGTCTTCATAAGTATATCCATCTTTGTAAGCCGACGTACTCGTATTGATAAACTGTCCGGGAGCCGGCTTATACTCCCATACTTTATTGGCGAAAGCCAATGAATTTTCAGTTTCTTCGGTATTATCATCAATGTCGCTTTGTGAAGCTTTGTCGCTAAATACAATCGTGTTAGGATTCAGTCCGATATTATTCAGACGGAATTGTAGTTGTCCTTGTTGGTTGAAACAGAGCAAATCTCCATATATGGTATAATCATAAGCATCTGTGATATAAACGTTACCACTGTAAGGGTTCACATTGATACCGTAAGGAGTATCAATGCTTGTTCCATCCGTAATGAAATTCTCACGAACGGTTTTTCCTGTTTTCAGATTGAATGTCTTGATAGAAGATGTTTGCGTACTATAATTGTAATTGTATAGATAGGCTATTTCTCCGTCAATGGCAAAGTTTTGTACTTTCTCATTGTAGTGAGTTACTTCATTTGTTTGACAGTCTATTTTGGCAAAGTTGTAATTTCCTGCTTCTACATCTTCTCCGCGGGTTGCTACATAAACGGTTGTTCCATTCGCACCGGCTACAATCTTGCCCGGATTCGGTCCTACTGTAATTTTATTAATCTCTTTGAATGTAGCAATATCGACGACAGATACAGTATTGTCTACGCCTGAACCGGATGCATGATCCAAGCCGCCGGAATTGGAAATATATAACTTTCCGTTTTGTACACAAATTCCGTCGGGATTACGTCCTACTGATGCGACGCCATCTATAGCGAGGGAAGTTGTATCAATTCGTGTCACTGTTCCATCGTATGAACATACATAGGCTTTTTCTTTATGGAAAGCAATGTATCTTGGCTCTCGTGAACTTCCGTTTTCAGCTTGTATTTGAATTTGCTTCAAAGAGTTTCCTGTACGGAAATCTACTACTTCTACTGTACTGGAAACATTGACAATGACATATATCTTACCGCCATAAATAGCTAAATCATTTGCTGTATCTCCCAATCCCCGATGGTTGATTGTATTAAAATAGTTGCGCACCATTCTCTGGTTTCCGAAAGAGAAGCGCATCAATGAACTGTTATTCTGATTGAATAGTCCTTCACATAATGCATAGAGCTCGGCTGTATCTGTTTCAGTCGGGTCACCCGCAATATCCGAGGTAAAAGGCTTGTCTTCCATATCATCACAAGCTGTGAATAATAATAGCAGCGGCAGACAGAACCAAAATATATATGTTAATTTCTTTTTCAAATCCATATCCTGCTTTTAGTATATTATTTTTAGCGTTGCTCTTACCGAACGTCCCGGCATAGGGAAGTATCGTACTATCTCATAATTCTTATCCATCAGGTTCAGTACTTCTACACTGAGCGAACTTGTAACTTTTCTTATCCGGAAGTCGCGGCTTGCCGAGATACTGTGGTCACTGTAACTATCCAGTCGGTTTGCTGCGATGTTCTGTCCCACTGTATAGCGTTTTCCCGAATAAAGGAATGAGTAAGACATATTTATCCATGGAGTTTCGATGCCTGCCTGCCCTGAGGCTGAAACACGGGGAGTATAGGCTATCTGATGTTTATAAGTCGACTTATCCTTATTCGAATCAGGGTCAGTGACATCCAACGCCCGTTGATATGTATAATTACCGGACAGGTTGATGCGTATTTTCTCCCAAGGTTGAAGAGACAAGTTTCCTGTGACGTCGATACCTTTAATATCTACACTTCCCAAGTTTCTCATACTCCATATAGCAAGGTTCTTGGTAGGATAAGCAATGATTTTATCCGTTACTTTGTTATAGTATGCATCAACGGTTGCAGAAAGATAAGGAAGGAATGAGCATACATTCTTGCTGTATGTCAGACCGATATTATATTGCCTGGCATTCTCAGGCTTTAGTTTGGTGTTTCCCACTTCCTGATAGTATAAGTCATTGAAGCTAGGCAGACGGAAAATCTCTTTATAGAAGAAACGGATACGGAACTCTTCGTTACGGAATGGCTTGAATGCGGCGCTTACATATGGGGTTAGTTTGCGGTGATTGCCTGCACTGCCACCTTCCTTCACATCTTCGTTGATGATGGTTGCCAGGGCAGATGCTGAGATTGTCAGCCAGTCATTCACGTACTTTCCGGCAAAAGCTGTCAGCCATGAGTAGCGGGTGGGTTGCGCAAAATTAGCAAGATTAGTATCCATGGTATTGATACTTCCATCTGTAGAAAGAGAGAATGAAAGATTACTCAGCAATCTGTATAATACCGATGCTGAAAGATAATATTCCTGCTGATAATAACTGTTCTCCGTTTTCCCTAAAGAATTTTTGGTGTCGGGATCCAGATAGCGTTGATAACTCCAGTTCCACTTGGCGGAAGTTTGGAATACCCATTGCCGGCTGAACTCTTTCTTGTATTGGCTTTGTACGAATGTGTTCTTGTCCCAAAGATGCTGCGCAGAGTAGTCGTTATAAAGTGTAGTAGCTTTCGGCAGTCCCCGTGAAGATTGGAAGTAATAAGCTTTCAACCGCCATTGCTCTTTGTCGGAAAAGTTGCCGTAAAGTCCGGCTTCGGCACGAAAAGTCTGCACATCGGTATTTTTTCTTTTCTCCCGTGACGTCAGGTCGTCTGCTGTATTTCCGTAGTGTAGGGTATATGGATATTGTCCGTCCGAAGACATCCATTCGCCATTGGCTGTGACTGTCCATTTGGGGGTGAGTTGCTGCTCTATCAGGACGGACGGATTAACCAGTCCCCACGAACCGGTCTTGAAGGCGGCACTGATATTCGTGCGCTTTCCTTTTTTGAAATGGGGAGTGAGTGTCTGTATATTCAGTATTCCTGCGGAAGCAAAGAAACGTGCCGGTTGGAAGATATTGTCGCTTTGGCCGTTGCTGAGTGATAGTTGGTCTACATTATCGAGCGAGAAACGACCGATGTCTATCTGTCCTGTCTGGCAGTCGGTTACGGTGATTCCGTCATAACCTACGGCTGTATGCTGTGCTCCCAGGCTACGTATGGATACGGTTTTCAGTCCGCCGATACCACCGTAATCTTTCACGGTCACTCCGGCAAAGTGCTTTACTGCGTCGGAAACCTGCAAAGCGTGCAGATTCTTCAGTGCATCTTTGGATAGTACCTGCAACGGAGCGCTGGAACGTACTTCTCTTGTTTGATAAATATCGGAAACGGTTATTTCGGGGATGGAGTAGGTATGCGTCGTATCCACTTTTTGCTGTTGTGCGAAAAGTGTCGGGAATAAAAGTTGGCAGCAGATTACTGCACAGATACTCTTGTATAACCTTATATGTCTCATCCTTGTTCTACGGGTCTATTTTTCATTTTTTAAAGTGTCCGGGCGAAATCCCTTCGACCGGACACGCATAAATAAACTTGGCAGAGTTTATTAATTAAAACACACTTTCTCTGAATCAGAGTGATGAATGAAATGATAGACGGATTGTCCGGTTCATTAGATTCAACGCTTTTTCCTCGAAAGCAGTGAAATTGGGTGCATGGCAGGTCTTCTGACTTGTTCCTGTTGCGGACGCCTTCCCGGAAGTTTCTTTCCAGTGGCTAAAAGTAGGTTGTTCGCAACATATTTATAGAACTTACAGCAGCGGGACTGTTCAGGATTTACACCTGATTCCCTTTTAATCGCTTTCCTCGTATGTTTTTGAGGTCTGCGAACCAATGCGTGGCAAAGATAGGGAGTTTATTTGGCTTTTGCAAAGGGGGCGTTCTTTTTCTTTCGTCTTGATACGAAAGAAAAAGAACCAAAAAGAAAGAATCAAGGCTGCGTTTTTTCAGCTACTCCGGTGTTTACTCCGGCTAAAGGGCAGAAACTCGCTTCGCTCAAACAGTCTGCCCTTCTTGACGCCGGAGAAAACACCTGCGCTTGACGCTGAAAAAACAAGGCCGGGAAACCATGCGGCGTGGGCATGTGCGGTGGGGCATGCGTTACGGCGTGGGCACGTGTTGTGTGGGCGTGCGCTACGGCATGTATGTGCGGTGTGGAAGCTGTTTATTGTTCGCCTTTCATTAGCAGGTATTCCTCGATGGCTTGGACAGGAGCATCCTTCAGAAGTACCGTTTTATCCTTGTTCAATAGGTAGAGGGTGGGGATGGCTTTCAGGTCATACAGTTGTTGTTCTTTGATGATGAATTTCTTGTCGTACCCGTTAATCCATTCTTTGGGGAATTCGTTTAGATGTTTCCGCCATTCGTTCAGTTCTTCGTCGGGGTAGATAGAGAGGACGGTCAACTTCTGTTGTGCTAAAAGCTGATTGATGACGGGTGCATTTTTTAATGCTTCTATTGTCTCCGTGCAGGCATGGCATCCCGGGTTATTGATAAATAATAAGGTATAGTCCGATTTCTGTTGATAAAGAGAACCTTGCGCGCCGGAAGCTAGTGTGTAGTTAAAGTTTAATGCTTTGGTTCCGATACGGTTTTTCTGAGCCAGTTCGCGACGGGCTTTGGGACGTACCTTTTCTATTTCTTCCAGTATGGGAGAAGCCAGCATGGCATCCAATACAGGTATATAAAACTCTTCATTACGCATCGGAGAGTTAGGGTCATATAAATATTTGTCTGCCAGGTCGGTGATGTAAGTGAATACTTTCTTATCCACATTTGTCCGTTCGATTGTTTTCCGCATAGCTTGCTGTGCCGTTTCCAACGGCACATGGTTCAGTATATCACAATAGTCTGCCCAAGCTTGTTCGGTCAGTTCGGGATGATGGATATAATTGGTATCAGCAAAGTTTACGTTATCCCAATAGTGCTTGACAAGGAAATCTGCTCGTTGTTCCGGTACCGTCATCATTGTCGGGATGGTTGGTAATGTGAAAGTTTTGATAGTATCCTGTGCCACTTTAGTTTTGTTTAAGCCGGAAGCGTTGCCATTTTTGCAGGCACAAAGACAAAGGAGACATACAACAGGAAGAATATTTAGATTCGTTTTCATAATTGGCTATTATTATAATTGAACTTTTATAAATTACATAGAAGACAAAGATAATGCCTTTTCATCTTATACAAAGAATTTTTTTCTCTTTTCTTCTTTGTCTTCTTTTAGAGCCTGTTTAAATTCTCTTCAGTCATAATATTATAGCTGATATTTTAACTTACCCCGGCTCTTCTTGTCGCGTCTGTCTGTAGTTGGCGGAAGGGGTGTTAACAGTTGCGCTCTTGGCTATTAATAGAAAACTTCCCGCCCATTAAGTATAAAGTTCCTTCGGACAGGAAGGAAACTTTCTTTTCATTCGATGCAAACTATAAACGCAAGCTTTGATTATATAATTGCAAGCTTCGTTTTTATAATCAAAGCCTTTGTTTTTATAAACAAAGCTTGCGTTTATAGATTAC
>CANPJW010000054.1 GCA_947574505.1 uncultured Bacteroides sp. | reverse complement strand
GATCATTAGACTTTTTACTTTTAATATACTATATAGAATCGCGGAGACGCTTACACTTGTTTTATGAAAATTGTAGATGGCAGTAGCTATGAAGAACAGAGGGAATAAAAACAAGGTGGCTGAAAACAAATCCAGCCACCTTGTTTTTATTGTTTAACCTGTGTTTTATTCTATCTCGACGCTATGTTTTACCGGAGTCAGGATGAAAGTAAATTCATAATCACCGTAGGGCAACATATATTGAGGCAACGGCAGAGCTCCCCAGCTGTTTACACAACCCAACCCCATCTGAGCCTTGTCGATGATCAGGTTGGTCAGGTCTGCTTTCTGTACTTCGGGCGAGTGACGCTGGTCTTTTTGTTCGCCATCATCCAGTGAACAGATGGTATAATGCAAAGCGGATGCAGAGAATGGAGCATCACCTACTACCTTCAGTCCGTTACCGCCGGCATTCAGTTGCTTCCACCAGCGGATATCGGTCTTGGTTCCTGTTTCCTGCGGACGGATATAGGAGTAGAATTGTTCATCCACACTCTGGCGATAAATACCCAAGTCTGTGCTGTGGTTGCGGTCACTGTAGTTTTCTACCGGACCACGACCATAATATTCTACGGTTTCAAAACATTTAGGCATCTGCATTTGCATACCGAAGCGGAACATCGGAGATACTTTGGCATTCTTGTCGGCTGTCATCTTTTGGGTCACTTTGATGGCTCCTTCGTTGTTGATGACATAAGTCAGATATAATTTGGCGGAAACATTCTTCATGTCATATTCCGCATTCACTACTATCTGGTCATTTTCTGTTTTGGAATTCAAGGAAACCAGTTTCAATCCCGGGTTTTTCCATGCGGCATATCTGTTTTGCAGGCCGGCTCCCATATCATTGTCTGTCGGGGCACGCCAGAAGTTAGGGGTCAGGGCTGCGCCTTCTTTCAGCATTTCCGTTCCGTCCACTGCATATTTGCTTAAGTAACCGTTCTGTTTGTTGAACTCGGCTACGAAGTTATTGCCTTTTACGATCAGATAATGATATTGGTTGTCGATGATTTGCGGAACAACGGTGGCTACATTGGTCGTTTCCACGTTCTTCAAATCCATAGACGGTGCTTTGTAATCATTCAGTGTCAACTGATTCTTGGCGACGGTGAAACCTGCGGGCAGCAAACCTTCGCGGTTTTTCAGTTTGTAGGAAACGTTCAGCAACCATTCCTTGCAGGTGCAGGTCTTGCCGATATTCAACGTAATCTTGGCTGTTTCCTGAGGAGCGACTTTTAAATCATCCACGCGTCCGGTGCGGATTACTTTTCCATCTTTCAGTACTTGCCATTCCATATAGTAGGCGGACAGATCACGGAAGAAGTTCTCATTGAATACATTTACTTCCCCTTTGCTTAAATCGGCGGGAGTAGTCCAGATATTTTGGTAAAAGTGACCTACTTCATACATGTGCGGATTAGGAACACGGTCGGGGCTGATCAAACCATTGTCACAGAAGTTATTGTCAGAAGCGTCAAAACGGTTGAAATCTCCTCCGTAAGCATAGATCATCACGCCGTCTTTTCCTTTCCAGCGGCAGGACTGGTCAACGAAATCCCAGATAAATCCACCTTGCAGATTCGGATATTTACGGATCAAATCCCAATATTCTTTGAAACCACCCTGCGAGTTACCCATTGCATGGGCATATTCACACTGAATCAATGGTTTGGTAGCATCGGTACGTTGACCATATTTTTCCATGCCGTTATAATCATAGTACATCGGACAGAAGATATCGGTATGTTCTTTCTGGCGTGCTTGTTCATATTGGCAGGCACGGCTGGGGTCTTCTGCTTTAATCCATTTATAGCATTGTTCGAAGTTGGGGCCGTCACCGGCTTCATTACCCAATGACCAGAAGATGATGCTCGGATGGTTGAATCCGCGTTGTACATTGCGCTGGTTACGTTCCAGATGGGCTTTCTTATAAGAGGGGTTCTTGGCCAGCGTCTTGTCGCCGTAGCCCATACCGTGAGATTCTATATTGGCTTCGGCCACGACGTAAATACCATATTGGTCACATAAATCGTACCATAAGTTGTCATCCGGGTAGTGGCAGGTACGTACAGCGTTCAGGTTGAATTGCTTCATTATCTGGATATCCTGTAGCATACGTTCGGGAGATACTACATAGCCTCCGTCCGGATCCATTTCGTGGCGGTCGGCTCCCTTGAACAGGACTGCCTTACCGTTAACCAAGATCTGGTCACCTTTCAATTCAATCTTGCGGAAACCTACTTTGACAGGAATCACTTCATTGCTGCCCTGCATGCTGGCACGCAAGGTATATAAATAAGGTGTTTCGGCACTCCACTTTTTGGGGTTCTCTACGTTCATGGTCACCAGACCGGATTTGTTGGCGGTAGCGGTTGCCACTTGCTTGCCTTGTGCATCTACCAGTTCCAAATCGACTTTACCACTGCCTTTCAAATCCAGATTGACAGCCAGGCTGCCGTTTTGGTAAGCTGCGTCCAAGTCGGGAGTTACACGGATATCTTGAATGCGTTTTTTGTTGCGGGCATATAGATAGCAGTCACGTCCCACGCCGCTATACCGGAAGAAATCCTGATCTTCCAGATAGGTACCGTCGCACCAGCGGAATACTTGGAAGGCGATCAGGTTTTTCTGACCCGGTTTTAAATATGGAGTCAGGTCAAATTCGGCTTCCAGTTTGCTGTCCTCGCTGTAGCCTACATAACGTCCGTTTACCCACAAATACATATTGGAGGTAACCGAACCGAAATGGGCGATAATATCTTTTCCCTTCCATGAGGCGGGAACTACAATTTCACGGCGGTAAGAACCTACATGGTTATTCTCTGTCGGCACTTCGGGAGGGTTGTTCTGGAACTGGTTACGCCAGGCATAGCCTACGTTCACATAAATAGGATCACCGTATCCGTTCAGTTCCCATACGGCGGGAACTTGCAGGTCATCCCAGCCTTTGTCGTTGAAGCCGGTTTTCCAGAAATCAGTCGGACGGGAGTCTGCATCCTTTACCCAGTTGAACTTCCAGGTTCCGTTCAAAGTCATGTAGTTAGTTGATTGTTTTTTGTCTGCTTTCTTAGCTGCATCTGCATTCTCAAAAGCAAAGTAGTTCGTGTGCATCGGCGCACGGTTTACCGCATTTATTTCCGGGTTGCGCCATTCTTGGAAGGTCTGTGCGCCTGCTGTAAGGGCGAGGACTGTGAACAGACCTGTCATAAGTTGTTTCTTCATGCTATTATTTTATTGGTTTTGTGCAAATATAGTGAAAATAATAGTTACCGATGGGACATAAATCGGGCAATATTTGTTATAATTGTGAATGATTTGTGTTCTATCCTAAAAAATTATGGCATTTCTGAGGCGTATTTGGAATAAATGGCAGAATTTACTGCATGATGAGAAATTAAAGCATAAAATATATGTGATTATTTTTGAAAGCGACACACCGATGGGAAAGTTATTCGATGTGGCGTTGATAGGGTTCATTGTCTTGAGTATTCTGGTGGTTATTGCCGAGAGTATCAAGAGTTGGGATACCGTTATCGGGCCTTATCTGCGGGTGTCGGAGTATGTTTTTACTTTCTTTTTTACGTTAGAGTATATGTTGAGGCTTTATTGTTCTCCCCAACCGCGGAAGTATGCTCTGAGTTTTTTCGGTATAGTGGATTTGCTGGCTACCTTACCTCTATATATAGGCTGGCTTTTCGGCACGGCACGTTATCTGCTGGTGATCCGCACTTTCCGGTTGATTCGTGTGTTCCGTATCTTTAAACTTTTCAATTATCTGAATGAAGGTAATTTCTTGTTGCGTTCCTTGGTGTTCAGCAGTCGGAAGATTATTGTTTTTTTCTTGTTTGTACTGATATTGGTGACTTCGATCGGTACATTGATGTATATGATTGAGGGACAGCGGCCGGGCACTTCTTTCAATAATATTCCGAATAGTATTTATTGGGCGATAGTGACGATGACGACGGTAGGTTATGGGGATATCACTCCGGAAACTCCGCTAGGGCGCTTCCTTTCGGCCATTGTAATGTTACTGGGCTATACCATCATTGCAGTCCCCACAGGAATTGTTTCTGCGTCTATGATCCAGGAACATAGACGCAGGGTGGCCCTGAAATGTCCGCATTGTGGTAAGGACGGACATGAGGACGGGGCTGCTTATTGTAAATACTGTGGAGGAAAACTGGTAAATTGATTATGGAATGCTGTATGATAGAAAGTTATTCTATCACCCATCGCTTATCATGCGCCACCGTCTTTTTCGGATCATAAGTCATTCCTTCTTTGGTAGGGATTTTTATCACGTAAGTCCGCCCGCTGTGGTTGGACAAGGATGTTTCCCGTAACCAGGGATTCATATTCTTTAATATGGCCAGATTGATTCCTTTGCTGCGTGCGAAACGTGCCAAGTCTGCAATTCCTTTCGTCACAGTGATTTCCGTATAAGGAATAGGCGGATACAAATCCGATGCACGCAGGCGGAAACCGAAAGTAGTGGGGGCATTGAACAATTGTTTGGCGGCAAGAATGCGGTACACATACCGGGCAGTCTCTTCTACCAGTTGCAAATCCAACGAGTCGTCCACATCCTGTTTGGCCAGTTGGCTGGCAATGCGTGCCTGACCGGCATTGTAAGAGGCGGCGACAGCCACCCAGTCCTTATATTTTGCATACGCGTCTTTCAGATAGCGGCAGGCGGCACGGGTCGCTTTCTCAATATGGTAACGCTCGTCCACATTGTTGTTTACCTCCAATCCGTAATCCCGTCCCGTACCTTGCATGAATTGCCATAGTCCGGCAGCTCCGGCAGAAGAACGGGCGGTGGGATTCATATTACTTTCTATTACCATCAGGTACTTAAAATCATCAGGTATTCCGTTTTCTTTCAGTATGGGTTCTACAATGGGGAAATAGCGGTTGGCTTTTTTCAGCATTTGCAAGGAAGTACTGTGCATATAGGTGAATGCCAATAGTTCACGGTCCATACGCTCGTGGCGGTCAAAGCGGCTCAAATCAATGGTTTTGCCACAGAACTCAATACTGGCGGGAACTTCGGGACTACTGTATTTCAATGCCGTAATACCTGAATCTTCCCGTATGATAGTGGTATCTTCCTGCTCCGTTTTTGGAGTAGCGCAACTGCTGCTTACTAAGGCCGGTGATGCAACTACAATGCAAAAGGCTGCCACAGCAGCCAGATTGATGGTTATTTTTCTCATTTTTTCTTTATTCGTTTTCATTCTCTTTTTCTTTTCCGCCCCGTCCGAAGTTACGATATTCGGTAGGGGTGAAATTGGTACGCTTTTTAAATACCGAGAAAAAGTGTTCAGTAGAGGTATAATTCAATTCATAACATATCTCTTTCACTGACATGGAACTTTCAATCAACAGCTGCTTCGCTTTGCGCAGTTTCAGCTCTTGGAAATACTTGGCGGGCGCATAACCGGTGTATTCTTTGAATACTTTGCGGAACCAGGAATAACTGATTCCCAATTTCATGGCCAGTTCTTCCGGGTCTATATCCTTGTACACATTTTCGTGCATGATGATTTTGGCACTTTCTATTTTTTGTGCCGCATTGTCCACCTCATAGCGTTTGTTCTGCGAGATAGCAAGTACGGCTCCCATAATGTGTAAAACGATGCCGGACAAATATTGTTGCGCTGCGGTCTTGTCTGCTTCCGCTACTTCCAGTGCACGGGCAAAAAGACTGGCCAGTTCTTCATTGATACCGATATCCAGAATCTGGCTTTCTTTTGAGATAAAGCTGTTTTTTACCAGATTGTCTATAATCGGGCCTTCAAAACCGATGTAATATTCGTTCCATCCTGTCTTTTGCAGCGGCGCATAGGTATGCCACTGTCCGGGAAACAGGAAAAGTATCTGCCCTTTGGATATGTCGACAGACGGAGTAGTATCGCTGGCGAAAGTTCCCCGTCCTTTAGTAATGTATACCAACTGATATTCATGCAGCACACGTCCTTTCTGGGCCGTGAAATAATAAGCGTCCGGGTGGTTGCGTGGTGGATAAACGCTCCCGGCCCTGATGGCCTGGAATCCGACGGTAGTCACCGACAAGCCGAAACGCTTGTCACGCTCATTGACAATTAGGTATTTAAAATCAGCGCCTTGGTCGTTGTAATGCATGTTTCTCTGTTTTAAAATTAGGTCACACTTATCGGCAAATATACAATTTTTTATCTTAACAGCCTCTAACCTTTTTGTTCTAAGTGTTTCTGGAGGTATAATTTTGACATCTCCCTTTTTTATTTATGGTTCATTCTTTCTTCTTTAGATCCATTTCTCCGGAGAAAGAAATAGATTGTCTGTTTGTGGGGGTGACCTGTATGTTACTGCTGCCATTGGGATAAATGGTGATATTGTAAAGGTAATTGTCTTCCTCGTTCCGTACTTTTAGTGTGATTTTAGCATTTCCCTTTTTGCTATATGTTGAAGTATATTCTGATAAAGGAGCACTAAAATTTAATCCTTTTCCACCTCCGTAAGGAACGTTATACGCCACTCCGAAATAAGGCAGATAGGAATATACCGAATCGTTTCTTATTTCTAAAGAATAATCGGAAGTCAGGTGTTTGCTGCCTCCTTTCATAGGCATTACCCGGTCCACATTGATTTTGTATGCCTTTGCGTCAACAGCCTCGCGTACTGCTTGTTCTCTTTGTTGTTTCTTCTCTTTCTTGTTCTGAGCCGTTATAGGTATCATACTGCCTGATAGAAGGAGACTTGCCAAAAGGAATAATTTATTTGCTTTCATATCTCTCTGTAGGTTTAGTGAATCTGTCCTTGCCAAAGATAGCCAAAAAGAATACTCATTGTTCTGAAAAAAACATAAGATAATCAAACTGTCAATGAGTTAAGTACGCGATTTATCTTTTGAGTCCCGATAATAAAAAAGATGATTTGTCCCCATGCGGAGTCAAATCATCTTTAAAATCTCCCCATTAGGGGAAGACTATAAAATATTATTTGGGTAGATTAAAAGCCACACTCATTTCTTTCATCTGTTCCTGACTCATACCGTCCGGCTCAAATCCCATATTCTTGGCAGCGATGTAAATCAATGCGGATTTATTTAAAACATCGATTTGGTCGAATGCGGCCATTACGTCACGGTCAACGGCAAAAATGCCGTGTTTTTCCCACATAACGACATCATAATCGGCTAGTTCCTTGATGGTTGCATCGGCTAATTCTACAGAACTAGGCAATTGATAAGGAATCATGCCCAGGCCACGCGGACAGAATGCTTTTGTTTCAGGAATCATACTCCATAACAGGTTGGTTGCCACATCTTTTTCCATGAACTTTTTGTTGTGAGACAGGGCAATCAGTTCGATGGGGTGTGTATGCACGGATGCTTTGTAAGGAGAACCTATGCTGATGAGGTAATTGTGTACGCTCAGGTGGGAGGGAACTTCCGAAGTAGGTTGAACCGGTTTGTCGGCAATGATGACATAGCTGGCACAGTCATCCAAAATACGGATGACAGAACCGTTGTCCATAGGCCAACGCGCCAAATCCCGCATACGCATATTGGTTCCTTTGCAATAAAAATAACAGCCTTTCAAGTGAGGCAGTGTTACACCGATTTGTTTTACTTCGCTGATAGCGGGCATCTGACGGATTTCATCGTCTACATATTCGGTGATATTGACGGTGATATTACCTCCGTTACGTTCGGCCCATCCTTTTTGCCACAAATATCCGGCTACTTCGGCTACTTTATTCACCTCTTTGGCCAATTCAGGGCGATTGTCTAAGATTGATTTCATATCTTTTTTATTTGATTGTTCATAGGATATTGTTATTCATCTTTTTCATTCTGAATAACAGTATGCTACAAATATAGTAATTCTTTTAAAATAAATTAGGAAATACGAGAGAAAAGATAAGAACTACCAGTCCGGTTATCAGAACAGTGATAGTCCGGGTAGATACGCCTTTCCATTCTTTTAATAAAATACCCCATACGTTACTGAAAGTAACATTCAAAGCCATCAATATACACCATGAGAAAGCTAGCAGTACAGGACTTTCGGTCAGGAAACTTTTACCCATTTCCAAACCGAAGAATTGCATATACCACAGTACTCCTGCCAAAGCACAGAATATCAAGTTATTTCCCCATACATTGCTTTTGGCATAATCACTCATGGTTTTGTTGGCTATATTTTGTTGCAGACAGTAAACCGCATTGGTCAAAAAGCCTCCCAATGTTACTAGGAAGATTACGGGAAGTCCTGCATAAAGCCCTTCTACGCCTCCTGCCAATGCAGCTTCTTTGATGGGCGTTCCGGCATCGAGTCCTAAAGCGAAACAGGCACTCATCACACCTGCCAGTAGGGCTACCAACAGTCCTTTGGTCAGAGCGAAATCTTTTACTGCCGCGCGTTTTTCTTCTTCGCTCATGTTTTTGGCGCGAAGACTGCCGGCATATCCTATAATGGCAATACCCGACAAAGTGATACATACTCCCAGTAAAAGAATAAGTCCGTTTCCTTCAAACAGGTTGGTTCCGGCAAAAATGGCGGGAAAAAGTGTGCCGAATCCGGCACAGGTGCCCAGTGCGATACTTTGTCCTAAGGCCACTCCCAGATAACGCATGGAAAGACCGAAGGTGAGACCGCCTACTCCCCATAATATACCATAAAAGATGCTCATCGGAGCACCTCCTGTTCCCCAAAGGTCAAATAAACTGCTTCCTTGAGGGATACCTAGCAACGCACCCAATAACGGGAATACCAGCCAGGCAAATACACCTTGTAGCAGCCAGAAACTTTCCCAACTCCATTCTTTCACTTTTTTTATAGGTACGTATGAACTGGATTGGCAGAAACTTCCTATGGCGATGATGATTAATCCGATAATGATTTCCATTGTTTATATTCTTTTAGGCTACAATTATGTTCCCGGTAGGGGCAGCACTTGAGGCCGCCCCTACGGAAGACAATCTTGTAGTTGGATATTGATTAGCGTTTCGAAGTGACTTCTGCTTCGTATTTCTCTACTTCTGCAATGAACTCTTCGCCTACGGGTACATTGTTCTTCAAGCAGAACATATCCCATACAGCATTCCAAGGCAAAGCTTTTTCTTCTTCGAGCAGAGCCAGACGTTGGAAGCCTTGTCCGTTTGCTTCATATTCGCGTAGTTTGGCAATCGGTTCCAATAAAGCGCGTACCATACATTTTTGAGCCGCGCGGCTGCCTATAACGTATGCACCAATGCGGTTGATGGAAGCATCGAAGTAGTCAAGTCCATAGTGTACACGATCCAAGGCGTTGCAACGAACGATTTCGCTGAATAAATCCATAGTCGGGTCGTCCATGATGGTTACATGGTCTGAGTCCCAACGTACGGGGCGGCTTACGTGCAGCATCAGTTCGGGGACATACAACAACAAGGAAGAAACTTTGTCGGCAACACTTTCTGTCGGGTGGAAGTGACCGGTATCCAAGGTAATCATTTTGTTGTTCTTGGCACCGTAGCCAATATAGAAATCATTAGAACCTACTGTATAGCTTTCCAGTCCGATACCGAATACTTTTGATTCGATACAGTCTTTCATGTTCTTATATTCTGTTGCGAAAATCTGATCCAGAGAGTCTTTCAACAAAGCACGGTATTTCATGCGGTTTACAGTGATGTCTTTGCTGCCATCGTGTACCCACAGGTTCATGATACAAGGATCGCCTTGGGCTTTACCCATCTCTTCGGCTACGGCACGACAACGTTTGGTATGCTCAATCCAGAAGTTGCGGATACCTTCATCGGGATTTGATAAAGACAAGTCACCGCTTTTAGGATGAGAGAATGAAGTAGAGTTGAAATCCAGTTTCATGTTGTTTTCCTTACCCCATTCAATCCAGCTTTTGAAGTGTTCGGGTTCTACTTCGTCACGATCTACGACTTTTCCTTGGAAGTCGCCATAAATTTCGTGCAGATTCAAACGGTGAGTACCTGGTATATATGAAGCTGCTTTCAGAATGTCTGCACGTAGTTCGTCGATGTTGCGGGCTTTGCCGGGATAGTTACCTGTAGCCTGGATACCACCGGTCAATGAACCTGCCTGAACTTCGAAGCCGGTTACATCATCTGCTTGCCAGCAATGCAGTGACAGATGGAAATTCTGCATGGTTTCCATTACTTTTTCTGTGTCGACACCTACAGCGGCATAACGTTCTTTTGCGATCTCATACGCTTTATTAATCAATTCTTCTTTCATGATATTATTTGTTTGTTTAATGAATAAATTTCAAGGTGAATATTAAATATCTTCTCTATAATGAGCTAAATACTTCTTATATGCTTCTTCCCATTCTTCTGCTTGCTGGGGTTCAAAAGAAACGGTTTCTATGGAAGTGCTGATTAGTTGGCGCATAGCCGCGATATCGCTTACCAGCCCGTTGGCTTTTGCCTGTAACATAATGTTACCGATAGCTGTTCCTTCACTGGGACCTGCTATAACAGGTACGCCCACTGCATTGCAAGTGAACTGGTTTAACAGATTGTTTCGTGAGCCTCCACCGATAATGTGCAGCTTTTCGATGGGGAACGGGGCCATTTGTTGCAAATAGCCGAATACTTGTTTGTAGCGCAGGGCAAGACTGTCGAATATGCAACGGGTGATTTCTCCATAACTCTGTGGTACAGGTTGGTTGGTTTCTTTGCAATAATGTCCGATGGCTTGAATCATAGATGTCGGATTGGAGAAGCAGGGGGCATCGGGATTGATGAGACTGCGGAAAGCGGGAACTGTCAGAGCGGCATCTATCAGTTCTGTGTAAGAATAGTTGTTGGTTGCTTCCCATTCTTTGCGACAACGCTCCAACAGCCACATGCCACAGATGTTTTTCAGGAACCGGGTAGTTCCTTCCACACCTCCTTCATTGGTGAAGTTCTGTTCAAAGCTTTCCTTATTTATAATGGCATCTTTCACTTCAATTCCCATCAGGCTCCACGTACCGGAACTCAGATAAGCGAATCTTTCGTTTTGTGCTGGTACGGCAGCCACGGCTGAACCTGTGTCATGACCGGCAACGGCAATGACTGGAATAGCTCCCAGACCTGTGATTTTCTGCACTTCTTCTGTCAGTACTCCGATAGGCTCTCCCGGGAAAACGAAACGGCCGAACTGTTCTTCCTTGATATCTGCTACATCCAGCAGTTCCTTTTCGAAGCGTTTGGTGCGTGGATTCAACATTTGGGAAGTAGAAGCGATGGTATATTCTGTTACCATTTTACCGGTCAGCATATAGCTTAAGGCATCCGGCATAAACAGTATTTTATCGGCTGCTTCCAAGGCCGAGCAATGATTGCGGTGGAGTGTTGACAATTGGAACAAGGAATTGAAATTCATAATTTGAATTCCAGTGATGTCATATACTCGTTCACGGGGAATATGGGTAAAATATTCTTCAGGTGCACCTGTTGTGTGAGGGTCGCGGTAGCAATAAGGATTGCGGAGTAACTCTCCGTCTTTGCCCACGAATACGAAATCCACCCCCCAAGTATCGATACCGATGGACCGGATAGGCAGATTGTCTTTGGCTACCACTTTCAGTCCTCTGATAATTTCATTGTATAAGGCGTAAATATCCCAATAACAATGTCCTCCGGTTTCTATAATATGATTAGGGAAACGAGTCAGTTCTTTCAACTCCATTTTGCCTTCTCCCAAGCAACCTAAGATGGTACGTCCACTGGTGGCACCCAAGTCTACCGCAAAGAAATAAGTGTGTTCCATGCCTTTATTTTTGATTTTAAGGAATTAATAGTGATGCAAAAATAGTTTATTCCCCGAAAGTCGTCCTTGTTTTTTTGATATTATAACTGTTGGATTTGGTTGTACCTGCCGTAAAACATAATATTACCGTCTTTTTAAGAAGATCGCATTGAAAAGAAGAATTTGGTGTGATTTTGGTTTACTCTTGGGATGATAGATAAGAGCTTTATTGAAAATATGCATAAAGTCGCAAAAATATTCTCTTTTTTGTATCTATATTCCCGAATATTCTGTAATTTTGCAGCCGAATCAGAATAATTATGCAGTATGAAGAGCAAGAATAGCAGACTTGATGCCATTAAGATTATTATTTCGAGCAAGGAAGTAGGTAGCCAGGAAGAGTTGTTGCAGGAATTGGCGAAAGAAGGATTCCGATTGACCCAAGCTACTTTGTCTCGTGACTTGAAGCAGTTGAAAGTGGCGAAAGCAGCCAGTATGAACGGAAATTATGTATATGTATTGCCAAACAATACCATGTACAAACGTATGACTGAGCAACATTCGGCCAGTGAGATGTTGATGCATAATGGATTTATTTCCATTGAATTTTCGGCTAATCTGGCAGTAATCAAGACTCGTCCCGGATATGCTAGTAGTTTGGCTTATGATATTGATAACCGGAACTTTGATGAAATATTGGGAACTATTGCTGGTGATGATACTATTATGCTTGTCATTCGTGAAGGCTGCACAAGAGCGGGAGTGAAGAATGCGCTTTCATTGATTATACCGAATATACAATAAAATAATATAGATAAAAAAGGAAATGGATGCTAAACAAGTGGATGTGATGGTGGCAGATGCCTCACATGAAGTTTACGTTGATAAAATTTTAGATACTATTAGAGAGGCGGCTAAGGTACGCGGAACAGGCATTGCAGAACGCACACATGAATATGTGACTACAAAGATGAAAGAAGGAAAGGCGATTATTGCTTTATGTGGAGAGGATTTTGCAGGATTTACCTATATTGAGTCATGGGGAAACAAGCAATATGTAGCAACTTCGGGATTGATTGTGCATCCCAATTATCGTGGGATGGGCTTGGCCAAGCGTATAAAGGCGGCTTCGTTCCGATTGGCACGTCTGCGATGGCCTAAAGCGAAGATATTCAGTCTGACCAGTGGTGCGGCGGTAATGAAAATGAATACAGAACTGGGATATGTTCCTGTAACTTTCAATGAACTGACTGATGATGAGGCCTTTTGGAAAGGTTGTGAAGGCTGTATCAATCACGATATATTAGTGGCAAAGAACCGTAAGTTCTGTATTTGTACAGCCATGCTTTACGATCCGGCTTTGCACGAAGAAGACACTATTTAATAAATTAAAAATTAAGAATTAAAAATTAAAAGATGGCTGCGCGTTCATGTACTTATTTCTCAGTTTTCAATTTTTAATTCTCAATTAAAATAATATCATTATGGAAGAAAAGAAGAAAAAAGTAGTAGTAGCATTCAGCGGGGGGCTTGATACCTCTTTCACTGTAATGTATCTGGCTAAGGAAAAAGGGTATGAAGTGTATGCAGCTTGTGCAAACACGGGTGGTTTCAGTGAGGAGCAGCTGAAGCAGAATGAAGAGAACGCTTACAAACTGGGTGCTGTGAAGTATGTGACATTGGATGTGACCCGGGAATACTATGAGAAGAGCTTGAAATATATGGTATTCGGTAATGTGCTCCGTAATGGTACTTATCCTATTTCTGTAAGTTCTGAACGTATCTTCCAAGGGTTGGCCATAGCGCGTTATGCTAATGAAATAGGTGCGGACGCTATCGCACACGGCTCGACTGGTGCGGGTAATGACCAGATTCGCTTCGATATGACTTTTCTGGTATTGGCTCCGGGGGTTGAGATCATCACATTGACCCGTGACATGGCATTAAGCCGTCAGCAGGAAATTGATTATTTGAATGAACATGGTTTTGCCGCTGACTTTACAAAATTGAAATATTCTTATAATGTAGGTCTTTGGGGAACTTCTATCTGCGGTGGGGAAATATTGGACTCTGCGCAGGGTTTGCCCGAAAGTGCTTATTTGAAACAGGTGACCAAGGAAGGAAGCGAACAGCTTCGTCTTACATTTGAAAAAGGTGAGCTGAAGGCTGTTAATGACGAGAAGTTTGATGATCCTATCAAGGCTATTCAGAAAGTGGAAGAGATCGGTGCACCCTACGGTATCGGCCGTGACATGCACGTTGGGGATACCATTATCGGTATCAAAGGGCGTGTAGGATTCGAGGCTGCTGCTCCTATGCTGATTATCGGAGCCCATCGTTTCCTTGAAAAATATACGTTGAGCAAGTGGCAGCAATACTGGAAAGACCAGGTTGCCAACTGGTATGGAATGTTCTTGCATGAAAGTCAGTATCTGGAACCGGTAATGCGCGATATTGAGGCAATGTTGCAGGAATCTCAGCGTAATGTAAACGGTACAGCTATCTTGGAACTCCGTCCGCTTTCATTCTCTACTGTGGGTGTTGAATCGAAAGACGACCTGGTGAAGACCAAATTCGGTGAATATGGTGAAATGCAGAAGGGATGGACAGCAGAAGATGCCAAAGGCTTTATCAAAGTGACTTCTACACCTTTGCGTGTTTATTATAATAACCACAAGGACGAAGAAATTTAATAAGTATGATTAAAGCAGGAATTATCGGTGGGGCAGGTTATACGGCGGGCGAATTGATTCGTCTGCTGATTAATCACCCTGATGTAGACATAAAGTTTATAAACAGCAGCAGTAACGCCGGCAATAAGATTACCGACGTACATGAGGGACTCTATGGTGAAACGGATTTGGTTTTTACCGACGAACTTCCTCTGGATGAGATTGATGTATTGTTCTTCTGTACGGCTCATGGAGATACAAAGAAGTTTATGGATAGTCACAATGTACCCGAGGATTTGAAAATCATAGACCTCAGTATGGACTACCGTATCAAGAGTGATGACCATGACTTCATCTATGGTTTGCCGGAACTGAACCGTCGTGCTATCTGCCATAGCAAGCACGTGGCCAATCCGGGATGTTTTGCCACTTGTATTCAATTGGGTTTATTGCCGTTAGCCAAACATCTGTTACTGAACGAGGATGTAATGGTAAATGCCATTACCGGAAGTACAGGGGCAGGGGTGAAACCGGGTGCTACCAGCCATTTCAGCTGGCGTAATAATAATATGAGCATCTATAAACCGTTTTCTCATCAGCATGTTCCCGAAATCAAGCAATCATTGAAACAGTTGCAAAACAGCTTTAATGCTGAAATAGATTTTATTCCTTACCGGGGTGATTTCCCGCGTGGTATCTTTGCTACTCTGGTAGTCAAATGCAAGGTGGAACTGGAAGAACTGGTGAAGATGTATCAAGACTATTATGCCGAGGATTCTTTCGTTCATATTGTAGACAAAAATATAGATTTGAAGCAGGTGGTGAACACCAACAAGTGTTTGATTCATTTGGAGAAGCATGGCGATAAACTGCTGGTTATCTCTTGCATTGACAACTTGTTGAAGGGGGCAAGCGGACAAGCGGTCCATAATATGAATCTCATGTTCAATCTGGAAGAAACCGTAGGGCTGAGGTTGAAACCGTCTGCTTTTTAATAAAGAAGAGTTTATGAAATTATTTGATGTATATCCTCTTTTTGACATAAACATTGTCAAGGGAAAAGGTTGTCATGTATGGGATGATCAAGGTACGGAATACCTTGATTTGTATGGTGGTCATGCGGTTATTTCTATCGGTCACGCACATCCGTATTATGTGGAAATGATAAGCAAGCAGGTTGCACAGTTGGGATTTTATTCCAATTCGGTGGTTAACAAGCTACAACAGGAAGTGGCAGACCGTTTAGGGAAACTTTCGGGTTATGATGATTATCAATTGTTTTTGATAAACAGTGGGGCCGAAGCTAATGAAAATGCGTTGAAACTGGCTTCTTTTTACAATGGTCGCAAACGTGTGCTTTCTTTTTGCAAAGCATTTCATGGACGTACTTCACTGGCAGTGGAGGTAACCCACAATCCGAAAATTATAGCCCCAATCAATGACAATGGGCATGTGACTTATCTGCCTTTGAACGATATAGAAGCAGCTAAAGCGGAATTGGCAAAAGGAGATGTCTGTGCGGTGATTATTGAAGGTATTCAAGGAGTAGGCGGTATTCAGGTTCCGGAAGTGAAATTCTTGAAAGAACTGAGTAAGGCTTGCGAAGAAGTGGATGCAGTACTTGTTTTGGATGAAATACAATCCGGCTACGGGCGTAGCGGTAAATTTTTTGCTCACCAACATGCAGGTATCCGTCCCGATATGATTACGGTTGCAAAGGGGATTGGCAATGGCTTTCCGATGGCTGGTGTCCTGATCAGTCCGAAATTCAAACCCGTATATGGACAATTGGGAACCACTTTTGGTGGTAACCACCTGGCTTGTGCTGCTGCTATCGCGGTGCTGGATGTTATGAAAGGTGAGAACCTGGTAGAGAATGCTGCCAAGGTAGGTGCTCATCTGCTGAAAGAATTGAAACAATTCCCACAGATTAAAGAGGTGCGTGGCGAAGGTTTGATGATCGGTATGGAATTTGACGAACCGATTAAGGAACTGCGTCAGCGTCTGCTGTTCGAACAGAAAGTATTTACCGGAGTCAGTGGTACGAATGTAATCCGTCTGCTCCCGCCTTTGTGTCTGACTATGGCTGAGGCTGATGAATTTATTGGACGCTTTCGTAAAGTGTTGGTATAAGCTGGAGATTCAAGAGGGATAATAATCAGCGAAAGAAAATAAGGTCTCGTCAGGAAACATTTCGGTTCCGGCGAGACTTTTTGATTTCATCTTCTTCAAAGTAATTTTATTTTTAGCTTTTCATAATACGTTCTTCTCCTTTTTTCCCTTATCTTTGTAGCTATAGACTTAATCTTTAATAATATGAAAGTAGCAATTATTGGTGCGGGAAATATGGGAGGGGCCATTGCTCGCGGCCTTGCCCAAGGCACTATCATTCCAGCGAGTGATGTAACAGTAGCCGATCCGTTCAGCGGAAGTCTGGAAACTCTACAGGCGGATTATCCGGAGATTAATGTGACAACGGAAAATCCGAAAGCGATAAAGGATGCCGATATCGTTATTCTGGCTGTAAAGCCGTGGTTAATAGACCAAGTGTTGAGTGTGGTTCATTTGACTCCACGGCAAGTATTGGTTTCTATTGCAGGTGGTGTAACTTTCGAACAGCTGGTAAAGAGTGTAGGTCCGGAACAGACCATATTCCGTTTGATTCCCAATACTGCTATTTCTCAGTTGGAAAGTATGACTTTGATATCCAGTCGTAACGCCAGTAAGGAACAGGAACAACTGATGCTGGATATCTTTAATGAATTAGGATTGGCTATGCTTATTCCTGAAAGTCAGATGGCTGCTACTACGGCTTTGACTTCATGTGGTATCGCATATGTCTTGAAATATATTCAGGCAGCTATGCAGGCAGGTATTGAATTGGGGATTTATCCGAAAGATGCACAGAAAATGGTTGCCCAGTCTGTGAAAGGAGCCGCTTCCTTGATATTGAATAATGATACTCATCCCAGTGTGGAAATAGATAAGGTGTGTACGCCCGGTGGTATGACTATCAAGGGTATTAATGAATTGGATCACGAAGGGTTTGACTCAGCGATCATTAAAGCAATGAAGGCTTGTCTGAAATAGAAACAACCTCATGGAAATGACGTGGATAACACGGTTCTCGTTTTTGTGTATTGTGTTATCTACGTTTTTATAGAAGGTACTTTTGCAGGTTTAGTATAAAAATATGTTCACTTTTTTGTTTCCGATTTCATATTTCATGTTATCTTTGCTATACAAGATCAGATCTAATGTGAAAGAGAAATATGATAAACACAGAATTGTTCAAAGAAGTGTCACCTTTGTCTGCCAAGGATTGCTTTATTTTGATAGAGCGTCAGAAATCGAATTTTAATTTTCCTATACATATACATCCCGAATATGAACTGAACTATATTGAGAATGCAAAAGGCGCACAACGCATTGTGGGAGACTCCATAGAAGAAATAGAAGAAGAGGAACTGGTGCTGGTCACCAATCCTCAATTGGAACATGCTTGGAGGGATTATAACAACAAGCCGCAGAATATCCATGAAATAACCATTCAGTTTCATTCCGATCTGCTTTCCGACCAGATTCTGAACAGGAACCAGATGATCAGCATTCGGGAACTTTTCCACCGTGCCCGTAAAGGAATCGTGTTCAGCAGGGAGACTATCGCGAAAGTCCGTCCGTTGTTGAAAACGCTGTCTTGTGAGAACGATAGTTTCTATTCCTTGATAAAACTGCTTGTTATTCTTCATGAATTATCATTGGACAAAGGGATGCGTGAGCTGTCAACCGGGCAGTTTGCCATTAACTCTGTTTCCAAAGAGCATACTAACGAGAAGTTGAACAAGGTGCTGGATTATGTTCATTTTCATTTTTCGGAAGTGATCCGTCTTGCAGATGTGGCTAAAATGGTAAATATGAGCGAGGCCTCATTCTGTCGTTTTATCAAACAGCATACTTCCAAAAGTTTTATCGATTTCCTTACTGATATCCGCTTGGGGGCCGCTTCACGTGCTTTGGTTGATTCTTCCTTGTCAATAGCTGAAATAGGATATGATTGTGGCTTTAATAATCTATCCAATTTCAACCGTATCTTTAAAAAGAAAAAAGGAGTGACTCCTAAAGAGTTCCGTGATAATTATCGTAAGAACAAGACTATCATTTGAAAGGTTCGGCCGGAACTTTCTCATGGACTTGTCTGATTTTGACAGCACTAAAAGAAAGCGGATTTTTTGGAAATTCGGGGATGTTGTAGGATTTGAATGCCTGGGAATAATGTTCCGTGTCTTTTTGCGGTACTACGAACGGCTTGTAAGTTTTTTCTTCTTTATTCGGATAGCCAGAACAAGGCTTCTCATATTGACGGTCTCTATTTTGATAAAATATCATAAGTATATGTTCGGATAGTATTGGTTTGTCTGTCGGTAAATTTCCATCTTTGCCTTTGGGTTACAACCTGGTAAAACTTTGAATACTAACCTTAAAAAAGACAAGTGTCATGAAAAAGCTATCTTACCTTTTTGCCGTGGCGGCTTCCGCCGCTTGCCTCTGTGCCTGTACCGATGTTACCGATGTTCTTCCGGCAGAACAAATCCCGGCCGATGCACGTAGTACCTTGGGGGCCGACGTAGTTCTTCAGTGGAACAACGAAGAACAAACCATCGATGGTTTTGGTGTGGCGCAGGCCGGCTGGTCCGACTATCTTTATGCCCACCGCAAGCGTCAGGAGATCATGGATGTGATGTTCGGACAGGACGGGCTTCGCCTCAGTATCCTCAGGGGCGAGGTATTCCCCCATTACGATGAAACCACGTTTAATATGGACGAGGATATCAATCTGTCTTTGGATGATCCTTTTTTCGATATTGATTTCAACCGTGATGAGAATCGTGTTGCCGAAGGCATCGCACAGCGCAACGGACAGTTGTGGATTATGAAAAAAGCGAAGCAGGAATACGGTGTGGACAAACTCATCTTTTCCGTTTGGTCTGCTCCGGCTTATATGAAAAGCAACGGCAGTACCTCGCAAGGTTTTTTGAAACGCGGCAGCTACCAGGCCTTTGCCGACTATCTTTCCAATTTCTGTGATGCCTACACAGCGGCAGGTCTGCCTGTCTATGCCATCTCTCCGGCCAACGAGCCCGAGTATGCGGCAAGCTGGAACTCATGCCTCTGGCTTCCCGGTACCACTACGCTGGGACCGTTCATTGTGAATAACTTAGGTCCCAAGTTGCGACAGACCCATCCCGAAACCCGGATTATCTTTGGCGAGAATGCCCAGTGGCCTGCCATTCTGGGCTTTATCATGGGCAGTAAAAATTATGTGCGCGATATTCTGAACCTGAATCCTAAAATCACCAACTTTCCCGTCATTGCCGCCGGACACGGCTATGTGGATCCTGTGACTGGGAAAGATCCTGCCATTGAACCGTTCAGCAAAGCCGAATCGAAGGGAATTCCCGTGTGGCTGACCGAAATCAGCGATCCTACGGAAAGTTATGATGCTACCATGACCAGTGGCTTGAAATGGGCGAAGAAGTTCCATCGTTTCTTGTGTGAGGCCAATACCGGCGCTATTGTGTGGTGGGCAGGTGCTATACCGGATGGCGGAACCACCGAGGGGCTGATTAACATTGAAAAGAACCGCGTGGACTATGAAGTGACCAAGCGTTGCGAGGTGTTCGGCAACTTCTCCCGTTACATCCCTGTAGGAAGCAAGCGCATCTCGGCGCAATATGATTTCGAACAAGGCTATATGGTGTCTGGCTATAAATATGGTGACAACGGTTACACGGTTGTAGCCATCAACCCTGCGGATCATGAAGTAGTTATTTCGTTGGCTCTTGAAAGCGCTCAGGTTTCCGGTGCTTTGCAAGGCTATGTCACCGATGACACCCGTAAATGGGAGCCGGTGGAAGCTGTTCAACCTGCCGATGGTGTCTATACCCTGACCTTGCCGGCCCGTAGCGTGGTTTCCTATACCGGAACTGTGTTGAGTAGTTCGTCTTTGTAACGTTGGTTCTGTTTTTATTTCTACGCTGCAATAGTTTTTTGTTCCGTCATTGTATTGCGCTGATAAACAGTAATATGCGGTGACGGAATTTCCTGTATCCCCACGAAGTGCTTTTTCGTTTTTTCCTTGCAGAAGCCGGTTCGTCGGATATCGGTTTCCATGTCGGGTACGTAATCTTGATATATGTATGGCAGTATCCGTGCAAGGGGATGGGAGTTTCCATGCAAGAAGACTGCATCATTTGTTGCACCACTCGGCTGAACGTGCCTTTTCACTGTAAGCATTCGGCCTCGTGCGTGTTTCTCTCCAAGTTATAATAAAGTCAAAAG
>CANPJW010000053.1 GCA_947574505.1 uncultured Bacteroides sp. | reverse complement strand
GCTATGTTTCTAATTATAAGTGAAATATATTTATTCTTATTTCGAACTCACGTTAGTTTATATTGGTCTGAATTTAATGAAGCATATCCTAACCAATTAGAACTTAAATATCCGAATGGAAACGGATGGAACTTCAACCCACGAACCAAAGACTATTTCGCTTTTTTTCATGGTGAGTATGATTGTGAGAAAAGACAGCATGATATTATCAAAGCACTTAATATTACTGCATGGGAACAAAATGGCACACATTTTATAAATCTGAAAATCAGTAATAAATCAGCTTTTCTTGAAAGTGAAAATGGAAAAAGAATATATGAATTTGAAAATTCAGACCATATATTATTTTTAGCGGAACATAGCTATTATCTAAAACAGAGAACGCCCATAAACGGATATTCATTACTACAATCATATTATAAATAGAAAGGTAATGAGCAAATTGCCATTTATCATTATTGGATTACTTAGTTTAGTAGCTTGCAAAACAGATAAAACATCTGTTCCGCAGGATTTTGAATGTTTCAATCAGCCGCATATCTACATTAAGTACAAACAGCCTATAAACGGATATACAGTAAAAGTAATGTGGCTGCAAAATGGTGAAGTAGGTAACGCTCTATTCTGTTTAGAGAAACAAGGAGTGGAATATTACTACTTTGTGGAGAAATGGACTGATAGGGTTCTGTATGATAAAGGCAACACATATCCGAACAACACCGTTATAGAGTTGGACTATACTGTTAAATTAGAGAACGAAGAATACCTTTCGGATGATTCTCCTTTCTTCTTTTCCGATGTTGATTTTGACGGAGAAGAGGAGTTCATTATCAATCGCTATAAAAGTGGTTCAAGAGAATCAAATGCCTATGATGTGTACGATGTTACCCCATACGGTTACTTTATGCAGAAAACAGAAGCACCATTTACAGAGTTGGAAAACGGACAATGTAAGTTTGATTCAGAGAACAAGACCATTACTATTTACGGTTCTAATGGATGGAACAACGCTATTAGGCATATCTACCAACTAAAAGGCAGAGAATTTGAATTAATACAATCAGAATAACTATTTTAAAATCAAACGAAATGAAAACATTTAGATTAATTGGAATGGCTTTATTAGCCATAGTAATGTGTGTGAACTTTACTTCTTGCAGTGATGATGAAGAAGAACAAGGAGAAACTTACAGTATTGAAGGTACTTGGCTATTGCAAAGTTCAAAAGGTTACATTGAAAATAGTAACGACAAAAACACTTGGGATGAAAGTTATCCAGATTTGCAAGAAACCAAATTAGAAATTACTAAAAATTCAAAAGGAAAATATACTTTCAAAGAGTATTATTTTCAAGATGGCTCAAGCTCATGGGAGAATGACCCTTTTACATACTATCCTACACTATCAGGAACAACATTGACCGTTACCCCTCATATAATGGACTGCTGGGATACTGCCGAAATAAAATCTTTAGATAAAACAAAATTAGTATTGGAATGTGTCGGTGATGATGGAAATGAAAACTGGTACACTTTAGATACTTATGTAAGAGCAAAATAATTAAGCAAAAAGCCAACCTACCCAATTACGGATAAGTTGGCTTTTTCAGTTCTAAACAAACATCTTATTAACTACAAAACTATGTGTTATACAACTGTATTCAAAATTACGCAATAGCCAAAATCAAAAACGAACCAAAATAGAATAAGAGCTTTAATCATACAGAAATACTTTTATGCCATATTCTAAAATATTGTCTATACATTCTATTTACATTATATAGAGTTGGTTATCTTTGCAACATAAAAGATTTAATCAATGGAACAATTACAAGTAATTCAAAGCAAAATATATGAAATCAGAGGTCAGAAAGTAATGCTTGACCGTGATTTAGCAGAAATGTATGGAGTTCAAACGAAAGCGTTGAATCAAGCCGTAAAACGCAATATAGACCGTTTCCCCGAAGATTTTATGTTTCAACTGACAAGTGAGGAAACACAAAATTGGAGGTCACAATTTGTGACTTCCAATTCTATCAAAATGGGAGTTAGACGTAATCCGTATGCGTTCACTGAATTAGGGGTAGCCATGCTAAGTAGTGTATTGAACTCCAAAACAGCAATTCAGATTAATATGGGTATCATGCGTGCTTTTGTTGCAGTTCGTCAAATGGTGGCATTACCTAAGACGGACAAACTAACAGAGTTGCAGAACGAAGTAAAAGAGTTGAAAGACTACATAGAAGAAGTGTTTGCTGATTACAACGATATTAATGATGATACACGAATGCAGTTGGAACTCATTAATCAGACATTAGCAGAACTGCAAGCTAAGAAGAAATTGGAAGAAAAGCCACGCAGAAGAATCGGATTTATACAGCATGGTGAATAATCTGATTCTGCCAAGCACGAGATTTTATAAAAACTATAATACTTCCACGTAGGTAAAAAAGTGATTGGAGCAACTCCAATTATAAGATATAATTATTGCATAACAATGCAACATTGACTAACTTTGCAACAAGAACGATTGTTTACCGCTGGTTTACCGATACGTTCTTAATAGAGTTCATTAACAGGTTTACGAACGCTTAAAAAGTCTTGTAGCTCAGTTGGTTACACACGATAAATCCGCAGGATTTGTCGTGCTCGGCAACAGACTCATAATCTGGAGGTCCCTGGTTCAAGCCCAGGCTGGTCCACAAACTAAAAGGCTGATTCCTAACGGAATACAGCCTTTTTTGTTTGCAGACCCTCCAGATATAAATCTGTTGCTCTTGGTTGATTTACTCCTAATATATAGCTGTTGTTTCACTATTGTTTCTCTATCTGATACCATGCCACTTCCATTTTCTCTGTTTTAGAGGTACGCCATTTCATAAAGTCCAAGTCTTCACTTTGCCGAGTTCCCATTTGCAATGACAAGGCAGTGCCACCTACCAAGAGATAGGATTTGATGCAGTCCAACTTAGAAACGGCTTCAAAAACTTGCAGCGTGTGTGGAGCTAAACCTTTCATGCAAACATTTTAGTAAATTTACATAATAAATTCAGTGTTGATCTCAGAACTTACACAGAAATAATTAGCGTGTTGATAATGAGGTAGATTTACATTTGTTACTCTTGTTACAGGAATCATGAACAGAATTTCTTTCTCTTAGTATAAAATCATGAGCACATTATACATTATATACTCTAAAACTGAAAATGTGGATATTACCCTTAAAAAGTAGGATGAAAATTTGTACGAAACGGGAAGATGGCTTTATCTTTGAAGAATATTAAAAGATAGCCGGACTTTTTATTTCGGTGGAATATAGAGGTTGTTAGTATAAAAATAAAAAATTAAATTTAGGTTGTATGGTTAAACGTTATGGTTGTGCAGGCATTTTATTGTTTGCGATAGGATTATTCCCCTTAATGGCACAGGACAACACTGTGCCCAAAGAGATGGCTATAAAGATAGCCGATCGTATTGTTGCTTCTACGGTTTATGAGTTCAAAGATGTAAAAACAGGTAAAGTATACATTTCTTTGGACAATGTTTCTTTAAATCCGGATATACGTGTCAATAGTAAATATTTGAATTGGCATTATACAAACGGAGTAACGAATATGGCTTTGATGGAGTTGGGTGATAAAATACAGAACCGGAAATATGAGGATTATGTGCTGAAGAATATGAAGTTTATTTTTGACAAAACTAATCAGTCTTATTTTCATCGTTTGTATGATAAGACTTTCCGTGAAGGAGGATGGAGGGCGGTTCCCCGTCTTACTTGGCATATGATTTATAGAAACAAGCGCTTGGATGACAACGGTCCTATGGGGGCTAGTTTGATAACTTTGAACCAGCGTCATCCAGATGATGCTTTTCAAAAATATATTGAAACAACCAATCATCATATTATGGTTTCAGAACCTCGTTTGGCCGATGGAACTATAGCCCGTTTATGGCCTCATGAAAATACAATTTGGGCAGATGATGCGTTTATGGCGGTGTCTTTTATTTCCCGAATGGGAGAGGTTACTGGTGAAAAGAAGTATTTTGATGATGCGGCCAATCAGATATTGAATTATACACGATATTTGTGGTGTCCTGAAAAACAGATTTATTATCATTGCTATCATACGGATAATAAGGAACATGGAGTGGCGCATTGGTCCCGGGCCAATGGATGGATTTTTATGGCGACAGCCGATCTGTTGGCAAGAATGCCGGAAAATCATCCTATGCGTGAGGATGTGATAAAGAATTTCCAGATGCAGGCTAGTGGGGTAGCGCGGTATCAAGGGAAAAACGGTTTGTGGCATCAGTTGTTGGATAAAGAAGATTCTTATGAAGAAATTACCGGTAGTTCTATGTTTGTATTTGGCATAGCTAAAGGTGTGAAGGAAGGATGGTTGCATCCGGATTTCATTTATGTAGCATGGCAGGGATTCAAAGGAATGTTGTCAAAAATTTCAGAGAATGGTGATGTGACGGCTATTTGTGTCGGTACAGGTATTATGCCTTCCACCGTATTTTATTATAATCGTCCCACTCAGGAAAATGATCCGATGGGTGAAGGGCCTGTGTTACGCGCTTTGGTGGAAATGATTGATGCGCCTAAATACACGGAGATTAGTGCGAATGATCAGTATGATAAGATAAAATAAGAAAGAGATTAATTTACCCGTTGGCAAGCTGAGTTTAAGTTGTCAACGGGTATATGTTAGAATGTTAAATCAAAACGCCCTTCTGTCACTCTTCTTCCTTCAAAAGTTCCGCTGATTATTCTGTTGTTCAAATCAAAGCGGGTAATATTGACAATGCCGTCTTCCAGTCTTTCTTCTTGTTTATTACCATCTTTGAATACGGCGTCGGTATAGATAGTCTGGTCATTATCCATCTTTTCAATATCACTGTAAACGGTGATATTTTTTTCTTTCGGGTCAATGATATTGAAAGAAATAGACGTATTGTCATCTACCCAAACGTATACATGGACTGTTGCTTTTTCATCTTCATTATAAGCAGGATAGTAGGATGCTTTATGGTCCGGTCCATAGCGTTGTCCTGTATATACCCAGCCGTCTATCAGACAGCCAAAGGTATTGGCGCCTGTCTGAGTGGCAGGTGGCATGAGAGTAGGATCTGCTGAAAAGTCTTCTCCATCGCAGGCACAGCATAACGCGACAGTTAATACTATTGTACTAAGATATTTAATCATGGTCTGAATTTTTTAAAAGTGATAGTTAATACCTGCCGAGAAAGATAATTGAGAAATGTCATCCGAACCGTTCATCGGATAATGTGGTTGTACCATCCATTCTTTATGATGGTAGCGGACGGAATATTCACCGGAATACGCCAGGATATAGCTTATCCTTGCACTGATCCCCCAATGGGTGAAAAGGTGGTATTCTCCGCCTACTCCAAAGTTTGCCGCCCATTTGTTCATGGATACTTTTCGTGGTTTATCATATACCATACTGTCGTCTTTATATAACTGGTATCCGGTTCCGGTAGTAAAATACCAATCGAATTGTTGTTTCAGCCAATGCAGGGAGAACTGTGGAGCAAAATAGTGTGTTTGAATCTTGTCTGTGGTATTTGTCGTGTTGCCTGTATACCGGCTGCCTTGATAAAGTATTCCGAATCCGGCTCTAATGGCAGGCTTGTTTCCTACCAGGTAAGTATAACTTCCTGACCAACCTATGCCGTTGCGCAAATTCGAGGAATATCCTGCTATTCCTATCAGCTTTCCGGTGTAGAGGGTAGGACCTGTCTGAAAGGATAGAACGGATCGTTTGTCAGTGCCGGATTGTGCATATAGCGATGTTGGACACAGCAGCGTGGCTACTATAATAAAATATAGTTTGTTTTTCATGGTCATTGTGTTTATCTAGGTGGGTACAAAAATAATAAATCATTGGAAATAACAGCATTAATAGTTTTCTTATTTTAAGTAATCCGTGAAAAATGTGATAGATTAACACTTTCCTGCCATCTTTATTCCATTCATTCTGTTTTCTTATGAAGATTATTCACTTTAAAACCTTATAGTTTATGAAACCAGTAGAATCAGACCGGTTGGATGCCGAAGAGCGTAGAGAACTGAGCAGTTCTGATTTCGGAATTCCTGAAGAGCGTGCTTTCCCGATGCCCGATGCGGCACATGTGCGGGCGGCGGAAGCCTATTTCCGTTATGCTAGTGATGATCAGAAGCCTGAGTTGGCGAGGAATATACTGGAAAAAGCGGCTGAATACGGAGTGCGTGTAGAGAGTCCTGTGGTGCTGTCTTGGGCCGGGAAATAGTTGTTGTATAATGATTTGACCTTTTGTGTTGCTGAATATTGTGTAAATGTAGGTGCCGAATCGTGAAGGAAAGTTATTATTTAAATATTTTCCTAAGGAAATTTGTTATATAGGAAAGTATGGAATATATTTGGAAAAAGTTTCCTGAGGAAATAATTAAAGGAGATAACATAACAGAGTCCGGTTTTAATTATGAAGAAGAGTATGAAAAAAGAGTTTATAAAAAGGTATGGATGGACATTGCTTGGTATTGTGGCAGGAATGGTAGGAGGATATTTGTATTGGCGGTATGTAGGTTGCACCACTGGGACTTGCCCTATCACTTCTTCTCCTGTCAACAGTTCCATTTGGGGGGCGGCAATGGGGGGATTGTTGCTCAGTTCATTTATGCCGGAGCATAGAAAGATAAAGAAGGAGGAATAAGTATGAATAAAACGATTTTATTTTTTTTAGCCCTTGTGCTGGCTGCCACAACAGCTTGCGGCAGAGGAAGCAGTAATAATAACCCTGTAAAAGAAGAAACTATGGCAACAGAAGGAAATGGAAAGGTCATACATTTGACTAAAGCTGAATTTTTGGCGAAAGTATATAATTTCGAGAAAAACCCGGAAGAGTGGAAATATGAAGGTGACAAACCGGCTATTGTGGATTTCTATGCTGACTGGTGTGGTCCTTGCAAAATGGTAGCTCCTATTTTGGACGAATTGGCAAAAGAATACGATGGCCAGATTGTGATTTATAAAGTGGACACGGAGAAAGAACAGGAACTGGCAGGCGCGTTTGGTATACGGAGTATTCCGTCCATTCTGTTCATCCCCATGGAAGGAAAGCCGGAGATGGCACAGGGGGCTATGCCCAAAGCGTCATTTAAAAAGGCTATTGATGAGTTTTTATTGAAAAAATAAGTACTTTTGTGCAATAGCATCAAGAAGAAAGAGCAATATGGAAACTTTATGTAAAATAAGAGATCTCTATCGCGCTATTGCAGAATTTGAAACACGGTTTGAAAAGGCGCACCACCTTTGTCTGAACGAAGGAATGTTGCTGTGCTGTCTCTCCAGAAAGAAACGCCTGTCCTCGGGAGAGATAGCAGAGCAATTGGGGCTTTCTAATTCGAATACTTCTAAGGTTATCAGATCTGTAGAGGATAAAGGCTATATAGAGCGTAATTTGGGAGATTGTGACAAACGCCAGATGTATTTCTCGCTTACGGCGGAAGGAAAGAAAATACTGAAGGAGATGGAATGCTGTAATATTGAGATTCCTGAGTTACTGAGGTCTGTATTATAATAGTAAGAAAGATACCGCTGTAGATGAAGTCTGTTTTTATTTTTATATCATTGCTGATAATGCTCTGTCCCGCTTTCTCGCAAAGCAGGATGGAGCATTATCTTGATTCTTTGGGATTGGTGAATGTAGGCCGGATGGACCCGACATTGAAAATAGATTTGATGTATACCCGTGCCGACAATTTTACCGGGAAAGTCCTTTATGAGGATTTGCAGGAGGCCTATCTTCATCCCGAGGCTGCCAAAGCCTTGTTGCAAGCGCAAAAGCGGTTGAAAGAGTTGTATCCCGGTTATTCTCTGATTATTTATGATGCCGCCCGTCCCATGTCCGTGCAGCAGAAAATGTGGAATGTGGTAAAAGGTACTTCCCAAAATATATATGTATCCAATCCGGCCCGGGGAGGAGGGTTGCATAATTATGGTTTGGCGGTGGATGTGAGTATTGCAGATGAAAAAGGAAATCCTTTGCCTATGGGGACCAAGGTGGATCATTTGGGCAAGGAAGCACACATAGATACCGAGGCGGCAATGGTACAGCAGGGAATCATTACAGCGCAGGAACGGAAAAACCGTTTGCTGCTGCGCCGGGTCATGACGGATGCGGGTTATAAACCTTTGCGCAGTGAGTGGTGGCATTTCAACTTCCGCAGTCGTGAAGAGGCAAAACGGAACTATAAAGTAATTAGATAAAGGATGGAAATATCAACAAAAACACTCCATTTCATCGAAGAACACAGAGAGGACGATACGCGTACACTTGCTTTGCAAAGTAAGAAATATCCCGATGTAGACATGGCGGCAGCTGTCACACAAATTGCCGGACGGCAGGTGGCGGCCCGCAAGATACCTTCATGGTATCCGGTTTCTGCATTATGGTATCCCCCTCATTTGTCTATGGAGCAATGTTCTTCCGAAGCAACTGCTTTGTATAAGGCCTCTTTGTTGGAAGGCGATACTTTTGCCGATTTAACCGGAGGTTTCGGTATTGATTGCAGCTTTATCTCCCGGAATTTCAAGCAGGCTGATTATGTGGAAAGGCAGTCAGGACTTTGTGAGCTGGCTTTGCATAATTTCCCTTTGTTGGGGTTGGGGCACATTCGGATACACAACCGGGACGGGGTATCCTATTTGCAGGAAATGCTTCCGGTAGATTGCTTGTTTTTAGACCCTGCCAGAAGAGACGGACACGGTGGAAAGACGGTTGCCATCTCTGATTGCGAGCCGGATGTTACTGTTTTGGAGCCTTTGCTGGTTGATAAGGCAAAGAAAGTGATGGTGAAATTATCGCCTATGCTGGATCTGTCATTGGCATTGAACGAGTTGAAAACAGTTCGTGCGGTACACATTGTCGCTGTGAATAACGAGTGCAAGGAGTTATTGCTGATACTGCAAAAAGAGTCCGTTTCATCGGAGGTAAGCATCCATTGCGAACATATTGTAGGCAACGGGGAGAGCCGGCATTACACCTTTACCTTGAAGCGGGAAAAAACATCGCCCTGTCTTTTGGCCGATGAAGTCGGAACTTATTTGTATGAACCGAATGCCGCTATATTGAAAGCCGGTGCTTTTCGTTCTCTCACACAAACCTATCCTGTGGCGAAACTTCACCTCAACAGCCATTTATATACCTCTGTTTCTTTGGTTCCGGATTTTCCGGGACGTCGTTTCCGGGTTGAGGCCGTATCGGGTTTTGGAAAAAAGGAATTGAAAGCGTTCTTGATGGATATGGACAAGGCGAATATTACGATCCGCAACTTTCCATTATCGGTTGCGGAACTTCGCAAACGTTTGAAACTGAAAGAGGGAGGAGATGATTATATCTTTGCCACTACCTTGTCCGGCGGGCAGAAAGTCTTGATTAGAGGGAAGAAGTGTTAGTTTATAATCAGTTTGTAACCTATTCCCCTTACATTCACAATCCGTATGCTTTGGTCTTTGGACAGTTTATGGCGTAATTTCGTAATAAATACATGCAGGCTGCGTGAATTGAAGAAGCTGTCATCTCCCCATAGCTCCAACAAGATGCTTTGGCTGTTCACCACTTCATTCCGGTTCTCACACAGGCGTTTTAGGATTTCCGATTCCCGGTGGGAGAGTTCTTGTATGTTCCCTGCAAAATCCAGTTGTTGGGTGACGGAGTTGAACTGATATCCTCCGATGGTGTAGGTATTGGTTATTTCTTTTTCCACAAAAGCTTTGTGCATCAAGGCTTTGAGGCGTACAATAAGCTCCTGCATACCGAATGGTTTTTTCAGATAGTCATTAGCTCCCAGTTCAAATCCTTTTACTACATCATTGATGGCAGACCGGGCGGTGAGGAATAATACCGGGGTTGCTTTATCCGATTGGCGGATGCGGCGTACCATTTCAAAGCCATCCATACGGGGCATCATGACATCGGCTACCAATACGTCCGGTTTCTGTTCGAAAAACTTTCTTAAGCCTTCTTCACCATCTCCGGCGGTAGTAATGATAAAATCCTGTTCTTCCAGTGTGTCCTTGATAATCATGGCAAGAGTCTGTTCATCTTCTACTAATAAAACGTGTATCTTTTCCATTTGCTTATTCGGGAATTTTAAGTGTAAAGGTACTGCCTTTTCCTGTGCTGCTTTCCACGGAAACAGTTCCTTTATGCTGTTCTATCATTGTTTTTACATAATAAAGTCCTAATCCATATCCTTTTACATTATGCAGATTACCGGTCGGAACCCGATAAAACTTATCAAACAGATGTTTTTGTCTGTCGGCAGGAATACCTATTCCTTTGTCTTGTATCTTTAGCATTACATAAGCGTTACGGTCACCGTTGTATGGATTGTTGCAGCGTATTGCAGAAATGTAAATATATGCCTTTTCATCGGAATATTTTATAGCATTGTCTATCAGATTGCTGATCATGTTATACAGGTGCAAGCGGTCTGCACGTAGGGTTATGTTTTCTTCCATAATGAGTTTGAACTCAGTCGGCTTATCAGCTTTCAATCTATGTTGGCTGATCAGATTTTCCAACATAGGCCTCAGTTCGACAGGTTCATAGTTCAGACGGAAGTTCTTCCGTTGCTCCATACTCATGGAAAGGATCTGTTCCACCAGTCCGCTGAGCTGTTTCAGCTGGGTTTGGATAATCTGAAGATAGTTCTGTCGTTTCGTCAGGTTTTCTGCTCCGTTGAAGTTCAGTAATGCATCGTTGGCGGCGTAGGCTACGGCTATCGGAGTTTTCAGTTCGTGAGTAATGTTATGCGTGAAGTCCTCTTTCATTTCTTCTACACTTTTCTGCCTTAAGATGATACGGATAAGAAACCAGAATGATACCCCCAATATAATAATGATAAAGAAAGAGGTATAAAGTATCCCCTTCATTTGTTGCAAGACGATGGTATTTGTCGGTTCCACCCATAACCGGTATGCCATTTTGTTGTACAAGTCATAATTGTAATAGTAGCTCACTGCTTCTTTGCCCGGCCTGTATTTTTGAGGTGAGCTGAGTCCTTGTACGACCGTGCTGTCTTGACGTAAATTCACTATTTCGATGCGGTGAGGCAGGTAGATGATTCCGCGCATGGCAAGTGTCCTTGTAAAAAGGCTGTCGAAAGTGTGCAGGTTGATTTCCGTGAAAAGGTCCAGCTGGCTGTGGATACCCCGTTGGAAGTATTTGGTGAGCAGTTCCAGTGTACCGTTTTTGTCGATGGTAGTAGATACCGGTTCATTGATTTCCAGACCAAATCTTTTTTGCTGTTTGAAAGGCTCGGTTTCTATAACTTTGGTAATCAAAGCACTGCTGTCCAGATTGATACTGGATTCGATATAGCCATTTATGGTTTCGTTGCTTCGTTTCACGGAGTCGCACCGTTCCATCATTTCATTGTAGTCACTCACCTGTAATGTTTCTATCAGGCAATTGTCCATATCCTTCTTCATCGAGGTGTATAATCCTGTCAACCAATATGCCTGATAGGCAAAGACGCCTATCAGCGAAAGGATAATCAATGCGGCTATGGCTTTAAACGGTATCTTCATGGTTTGGCAAAAATAGGTACAAAATAAGTATTCTCTTTCTTTTGATAACACTAAATAAGACTTCATAAGCCGGCGGTAACACATACGGCACATTTTTCACCTTTACTTTGCATGGACATTAAAAATAAAACGATGATGAGGACAGTGATTATCTTTTGTTTATGCTTGTCGGCATTTGCGGCACAAGCGCAGAATGATGTGAATTATACCTATATGGACAGCCTTTTCCAACAATTGCCGGAGGTGTTGGTCAAAGGGGAGCGTCCGGTGGTAAAGGCCGAGCGGGGAAAGCTGGTCTATGACTTACCCCGTATGGTAGAGCGGCTTCCGGTGAATAACGCCTACGAGGCGGTAAAGGAACTGCCCGGCATCGTGGAACAAGATGGCAATCTCACTTTGGGGGGGCGCAGTATTACTTTGGTAGTAAATGGAAAAGTAAGTACACTGGACAAGGACGATTTGAAGTCCGTGCTTCAGAATACCCCTGTCAGTCGTCTGGAGAAAGCGGAAATCATGTATGCTGCTCCGGCACGTTACCGCATTCGTGGAGCCATGGTGAATGTTATTCTAAAATCGAATATAGGGCAGAAGCCTTCTTGGTCCGGTGAAGTGGCGGCTATGTATGAACAGTCCCGCAGGGAAGACATTGCAGGCCGTGGAAATTTGCTCTACACTTCCCGGCGCTTTTCGGCGGATGTGATGTATTCATACGGGTTCAAACATACCACTTTCGGATTGGACAAACAGTCATGGCACACTATGGCGGGGGACGTACACGAGTTGGATTTGAAAACAGAGGCTAAAGGGTATGGCGGCCGGCATAACCTCCGCTTGGGGGCGGATTATGATTTCGGGAAGAAGAACTTGTTGAGTGTGGTTTACAATACACAATACCGCTATGGGCAGGACTGTACAAAAATGCGTGGAACAGCCCACAGTGATAAAACGGATGACGGTGACCGCCAGTTACATAATGTGGCGGCCGATTATCAATCTTCTTTCGGCCTTTCGGCAGGAATGGATTTCCTTTTTTTCTCCAATCCGTCACAGACCTTTCTGGAGAAAGATATGCAGGATGTCAGCCGGACATTGAATTATGACAGCAACCAACGTATCAACCGCTGGTTATTCTATGCCAACCAGCTTCATTCCTTGCAAGGTGGAACCGAGATAAATTATGGTGTAAAGTACACTGCCACACATGATAACAGCTACCAGTTCTATCGGGATGGTGAAACAGGAGCCTTGATTCCCGATAATTCCGAGAAACTGCTTCGAAAAGAATATACTCTGAATATGTACACCGGCGCTTCACATAGTTTTGGGAAGAAGTTCTCTGCCGAAATTTCCTTGGCCGCAGAGCTTTATCATGCCGGGGAACGCCATAGCTGGATGCTGTATCCCACTGTAAACACAACTTATACTCCGGCAGATGGCCATACCTTGCAAATGTCTTTCACCAGTAATCGTAAATATCCCGCTTACTGGCAGTTGCAACCTATTATACAGTATGTGGACAGCTATACCGAGGCTCATGGAAATCCCGATCTGAAGCCAAGTTCCAATTATTCGCTCGACTTGAATTATCTGTATAAGAATAGATATATGATAGGGGTGAATTACAATTACACACCCGATTACTTTGTGCAGCTCCCTTATCAATTGCCCGACCGTCTGGCGGAGGTGAATCAGTTTGTGAATTATGATTTTCAGAAAAGATGGACCATACAGACTATGGCTTCTTATAAAGTGAGTACATGGTGGAACGGGCGCATTTTTGCTTTCGGCCTGTTCTCTCATGACAAGAACAGCCATTTCCATGATATTGCATTCAACCGGCATAAATTCAGCGTCATTCTGAATACCACAAACACATTCATCTTATCGAAGAAACCGAATATCATAGGTACGTTGGCTGGTTTTTACCAATCACGTGCCATACAAGGGGTGTATAACTTAAGTCCTATTTGTAATGTTTCGACTTCACTTCAGTGGGCTTCTCCGGATGGAAAGACAAAGGTGATATTGAAAGGAAATGATATTCTTAATACATCGAATATGACCACCCGGCTGGCGTGGGGGCAGCAACGGAACCGGACAGAAATGAATTGGGACAATCGTAGCTTTACATTTTCATTCCTCTATAAATTCGGCGGATACAAAGAGAAGAAACGTACCGATGTCGATACCAAGCGGCTGGGACGATGATTTTTTAGTGGTTAGTAATCACTAACCACTAATCACTAGTTCGCCATTTTTGCCTTGAAAGCCAGCGCATACATACGCATCTGTTTTACCATTGCCAGCAAGCCATTGCTGCGGGTGGGCGACAGATGTTCTTTCAAACCTATCTTCTCTATAAAGTATAAATCACTGCTTAATATTTCATCCGGAGTATGTCCGCTGACTACTTTGATAAGCAGGGCAATGATACCTTTTACAATCAAGGCGTCACTTTCCGCCTGGAACACCACTTTGCCGTCTTCCATATCGGCTTGCAGCCATACGCGGCTCTGGCAACCGTCTATCAGGTTTTGTTCTGTTTTATATTCGGGGGCGAGTGGTTCCTGCTCGTTACCCAAATCTATGAGCAATTGATACTTGTCCATCCAGTCATCAAAATCACTGAACTCTTCTATCACTTCGTTCTGAAGTTCGTTTATTGTTTTCATTATTTTATCATTTATTTCTCATTATAAATCACATCCATCACTGTTTGTCCTACCGCTTTCAGCGTGTTACGGTCAATGTTTTCCATCGTATCGTTTACCGTATGCCAGAAAGAGCCGAAAGAACTTTGCGGATTGTCGGCATCATAGTTAATGATGTCCACACACGGGATACGCGCCAACTTGTTGACATAGATATGGTCGTCCACCGTCTCACCGCCGTCTTCTTTTACAAAATATTTGCCATATCCCAGCTCATGTGCCTTTTTCCAGATTTTCTTCATTTCGGAACGGGCGGTGCGGGCCGAGTAACCTTCATAATAGAACGTGGCATCTTTTCCTCCTACCATATCCAGCAAGATTCCATAGCGTGCATTATAGTTCTGAACATGTGGGGTACGTGCCCAGTATTGTGATCCAAGACACCAAGTGTCTTGTTTGTACTTGCCGTCATAAAATTCGGGAATTCCATAATCCTCCGAATCGAAAAATACGATATCTATACCTAGGGCAGGTTGTTCCTTCTGTATCTGACGGGCGATTTCCAGCAGCACCCCCACACCGCTGGCACCATCATTCACTCCCAGTATAGGAGTATGGTGATTCTTCGGGTCGGGATCATTGTCGGCATACGGGCGGCTGTCCCAATGGGCGCAAAGCAGGATACGTTTTTTACTTTCGGGCTTGTAAGCACCGATAATGTTGCGTGATTTCAGTATCGTACCGTCGTATGCTATCAGATCGGCATATTGATTGTATACCTTGGCGCCGAATTTTTCCAATTGTCCTGCCAGATATTCCCCACATTCTTTGTGCGCCTGTGTGTTGGGAACACGGGGACCGAAGTCTGCTTGTACCTGAATGTACTGGTAGGCGCTGTCTGCATCGAACTCGGGAGCCTTGATCACTTCTTTGTCTACGGTTTCTGTCCGGTCGTTTCTGCTTTTACTGTTTCCGCACGAAACGGCTGTCAATACAAGCAGCAAGAACGGGATTACTAAAACATTTCTTATCTTCATACTTATTCTTCTGTTATTTATTTGTGCATTATCCTTTATATAGAAGGGGGCTGCGCCGCAAAGTTACGTTATTTTCTTTGTACTTCTTCCATAACGCGCAGGAAGTTTCCACCCCAAATGAGGCGGATATTTTCTTCACTGTATCTTTCCAACAGCAGCCGGCGTGTAAAGTTTATCAATTCTGATGCTGAAGCGCAGCCTGTGATGCCGCCGTCACCGTCAAAATCGGTTCCTATCCCTACATGTTCTATGCCCATGACATTTACCATGTGGTTCAGATGCTCGATGGCATCCTTGATGGTAGCTTCTCCGTTCTTGCGCAGGAATCCGCCATACATACATACCTGTGCCACCCCCCCCTTGGCTGCCAATGCTTTCAATTGGTCATCCGTCAGATTGCGCGGATGGTCGCAAAGGGCACGGGCCGAAGAATGAGAGGCTACGATCGGTTTGCCGCTGATTGCCAGTGCATCATAGAAACTTTTCTCTCCGGCATGAGAAACATCTACCATCATTCCCACACGGTTCATTTCTTTTATCACCTGTTCACCGAATGTGCTTACGCCCAGTCCTTCCTCATTATAACGGGCAGAGCCGCAGATATCATTATTTCCGTTGTGGCAAAGTGTCATGTACACCACGCCACGATGGCGGAAACGTTCTACATTCGTGATATCCTTGCCAATGGCATATCCGTTTTCAATGCCCAGCATGACAGCCTTTTTCCCTGCTTTTTTCAAACGGCACAGATCAGCGGGAGTATATGCTATATCTACGGCTGTACAGTTCTTGGCAACCATCTCCTCTATTTCGTTCAGGATGCGGTCTGCTTTGGCAGTAGCGGCCGATAAGGCTTCATCGGTACGTTCCAATTGCTTCAGGTAAGCCACCATGATGGTCGCGTCCAGATGTCCTTCCGTCATCTTATGCAGGTCTACCAGGATTTTCTTGTCACGGGTGGCGAAGTTTATTCCTTGATCGAAGAACATGGGAGTGTCGCAATGTGAATCCAGCGTTATCATGCGGCTGTGAAGTTTTTTGGCTTCTCTGAAAGAAGTGGATTCCTGTATAAGCCAGTGGAATACCGGCATCATACAGGTATTGTTTTCCAGAATGAAACATTCCGGATGCCATTGTACTCCCATCATGGACTTGCATTCGGTAGATTCCATCGCTTCAATGACTCCGTCGGATGAGCGGGCAGTTACCCTGAAACCCGGCGCAACCTCCTTTACCGCCTGATGGTGAAACGAATTGACCGGCAATATTTCTGTTTCAAACAATTTATAGAGTAAGGAATCTTTCTCTATCCGGACCGTATGCGAGGCATATCCCCGTCCCAAATCCTGATCGTGTTTGATCCGTTCCCCTTCCATCTGTACGTGGATATCCTGATACAGGCTGCCTCCAAAAGCGGCGTTCATCACCTGTATGCCGCGGCATATTCCCAGAATCGGTATCTGCCGGTCGGCGGCCAGTTTGGCAAGCAATAACTCCTGACGATCCCTCCGGGGATTTATACTGTGTAATTCCTTTATCGGTTCTTCTCCAAGGAACAAGGGATTGATATCCGCACCGCCGGTCAGTAGCAAGCCATCCAATGCATTCAGTGAGTTTATCAAACTGTTAGTTTCGTCAACAGGAGGAATAATGAAAGGAATACCTCCTGCTTTCAGAATGGAAGTGAAATATCCTTCCAGCAAAGTACATGCGCCTTCCTGGAAGTTTCCGGTAAGCCCTATGACTGGAGCATCTTTGTGGCAGGGAAAGGTGCGGTGTATGGCATCGTACTCGGCTGAAATGTCAAATGTTTGAAACGTTTTCATAAGTTAAATTATTCGTAGAAACTAAGCAAAGATAGGGATAAATTCAGATTTATTTTTCATATTTGCTAAAAATCTAATGACCATGGAACCTATACAAGACTTCGCCGGCCTGATATGCCGTTTGCGTTCGTTGAAGGAGCGGAAACGTGTGGTGGTTGTTTGCCCCAATGACCCTCATACCGAATACGTTATAACCCGCAGTTTGCACGAAGGCTTTGCCGATTTCTTATTGGTGGCGGATACGCCCCATTTGCTGAACTCGGAATATATCCGCCTTCAATATCCGGATCATGTGAAAGTATACGAGGCGACAAGTCCCGATAAAGCAGCCCAGGAAGCTGTTTCGCTGATACGTGAGGGACATGCGGACGTGTTGATGAAAGGGATTATCAATACGGATAATTTATTGCGGGCCGTGCTTAATAAGGGACATGGTATCCTGCCGAAAGGGAATGTGCTGAGCCATATCACGGTGGCACAGATCCCGATGTACAAGAAATTGCTGTTCTTCTCGGATGCGGCGGTCATTCCCCGTCCTACCTTGGAACAATTCGAGGCGATGCTGCGGTATGATCTGGAGGTATGCCGCCGCATGGGAATAGAAGCTCCCCGTGTGGCCTTGATTCATTGTACGGAAAAAGTAAACGAGAAATTCCCTCATACACTGGATTATGTGACTTTAAAGGAACGTGCCGCCGCCGGTGCTTACGGAAACATGTACTTGGACGGGCCCATGGATGTGAAGACGGCATGTGATGCGCATAGCGGTGAGGTGAAAGGAATCAGCTCGCCGGTGGTGGGACATGCGGATTTGTTGATCTTTCCCAATATCGAGTCGGGAAATACATTCTATAAAACGGTGTCGTTGTTTGGTGACGCCAACATGGCAGGCATGTTGCGAGGTACTACTTCTCCTGTAGTGGTTCCTTCGCGTGCCGATTCCGGTAATTCGAAATATTATAGTCTGGCATTGGCCTGCGTGGCCGGATAAAACCTTTAAATTATGAAGATATTTGTGATTAATCCGGGCTCTACTTCTACCAAAATAGCCCTTTTCATCGATGAAAAGCCGGTGTGGGCGGCAGGGGCCCATCATACTGCGGATGACTTGTCGGAGTTTCACCACGTCAACGAACAGTATGCGTACCGTAAGGACTTTGTATTGCGATTGCTTGCCGAGGCGGATATTCCGTTGGATTTTGATGCCGTCATTGCCCGTGGCGGTCTGCTGAAGCCTACGCCCGGCGGGGTGTATGCCATTAACGAACAGATGAAACACGATTTGCTCAACGCCCGGATGGAGCACGCCTGTAATTTGGGCGCGCTGATTGCCGATGAAATAGCCCGGGAATGCCATTGTCCCGCCTACATTGCCGATCCCGAAGTGGTAGACGAGCTGCAACCGGCCGCCCGCCTGACGGGAATACCGGAGATAGAGCGCATTTCCATCTTCCATGCCTTGAACAGTAAGGCGGTATCGCGTAAATATGCCGCTTCCATCGGGAAACATTATGAAGAGTTGAATCTGATTGTGGTGCATCTGGGGGGTGGCATATCGGTGGGTGCCCATTGCAAAGGACGGGTGATTGATGTTAACAATGCCTTGAACGGTGAGGGGCCGTTTTCTCCCGAACGTGCGGGAACCATTCCTGCCGACCAGTTGGCGGAATTGTGCTTCAGCGGTAAGTATACGTTAAAGCAGATCAAGAAGATGCTGAATGGCAAAGGGGGGCTGACTGCCCATCTGGGTATGAATGATGTGGTGACTATTGCCCGGAAAGCTTCCGAAGGCGAGGAGCCTTATAAAGGGGTATTGGATGCGATGCTCTATACGGTGGCGAAACAGGCAGGGGCCATGTATGTCACGCTCCGTGGGCAGGTGGATGCCATTATTCTGACGGGAGGCATTGCCCATAGTGATTACTGTGTAGGGATTCTCAAGGAACAGATTGATTATCTGGCGCCGGTTGTGCTGATGCCCGGTGAAGACGAGATGGGCTCGCTGGCTTATAATGCGTTGGGAGCCTTGAAAGGTGAGCTGCCTTTGCAGGTTTACCGGCCGGAATAAGAAGATGGTGGTACATCGGAATTAAAATAAGCGATAAAATTGTTCAAATCCTTCATGGAAGGGTAATGTGTTGATATACAGAAGGCTATTATGAAGGAATCATTATAAATTCCTTCATAATAGCTTCAGGGATGTTTTTACCCGGCCAGTGCTACCAGTTTATACATATTTCCTGTTGTGGTATGCATCCGTTCCGCTCCCAGGGAATTCATGATTCTTCCCATTTTGTTTATCGTGATGCCGCGCATGGCTGCCGGATATCGTTTCAGCAGGATATTGAACAAGCATACTGCCGAGTAAAGTTTGAAGTCTTCCCCTTTATCCGGCAGTCTGAAACAATGGAGAATCATTTCCGCTTCGGTAGGCAAGGCATAATAGGCCTGGTTGCGCAGTTTCAGCTCGGATTCCTCCGCCGCCGAGAACCAGTAACGCTTTCCCTCGTCCAGTTCTGCTTTCAGCTGGGCGAAAAGCTGTTTGTGCTCCAGTGGCGAGCAGTCTATCTTCTCCTTTACCTCGGCAAAGAAATAACGGCGGCTTCCGCTGGGGTCGGTGAGCAGCGCTTTCCGGTTACTGGTGCCGATGAACGAGGCCATCCGGGGCAGATGGCTGTAGGACGAGCGGTGCGACTTGCGGAAATCCAGTTTTTTCATCTGCATCAGATTTTTCAGCAATGGCAGTTTCTGTGGTGAAAGACGGTCGTACTCATCCAGATTAATCAGTCCGAAGAAAGCCAGCTTCTGCTCGCATCCTGCCTGTCCGGTCAGTTCGAAGCTGTCCGTATAGTAGTCTTTCAACGAATCGGGCATCAGCAATTCGCAGAAAGTGGATTTGCATCTCCCTTGCTCGCTGCTCACCAGCATGGGGGCCACAGCGTTGGCGCACCGGGCCATGCGTCCGCTCCACTGGGCAGTTACGCCCAGCATCCAGCGGTGGAAACTGTTCACCCAGAAATCTTTCGTAGATATGCGTTGTGCCAGCGGAGTCACGCGGTCCTTGCCGTCCCATTCGGGAAGGGTGTTCATATAGGAAAGTAACGGATGATAGTCCGGCATCTGCTCCGAGTTCACGAACCGGCTTACATCCTTGTCCCAGCAGTTGATGTGACGTGCACGTGCTTCCAGGCACAGGCTGTTCAGGGTGCGCTGGCTTATTACCTTATATATAGGTGTGTCAGCGTCTTTTTTGCAACATTCCGTTTGTTCCGTCAGTAGGTTGAAGCGGAAGTGGTAGCAGCTCAGCAAATATTGTTCCAGTTTTTGCTGTACTTGTTCCGTTTCCGGTTTCTTCTGCATTGATAATGAGGTAGATGAACTCTTCACTGTCGGACTTATCACTACATTCGAGGAAGCAAGCTTCTTCATTACTTTGTTCAATAACTTTTTATCCATTATTTGTTGTTTTAGGTTTCCGTTGGAACAAAGATACTGTGTAAAATAGCGTTTTGCAAGTGTTTTTCGTGGGGTTTTAGAGAAAAGTGACTAAGCGTAAACATCTTGAATAACAAGCTGTTTCGTTCGGTTGATTACACGATATCTTCCTTTTGATTCAGTTGTTTCACCTAAGTGATGAAGTTTGAGCACTCTAGTGATGAAAGTTCATCACTAGGGTGATATAATATCATCACTTAAGTGAAACAATTTACTTGAAGGGAAGATACAACGACTTCGACCGGATGATACACCTTATTCGTCCGGTTGTTGTCATTTGATGAAATGTGAGTGTTTTGCCAGACAGTCATCACCTTGGGATGCGTTTTTGGAGATGGAACGGGGCTGAAGGAATATGTAAGCGTCTCCGCGCTTCTATATTGTCTCTCTTTTTTTTGTTCTTATATCTTGGGTATAAAAACGAATCATTATGGATTTGGCAGAAAATAGATTTAGAAAAACCTGAGAACGTTTCCTTGAAGTATTAAAAGTAGACTGTCATGTAAGCGTCTCCGCGATTCTATATAGTATATTAAAAGTAAAAAGTCTAATGAT
>CANPJW010000052.1 GCA_947574505.1 uncultured Bacteroides sp. | reverse complement strand
CAAAATGTAATATCTTATCCCTTTAATTAGAGATTTATATTTCTCAATTATTTTGCTTTGGGTAGCAATACGCTCTTCTATTAGTTGTAGTAATTTTGCGACTTTTGTTTGTTCTTTGGTGGACGGAATAGCAATTTTAATAGATTTAATTTGTTCAAAATTTAAGCCTTGTCTATTTCCGCCTGCTTGAAAACTATCTATTTGTCTTTGACCATAATTGGACAATAAAAAGTTGCAGAGAAATGAAGATATGAGATTTTCTTTAGTACGAATAATGCAGACATGCTGATTAACATTACCACCTACTACTTGCTCATTCACTAATGCACTACGTCCAATAGATGCTCCTGTAATATTAAGCAACACGTCTTCTAATTTTAACTCTGTGCTCTTTTGACGTAGATGTGTCTCTTCGTCAATAAAAGCAATATCATCCAATATAAGATGTCCCAAGCCTACATTCTGACTACGAACAAAAGAATGCCCATCCATTTTATATACAGATTCGCCTCCTCTTGGCGTTACACCACTACCCACTTTGATAGCCAATTCCCCAATCGTACATTTTTTCCACTCCCCCTTAAACTCCGGGAATCTCAAATTTGGAACATTGAGGTTTTTTGTATTGTTATTATTTGCCATAACTGTTATTCTTCATTTAAGGTTAAAATTGAATGAAAGGATATCGTTGTCATCAAACCGGTCAAAGTCAGAACAAAATAACCTGTCTTGTACAATTCGATATTTTTCGAACTCTGATTCTGCAAAAGATTTAGCAAACTCTGCGGTAACTTTACCCGCATCAATCAATACTGCATTATCTCCAGCTTCGAGGATAATATCTATTCGTCTTGCCCAATCTTCCATAGTCATAGGGATATGCCGTTTTGCCATACGTTCAGCCATATCTAGAGTCGCGTTGACCAAACGTCCCATATCCTCTAATTCTAATTCATTCAAATAATTTTTTGCTATGCTCACATCAGGTTTTACAATTTTCCCGTCAGGGGCATTTTCCCAGGTTGTCAATCCCATATTTTCTTTTTGTGCATTAGCTCGCTCTACTATCAGTTCAGCAGCAGTATGACCATGTACGGCAAAGTGCATTTTGTTTTGCATTTTCTTAAAAAATAGACGAGTAGTTGGTGCATCCTTATTGTAGTCGATGGCTGTGGCGTATATATCGGTCAACTTCTGATAGAAACGACGTTCGCTTAATCTTATCTCCCTGATTTCGGCAAGCAAATGCTCGAAATAGTCTTCACCAATGAATGAACCATTTTCCATTCGCTTTTTATCAATAACATACCCACGTATGGCAAATTGCCGCAATATATAGGTTGCCCATTGGCGGAATTGAGTGGCACGGACAGAATTCACACGGTAACCAACAGAAATAATAGCATCGAGCGAATAGAAAGAAGTTTTGTAGGATTTGCCATCTGAGGCAGTTGTTTCCAAAATGGAAATAACTGATTTTTCTGAAAGTTCACCTGTATCGAAGATATTCTTCAAGTGTTTACTGATGGCAGGAACACCTACGTCGAATAGTGTAGCCATTGCCTTCTGCGTGCACCAAATTGTTTCGTCTTTATACGTCACTTGTACACCGTTTTCTTTACCGTCCATCACGAACATGAGGAACTCGGCTGTACTATTTTTTATTTCAAAATTCTTCGGCATCGTTATTACTCTATCAATCCAAGTTCTTTCAGATAAACATTTATTTCTTTGTCTAAATCAGCTCGTTTAGCTTCAAGTTCTTTGATTTCAGCCATTACTGCATGTATGTCAATGGGCTCTTCTTCTTTGAACGTGCTTACGTACCTGCTAATATTAAGGTTGTAACCGTTTTGCTCAATCTCGTCCATAGACACCCGTCGGGAGTATCGTTCTTCCTCTTTTCGGAATTGATATGTTTCTATGATTTTCTGAATATCATTAGGCTTACCGTCTTCTCCTTCCCGCAGGCGATTTTGTCTCTTCTCCTTTTCAAAATGTTCACTGGCATTGATGAAAAGAACATCATCAAATTTCTTACATTTCTTTAATACTAAAATGCAAACCGGAATCCCTGTAGAAAAGAACAGATTAGAAGGTAAACCTATCACTGTATCTATATTATTATCTTTCAGTAGTTTGGTGCGGATACGTTCCTCTGCTCCACTGCGAAACAATACTCCATGTGGGAGTATGATAGCCATTGTTCCTCCATTGGACAAGAAATGGAAGCCGTGCAATAAAAATGCAAAGTCAGCAGCCGATTTAGGTGCAATGCCATAGTTCTTGAAACGGAAATCTTCTGTTAGCGTATCATTGGGCTCCCAGCGTAAACTGAAAGGGGGATTTGCAACGATGGCGTCGAATTCCATCTTTTTTGCAGGATTCATTTCGTTCAGAATATTCCAGTCATTGATCAATGTGTCGCCATGGTGTATTTCGAATTCTGTATCTTTGAGTCCATGCAACAGCATATTCATACGGGCAAGGTTGTAGGTGGTAATATTCTTTTCTTGTCCATATATTTTCCCAATACTTCCTTCGGTTTCCACTAACTGTCTGCGGACATTCAATAATAGGGAACCGGAGCCACATGCGAAGTCCAATACTCTGTCTAATTTATTTTTTTCTCCTAATGCCGGGTCTTGACTATCTAAGATTACAATTTTAGATAAAATAGTAGATAGCTGTTGCGGGGTATAAAACTCTCCGGCCTTCTTTCCCGAACCTGCGGCAAACTGACCGATAAGATATTCATAAGCATCGCCTAAGATGTCTGTATCTGTTGAGAATCTGGCAATTCCTTCTGCTATTTTTTGAATAATAGTGCAAAGTTTTTTATTTCTATCCGAGGCTGTTCTGCCTAACTTTTCCGAATTCAAGTTTATTTCCGAAAACAAACCTTGGAAAGTACTTTCAAATGACTCATTTTCAATGTATCTAAAGCCTTCTTCAAGTGTTTGTAGCAACTCTCCATTCTGAGTACGAGCCATTTCTGAAATGTTACTCCATAAATATTGAGGTTTTATAACATAATGAACTTTACGGCGCATTTGTTTTTCAAATTCCGGTACGTCCATTTCATTTGCTTTATACCATACTCCTAAAGCTTTATGTTTGTTGGCTTCTTCCAACTGGGGATAATCTCTCCCCAATTCTTTCTTTACAGCTTCTTCATAATTATCAGACAGATAGCGTAGAAAAAGAAACGATAGCATATAATCACGAAAGTCATCTGCATTCATTGCTCCACGCAACCCGTCTGCTATTTCCCAAAGGGTTTTACCTAATTGTTTTTGATCTTGTACAGTCATATTTAATTTTTCTTTTTTTCTTTGTTAATCGCATCAATCACTTCTTTTTCTTCTTCAATTAGAAGAATAGGTAAGTCAAATTGATATTTATCCAAAAATGCTCGCAATATCTTTATAAAAAGAATTTTGTTGTCATCCCCCATCTCTACGGGTTCATAAATAGAATATTTTCCATGGCTTAGTAGGTTTAGTGCTCGTGAATAGAGTACTTCATCCTCTACTCCATGAATACATTTTGAAAAGTCGTCATATCCGAAGAACGTAGATGTCTTTTCTAAAATACTGCGTAACATATTGAAATGATAAGTGTTGATTTTACCCGACTCCATCACTTGTTTGAGTTCGCTCAATATGGCTATATGATGGAAAAAAGGTGTTTCGTCAGTTGCCTGTAGAGTATATCCGTCAGTTCCATTCTTATGTAGAAAATATCGTTTGCATGGTTTTTGCTTTAATTCATTGTAAACGACGTTGAAAAATAAACTGTGGTGAGATGAAATAACAGATTTGACCTTATCTTTTCCTCTTTTTAATAACTGAGATAAATCACTGGCTACAGCAATAGCATTATTGTCATCCAACGAGGAGATTGGATCGTCTATGTATATGTATTTAACCCAATTGTAAGCTTCTGCACCATCTATTGTCAGTTCGCAGATGGCAAGAAAGATACACCAGATAAAAATATTCTCTTCGCCACGAGAAATTTTAATATTGTTCTGAATGATATACTCAGGCTCTTTGTTGTTAAACTTATGTTTGGGATTGGGAATCTGCTTGCTGAAGCTTATTTCCCATTTTTCATAATCAAATTTGAAGTCAAATTCCGCATAGCGTTCTAGGTATGCGAAGATTTTCTCTTCCAGGGATAATTCTTTAAATGCATTGAAGAATTTTGAATCAGCATTTATTTTAAGAACGCGATCCATATCATTTTCCAAGTCATTGTCCCAATGAAACAGATCTTCGGTGAAAGCATTAAAATAGAGAGTGTCTCCGTTTATTTTCTTTTTTCCTTTATTCTTAAACTCTATAGATAAACGGGTTTTCCCTGTTCCATTATGAGCGTAGAGCAAGACAAAATCATGTTCAACCAGATCGCCACGTAACCTTGCGGCTAATCCCGACAAATCTTTATATTTATATATTTTAGGTTGGTTACTCATATTCTTTTCTTTATGTTATTCATAAGCGGCTAATCCTGAAATCTCACGCCCTTGAGCTTGTTTTTTTAAGTGAGGGACTAAGTCTGCCATCAATGCAAGTTCTTTCGTCCGGCGTTCTTTCCAGCTTAGATCTAATGGTTCAAGGAGATCCGTTAGTTTTTCACCGTCGAAAATCATGCGTTGCATGATTTTGTCTGTAAAATCTTTTAAGGCAGACGCAGTTAACCCGTGCTTGTTTGCGATATTGGATAGCTCTTTCTCGTTTTTTTCTATCTTAAAAGCATTGTAACCATCATGTAGCGATTGTACATCTTGCCCATTATTCCAATCCAAACTTTTTATGTATTCAGTTAAATCCTCTTGTTCATCCATCAAATTAGAACTTGAACAAAGCAGGTTGATGATTTGTGCTTTTGTCATTTTCTGTTTAGATGGTTTCTTTTGAGTGCTGTCAGCAATTAGTCCCATGATGTAATCATAGTCAATCAATGCTGAGGAAAAAAGTACAAACTCAAAATCAAGTTGTTGTATATCTATGGGGATATTATCACCGCCTTTTTGTTGTATTTCCCTAAATTGCTTAGCCGTTTCTATGTACGAACTTTTGAATGAACGGTAAGTATTTTCTGGCAATATCTCTTCAATTTGAGTTTGTTGTTCCTCGTTTAAGTCTGTATATTGGTCGAGCTGGGTTTTTAACCGTTGTACTTCCTTGAAATTTTTGACAAAAGCGATTCGCAAAGTATCCCCCTTCAAATTATACACTTCCTGGGGTTCGCAGGCTAAATTATTTTGTCGCATGAAATCACCTAAAGCTGCTACGGCTTTTTTATATTTCTCAATTACTACAGGAGCCGGATCAACTAACCAGATTTTTTTCGCCTGCTCTTCAGATTTTTCTCCTGAGAATAAAGCGATAGCTTCGTTTACGGCATTTTCCTGGTGGCGGAAATCTAAAATATTTCCGTATGGTTTAGTATCGTTTAATACACGGTTAGTACGTGAAAAAGCCTGTATCAGTCCATGATATCTTAGATTTTTATCTACATATAAGGTGTTCAGATATTTGGAATCAAAACCTGTAAGTAGCATATCTACTACAATGACGATATCAATTTTATTCTTGTGAGGATAATCCGCATTACTGTATTGTTGGTCTTTGATGCGCTTTTGTACATCTTGGTAATACAAATCAAACTCATTAATGCTGTGATTTGTTCCGTATTGTTTATTATAATCCTTGATAATACTCTTTAATGCTGCTTTCTTTTCATCAGGATTTTGCTTGTTGTCTTCTTTTTCTTGCTCCAAGTTTTCCTGAATTTGCTGAATATCTTTATTTCCCTCTGCCGGAGGTGAAAAAACGCAGGCTATATTTAGAGGTATATACTCTTTGTTTGTTTTCTGCTTTTGTTTCTGGATTTCTTTGAAAAGGTTATAATATTCTATAGCATTGTTTATAGAAGCGGTTGCCAGAATCGCATTGAACTTCCTCGAATTAGTTGCGGCATTGTGCTTAGCTATAATAGCCTCAATCACTGCTTGTTGAGTAATGGTTTCTCCGGGTTTAGGATTAATGTTCCCTTTTCCTTTAAAATATTCTACATGAAAACGCAATACGTTTTTGTCATCAATTGCGTTTGTAATGGTATATGCATGTAGTTCCTTTTCGAAAATATCTTTAGTAGTCTTGTTGGAGGCATGTTCGTCCTCTATAGTCTTTTGTGTTGCGTTATCATTGAAAATAGGTGTCCCGGTAAAGCCGAACAATTGAGCATTAGGGAAGAATTCCTTAATAGCTTTATGATTCTCACCAAATTGTGAACGGTGACATTCATCAAAGATGAAAACCATTCGTTTTTTACTCAATGAATTTAAGCGTTCTTTATAGTTCTTTTTATGGTTTCCATCCAATGCCAAACCCAGTTTTTGGATGGTCGTTACAATGACTTTATCTGCATAATCTGTAGAAAGTAGTCGCCTTACAAGTGTTTCGGTATTGGTGTTTTCTTCTACACTTCCTTCTTGAAACTTATTAAACTCTTCACGGGTTTGCCTGTCCAAGTCTTTGCGGTCAACAACGAAAAGGCATTTTTCTATGTCCGGATTATCTTTCAATAATGTGGAGGCTTTGAAAGAAGTAAGCGTCTTTCCACTACCTGTAGTGTGCCATATATAACCGTTACCCCGATTTTGATGAATACAGTTTACAATTGCTTTTACTGCATAGATTTGATAGGGGCGCATAATCAATAGTTTTTGCTCGCTTTCTACCAAGACCATATATTTGCTAATCATTTCCCCCAATGTACATTTAGGTAAGAATAGTTCTGCAAAAGAGTCTAAATGTCTGATTTTTCTATTCCGCTCATTTGCAAGTTGATACACTGGTAGAAATTGCTCGTTGGAATCAAAACTAAAATGTTGATTTTGGTTGTTGGCAAAGTAGCGGGTGTCGCTCCTGTTACTAACAATGAATAACTGCATAAAACAAAGTAATGAGTTGGTATACCCGTTGCCAACATCGTTTTTGTAATCAACAATTTGTTGTATTGCTTTCCTTGGTGATACTTCTAATGTTTTTAACTCGACCTGAACTACTGGGATACCATTAATAAGAATGATAACATCATATCGATGGTTACTATTTCCAGTGTTTATTCTCAATTGGTTGATAACCTCATATTCATTTTTGCACCAGTCTTTTATGTTTACCAATGTATAATGTAGAGGGGTGCCATCTTCACGTTGAAAATAATTCCTTTCACGCAGCAACTTCGAAGCGGCAAATACATCAGGAGTTATAATTTCGGCTTTCAGCCGTTCAAATTCGTTTTCAGTCAGTCTTACCCGGTTGAGAGATTCAAACTTTTCTCGGAAGTTTTGTTCAAGAGAGTTTCTGTCGCGAATATCTCTGCGATAGGAGTATTTGAGCTCTTCTAACTTTTTTATAAATAGTTCTTCTATTTGGGCTTCTCTCATCATCTCAAATGATATTAATTAATGAAATAAAGTTTTCAAAGATAACGAATAATATCCAAATATTCGGAGATGATTCTAAAACTTTTTTGTTCTTGAATAATGTACTTTATTTTTATAAACCGTTCTCCACTCTTTTCACATAAAACTTATCCGTTCATTCACAGTTACTTTCTGTGAATGAACGGCATTATTTCCACTCTTCACCATCCTTCATCCTCTTCACCAGATACACATTCCCCAACCTCGTATGCTGCCAGATGATACCTGCTGCGGTCAGGATTTGTGCCAATTGGATAGGAGTACAGCTACGAAGTATGGCCGGAAAACTCTTTCTCAATTCCTGATGAATAATAGCGGCGGAGAGCGACAGGCAATCCGGTTTATCCATCGCGGCAGGCACGTATGTGCTGCGCACAATGTCTTCTATGGGATTGACGCGATAATATGCGCTGTTATGACGCAGCAAGGCATGTTCTTCCTCTTTACTGAACCTGTGACGGGCGCCTGCAAGCAGTTCCTCTTTCAGTTGGGCATAGATTTGCGAATGCTCTATTTCGGTGCAGTCTATATCGTGCTCCACTTCAATACAGATGAATCTGCGGCTACCCGTCGGGTCACGGAGCAGGTCGGTACGGTTACTTGTTCCGATGAAAGAAGCGATACGGGGGGAACGACCGGAAATTTTTCTGATAGGCTTTGCATATGTTGAGGCTGGATATTTGCATCAGATTTTTTGAGGTGTTCGATGAAACGATGACGTTTGGCGATTCTTTCATCAACACCCGTATTTTTTGCCAGGCGTTTCGAGTTATATTCTAATGTCTTCATATTTTTCTTCTTTGTTAAGTAAATAAATGTTGTTTTTTCGACCGGTTGATGCTGTTAAGGTATAACATGGAATATGGGGTTTGTAAGTATTTGGCTAAGAAAATGTTTATTTTCTCCTGAAACGAAAAATATGCTTTCTTATGCTGATATGCCGTTACTTTGTCGTATCTTTAGTGCTTATTTGAGGAAAGCCGACTAGAGTTGTCCGGTTGGCTGACTATAGTTGACTGAACAGCCGATTCCAGTTGTCCGAGTAGCCGATTCCAGTCGTCCTATGATGAAGTTACACATTTTAATTGATAAGAAGTAATGGCTATTGTATTTGATTGGTATGAAAATCCTAATGCATCTTCGGAAGAAGAAGAGGCAGCGTTACATCCCCGTATCTTTATGAATGGTAAGGTGGATACGGATATGCTTTGTTACAAGATTCATTCATGATTACAGTTCGTTTCCGTCCTGACACTAGTCTGAAAGGACATTCCGTTGACGTCCGTGCCAGTCAGTCCAAGTACGTCCGTCATTCGGAGAAGGTTTCGGGAGTGGAGATTGATATGCTGTTGAAAGAATATTTTGCCGGACATCAGATGATGACCCGTCGGGAGTTTCAGGAGATTTGCGGCACATCCTTCACGATAAGTCGCGTTTCTGCGATGGTAAGCGTTTCCGCGATGATGTCCGGTCGTGAAGGATGTGAAAAAGGCTTTTTATTCGGGTTGTCACACGAAATAATTGATAGCTTGTTACTTATCCTAATGTGAAGAGAATGAAAGAGAAGAAACGGATTTTATTTCGCTATGTACTTTTTCATTCCTTCCGTGTAGTAGGTTTTGAACTCTCCGTTTTCTCCGCTATAGATAAAGTAAGCGTCAATCTCCGGGTTCGCCTTGCAGAAAGTCTCCGCTTTTTCCAGTCCCATCACCATGAAGGCGGTAGCCAGGGCATCGGCGGTCATGCAGTCCTTGGCGATTACGGTAGAGGACAAGATGCTGTGCTGTACCGGATAGCCCGTTCTCGGGTCGATGGTATGGGCATATTTCTTGCCGTCTTTGTAGTAATAGTTGCGGTAGTTGCCGGAAGTTGCCAAGCCTAAGTCTGAAATTTCGAGTATTGTTTGTAGGTCTTGGTTTACGGCCAGTGAGTCGTCGACGGGTTTGTTGATTCCAATGCGCCATAAATTATTGGAAGGATTTTTACCTTTTACTACTACCTCACCGCCAATGTCTACCATATAGTTTTTTATACCTTTCCGGTCGAGCAGACGTGCTACTACGTCTACCGAATACCCTTTGGCTACTGCGCTACAACTCAACATGATACGCGGATCTTGCTTGATAACTTCACCGTTCTCCAAGTTCACTTTTTCATATCCGGTGATTTGTAGCAGACTGTCTATCATGATTGAATCCGGGAAAGCTCCTTTCTTGAAACCGAATCCCCAAGCATTGGCAAGAGGGGCTACCGTGATGTCGAAAGCACCTTTTGTTTCGCGTGATATTTCCATCGAACGGTTGAAGCAATTTTGAAAGAAGCTGTCGGTAACCAATTCTTCGTTACGGTTTACACGACTAATGACAGAACTGTCGTTAAATGGCGATAGAGAATTGTCAAAACGTTGCAGTTCGGCTTCGATTTCCGGTTTTAAATCGCCTTCATGCTCGTAGGTGATTTTATATACAGTTCCGAATACCAGACCTTTGATACTGTAGTAGTTAGTTTGCTGGTTGCGTCTGGCCAATATCCAGATGGTTGCCAGAATCAGGAAAGCCAGCCAAAGGAAATTCTTCTTTGTTTTCATACGCTCTTTTGTTTGATGAGAAAACTCTTTTTATTGGAAAAACAGATGTTCGATTAATATTTTGATTCCGATAATGACCAGGATGATGCCACCCCATAATTCTGCCTTTAATTTCCGTGCCAGTCCACAACCGCATTGGATACCGAAGATAAGTCCGATTAGCGACAGGACGAATGAAACAAATCCTATGATTAGGATAGGGGACAGGATTCCATTATAGCCCTGCACTCCTAGAAAGGCAAACGAAATGCCCACGGCCAGCGCGTCGATGCTTGTTGCTATTGCCATGGTGAATACCACTTTCAGGCTTGCCGGATTGAATAACTGACAGCATTCTTCTTCTTTGAAAGATTCCCAAATCATCCTGCCGCCAAGGAAAGCAAGAATGGCAAAGGCAATCCAATGGTCTATACTTTCTATGAAATGGCTGAAATTTTTGGCAAACATCCATCCGATAAAAGGCATGACTGCTTGAAAAAGCCCGAACGCAAAAGCCATGACCAGCATAGGTTTCCATTGGGTACGTTTCAGAATAATGCCGCTTGCAATCGAAACGGCGAAGCAATCCATTGCCAAACCTATTGCAAGCAACCAAATCTCTAGTCCTGTCATTGTATTCTAAAGAGGCAATTTATAAATGAGGGAATAGGTGATTCCCATATTGTTCGATTTAAACTTTCCGTAGCCGGGCACATACCACGGGTCGCCGTACTCTCCGGTAGAGGCGCTTGTCTTGTATTTCATGCGTACCGACCAACCCATGTTGAAGTTCTTGTAAATACGCACTTTGACACCTAAAACGATTTCCAGCCACTGCACCGAACCTTTCATTCCCAAATGACTGAAAGGAACGCTTCCGCCCCAGTAATTGTCTTCCAGACTGGGGTTGCCTATAACATCTCCCCAGATAGGGTCGCCTGCGGGCATGGTGGATACATCATATTTGAAGGAACTGAATGCGTAGCGAAGACCTGCATACAAATAACTATTCTTCTCTTTCTTCTTTGCCATGGTGTTGTAGTCCACACCGATTCGGAAGAATGGAGCAGCTTTGCTTTTGTAGTGGATGCCCGTTTCGCTCCAAGTGTCTGTTCCACCCATACCGAATTCTATGGTAGGGATGAATTTGTTTTTGAGGTTGACTGCCACGCTGATTTCGGAACTCATGAAGTCGCTACCAAGAAGTTTGCTTCCCGGGCCGTATAAGTCCACACCGATGTATGTACCATTGTAAAAAGGAATGGTATCTACTTCGACAACCTTATTCTTTTTCTGATCTCTTTTGGGTGTATGGGTGGGACGTTGCTGTTGTGCCGACAACGGAAGTCCGATGTAGAAGAGTAGAAAAAGGCTAGTCAGCCGTATCCGGTGTGCGGTCACGATATTTAAAGAATATCTGTAGATTCTCAATTTCATTACTATTGGCTTCTTTATTTCTAAGATAGATAGAGTCTATTTTCTCCGAACTATTGGCTCTGTTTCCGAACTTGGCACTGATGATATTTTGTTTCATCATATATCCGCATTCCATTGATTGGAAATAGGGAGTATTCTGCTGTACGATATACAAGGTATCTACATCGTCAGGATTGTCTACCGGATTGTATTGGAGAATAAACACGGTAGAATCGCTGGTATAGCGTAACGGCAGCATTATCTTATGCACTTTTTTCTCGTTGTTGAGAATAATTGAGTCTGTTCCCAATGCTTTGATTGTCAGCGAGTCAAGCGTGTCGTTTAACACCTTGGTCGGGTCTAGGCTCTTGTCTATGGTCTTGAATGTGCAATACATCATCGGGCGTCCCGCCAACGAACAATCGTTCTCGTCTGAGCATGAACTATGGATGCTCACAGCGGCACCGACGATTATCAATAGGAGAAAGATACGAACTAAATTCTTCATAGTCAATTATTGAATGTGAATCAAATTTTCTTTTCTATCTGATAGTTGTTCCGTTCCGGTGCGTTGCGCGAGATTAGTTCGCCAAGGAATCCGGCAAGAAACAGTTGTGTACCTATAATCATAGCCGTGAGTGACAAATAAAAATAGGGAGAGTCGGTCACCAGTCGGTAGGGCAGACCGTTGGACATGGCGTATAGTTTGCTGACGCCTACGATGACGACAGAAATCATTCCTACGAGAAACATCAAAGAACCCAGCAATCCGAAGAAATGCATCGGCTTGATTCCGAATTTGGAAAGGAACCAAAGGGAGAGCAAGTCCAGATAGCCGTTGACAAAGCGGTTGAGCCCGAATTTGGTAGTGCCGTACTTGCGTGCCTGGTGATGTACCACCTTTTCACCGATTTTCTTGAATCCGGCGTTTTTTGCCAAATAGGGGATATAGCGGTGCATCTCACCGTACACCTCGATGTGTTTTACTACATCTTTGCGATATGCTTTCAGTCCGCAGTTAAAATCGTGCAGGTTTTTGATGCCCGAAACTTTGCGTGCAGTGGCATTGAACAACTTCGTAGGCAATGTTTTGGATAACGGGTCATATCTTTTTTGCTTCCAGCCGGATACGAGGTCGTAACCGTCTTGGGTTATCATCCGGTAGAGTTCGGGAATTTCGTCCGGGCTGTCCTGCAGGTCTGCGTCCATCGTGATAACCACGTCACCCTGGGCTTCGGCGAATCCACAGTAGAGTGCAGGTGATTTGCCGTAGTTGCGTCGGAACTTGATTCCTTTTACGTGTTCTGATTGTGTCTTGAGTTTTTCTATCACTTCCCATGAGTGGTCGGTGCTTCCGTCGTTAACGAAAATCACTTCGAATGAGAATTCGTTGGCTTGCATTACCTGTTCTATCCAAGCGTAGAGTTCGGGTAGTGACTCTTCTTCATTGAATAATGGGACTACAACTGATATATCCATCTTTTTATTACTAAATTACGAATTACAAATTACGATTGAGCAGGCTCGTCGCTTCCGGTTTTAGCTCTTTTCATTACCATTAATGCGGTAGGGATGGCAAGGAGGCTTCCCCAGAATACATCCCATGATAATAGTTGCATGGTGATATTTATGGAATTGAGTGAACGGGCACTGTCTATCGTCTCTTTTATAATCTCTTTGTTTTCAATCAGGGCGGGGGTGTTTGCCATCAGTTCGTCCCATAGTTGTGTATAAGAATTGATGATAAAGCCGTGGTCGATAAACTGGAAATAGATGTAATGGGCTACAGCTACCAGCAAGGAGGCAAACATATACAGAAATATAGTAAAAAGGACAGCATGCGAAAACTGGATACTTCCCCCACAAATTTTATCCCGGTACATTCTCACATAATAATATCCGATAAATGGTACGGATAATGTCAGGATTAGAAATAAAAGCGAAAGGAAAGGTATGTGGAATCCCAGCGGAAATAATATGAACTTCAATATCCAATAGATTCCCATGTACGTGCCAAAATGCATGGCATATTTTTGTAAATAGCTTCTGTTCTCTGTCATCTTCATTTATAAATTGCGCACAAAGGTACAAATAATATCGGTTGGTAGGGAAAATCTGGTTGTTAAAGTTGATAAAGCAATAAAAGTTGCTGGCCGGGATTTTTTTTGTATTTTTAATTGCTTGAAATGTAGTCTGTTAGTTTTTTTATGTGAAAAAAGTTATCCATATCTATTGCAGGATTCATAAAAATGCCTACCTTTGCAACCGCAAAACGGGTAAGTCCTATACGGCCAGCTCCCTTCGAATCCTCCAGGGCTTGATCGCAGCAAAGGTAGTTGGTTGTAGCGGCGCGATATAGTTAGCTTACCCACCCGCCTCTTTAGCTCAGTTGGCCAGAGCACGTGATTTGTAATCTCGGGGTCGTTGGTTCGAATCCGACAAGAGGCTCAAAAAATGGACATACAGACAGTTCACGAAGGAAAAAAGCATTCAGGCAAATACCTGAATGCTTTTCTTTTGTATACATATGGGAAATGCCGATTTACTTAATTCTCTTATATCCATACACAGCCAAATCGCCAAGCTCTTCTTCGATACGAAGCAGTTGATTGTATTTAGCCATACGGTCTGAACGGCTCAAAGAGCCGGTTTTGATTTGTCCGCTGTTGGTAGCTACTGCGATGTCGGCAATAGTAGCGTCTTCCGTTTCACCCGAACGGTGAGAAGTAACCGTAGTGTAACCGTGACGGTGAGCCATCTCAATAGCGTTCAATGTTTCGGTCAACGAACCGATTTGGTTTACTTTGATCAGGATAGAGTTGGCGCAACCCTTTTCGATACCCATTGCAAGGAAATCGACGTTTGTCACGAACAGATCGTCACCTACCAATTGGCAGCGGTCACCAATACGTTCAGTGAGTTTCTTCCAGCCGTCCCAGTCGTTTTCACTCATGCCGTCTTCGATAGAGTCGATAGGATATTTGTTGATTAACTCTTCCAAATAGTCGATTTGTTCCTCGGCGGTACGTTTCTTGCCTTTTTCGCCTTCAAACTTAGTGTAGTCGTAAATACCGTCATGGTAGAATTCGGAGGAGGCGCAGTCCATACCAATCATTACGTCTTTGCCCGGTTCATATCCTGCTGCTTTGATAGCGGCGAGAATAGAATTCAGAGCGTCTTCCGTACCTTTCAGGTTGGGAGCGAAACCACCTTCGTCACCTACGGCGGTGCTAAGACCACGGTCTTTCAAGACTTTCTTCAATGCATGGAACACTTCAGCGCCCATACGCAAACCTTCTTTGAAAGAAGGAGCACCTACCGGGCGAATCATAAATTCCTGAAATGCGATAGGAGCATCGCTATGTGAACCGCCATTGATGATGTTCATCATCGGCACAGGCATTACATATGTATTTGTTCCACCGATATAGCGGTATAAAGGAAGGTCTAAATAGTTGGCAGCAGCTTTGGCTACGGCAAGAGATACACCGAGAATAGCGTTGGCACCCAAGTTTGATTTGGTCTTGGTGCCATCCAATGCCAACATTGCGTAGTCGATTCCTCTCTGGTTGAGTGAAGACATTCCGGTCAATTTCGGAGCAATGACTTTATTTACATTGTCAACCGCTTTTTGTACACCTTTTCCACCATAGCGTTGCTTGTCACCATCGCGAAGCTCCAATGCTTCGTGTTCACCTGTGGAAGCACCCGACGGCACTGACGCACGTCCCATAATGCCTGATTCCAATACTACGTCAACTTCTACTGTGGGATTACCTCTTGAGTCGAGAATTTCTCGAGCTACAATTTTTTCAATTTTCATCGTTTCTATTGTTTTTGAATAAGATTTTTGCAAAAGTACGGACTTGATGTGGAGCCATTAGTCCGTCCTTATATTATAACGACGGGACGATGCTTTTTGTTTGAATGTAATGAAGGAAATGTGGAGTGACAGGGAGTTTCCTGTTTGAAATTTGTTCGGCATTATGAGGATTCTTTTGGTGGATGTTTTCCCGAAGGAGGTTCGGTGACAGTGATAGGAGTAGAATACATCGAAGAGGATTGTAATAGACCATGATTGAGGGATAAATTTCAGTAGCCATGGCTGATAATTCATCGAACTTCGCTATATTTGCAATGCATACTTGTTGGTTAAATCAGAATATGGAAAACTTCAATTCATATATGGACAATTTGGATATGACTGTCTGGCATGAGATCTGTTTGCAAAACGGAATGGTAAAGCATTATCGGAAAGGAGAGGTTTTTGTCTGGCAGGGAGATGTCATCAAGTATTTTGGATTTATCAGGAAGGGATATTTCAAATACACGATAACGGACACTGAAGGTTACGAACATATTACAGGGTTTGTATTCAGTAATGGTCTGGTTGGTGATTTTCTAAGTTCCGTAAATAAGGAATCTGTTAAAACCAATATCATTGCAGCGACAGATGCGGAGGTCATACAATGCTCGGTCACCGTATTAAAACACCAACTTGCGAATTCACCGGAACTGCATCGAATCTTGGCAGAAGGCTTGTTTCGACAAGCTTATATGCGGTACTTGGATTTGCATGGATCGTCGCCCAAAGCGCGTTATCTTGCTCTGCTGAAGCGATGTCCGGATATATTGCAAAACATTACTCTCAAAGAAATGGCCTCTTATCTACAAATAACGCCTACACATCTGAGCCGTATCCGGAAAGAACTGACATTCACCAATAATACATTGGAATAAAATTCTCCGCTCCTATCTTCAGCTAATATATTTTTTCCTTTTTCTGAATTTTATGTTATGCTTGTAGTTCTCAACCTATGTTGAGAATCATTTGTCTGCTATGCCTTAATTTTGTGTTCATCAATTTAAATATAGACTCGTATGAAACCTTTAAGAATCACCCGCTTTCTACTACTGATTCCTATGGCGACATTCTGTGTATGGATGCTCAATTCTTGCCAAGTTGTAGAATTAGTAATCAGTGGTACAACTTATTATGAAACGGAAATTACTACGAAAGACAATCAACTGATTGCCGGACAAATAGGCGGCCAACGTTCTTCTAACTTGCCTTCCGGAACCAAGACCATCAGCATCAAGACAGAAGAAGGACGAAAAAAAATCAAGAGTGAGGAAATCAAATACATGACGCTGGCGCGTAAGAATCATCCGGAGAAACGACAGACATTAGTGTATGCGGAATTCAAGATGCCATATACAAAGAAGGGCGAACAGAAATTTCGCACATTCAAGAATTGGCAGATATTGAACAGTGCAGGCGACCATCTTCTCATAACTGCGTACGGACACACTTACAGCCTCGCTAAAGACGGAGCTTTAATTATCACTTACAGTAGAGACGAGGGAATACAATATTGTATTCAGCGTCAGAGCGATGATTGTCCGATACTTATCGGAAGAAGCATCTCCAGCCGGTCGTATATGCGCAAACAGTGGCAGGCATACCTTGCTGATGATCCTGTATTATGTGAGAAGATAGTGAAGAAGGAGATTGACGCATTTGATTTTACCGCTATCACCGAACAATATAATCCTGTAGGTAAATGACTTTCTTTTTGAACCGTAGAAAGAATAGGGAGTTTGTCGTGCCGTTTTGTATTAAACATGAATGTAAGAGGCAATCCCATTTCGGGTGTTTCTTCTTGATTGTTGCAACTCTTTTCTCACCATGCTTATGCCATAATATTTCGGCTCAGGAAAGTAATCTCAAAGACGGGGCAGCACTTTACAGTATAGGGTTTGGTTATGAATGGATGTCGGATGCCTATTCTTCCAATGGATTTGCGCTTGATGTACGTGCCCGTTTCTATATGTCAGGGCAGCTTTTTTGTGAACTTATGGGACATTGGGGGACGCATGAGGGAAGTAAGAGTGTACTGCAAAAAGGAAATCCGTTCGACATTGATGATGAGCGAAACACACTATTGGGAGTTGTTGGTCTTGGTTATGAGATATTTCAGAATGAGAATCAGACATTTGATATATACATCAAAGGGCTTGTCGGCTATGGTGTCAGGTCTTCTCGTTTTGATGATTACCAGATAACCGGCAGTGAAGACGGGCATGTCACGCTTGGATGCGATATAAAGAAAAAGGGGATAGTTGCTGCTATCGGATTAGGAATGGACACGCGTTTCAAACGGTGGACACTTACTCCCTCTGTTGATGTGTTTTATATCGGGAATGAATGGAATGTGGCTGCTATGATATCTTTTGGCTTTTTTCTTTGAGACGCACTTGTGAATCATGGCAAAGTGCGGATTCTCTTGAACGGCTTTTTAATCTTCGATGACAACGCCTAGTAGCGGGAGCAAATCCATTGCCTGCAAAGAGGTGATGATGGCTCCTTTCAGGTCGCTGATATTAAGCGTGATTCCGCTGATTCGGGAAGTGCGCAAGTCTATTCCGCGAAGCGAAGCATGTGAGAAATCGGCCTCTACAAGGTCGCAACCGTCAAAAGCGACAGATGTAAAACGACAGTCGTTCAGAGTCCCGTTGCGGAACTGGCTGTGTGCGAAACGTACCTGATTCATTTTACTCATGGCGAGGTTGATGTAGCCGGCATTGCATTCGTGCAGCAAGACATGATTCATCGTTGTTTCAGATAAATTGGTACCCAATAGTTTGCAGGAAATGAATTCTACTCGGTAGAGGGAGCTTTCGGCAAAAGAAATGTTTGATAAATCGCAGTTTTCAAACCGCACATCGGTCAGTTGGGAAGAAAGAAACTTGCATTCACAGAATGTCTGATGCCGGAAGGTGCAGTTCTTGAGGCTCTTATAAGATTGGTCGATGCCTTCCTCTCTTCCTTTACAGAATAAGAGATGTGAGACTGTTTCTTCCTTGTCGAGCCATTCCTTTAAAGTGCTTGTACTGGTTTCCTGTTCTTCCATCATGGGAGGAACTACGCGGACGGGTTTTGCTGAATTTCTTTTTATCATGCCTTTCCCACATATCCGCCGGCCAGTGCGGCAACCAGTCCTATGCCTATACTTAATAAGGTATATAGGATGAATGTCCCGTAGAATTCTCCTTTCAGCAACCCTATGCCATCATTGGAAAAAGTGGAGAAGGTGGTGAATCCGCCACATACCCCCGTAGCTAGAAACAGGCGGACTTCGAAAGGAAGATGGAAACGTTCTGAAAGGGCATAAAACAGACCGATAAGAAAACTGCCGAGAAGATTGACGGTGAACGTTGCCCACGGGAAATGATAGGGGACAATCCGTTCGTGCATAAACAACTGGACACAATAGCGTAACGCACTGCCGGTTCCGCCGCCGATAAAGATATAGATAATTTCTTTACTCATTTGATTTTAACATTTGCATTATTTGTAAGCAGCTTCAAAATCTTTTTCGAACTTCTGGAAACCACCGAGATAGACGCTGTCTATTCGTTCGGAAACGGTTGACGAGTCGTTTTTGTTTTGCAGGGAAACGATGAGCTTCTTCATTGTGTCTCTGGGAACTTTTTCTATCCAGAATGTGACAAGTGCGTGTGCAAGAATATATGAATATTGCTCGTCAGTTGCTTGGCGCTTCATGAACTTGCCGCGCCCGCTATTCATAAAAGCAAGTAGATCGATTTCTCCCAACATATACATTGTGCGGATTCTTCCTTGCTCATATTCAGTAAATGTGTGGCGGAGTCCCTTTTTCGTTACTTTACAATGTTCGAAGTACTCTGACAACCCTTCGTTAAGCCAGCTAGGCGGGAATTTGCCGAGGATTTGCCGGACAAAATGGTGGCTGAGCTCGTGGTAAATAATAGCAAGGCTTCTTTCCTGTCCTTTTTCCCGTCCCAATATGATTGCTTTTTGTAACTTCGGTGAATATATGCCGCTCGCTTTGAATAGCAGGGGCAGGTGTATGTCTACGCTTTCAAGATATTCCATTGCCTTTTTTCTATCCTCAAATACATGCAGTTGAAGGGTAAGTGTATCGGGCAGTCCGAATTGAGTATAGAAATTGACTTCATAACTGATAAATTCCTCGATATTTCGTCGGTCTTTGTCGGGAAGCGGGTCGCCGGCATATTCTATTTTTACAGTCTGCGCATTGAGCAGACCGCAAAAGATGAAAAGCGGAAAGAGAAGAAAAGGTGCACGCATAATGATGTTACTGTTATTTCTGATTCTTATGTTTCATATATTTCTTTTTGTCGCGTTTGCTCATATCTTGCGTGATTAGTTCATCGTCAATGACTGCCTGGTAGATTGTTTTCTCTTTGAGCTTAACGTCTCCTTGGGTTGTACGGAACACGGGTATGAAGTGGGAGTAAGGGTAACCCGAAGATTCTCCGCCTTTGAATTTATTCTCGTCCAAAAAGAAGAAGGAGATGGAGACTCTCAAAGGCCCTGCTTTTCCTATGGCTTGTCCTACTTGTACTTCCTCGCCCGGTTGAATGAAATTCTCGCTCATCACCAGATAAGCCGCGAAAGTTTGGTCGGGATGGTAGATTAGCAGTTGGCGTGGATTGGCTGTTGTGCAGGCTACACCACTGCGGGTCGCATAAATGGTATCACCTTCTTTTATACGGAAATTGAGTGTTTTTACAGGTTCGCGCGGGTCGGTCTGCCAGCCGGTCTTTTGTCCGTCCTTCACGGGTAAGGCGTAAGGGGTGCCGATTTGGAAGTCTTTGGGAAATTTGCCGCGATAGTATCTGTAACTTGATGCGCTTTTAAACGAATTCTCGAACGACGCGTTCTTTTCTATTTTAAATATTGTATTTTTTCCGGGAGTCAGATTGTAGGAGCGGTCGTTCATGCGGTACAGATAATAGTCGCAATAATCTTCGTTGTAGTAATTAAGCTCCCTGTCTCCCTGTGTGTTCGTTTCCCATTTTGATTCAATGATTCCGAACGGGCGTTCCATTAATTTCCGTAAGGACTGGGCGGAGATGTGGCAGGCGGATAGTGAGAATGCGAATAAGATAATAAATTTAAGGTGTTGTGCCATAATTTACATAAATAGATTGTATAACCTTTAGAGAAATAAATAATTTGCTTGCAAATATAGAAAGAAACTGCGATATATGAAGGTTATCATGCTATTTTATTCGGCAAAGCCACTATATTTTTTCTTCTTTATGTGTTTTGTAATCTACTTATAATTAATGTTTTATGTGGTATGGGATACCCTTTTTCTCTATATTCTGATTATAAAGAAAAACAGCCGTCATGTTTCTTGTCTATCTTTGCCATACGATTACTAACTAACGTATTTATATCATGAAGAACATGAAAACAGGAACTGCAATGTGGCTTTGCCTGCTACTTGCTTTTTTAGTCGGCACGTCAGCGAAAGCCGAAAGTATTACATCTCCCGATGGGCAATTAAAACTTGATTTCTCCGTCAATGCGCAAGGAGAACCCGTGTATGAACTTTCTTATAAAGGAAAGGAAGTGATTAAACCTTCCGGGCTGGGATTGGAACTGAAGAATGATCCGGGGTTAATGAATGGATTTACTTTGGCCGATACCCGGACTTCTACTTTTGATGAAACTTGGGAACCGGTGTGGGGAGAAGTGAAATCAATCCGCAATTATTATAATGAAATGGCTGTTACCTTGAATCAAAAGGCACAGGAGCGCAGTATTATTATCCGTTTCCGCCTTTATAATGATGGTTTGGGATTTCGCTATGAGTTTCCGCTACAAAAGAATCTGAATTATTTTGTTAAGTAACTAATCAAAATTAAGCAGCATAATGGCTAAAGTTAATATTCAGTCGT
>CANPJW010000051.1 GCA_947574505.1 uncultured Bacteroides sp. | reverse complement strand
AAGCCATTGTTTGACCATCTTGGCGTTTAGGGTGACGCAATGACGAAGTCAGGAGCAAGCTGGATAACTGGACTTATAATAAGTCATTGCAGAAAACTATCGAATCTCTCCGGGTAGACAAGGAAACTAAAGATATACTTCGTGGTATGAAACGGAGGTAATGACACCATCAAAAATAAAGCCCGGTAACTGTTCTGCTTACCGAGCTTTATTTTTATGATGTATCAAATGATTTATGATATAGCAAATGAATTAATTCCTCTTTACCTTTTTCCTTCTGCTTCTGCGCCTCTGTTGTTTCCGGCGGCTGTAACGTTGCCATCTTTTATATATCATCCAGCCGCTCATCAAAGCAACGACGACAAAGATAAGAATAGTGATACCCACTCCTAAATTATCCCCCTTAATACGCGACCAGATATCAAGAACTTCTTTTGTCTTATCGCCGAAGTCACGAATCATAGCGCATCGTTCCACTACTTTGCGGTCGGGATATTGTATCTTGTCAATCTGTATGCTATCTGCGTCCGGACCGAAGAAATAACTAAGATCGGAAAAATAGGTAAGTGTCGTATCTATCTTCTCTTCCAGAATCTCCGGAGTAGCAATCGAACTTACATATCCGCAGAAATCCATATTTCTCAGAGCAATATCCGGACGACACATGAAGTTGATAAAATAGCTGGCAGCTTCCGGGTTTCTTGCATATTTCGGAATCACCCAACCGTCATACCATATATTACTTCCTTCTTTCGGAACTTCGTAATCCAAGTCTACACCTACCGCATCGGCTTCTTCAATCGCCCATATCGCGTCACCGCTCCAGGTCATATTCAACCAAGCCTTGTTCTTCGTCATCATCTCCTTTCCGAAATCGGCTTCCCAGCCTGCTATATTCGGTTTCAGGGCTTTCAGATATTTTTCCGCAAGCTCCATAGCCTGTGGAGAATAGTCGTTCATCAGTTCTTCCACCGTCACACTCCCCGCTTCTAGTTCCTTGGCGTGCGCATAAATGATAGCCGTACCGTAAGCGTCGCGGTAACTATCTTTCATAAGGATTTTGCCGACATACTTCTTATTCCAAAGACATCCCCAGGATGCAGCGACCGAATCAGGAACATAAGCCCGGTTATAAAGAAGTCCCGCAGTTCCCCACATATAGCATACCGCATAACGGCTGGCTTCTTCACCTGGCTGGCTCAATTTATTAATCTGCTCCCGTATGAACGGAGCCACATTGTTCATATAGTTGGGAGAATGGGCAAAGTTCGTATCAATAGGCAGAAGAAGGCGCTTCTTCAACATACGCTCGATAATGTATTCCGAAGGGCAGACCACATCGAAATCCTCATGTCCCTTCTCTATCTTGGTCAACATTATCTCGTTAATGTCGAATGTCTGATAAACGATGCGGATATTTTCGCCTGTCTGTTCTTTATAATATGCTTGAAAATCCTCGAGCACACCATCCCCGATATAATCCGCCCAGTTATAGATTTTGAGAACCCGTTCGCGAGGCTCGCCGGAATTATAACATCCCGTAAAACTCAGCAACAACAGGATAGCAGGAATTATTCTTTTCATAATTAATAATTTTATAATGTGCCAATATGCCAATACAGAAAACGGCCGCCATACAATCAGCATATCAGCGCATTGGCATATTGAATAATTATTTCTTCTTCGCTTTCCCAGCCCGGTAATTGATGACAATCAACAACGCCAGCACCACGACAAAAATAATCGCGGAAAGCGGACGAAGCTCCGGTGTCAAACCTCCTTTGCGGGCATCGGCATAAATATAAGTGGAAAGCGTCTCCAAGCCCTGATTACCAATGGTAAATACCGTTACGGCAAAATCATCAATAGACAGTGTCAGTGCAAGCATAAAGCCACTAATCATTCCCGGACGAATCTCCGGCACAATGACTTTCCACAAGGCTTGCATGGGAGTTGCTCCCAAATCAAGGGCAGCTTCATAGATATTCGGATTCATCTGCTTCAAGCGAGGCAGAACACTCAACACGACATAAGGTGTGCAGAAAGTGATATGGGCAAGCACTACTGTGGTATATCCTTGCGTGATTCCCAAAGAAACAAACAGAAGGAAAAGCGAAATACCCGTGATGATATCTCCGTTCAGGACAGGAATGCTATTCACAAAACTAATCGCTTTGCGCGAACGGGATTTCAGATTAAAGATGCCGATAGCAGCCACACTACCCAACAAGGTAGATGCCGTTGCAGCCAACAAAGCAATGGTAATCGTGTTAATCAATGCATTCATCAAAGAATGATGCGTGCCCGTAGTGAAAAGCGAAGTATAAAGTTTGGTAGAGAAACCGGTCCAGTTGCCCAGCACTTTCGCTTCGGTGAAAGAATAGATGACGATAATCACGATAGGAGAATAAAGCAACAACAGCAATATCCACAAATAAGCCTGCGCAAATATTTTCTTTACCATAGCCCACCCCCTTCATTAGAATTGTCCTTATCGTCTGTGCTGAATAAAGAAGTGGCGGCAATCAGCAACAGCATGATAAGCGAAAGTGCCGCACCATAATTCCACATACTGTTATTGATATTTTCTTGAATCGTCGTACCGAAGAGTTTGATATTGTTCATCGTCAACAACTCGGCAATGGCGAAAGTCGATATAGTCGGCATGAATACCATCATGATGCCACTCATCACCCCGGGCATGGAAAGCGGAAGGACTGCTTTCAGAAAGACCTGCAGGGGATTGGCACCCAAGTCCTGCGCAGCCTCGATATAACTATGATCCATCTTCTGCAACGTATTATAGATAGGATAAATCATAAAAGGGACAAAGTTGTACACCATACCGAATATCAAAGCTCCTTCGCCCAACGGTATGCTGAAAAAGTCGAAGAGGGCAACTGTAGCCAGGGTACGCACCAGGATATTCACCCACATCGGCAGAATAAACAGGACAACCATTGTTTTGGAACGGTTCAGCTTACTGTTGCTCAATATCCAAGCTGCCGGATACCCCAGCAAAAGACAAACAAGGGTGGTGATGATAGCAATACCTATCGAATAGACAAAGGTATTGATTGCTTCGGGATGTTCAAAGAACTTCTGAAAATTGGCAAGTGTCAAATGACCGTTATCATCGGTAAACGCATACACAACAATCAAGAACAACGGTATGACTACAAAAATCGCCGAAAAAATAATGTAAGGGAGAGTCCAACTCTTACGTGATGACAAAAAGACTAAAAACCTCTTATTCACTTCCTTTCCTGTTAATCGGTTATTTTAATTACACGAATGGCATCCGGGGGGATGGTAATACCTACGCGGTCGCCGTCGTCCCATACGTCATTCGTATCTACAAACACATTCTCGTCCCAGTCGGAGAACACCGTCAGATGGTAATGGTCACCCTTGTAAAGGATAAACTTCACCTCTCCCGTCAGTGTTCCGTCTTCCTCATTATCCTGAAGAATCACCTTGTCGAAATCCACTTCCACTTTGACGTTCGTATCGGGCTCCATACCTTCTACTGGAGCACACTCAAAACTGCAACCGAGGAATTCCACATGAGTGGCATCCAGCAACTTTCCTTCAAAAGTATTGCAGATACGCTCTTTCTTCATAATATGAATATCGAAAGGCTTCACTAGCAAACCGACTTCCGCCCCTACCTCAAAATGATGGTAATCCTGCACTAGGAATTCATAACCGCCGCAAAGCACGGTCATTTCATAATGCACGCCTTTGAATATGGAAGTCTGCACCACTCCCGTCAACTGCGCCATATCCGAAACTGGGAAAATATACAAGTCTTCCGGACGAATCACCACATCTACCGGAACATTCTCACCGAATCCTTCGTCCACACATTCGAACTCCGTACCGCAAAAACGCACCAGCTTGTCATGAATCATCTTGCCATTCAGTATGTTACTTTCTCCGATAAAGTCCGCAACAAATGAATTGATCGGTTCATTATATATATCAATCGGTGTACCGATCTGCTGAATCTTCCCTTCGCTCATCACGACAATCGTATCGCTCAATGTAAGCGCCTCTTCCTGATCGTGAGTGACGTAGACAAATGTGATTCCCAAAGATTTATGCATCTCCTTGAGTTCCATCTGCATATCCTTGCGCATTTTCAGGTCGAGCGCAGCCAGCGGTTCATCGAGCAGCAACACTTCCGGCTCGTTGACAATGGCACGGGCGATGGCAACACGCTGTTGCTGACCACCGGAAAGAGAATCGACATCACGATATTCATAATCCGTCATGCCCACCATTTTCAGAGCAGCTTTCACTTTCTTCCCAATGGTCTGCTTCGGGGTCTTTTTCAGTTTCAGACCGAAAGCGATATTGTCATAAACATTCAGGTGCGGAAATAGGGCATATTTCTGGAATACCGTATTTACCGGACGCTTGTGGGGTGGAGTTTGTGTGATTTCCTTCCCGGAAATTCTGATTTCACCTTCCGAAGCCGTCTGAAAACCGGCAATGAGACGCAACAACGTGGTTTTCCCGCAACCGGAAGGTCCGAGTATCGTGACAAACTCGCCCTTTTTCACGTTCAAAGTCACATCATCCAATGCTGTTTTCTCGCCAAAATATTTCGAGACATGGCTCACCTCAATGATGGATTTATCTTCTTGCATATTCATTCTAAAGTTTGGGCTGCAAAGGTACACATTTCTGCGGTTTTCACCTACGTGTTAATCTAATATAACAGTGTTTTTCGACACCCGATAGAAAAATAATCTATCTTTGCATAAATATTTATTCACTAATCTTACAAAAGCATGAAAAAATTAACTTATTTAGTTATCGCAACTGCTGCTTTAGGTATGGTAGCTTGTACCGGCAACAAAGCCGGCTACGTTGTTACGGGTACAGTAGAAGGCGCAGCCGATGGTGACACCGTTTATCTTCAGGAAGCTACAGGTCGAAATCTGACTAAACTCGATACAGCTGTCATCTCTAAAGGAACTTTTACCTTTAAAGGTACACAGGATTCTGCTGTCAACCGCTATGTCACTTGTGAAGTTAACGGAACACCATTGATGGTTGATTTCTTCCTCGAAAACGGAAAAATCAATGTCACTTTAGGTAAAGATGATGATTCCGTTACCGGTACTGCCAACAACGACGCTTATCAGGAACTCAGAGCTAAAATCAATGACATCAGCAAGAAAATGAATGCCATCTACGAAGCGATGGGGGATTCCACATTGAGCGATGAACAGAAAGAAGCCAAACAAAAAGAAGGAGCCGACTTACAGGAACAGTACGAAAACGCAGTCAAGGAAGCTGTACAGAAAAACATCACCAACCCTGTTGGCGTATTCTTGTTCAAACAGACTTTCTACAATAACTCTACTGCCGAAAACGAAGCATTACTGCAACAAATTCCGGCAAACTTGCAAAACGATGAAGCTATCGCAAGAATTAAGGAACTGACCGACAAGCAGAAAAAGACTGCCGTAGGTACTCTATTTGTTGATTTCGAAATGCAGACTCCGGAAGGAAAGACCGTGAAGTTGTCTGACTATGTGGGTAAAGGCAAAGTGGTATTGGTTGACTTCTGGGCAAGCTGGTGCGGTCCTTGCCGTCGCGAAATGCCTAACCTGGTAGAGGCTTACGCTAAATATAAAGGCAAAAACTTCGAAATCGTAGGCGTATCTCTCGACCAGGATGGAGCGGCATGGAAAGAAGCAATCAAGAAGATGGACATGACTTGGCCGCAAATGTCTGACCTGAAATTCTGGCAATGTGAAGGTGCACAGCTTTATGCTGTGAACAGTATTCCTCACACTGTATTAATCGACGGTAGTGGCAAAATTATCGCTCGCGGTTTGCATGGAGAAGAACTTCAGGCTAAAATTGCAGAAGTTGTAAAATAAAAGAAAGAAACAAGCCGAACCATGTGCTTGAGTTATTCAAGTCTCCTACATCATTTCATAGAGTGTAGTACTTGTTACAAGCAATTCTCCTACTTGTAATAGGCAATTCTCCTACTGACTATTAAAATAGAAAAACCGCCTTCAGCCTTCAGTTCTTCAAAAAAGTCCCTTTTCATCGGTGTTTCTGGCTGAAGGCACTCCTGAAGGCGGAAGTGTATGCCTCCGGCTCACTTTTGCCCACATGGTGAATCTATATACCCCGCTTGGTGGATATATAGAGCCAGCGCGGTGGACATATAGATCCACCATAGTGAGTATATATACCCACCACGCTGAATATATACCCCTACCGGTAAGCCCGAAAAGCTGAATGCGCTGAAAGCGGATTATAGCATGAAAGTTCAATAAGAAGGTTTTGGCTGGTTGAGATGCAGATAGTTGGGGATTTTATTCAGAACAGTATGGGAATGAATAAATGTTTAGGGATAGGGCTGTGTCCTGCCCCCAAAGAATTACAACTGAGCCATAAAATTTATCCCCTGTATTCTTTAAGATTACAGGGGATAAATTTTACATATGAAAGTAGCAGGGAGATTTACTCTCCCCTACCTTATTATTCTCAATCAATCAGACAAACCAACGTACATAGCAGAAGTCTTGACGGTGTGGCAGTTCCGAATTCTTCGGGAACATACGGTAAGCCACCTTGAAGCTACCTGCATTGGACAAGCTGTGTTTAACCTGGAATGTATACAAGTCACCTTCTTTCTTGATTACATCAAACGGTTCTACAGAGTAGATGTGTTGTTTTCCATCGGCCGTTGTGTAAGTAGTAACCAATTCCAGCCCCACTGCATCATTCAAACCTTTTTCATCGATTACGTAAGTAATAGTATATTCTTTTCCGCTTTCGATATCACCGTTCTTCAGTTCTTCTACCTTATCGCAAGATACGATTTCGATAGCATCCCATTTGTCAACCACTTCTTCTTTCCAAGCTGCGATTTCTTTGGCTTTCGCATTATCGTTAGCAGACAAAGCAGCGAAACGTTTGGCTTGCTTACAATAGAATTTGCTATAGTAGTCATCCAACTGACGTTTCATTGTATAATGAGGAGCGATCTGTGCGATAGAATTCTTCACGACCTTAATCCAGCCTTCAGAATATCCTTTCTTGTTACGCGCATAATACAATGGCATAATTTCAGTTTCAAGAATGCTGTAGATTGTAGCAGCGTCCAATTGGTCCTGATGTTCCTGGTTCTGATAAGTACGTTTTTCTGTCAACGCCCAACCTGCACCTTCACGGTAACCTTCCAACCACCATCCGTCTAATACGGAGAAGTTGACAACACCGTTCATCAAAGCTTTTTCACCCGATGTACCGGATGCTTCCAACGGACGAGTCGGAGTGTTCAACCAAATATCAACACCGGAAACCAAACGACGAGCCAACTGCATATCGTAGTTTTCGAGGAAGATAATCTTGCCCAAGAATTCAGGACGGCGAGAAATTTCGATGATACGCTTAATCAATCCTTGTCCTGCTCCATCGTGCGGGTGAGCTTTACCTGTAAACAGGAACTGTACCGGATAGTCAGGATTGTTCACAATCTTAGAAAGACGCTCCAAGTCGGTGAACAACAAGTGTGCACGTTTGTAAGTAGCGAAACGACGACCGAAACCAATCAGCAATGCATTCGGATTGATTTTATCCATCAATGAAACAATGCGTGAAGGGTCTCCCTGATTCTTCAACCAAGTATCGCGGAATGATTTACGGATATAATCAACCAACTTATTCTTCATCGTCATACGAGTCTTCCAGATCTCTTCATCAGGCACATTGTAGATAGCTTCCCAAATCTTGGCATTAGACTGATCGTTCAAGAAGTTTTCGTTGAAGTATTTAAAGTACAACTGCTTCCATTCCGTTGCACTCCATGTCGGGAAGTGAACACCGTTTGTCACATATCCTACGTGGCTTTCTTCGGGGAAATAACCTTTCCAGATGGAAGAGAACATCTCTTGAGATACCTTTCCGTGCAACCAGCTTACACCGTTCACTTCCTGCGAAGTGTTGCAAGCAAAAACAGACATACAGAAACGTTCACCCTTATCACCCGGATTGTTACGTCCGAGATCCATCAAGTCGTCCCAAGTGATACCCATTCTTGCAGGATAGCCACCCATATACTTACCGAACAGACCTTCGTCAAAATAGTCGTGTCCTGCCGGAACCGGTGTATGAACTGTATAAAGAGAAGAAGCGCGAACCAACTCGATAGCCTGATCGTATGTCAATCCGGTAGCTACGTAATCGCAGATACGCTGAACATTGATCAATGCAGCATGTCCTTCATTACAGTGATAGATATCTTTCTTGATACCCAATGCCTTCAGTGTGAGGATACCACCGATACCCAACAGAATTTCCTGTTTCAAACGGTTTTCCCAGTCGCCACCATAAAGCTGGTGAGTGATAGGACGGTCGAACTCGCTGTTCATCTCATTGTCTGTATCAAGCAGATACAAAGAGATGCGTCCAACGTTTACACGCCATACATTCGCATGAACATAATAATCCAAGTAAGGAACGTCTACTACCAACGGTTTGCCGTCTGCATCCATTACGCGGTCAATCGGCAATTGACCGAAGTTCTGTGCTTCGTAGTTGGCAATTTGCTGCCCATCCATAGACAACGTTTGGGTAAAATAGCCATAACGATACAAGAAACCTACCGCACACAAGTCAACATTGCTGTCGGAAGCCTCTTTCAAATAGTCGCCAGCCAACACACCCAGACCACCGGAATATATTTTCAGGACACTGTTCAAGCCATATTCCATACTGAAATAAGCTACAGACGGACGCTGTTCATCCGGCTTCACATCCATGTAATTTCTGAATTTCGTATAAATTTCATTCATTCTTTCCAGAATCACTTTGTCTTTTGCCAGCGCTTCCAGCTTTTCATAGCTCATACGTTCCAGCAACAGTACCGGATTCTGTCCACATTCTTTCCAAAGTTCCGGATCTAAATCTCTAAACAGCTCAGTCGCTTCAAAATTCCATGCCCACCAAATGTTGCGTGCGATTTCAGACAACTTCTCCAACTCTACTGGTATACGTGATTTCACCGTAACCTCTTTCCAGTTGGGAGTATTCACATTACTAACTTTGATTTTCATAATGTTTTTGTTTACTTATTGATGAATAATACTTTCTTAACTCAGTTGACGCTTCATAGCATTGCGCAAGGCAATGTCATAAGCCTCATAGTAATATTGTATGAAGTGTTTCCATAAAGCCTGTTCCGCTACTTCAGCGGCACGCTTACGGATTTCCTTCACTTCTTTTTCCGTCTTATCGGCAAACAGCGTAATCGTATCCTTGATGCCATCCGCCACTTCCGAATAATTATAGTCCGAACGATGCAGCACTTCTACTCCGTCATTAATGCCATGCTGGTTCTTCAGGCTGTTTACCCAAAGACCGAATCCGGCCAAATCAGTAGTGATTGTCGGCACATGAAATGCTACACTTTCCAGCGGAGTATATCCCCACGGTTCGTAATAAGAAGCGTAGACACTCAAATCCTGTCCCAACAACAAATCGTAATATTCCTTGTTCATAATGCCGTCACGACCATTCAGATAGCAAGGCACAAAAATCACCTTTACCTTATCTTCCGGACGATTGCCCATTCCCAGATATTTCAGCATGTCCAACACTTGGTCATGAGTCATATTGTGCAGCCAATGAGTGACAAACGGAACTTCGAGCGGGGTATCAAACTTTTTCTTGCTTTTCAAACGTACTTGCAAATCCTCACGGGGTTCTCCTACCCAACCGGGAACATTGATGAATGCCAACACATTCTTATGCAAGTTCTTATCCCTGTTCAAGCGGTTTAATGATTCCAAAAAGACATCAATACCTTTATTCTTAAACTCATATCGCCCGCTGGTTCCGACAATTAATGTATCATCATCCAGGTTTGTTCCCAATAGTTTATTCGCTACACTGAGCATCAAGGCACGCGCACGTTTACGTTTTCCGGTAAATGTGCTTCCTTTCGGTACAAAATCATCCTCAAAACCGTTCATCAGAACCACATCTGCCGGTTTATCCAGTAATTCTTTACACTCATTATTGGTTATTTCGCTCACTGTCGTAAAACAGTCTACGTAATGCGCAGTCTGTTTTTCAATCGAGTGTTTTGATTGCATGTTCAGTTCCTGCGCCATCTGGTCGCCATTATAAGCAAACAGATAGTCATACAACGGCTTATGATTACCAGCAATAGAACGACCGATAGAAGTAGCATGGGTCGTAAAAATAGTAGCTACCTCCGGCACAGCTTCCTGTACATAAAGCGCTCCCATTCCAGTCATCCATTCATGCGCCTGATATACCACCTTGTCCGTTTCTGTCAGGTTGTAGCGATAGAAACTCTCCACTACCCTGCCCGCAGCGTATGAAAACATAGAAGCTTCATCGTAATCACCGTATGCGTGCAACGAATCTACCTGATAACGATTCCACATTTCTGTGTATATATCGTTTTTCTTTTCAAAAAAAGGTTGAAAATCAACAAGAATGACTATGGGTTCACCGGGAATGTTCCATCGTCCTACACGGACAGAAAGTTCATCTTTCTCACGTGCATGCTCTTTCCAAGCAGCACACAGATTATCCGACTCGATGAATAGAGGGTTTTCTTTTCCTTGCCACACATCAGGACCTATGAAGAAAATTCTATCGCGGAATTTTTCCTGCAATGTATTTGCCCGTGTCGACAAGACAGTATATATCCCTCCCACTTTATTACATACTTCCCAACTGGACTCGAAGATATAATCGGGGGTTAATAAATCTTTTACCATATAATATATTAAAACTCTTTTTAGTATGCGGGTGCAAAAGTACACATTATTCTTTGAAAAATAATACTTTATACAAAAAATATGAGCTAAGACGCGGAAAGAAACATTGTCTTACTATGAAAAAAGAACATCCCCTTGCACATGCAAAGCTGCATGAACAAGGGGATTGAACGTTTTTTTTAGGAAATAAATCCTAAAAAAGATTTACGTAGAAAAACTACATAAATTTGAATATTATACCATCAACGCTGCTACCAACGCCAAAATAGCGTAAAACTCAGGAAGAGCCGCATAAATCATTGTATTGGTTTGTACATCATGTCCTTGAGAAATTCCAAGAATACCATTTGCACATACCTGTCCTTGACGAATGGCAGAGAACAGACAAACAAGTCCTACACCTAAACCGATACCCAACATCAAAGGACCTTCCGTTGCAAAATCTCTACCCATTGACATCAGAAAAGCAACAAATCCATAAAGACCTTGAGTAGCCGGAAGTGCAGACAGAATCATATAACCGGCAGATTTTGAAGGGTCTTTCTTCAAAGCGCCTTCTGCCGCATTTCCTGCAATCGTTGTGCCAAAACAACTACCAATTCCCGCAAGGGCCAACATCAAGCCCAATCCTAAATAACCTAAAACTTCATTCATAACTTTATTATTTTATTTATTTTTTAATTAATTATTTTTTTACTGTAGCAAATGGTTTATAGGCTTCACCCTTACCATTATAACCTGAATTCTTAAAATATTCGACAAACGTAAGACGAAGTGGATGCACAAAAGCACTCAGACAAGACATGGCTATATTCAGCGTATGTCCGAATATCAATATCACACCGCAAAAAATCCAGCCCAACACCGGACCCGCAGCGTCATTCACCATAAATGCCAATTGATTAAATACTCCACCAAGCATGGCGCCTGCCAGTCCTAAAGCATACAGACGAATGTAAGAAAGCACATCACCCATCAGTCCGGTGGCCATATTGTAAGTATCCCATACACCGGCACCGATATTAACGAATATATTGCGATGAATGTTATTCAACAGATAAATACCAATAGCCGAAATTCCACCTATCACAATAAATGCCCATGTTGATACGTCTTCTGAAATGACCTTGAAAAAAGACAAGCCTCCCGTAGCAATAAAACCTACCACAAGCAACAACCATCCCCATGCGCTCAACGACTCCTTGAAGCCGAATCGTACTGTCTGTCCGATAGCCTTCACCAGCATAGCAATACAAATATGCACCACACCAATAATAAGTGCCAGCAACATTTGTTTGTCATACGTAGTGTCACCGATTTTACCGACAATCATGAATTGCTTCAATTGATCCGGCAACTCTAAGTCAAACAAGTTGACTCCGAAGAATGTACCCAATATGGTTCCGATAACAGACGTGAAAATACCTAACGTTATGACCAAATTCATCATTCCCCGCATCGATTCCGGCATTTTCTTCTTCAAGAAGAGACCTAAAAGTATCAATGCCAGCCCATATCCTGCATCTCCCATACAAAAGGCGAAAAAAAGCGAAAAGAAAGGAGCCACAAGAGGAGTCGGATCAAACTCAGCATAATCAGGCATACCATACATCTTGGTAAGCACCTCATACATACGAGTGAAGGCATTGTTTTTCAATTTAATAGGCGCGTTGTCTTCACGTGTAGCAGGACGTATTTCATAATATACGCTGCTATTATCAAGCAATGTCTGCACTTCGTGCTGATTATCTTCGGGAATCCATCCTTCCAACAACACAACTACGCCTTCGGCCATTTCCCGACTGTTGCGTTTCACTTTCAGCAAATCGATATCGCCCTCAAGTTGAATACTACATTTCTCCAGTGTACGATAGTTCTTCTTGCAGAAAGCTTTCAGTGCATCCTTTGCCTGTACAAGCATCTCTTCCGTCTTTGCCTGTTTCTGTCTCAATTCGGACAGACTCAAAGAAGGCAAACGAAGAGACTCTCTTTCCAGTTCCACCGCTTGCGAAGTCACAGTCATGAAAAAGATCACTCCACCTTGTTCATTTATAATGATGGCATTGTGTTCTTTCACCCACACTTCGTCAAACTCTTTCTCCGGACAAGTATAGAAACGTACATACAAACCTGCTTTTTCTAACCGCTGAACGGACTGCCAATCGAAATCTCCCCACATTTCCATCTGTGCTATATCTTTGGAAATGGCAGGTAATTGCTGGTTCAAATCTTGTATTCTTACCTGCAACTCTTCGTATTCCTTCGTCAAAACATCAGCCGACTGTTCCGCATAGATCGTTTCATCCGGTTGTTTATCCGCCCAAGCATACATGTTTTGAAGCATATTCTTGTACAGAACGCGTTTTTGGATAAACTGTTGCAAGTCATCATCCATTTCGCCCAACTGCTTTTCTACAATATGAACAACTCCTAACTCACGGATTTTTTGCAAAAACAACTCATACTCTTTATGATAAACCAGGAATGTGAGTTTCTTCATTTTTGTAATCATGCCTCTACCTCCTTCCTTTTTTCTTGATGGGATTTCATGATCTTTTGCGAAGATTTCGACAGGTTTTCTTCATCTTCCATAAATCGCTTGATCTTTCGCAATGCATCCTGATAGCCCGGTATCTGCACCTTCTCAAAAAGGTTCACCTTTTGAGTGGTCTTTTTCCTTGCATGTTCTAACAAGTTCAGCTTGGCGAGCATAAATTCACGTTCAATTGCCGTATGAGCCAACTCTTCCAACAGATGGATACCGTCGGCATACCACTTGGGAGCATTAAACATACTGTACGGACGTATCTCGAATTCTACATTCTCGAGCAACGGTACACGCACACCCGCAATCTTTTTCACGCCAAGATGAACATCATTCACCTTTATTAATGAAGCGTCAAACTCATTCCAAAGGGCGAACATGGCTTCATAGGCTTGAATTTGTTGTTCGAGCCTATCCTCCAGATCGGCAGCTTCCGTTTTACAGCGTTTCACTTCCATGCGGAGGGCACTTTCCTTATTCTTAATGATAGGAAGCGTACGCACCCGCACTTTCAGTTGCTTTTCGAGCTGCTGAAGAGAGGTTTTGTTATATTGAAACTTTATAGCCACAATGTTCTATTTACTATTTAACTATTTACGATTTACGATTGAAATTACTTTTATGACCATTTACAATTAACATACTTCAATCATAAATGGTAAATCGTCTAATCGTCTAATTATTTTGTTTTGGCCAGTATTGATCCACCAATTCTTTCTTGATATTCACTTCTTCCGGACGGAAGTATTTACCGAACAAGCCCCAAGCAACATCCAGCATTTCAGTTGTATCAAGGTTAACATCAATAGCCAATAACTGATTGGAATAGTCCTTCGCAAAAGCCAACGTACGTTCGTCGTAGTTTGTCAGGTCGAAACCATTTTCCATCTTCGTCTTAGCGTTAGCGGCATCTGCATAAAGACGTACAGCGGCATTCATCACCTGCGGATGGTCTTTACGCGTCTTCTTACCGGTAACCAGCTGTTTCAAACGAGACAATGAACGGAACGGGTCAACAATAACCTTACCAATATCACTATCACGACGCAGGAACAACTGACCTTCTGTGATGTATCCCGTATTATCAGGCACAGCGTGCGTAATATCTCCACCAGACAAAGTAGTCACCGCAATAATTGTGATTGAACCGCCGGAAGGGAACTGCACCGCCTTTTCGTAAATCTTCGCCAAGTCCGAGTAAAGTGATCCCGGCATAGAGTCTTTAGACGGAATCTGGTCCATACGGTTGGATACGATTGCCAACGCATCAGCATAGCTCGTCATATCGGTCAACAGTACCAGCACTTTCTCATTATTATTTACTGCAAAATATTCAGCAGCAGTCAGTGCCATATCTGGAATCAGCAAACGTTCTACCGGTGGGTTTTCGGTCGTATTCATGAAACTCACGATACGGTCGAGCGCACCGGCATTAGAGAACACATTCTTAAAGTACAGGTAGTCGTCATTCGTCATACCCATACCACCGAGGATAATCTTATCCGTTTCAGCACGTAAGGCCACGTTTGCCATTACCTGATTGAACGGTTGATCCGGATCGGCAAAGAATGGAATCTTCTGACCGGATACCAGCGTATTGTTCAAGTCGATACCAGCAATACCCGTTGCAATCAGTTCCGACGGTTGTTTACGCCGAACCGGATTCACAGACGGACCACCAATTTCCACTTCCTGTCCTTCAATGTCCGGACCTCCATCAATCGGGTCACCGAAAGCATTGAAGAAACGTCCGGCCAGCTGCTCACTCACTTTCAATGTAGGCGATTTGCCGAGAAATACTACTTCGGCATTGGTCGGAATACCTTCCGTACCTTCAAATACCTGCAAAGTGACATCGTCACCGGCAATCTTAACCACCTGTGCCAGTTTACCGTCCACGGTGGCAAGCTCGTCATACCCTACCCCTGTCGCTTTCAACGAACAAGTAGCCTTGGTAATCTGAGTAATCTTGGTATATATCTTTTGAAAAGCTTTTGTTGCCATCTTACTTATTTACGATTTAACAATTTACGATTTACGATTGAAGTTTCCTCTCTTCAATCAATTCCTTCAGTTGTTTCTGGAATCCTTCATACTGTTCTGATTTGAACTTCGAGTAGTTCATCTGCTTACAGATATTAATTATCTTCTTGAAGTAGTCCATTACTTCATTGAAGTTATCAAATTCAAATTCCGTATGACAGATGTCGATTACCATGTTCAGAATGTCTTCCTGACGTTCCATCGGAGTTACCGCATCAATTTCGTCGAATGCATCCTGTTGCAGGATTACAAAGTCAATCAATTCAGATTTCCAGAAGATCACGTGATATTCTACTGGTACACCGTCGTCACCGAGGATATTGATCTGTTCAGCAATTTCCTTACCACGTTGTAAACGGGTCTTAAGTTCATTGACTTTTCCGATCCATTCACCGTTGATATGACCTTTGATATACTCTTCAAATTCCGGATATTCGATATATTTTGAATAAGAATCAATCGGATTCACTGCCGGATAACGTTTCTTATCGGCACGGTCCTGTTCCAAAGCATAGAAACAGCGGGCTACCTTCTTCGTATTTTCAGTTACCGGTTCCTTCAAGTTACCACCGGCAGGAGATACTGTACCGATAAATGTAATAGAGCCCGTTTCGTCATTGTTAAGTTTTACATATCCCGCACGACCGTAGAAGTTGGAGATAATAGCCGAAATATCCATCGGGAAAGCATCTGGACCAGGCAACTCTTCCATACGGTTGGACATCTCACGCAGAGCCTGCGCCCAACGGGAAGTAGAGTCAGCCATCAACAAGACTTTCAATCCCATTGAACGGTAATATTCCGCCAGTGTCATCGCTGTATATACAGATGCTTCACGCGCAGCTACCGGCATGTTAGAAGTATTGGCAATAATAATAGTACGCTCCATCAACTTACGTCCTGTGTGCGGGTCTACCAGTTCGGGGAACTCGGTAAAGATTTCCACCACCTCATTCGCACGTTCACCGCAAGCTGCAATGATAACGATATCCGCTTCCGCCTGCTTAGAAATAGCATGCTGAAGCACCGTTTTACCTGTACCGAACGGACCGGGAATAAATCCCGTACCACCTTCCACAATCGGATTCAGCGTATCAATCACACGTACACCAGTCTCCAACAATTTGAAAGGACGCGGTTTTTCCTTATAATTCGTCATCGCACGTTTTACGGGCCATCTCTGAATCATAGTTACAGGAATATCATTACCTTCTTCGTCTGTCAGGATTGCGATAGTATCTTCTATCTTATAATCACCTTCCGGCATGATTGTTTTTACGGTAACCGTTCCCTTCATAGTGAACGGGGCCATTATTTTTAACGGCTGAAAGTTTTCATCCACCTGTCCCAACCATGCAGAAGCCTGCACTTTGTCACCTACATTCACCAATGGTACGAAATGCCATATACGCTCTTTATCCAACGGATACGTATATTGTCCTCTCTTCAGGAAAACTCCGTCCATCTTGTCGAGGTCATTTTGCAGACCATCATAGTTTTTCGATAACATACCCGGGCCTAATGTCACCTCAAGCATGTGTCCTGTAAATTCGGCTTCGGCGCCCACTTTCAGTCCACGGGTACTTTCAAACACCTGGACATATACATGTGAACCTACAACCTTAATCACCTCCGCCATCAACTTATCGCCACCGGTCGAGATATAACAAATCTCATTTTGAGCTACCGGTCCGTCAACGACGAGGGTCACCATGTTGGCAATAACGCCACTAACAGTTCCTTTTGTTGCCATATATTTCTTTAATTTTATTATCTGAATTCTGCAGGAATCTGCACTTCGTTCTTCAGCGACTCAATAATGCTTCTGAACAACTGATTACCTCTTTCCTTATCCAGTGAAATCCACCTTTCAATCATTTCCAGCTTCAGCAGGAAAGCGAAAATACGCTCAATAGTGAAATAGTCGAAGAAAGTAGCATCCTCTATCCAGTTCCACCGCAGGGCATCCAACTTCTTCTCACGCTCCACCAGTTCTGTAATCTCACTGATTTTCACTAACGATTCAAAAACATCCACTTCACCGGACAGTCCGAAATCACGGGCACTTGATGTACGCAATGCTTCGCATACTTCCGTATTTCCCACAACATTGGAAGCAATATCCCACTTGAATTTACGGCTGGTAAATGCAACAAGAATATTATTGATGTTCAGATTGAATTCAAACCAGGCAGAAACAAACTTATTTCCACACTTCATAGCATACTCATAATACAAAGCAGCCAGATGATCTTCGTGCAAAGTCGTACTTTCAGCCGGAGTATTCAAATAATCAGTTATAAAAGTGGAGAGATAAACCGGAAATTCTTTAGGACTGATTTCTCCGCCTTCTCTCAGAACAGAAATATATTCTGTGAGTTCTTCAGCAGAGTAGTTTCCCCGTTTGTCAATTTCCGCTTCTTTATCTTTGAGAAGTTTCAGCACATTTGCATTGTCAAACTTCAGATAAAACAAGTCGATCAACTTCCGGTCTGAAGCAGACAATCCATTGTAGATTTCAGTTTTAAAATCGGCTACTGTATAGCTCAGCTTACTGTCTTCCAGTGAAAGTTCCGGCAAACCTGCTACCAAGTAATAGTACTTACTACTCATAGTCGCTTCTTTTAAAATAGCATTTCTACTAATTGAGGACGCAAGAACGCTTTGAAGTAATTCATGAATTCTTCTTCTCCGAAGTTCACCTTATACGAACCGTCCGCCGGAGAAACGGTAAACAGAGTCTTGATACCATTTACTTGCTGAATAGTCACTCCCTTGTCTAATAAAACTTTTGCATGAGCTGCAAAATACTTTTTCAGTGATTCCGCATCGGCTGTTGAGATGACGATAGGTTCGTCTATGCTCCATTTGGATGCCAATGCTACGATAAACGCGTTCAGATAATCTTTATCCTGAGCGAAATCTTTCACGGAAGCGGTTATCAACTTGTCAGTTACCATTGTAGCGACTTCAGATTTGAGCGCATTCACAGCCTGACCGGCAAATAGTTTTAACTCTGATTTAGTATTTTCTGCTAACTCATCAGCAGATTTACGAGAGGAGTTTACAATTGATTCTGCCTCTTTACGGGCATCCTCAATGATTTTCTTAGCTTCTTCCTGAGCATTCGCGATAAGTCTTTGCGCTTCCTCGTTTCCTTTTTCCACGCCTTCACGATAAATCTTATCGGTCAACTCTTGAATTTTGTTTTCCATATTAACAGGAGTATTTAGTATTATTACTATATTAACTATGTGTCCTTTCTCAGATTCTCGCCAAATTTACAAAAATCAATTTGATAAAAAAGAGAAAGATGCAAAGAAATCGAATCTCTTCTTATAAAATCACACTTTTACACCAATTTTATTCCGTTTTTCACACGGTAATATTACTAAATGACACCTGTTTTAAAATATTATAACGAATAAAGCACCAACACTGAATTATTTTTGCCTTGATTTGATATATTCTTCTTCTTTCCCTGTAATCATACCAAGCCCTCCGGTATAGTATCCAGCATATTATTACTTATCTCTACTTCCCGGAATCCGTCTAAGTCCGGCTTTGAATTACAGCCGGACAAACCAGCCAACAGACTTAAAACAACAAAATACTTTATAGTTTATTTCCGTTTATATTTAACGATTCAATATAATCTCACCCTTTTGTCTCATAGTAAGTTTCTTGATATTAATATCCACCCTGACAGCACGATTCTCGATAGAGTACCCTAACACACAGAATTGTCAATCATAAATATAGCACATTTTTGCAAAGTCCCAAAAAACAGAAATCCCCTTGACTCATTGCTGAATCAAGGGGATTCTTCTTTAAAACAGCGGCTACCTACTCTCCCACTGCTACGCAGTACCATCGGCATGACGAGGCTTAACTTCTCTAACATATATGTATATGATATTTAATGAGTTATTATTAAGCGTCTTTTCACTTTAGTAAAATATAACGAATCCGGTGGTAATGCTCCCAATCTTTCGAGATACGGCTTTGCCTCTATAGGAATATTATTTTGCAATGGGAGATAAGAGGAAGCGATGAATATTTCCCTAAAATGTCTGATATCGCCTATTTTACGATATGGATACAACTTATACAGCTTTGTATCATACATTATTCTAAAATTTCTTCTTATAACTTGAGCATAGTCTCTTTTTAATATTTCCCAATACTCTTCTTTAGTAATGTTTGGTTTCTTTAATGCAAGAGAATCCATCACCTCCATAATTCTTTCAGTAGCATCAAGGCGGTGCATGATTAAAAATGGAAATCTCTTCAAAAGTAGTTCCGGAAAATCTAAAAGAGGCGCATCTAATATATTCTCATAGATGAGAGAGTCTATATATAAAGCAGGAGTTACAGCTGGTGTTTTTATTTCCACAAGACTTCTCATGACCGGAATATCATGCTTCAACATCTCCCGACCAAAATAAGTTGGTACTCCATAAACAGCATTCCTAATTTCCTGAATAGTAAGACCTTTGAGAGAACGGTCATAATCATTACTACCTTCATTTATATTCTGTCCCTGAGGATAAACTGCTACTGTACATACTAAAAGTACTAGTATGGTTAAGTTTTGAATTAGTGTTTTCATGATATCATTGTTTTAATTAATAATCTATTAAAGCTTTTGAGTATAGTTACCAGCATAAGATAGTGTATAAAATGAATTACGGTTATGCCCTCCATATATTATTCCTCCTGAACCATAATCTAACACAACAGACGGAATTCTATTATCATTAGCTGTATTATTGTCTTGATCAGAAGGACCAGTCTCGCGGCTAGATGTACTTGGACAATTTGTAAGAGGAGGATGTGTATGAAATAAAGCTACACTATACGAAGCAGATGTATTATTTTCTATATCATCTATATTAAATTGTATTGTATTTACTGCCCCAGTCGTACAATCATTTGAAGGTGTACCTGTAGTTTCTGAAAAAGAGTATATTGGTTCCTTTTCACTTTCAACTTTCATTTGTACAACAAATCCAAATTCTCTTCTTGAATTAGCTTCTTCTGATGATTTTGTATTATCCCAACAATCACTCATGTGTTTTTTAACTTCAGTTTTTTCAATTAAATCACTTATTAAAGGTCCCATAACTTTAAAGTCAAAGACTTCAGTTTCCATTACTTGTCCATCATCCATATATACTGTTCCTTTTATATAGCATAATCCTAATTTAAAAGCATAAAGATCTTCAAATTGAAGAGTAGTGGAATAACCAGATGCAATAGTCACATATCTATCATCAGTACCTGTTTTCATTTCCAAAGCGAAACTTGAAATATTGGTAGGGATATCCTCCCCTGTAGATATACGAATGCCCAATCGTTCGCCAAGAACATAAGTGTCTTTACCTCCAACAAAAGTCCATTTTTCAGAAGAAATAGTTCTTGTCAATGATGAAGTATGAGTACACCTATCTTCCTTATCTTCACTACATGTGAAAAAAAGAACCGAAATAAGAAAAATTAATAGTTTTCTCATAATATAATATTTTGGTTGATTCTTATCAGCAAAGATAGACCATATATTCCACAATAAAGTATAATAATCAGTCAAAAAGGTTCATTTATTCTGCAAAGGGTACATTATTTATAAACATCATAATAAAGTAGCCAAATATAAATATACAAAACCGAGTAGAAGAAAAACAATGTAGAAAATAAGCAGGAGAAGCTAAACATCAGACAGAACACCAAAGCATTGATAAATCCCAAAAACATCCTTTCAAGGAAAGTGTATGAACACAGAAATCCCCTTGACTCATTCCTGAATCAAGGGGATTCTTCTTTAAAACGGCGGCTACCTACTCTCCCACTGTTACGCAGTACCATCGGCGTGACGAGG
>CANPJW010000050.1 GCA_947574505.1 uncultured Bacteroides sp. | reverse complement strand
TAGTTCTGGTAGAACTTCAAACAGTAACTTTAAAAACAAATCTATGAAGAAAACCTTATTCATGCTTTTTTGCCTGTTATGCTCCATAGGAGCCATGGCACAAAAGAAAACAATCACGGGTGTGGTCACAGACGCCACAGGTGAAGCGGTTATTGGCGCCAGTATTGTAGAAACAGGCACCACGAATGGTACAGTTACCGACTTAGATGGTAATTTTACACTTTCCGTAGCCAACGATGGCAGTATCAGAGTATCATTTGTCGGTTATCAGACACAAACTTTAAGCGTAAAGGGAAAGTCAACTTTTAAAATAGCATTGAAAGAAGACTCAGAAATGCTCCAAGAAGTTGTTGTAACCGGATATGGCGGCAAACAGTTGCGCACAAAAGTAACCAACTCCATTTCCAAGGTAAAAGAAGAAACATTAAAACAAGGACTTTATTCCAATCCGGCACAAGCCTTATCAGGAGCCGTGGCAGGTCTGTCCGTCAGCCAGACTTCCGGTAATCCGGGAGCAGCTCCTACCTTGGTACTTCGAGGAGGTACTAATTTTGACGGTTCAGGTTCACCTTTAATCCTGGTAGACGGCCAAGTACGCGGTTCTTTAAGTGACATCAACCCGGCCGATATTGAATCCATGGAAGTATTAAAAGATGCCGGAGCCACCGCCATCTATGGCGCCCGAGCCAATGACGGTGTAGTACTAGTCACTACCAAACGAGGCAAAGAGGGAAGTACACGTGTAGAGCTTTCGGCCAAACTAGGCTGGAACTACTTCCACAACTCTTATAACTTTATGAATGCGCGTGATTACATTTACTGGATGCGCACTGGTTACATGAATGCTTACACGGGAGACATGAAACATCCGGACGGATCGGCCGTACAAGGATGGTCTTCACTGACCGGTCTGACCGGTGCCACTCCTTATGGAACAGGCAACAAATATTGGGCAGATGATGACAAGACAATCCCGCTGAATGGAAACGAAAACAGCCAGGCTATATGGAGTACCATGAAATATTCGGACGATCTGGCTTTCCTGCTCAACCAAGGATGGGAAACCATGACTGATCCTATTTATGGAGACCAACTGATTTTCAAGAATACAGATATAGCGGATTTCAATATCAATTCCCCATCTTTCTCACAAGACTACAACCTGAGTGTAAGCGGAGGAAATGAAAAGGGAAACTACTATGCAGGTTTGGGATACAACCATAGTGAAGGTACAGCCGTAGGAAACAAGTACCAACGTATCACTTTCACATTCAATGCCGATTACAAGCTGAAACCATGGTTAACCTCCAACTCCAGCTTCAACTTTGCAGATGCAACCTGGAACGATCTTCCTCCTACCCAAAGCGCAGAAGCCAACTACTTCTCACGCGTTTTATCATTACCTCCCACTTTCCGTGGATATAATGCTGACGGTGAAATGCTTTTGGGACCCAATTCAGGCGACGGAAACCAACAAATCAATTTTGACAAGTTTGTCCGTGACAACAATACAGACAAGTTCACCATGAACCAATCTTTTACCGCAGATATCATGAAAGGACTCTCATTAAAAGTGAACGCCATCTGGTTCTATTCAGAAGAAAAATATGAAGCTTTCAACAAAGATTATTTATCTTCTCCCGGAAACTGGGTAACCTCACACAGCACCTCGGCTTCCTACGGACGCACATTGGACCAAACTTATAATGCAGTGTTAAACTACAACTATCAAATAAACAAAGACCACTATCTGGATGCCATGGCCGGCTTCGAGTACTACGACTCATATTATAAAGGTTTCAGTGCCTCAGGATCGGGAGCTCCCAGTGACGCTTTCGGCGATTTGGAATATACCAGTGATGACAAAGGCAAACGCAGCATAGACTCCTCACACAGCCGCCAGCGTATCATGTCATTCTTCGGTCGTGTAAATTATGATTACCAGTCAAAATACTTGCTGTCTTTTGTTCTAAGACGGGACGGCTACTCCAAACTGGCCAAAGACAACCGCTGGGGTGTCTTCCCCGGAGTATCTACCGGATGGGTGTTCTCCAAAGAAAAATTTGCCAGTGAATGGGCCGATATCATCTCATTCGGTAAATTGCGTGCCAGCTTCGGTCTGAATGGTAATGTAAACAAAGATTTTGTAGGAAACTACACAGTACAAGGTGCTTATGCAGGCAGCAAATACAACGGCAACGCTTACTTCCTGTTAAACAACCTTCCTAATCCCTACTTGAAATGGGAGAAGTCAAGAACTTTCGAAATCGGTCTGGATCTAGGCTTTCTGGCCAACCGCATCAATGCCAATTTGACTTACTACAACCGACTGACCAGTGACAAGTATGCCAACATCACCATCCCGTCTACTTCGGGTGTTTCTTCCTTTACCTCCAACAACGGTAAGTTCCAGAACCAAGGCTTTGAATTCGAACTGGCATTCAAAGTTATCGACTCCAAAGACTGGAAATGGAATCTGAACTGGAACGGCGCATTAAATAAAAACAAAGTAGTGGCATTGCCCGACAACGGTCTGGAAAGAAACCGTCAAAATGCATTTCAAGTATATACCGGACGCCAGCTGGAGGACGGAAGCTATGAAAAAGCATGGGTAGGCGGTTATCAGGAAGGACAACGCCCAGGTGATTTGTACATGTTCGTAGCCGAAGGAATCTATCGTTCCGAAGATGAAATACCAGGAGGACTGATCGACTTGTCAAGTGGTAACAACGGCTCAAGCAACCGTCCCCTTTACGGAGGTGAGGAAGGATATAACAAACTGACAGCCAATCAGAAAGCGAATTCTCTCCGCATCCAGCCGGGTGATGTGAAATGGAAGGATGTAAACGGTGACGGCATCATCGACAATTACGACATGGTGAAAGTGGGCAACACTGTACCCAAATGGACAGGAGGTATCAATACTTCAGTCACCTGGAAAGACCTTACTTTATCAGCACGTTTTGACTATGCGCTTGGTTTCAAAGCGGTAGACTGGAAAACCATGTGGATCATGTCTTGCGCACAAGGTACTTATAACACCATTGCGGAAACCCACGACACCTGGTCACCCGAAAATCCCGGTGCACAATATCCTACTTATGTATGGGCCGACCAGTTGGGCAAGCGCAATTACTGTCGTCAATCCTCCATGTTTGCCTACAACGGTAACTATCTGTCTTTCCGTGAAATAGCCTTGTCATATAATCTGCCAAGCAACTGGGTGCGCAAAGCAGGACTAGGCTCAGTCATGCTCTCGGTAACCGGTCAGAACCTGGGTTACCTGACAGAAGCCAAACATTTATTCTCTCCGGAAAAGACAGACAACAATGGTGGATACCCATTGCCCCGCACTGTCATTCTCGGCGTAAACGTTTCTTTCTAAACTTATAAACTCTAACAGATTATGAAAAAAATATTCTATATCCTTTCAATATGTGTGATGACCATTCTCCAACCGTCCTGTGACGCACTGGATCTGGCACCGGAAGATTATTATGGAGCCGGAAATTTCTGGAAAGAAGCTTCCCAGCCCAAAGCATTCATGTTGGGTCTGCACGCCCAATTAAGAAGTTACTATGACATGTTCTACACCTTGGGCGAACTCCGCGGCGGCACACAACGTGTGGGCACCTCCTCGCTGAACACCAGCTTGAACTATGCCGATATCCGGTCACAGAATATCTCGGAAGATATTCCCGGCATATCCAATTGGAACGGGCTATACTCTCCCATCATGCAAGTAAACCATTTTATCCAAGAAGTAGAAAATGGGTGTACGTTTCTGGATGATGCAACCCGGAGCCGGTACTTGGGACAAGCGTATGGCATGAGAGCCCTGTATTACTTCATGCTATACAGAACTTTCGGGGGAGTACCTCTCATCACCAAAGTAGATATACTGGACGGCAAACCATCGGCAGACAAATTCTATGTGGAGCGCGCCACACCCGAAGCCACCATGGAGTTTATCAAAGCGGATATTAATAAATCCGAAAACTATTTCGGAAATAACACCTCTTTTGATGCATACGACTGGTCACGCTATGCCACTTTGATGCTTAAAGCAGAAATCTATATGTGGGCAGCGAAAGTATCCATCACCGGATTCACAGCAACCGGGGCAACCGATTTACAGACTGCCAAGACTGCCTTATCCGGGATCATAGGACATTTTGAATTAATGGACAACTTTGCCTCCATCTTCTCATGCGACAATAAAAAGAACACTGAAATTATTTTCGCCATGCCGTTTATAGAAGGTGAGGCCAGCAATGACGGAGGCAGATTCCTTTATCAGGATGCTGTATTTCTGGGGCAAGCATATGGTCGTAACGGTAAGGTGATTGAAAAAGATACCTTAAACTTGAAAGGTACCGGTGGAGTATTCCGTGACGAGTACACTGAAGATTTCTGGAAAACGTTCAAAGAAGGAGACAGCCGCCGTGATGCCACATTCATGGAGTATTACATGAAAAATGATAATGGCACGCTCAGCGAATTCGGATGCGTAATGAAAAAACGTATAGGTACAATCAATTCCAATGACAACCGCATCTATATTTCGGACATCCCCGTTTACCGCTATGCCGATGCGTTACTGATGATGGCGGAAATTGAAAACGGATTGAACAACCCTTGCGCTTCGTATATCAACGAAGTACGCAAACGTGCATACGGAGACACCTTTGAAGAAAACAAATACACGGAAGGCAGCTATGCGGAAAATGAACTAGCCATTTTGCAGGAACGGGACAAAGAGTTTGTCAGTGAAGGCAAGCGCTGGTTTGACGTATTGCGTATGCACGATGCATCCGGACGTTCTTTGGTCTTTTCTGCCAATGCCAACTATCCGGGCACAAATCCTATCCTCGGTACAGAAGAAGCATATAAAATGCTTTGGCCGGTTAATATCGGTACTTTGAATGTGAATCCGTTATTAACTCAAACTCCGGGATACGGGAAAAAATAAGCCAAATCCTCCTGTTTAGTTTTCAAGACAGATGTTTTAACATAGAAAAATAAAGGTGTGTCGTGAGATACACCTTTATTCATTATGCATATAGTTGATAAAACATCAATAACACAGAAAATCAATAACTATTTCCGTTCTTTTGAAAGTTCCTCCAATGTTTTTTCCTCGTACCTGCAAATCGCCTCCTTATAATCCTCGGAAATCAATTTCGGTTCTTTGTTTCTGTTAAATCAGTCTGATATATCTTTTTTAAGTTTAGTCACTTCAAAGAAAAAACTATCCGACTGATATGAAAACCTCATAAGAAAAATATTTCAGAGATTTTTAAACAGGCTATCAAAATATATTTGATATAATAAAATTTTAATGTACATTTGTGAAGTTAACTATATACTAACCTTTAAAAGCAAATCTTATGAAAAACAAATCACTTTTTTTAGTCCTAGTCATTCTTTGTTTGACTAGCGTAGAGATCTATTCTTCCCGACAAGAATTAAAGTTTGACGCACCTCTTCCGAGCAACACAGAAAACGGAAATGCTCGCAGTGATTACGGACCTCCCGGTGAAGGAGATAAATGCTGGTATTTCGATGGAGCGTCTTCTTGTGTAAATTTTTCATTCAATAATTGTTATGAAGACCCAAACCAAAGGTGCGGAAGAGATGAAGGAGCTCCCAATTAATTTAACCGACTAGCAAATCATTCCATAGGGTATTTAAGATCTTTCCTATTCATAATTAGTTGATCCAATCTACAAACTGAAGATAATTAAATACCCTATATTTAATCTATAGTGTATGAAATATTTTTTGTATATCTTCACTTATCTGCTTCTAGGAGCATCATGTTCATCTCCTTCTCGTCCAATAGACTATGGTACAGAATTAACAGCTACAGACTCCATCTGCCTGTCTATAGATGAACATACACATTATGAAAGCAAATCTATATTCCAATTTGAAGAAAACGGACATGAGTATCTTTCCTTTTTGAATGAAAAAGCAAGCTATAAAGTTCATATCTATGATTTGGATACCAAACAAGTTATTAAAACAATTCATCTACAAAAAGAGGGGAGAAATGCAATGCCATCAACTAATGGCTGTTTTCCACTTAGCTCAAAGCATTTTTTAATTACAACTTGGAATGGAGTTTTTGGAATTATCAATGAAAAAGGAGAAGTGGAAAATAAGAATAGCTTTTGGAAAGACAGCGTAAACTTTCATGCTTTCGACCACATTTGTTGCATGAGTTATACATATCGACCTGCCATAATTAAGGATTCTATTTTATATTTCAGTCAATCATTATTAAAATATCCCCGTAAAAAAGATGAATGGGATAAAATACCCATATTTGCTTATGCAGACCTTCATAAAAAAAAACTAGGGTGGACAGAACTACGATACCCATCTATTTTTAACAAAGATGAGATAGACTACATTCTGTATGACCCTGAAATCAGTTACACATATACAGGTAAAGAAGTTGTTGTTTCACTGGGACAATATGACAGCATATTTGTATCTTCTGATTTCAAACATAAAAAAGCGTATAATGCTAAAAGCCATTATCTGCCCCACGTGCGTCCAGTCTCCCAAAATTTACAAATTGATTTATTCAAAACCATACATGACAGAGGATTACAGCCCCATTACCACCACTTGATGTATGATAAATACCGAAAAGTATTCTATCGGTTTGCCTTAATGCCGGATGATAATATAAAACCATTCTCCAACAATCCGCATCAAAGTTTCTCCATCATCATTCTAAACAAAGACTATGAAATTATTGGTGAAACAAAATTTCCCGGCAACACCTATGCCCATCACTTGTGCTTCGTAGGTAAAAAAGGCCTGTATATTTCAGAGAATAATGAAAACAACCCTCAGTTTGATGAAAACAAGCTAGTGTTCAGGTGTTTCACACTTCAAGGCCGGAAAAAATGAAGAAAAAGAACTACTCAATCATTCTATGTGGAGGACTGTTCCTGGCAAGCTGTATGTCCAATAATGACAAATGCCTTCAAAAACTGTTTGATGAAGTCGGAGTTGAGAAATCACAAATCCACAATGCCACCCACCTTGTTACCATATTGGGTAATGGTTGCAAAGGATGCATACACAAAGCTCTGTCAGAAATACATAACTCGACCGATACTATTTATATAATTGCATGTAAAAGTAAAAAGACTTTCAATTTAATTGCCAATAAAAATATAGATGACTACTCCAATGTATACCTAGACACTAAATCCATATTAGTGGAATTGGATATGGCTAAAAACACACCTAGAGTCTACCTTTTAAATAATGGTAAATATGTGTCGCACTCTTTTTATGGAAATGAATCTCCCAGCGAAGAAGCGAACACCACCATTACATTCAACACAAATGAGATAGATTTAGGCAAAATCAGCCGCACGGAAAAGGCAAAAATCAAATTCACAATATGGAATACAGGGAAGAACATAGTAAGAATCAGTCATATAGATCTTTCATGCGAATGTTTGAATATTGAAAATGAAATTACTGAAATAAATCCGGGAGACAGCACTTGTCTGAATATCATTTTCCATCCCGATGACATAGGAAAGTTTCAAAGAGAAATTTTATTATATGGTAATTTTGACTCATCTCCCAAACTTTTAACCATTACAGGAGAATGCTTTTAATAAAATAATACAATCTCGCTATAAATAACGTCCTAGCTATTTATAGCGAGTATATCATCTATGGCTACCCTTTTGAAAGTTCCTCCAATGTTTTTTCCTCGTACCTGCAAATCGCCTCCTTATAATCCTCGGAAATCAATTTCGGTTCTTTGGTAGCCAGGTCATAACCTACCATCACCGTGCGGCACTCACACTTCACCTCATGGGTATCCGTAGTCACGGCACGCTGCAACAAGGTAAAACTCTTATGCCCCAAATGTACCACAGCCGTTTCTATCACCAGATGATCCGAGAAAAATACCGGCATAAAGAAGTTTGCATTGATATTGGCTACCACAATAGCCAGCTTGCTCCAGTCGGCACTGCCTAATACATCTTTTATATAAGTAGTCTTTGCCAAATCGTACAAAGAAAAGTAAACTGAATTGTTCATATGACCAAACTGGTCCACATCGCTGAATCGTATCTGCACCGGCATAGTATGCCTGAATTTTATATCCTCTGCCATAGTTAAGCTTATTAAAATCGTTCAAATATAACACTTTTCCCAGTAATTGAACCCTAAATGACAGATTATTCTTAATTTTGCTGCGAAATAAATGAATATGTAATTTTAATAACAATATAAACATGGATAAGAAGTATAGCAGGGAGACCTTATGCGTACAGGCAGGCTGGACTCCGAAAAAAGGCGAACCGCGCGTTTTGCCTATTTATCAAAGTACCACATTCAAGTATGACACCAGCGAACAGATGGCGCGTCTGTTCGATCTGGAAGATTCGGGATATTTCTATACACGCTTGCAAAACCCCACCAATGATGCCGTCGCCGCAAAAATCGCAGCATTGGAAGGCGGTGTGGGTGCTATGCTGACCTCGTCCGGCCAGGCTGCCAACTTCTATGCCATTTTCAATATCTGTCAGGCAGGCGACCACTTCGTATGCTCGTCTACCATCTACGGAGGTACATTCAATCTGTTTGGCGTCACGCTGAAAAAACTGGGCATCGAGTGTACCTTCATTGACGCCAATGCATCCGAGGAGGAAATAGACAAGGCTTTCCGCCCGAATACCAAAGCGTTGTTCGGCGAAACCATCTCCAATCCGAGCATCGACGTGCTGGACATCGAAAAGTTCGCACGTATCGCACACAAACACGGTGTGCCTTTGATTGTGGACAACACCTTCGCCACTCCCATCAACTGCCGTCCGTTTGAATGGGGAGCGGATATCGTCACCCATTCCACAACCAAATACATGGACGGTCATGCCACCAGTGTAGGAGGCGCCATTGTGGACAGCGGCAACTTTGACTGGGAAGCCCATGCGGACAAATTCCCCGGTCTGACCCAGCCCGACGAATCTTATCACGGACTGACTTATACCAAAGCGTTCGGCAAAATGGCTTACATGACGAAAGCAACCGCCCAACTGATGCGTGACCTCGGCTCCATCCAGTCTCCGCAAAATGCGTTCCTGCTGAATCTGGGATTGGAAACATTGCACCTGCGCGTGCCCCGTCATTGCGAAAACGCACAGAAAGTGGCTGAATGGCTGGAAGCCAACCCGAAAGTGAAATGGGTGAACTATTGCGGACTGAAAAGCAGCAAATACTATGATCTGGCACAGAAATACATGCCAAACGGCTCGTGCGGTGTCATCGCTTTCGGCTTGAACGGAACCCGTGAGGAAGCGATAGAATTTATGGACAGGCTGAAATTCATCTGCATCGTAACCCATGTGGCCGACGCACGTACCTGCGTACTGCATCCCGCCAGCCATACTCACCGCCAGCTCACCGACGAGCAGTTGCGCGAAGCAGGAGTCGCTCCGGACCTGATCCGTTTGTCGGTAGGTATTGAGAATGTAAGCGACATCATTGCCGATATTGAACAAGCTTTACAATAAGGCGAAGCGGATGAAAAGAATCATTATCATTGGCGCCACTTCCGGCATCGGACTGGAAGTGGCGCGATGCTATCTGAAAGCCGGCTGGCAGGTAGGCGTGGCAGGACGTAGAGAGGAAGAACTGGAAAAGCTCCGGCAGTCCGCTCCCGGACAGGTATGTACCCAGCGGATAGATGTCACCCGCGAGGATGCCCCTGCCTTATTGGAGCAACTGATTATGAAAACCGGCGGCATGGATGTGTTCCTGCTCAGTTCGGGCATAGGCAAACAAAATCTTTCACTCTGCCCCGATATAGAATTACAGACCGCAGCCACCAATGTTTCGGGATTCATACGAATGGTCAATGCCGCCTATCACTATTTCGAACAGCAAGGCAAAGGACATATAGCGGTGATCAGTTCCATAGCAGGCACCAAGGGACTGGGATCCGCCCCTGCCTATTCAGCGACCAAACGGTTTCAAAACACCTATCTGGATGCTTTGGACCAATTGGCGCACATGAACAAGCTACACATTTCCTTCACCGACATCCGTCCCGGATTTGTCGCCACCCCTCTGTTGAAAGATGACAAATACCCGCTGCTGATGCATGCTCCCTACGTGGCATCACAAATTGTAAGAGCCATCTCCCGAAGGAAAAGAGTAGCTGTCATAGACCGGCGTTATCAGATGCTGGTGTTTTTCTGGAAACTGATTCCCGGATGGCTATGGGTGAGGCTGCCTGTGCGGAACCAATAAAGCACTTAGCTCCCAAGCTGAGGCATTGCCTGACTAACCTTATTCGAACTAAATTCATATTTTTACCTGAACGTCTTTTCATTATCTCAAACTTATCACTACTTTTGTAATTGGATTTTAGGATTATTTTTCATAATAAAATGTCGAATTGTTCTTAAGAAGAACCAGCAACTAAGACATCATTAAAAGAACAAACATTAAACATCAAACAAATATAAGATTCTATCTGACACCAAGCATTCAATTATCAAATCGCTAAAATCCGAACAGAGAAAAGATAAAAATTATGATACGAGATATTATAAATCAAAATGAAGAAGCGCAACCTACTGACAGAACGTTAGGATTGCTACACCGGGACTTTCCGCAATGTTTCAATGCAGAAGGCAAATTTGATATAGCTGCTTTTCGTGAGCTACTAACTGACAAAGTAGACCTTATAAAGGAAGGTAGCGGCTTTAACTTTCTTGGCAAGAACTATGCCAGTCTGTTGGCCTCGATGGATACGACTACCGTATTAGTGCCCGATCTGGAACATAACAGCAAGCCGGAGAATATAAATAGTCAGAATGTGTATATCAGCGGCGACAATCTTGACGCGCTGAAGCATCTGGTAAAGTCGTATGCCGGTAGAGTGAAATGCATTTATATAGATCCACCCTATAATACAGGTACTGACGGATTTGTATATAATGACAAATTCAACTTTACAGTGGAAGAATTGCAAGAGAAATTGAGCATCGGTGAGGAACAAGCAAACCGTATTCTTGCAATGACAACCCGTGGTGCTGCTTCGCACTCAGCATGGCTTACCTTCATGATGCCCCGTCTGCAATACGCTAAAGACTTGCTCTCTGACGATGGAGTGATTTTTATCTCTATCGACGATAATGAGCAGGCTAACTTGAAGTTGCTGTGCGACCATGTGTTTGGAGAGGAAAATTTTGTGGCTCTATTCCCATGGCGGAAAAGAACGGCAAAGTCAGATGTTCCATTCGGAGTATCAAAAGATTACGAATGGATAGTATCATACGCCAGAACAGATTCTTTTTTGGCTGGTATCGATGGAAAGGGAAGAAAATATTACGAAACAGAAGATTTTCCCGGACAACCTTGGAGAGTGCATGATTTGACAAAGCAGACTACTGCATCGGAACGCCCCAACAGTTTTTTCACAATAAGGAACCCTCAAAACGGTAAAGAATATCCAGCAAACCCGAAACGTACTTGGTGCATTACACAGGACACATTTGATTCTTATTATGCACAAAAAAGAATCGTATTCCCCGGTGATTACGATTTCCTAAAAATAGATAAGCCCGTGCTCCGCTATTGGAAAGACAATGATATGCAAAAGGCTGGTGACCGCTTCGGACAATATGCCGTCAGCACTCATCTTCCATCCCATATCGGCATGAGCCAAGACGGAACAAAGGATTTAGACGAGCTTTTCAATGCCAAGATTTTCAGTTTTCCAAAACCTGTAAGTCTCATAAAACACCTTATAGATGGAGCTGTAGAAAAGGACAAAGATGAACCGATCATCATACTCGACTTTTTCTCCGGCTCGGGCACCACCGCACAAGCCGTAATGGAACTAAACAGTGTGGAAGATGGTTATAACTTACAGTACATCCTTGTACAATTGCCCGAAAAAATAAAACCAAACACAGAGGCATACAAAGAGAAGTATAAGACTATCGACCAAATCGGCCAAGAGCGTATCCGCCGTGCAGCAGCCAAGATAAAGTCGGAAAACCATGCCGATATAGATTATGGCTTCAAGCACTACACACTCCAGGAGCCGGACGAAAACACGCTTGACCGCATGGAAAAGTTTGTTCCGACTGATGCTTTTGGCAATGATTTAGTGAAAGCTTTCGGTAAAGAAACGGTTCTTGCCACATACGCCGTGCGCGACGGTTACGGACTGACACCGAAAATAGAACCGGTAAAGTTTGGCAACTATACAGCTTGGCTCTGCGGCAAACATCTCTATATGATAGACCAAGGGTTTGATATACTGGGAGATGATTTGACAGAGCTGGTTGATAAATACAACAAAGACCATTCGTTCACAGCCGATACCGTCGTTATCTTCGGTTATAGTTTTAACTTCGGCCAGACGGACGCCATAAAGAAAAATTTGGGTGCCATCACCGACCGCAGCCGCATAAATATAGATATTCGCTACTAAAACCACCTGCAAATTATGGAACTGAAATTAGAAAGCGGATTGCCGCACCAGGAGTATGCGGTAGAAGCCATCAGCGAGGTGTTCAAGCAGGTGGAGATAAATCAACAGGTGGCACATTACTCAAACCCTGTTATAGACCTTCGTTCAAACCGTTTTATTGGAAATATATACCGCATACAGCAAAGGGAGCGGCAGAATGTGGCGGAAAAATACAGAAACGAGCAGCCGGTGGGCAACACCTTGTGTCTGGACATCAAGATGGAAACAGGCACAGGCAAGACATACGTATATACACACACCATCTTTGAACTGCACAAACGTTATGGCATAAACAAGTTCATCATTGCCGTTCCAAGCATTGCCATCAAAGCCGGCACAAGCACTTTTCTGAACGAAACGTATGTCAAAGCACATTTTAAAAACACGTTGGGCTATGATGCGGAGATAAACGTGGGTGTGCTGGAAGCTGTGAAAAAACAGAAGAAAGGCAGGAAATATTTTCCTACCGCAGTGCGTGCCTTCGTGGAAGGATCAAGACTGAACAGAAACAAGATATATGTGCTGATAGTGAACAGTGCTTTGCTCACTACCGGCAAGATGCTCACACGCAATGACTATGATGTGACTATCGAAGGATACGACCGGCCGTTTGACGCACTGCGTTCCACACGTCCATTCGTAATCATTGACGAGCCTCACACTTTCTCGCGTGACCAGAAGGCATATAAAGCCATCATCAGCGAACTGACTCCGCAATGCATCATCCGCTTTGGTGCAACCTTCCCGATGACTACCATAGGCAAAGGGAAAAAGAAAACAACAGTACGCGATTATGAGCATCTGCTCTATGACCTTAATGCACAACGTTCATTCTCTTCGGGACTCATCAAAGGGGTAATGAAAGAGCACTTTGAACCCACTTCAACCATCAACGAGAAGGTAAAGATATTGGATATCAATGACAAAAAAGCGACTTTCCAACATATCACTCAAACCTCCAAGGCCAGTCATGTATTGAGTGTCGGAGATTCGTTGTCAATCCTAAGTCCCGAACTCACGGGGCTCACCATTACAGGTATCACAAAAGATTTGGTTATACTCAGCAACGGCATGGAGAAGCACAAAAAAGACGAGTTTGATGTGGACATATACACATCGTCCTATCAGGAAAGCATGCTCCGCCTTGCCATACAACGTCATTTTGAAACAGAACGTGACAATTTCCATAGAGAAAAAGGCAGAATTAAGACACTGGCTTTATTCTTTATAGACGACATACTCTCTTTCCGCGGAGATGATGAGGGCAACAATGCCTGGCTGAGAGATTTGTTCGACAGGCTGCTTGAAGCACAATTGAAAACAGAACTTCAAAAAGAAAATTCGCCCGGATATGCAACATACTTGCGTGCAAGCCTCAATGATCTTGCCGCTTGCAGGGCCGGCTACTTCGCACAAGACAACAGTGACCCGGACGATGCAGTGAAGAAGGAAGTGGATGACATATTGCACAACAAAACTGAACTGTTGTCGTTCGTAAACAAGAAAGGACAACCCAATACACGCCGTTTCCTCTTCTCGAAGTGGACATTAAAAGAAGGCTGGGATAACCCGAATGTATTTACAATAGCCAAATTGCGCAGCAGTGGCAGCGAAAACAGCAAACTACAGGAAGTGGGACGAGGATTGCGCCTGCCTGTGGATGAATATGGCAACCGGGTAAAAGACGAATCGTTCTACCTGAACTACATCGTAGACTTTACTGAACGCGACTTTGCAGACCGTTTGGTGATGGAGATAAATGAGGATATACAGACGGGTAGTATCACACACATATCCCTTGAAGATATGCGAAGAGTTGCAGCACTGCGTGGAACGGGAGAAATGGATCTGTTCATGGAATTGTATCAGAAAAAATATGTTCTTGACTTGGATCGCACACTTGACCCAACAAAGGTGATGGACTTGTTTACCGAATATCCTGAGTTTAACAATGTTACAGGTAAGGTAAAAGACCGCAACAAAGGTACAAAGGATGTGGTGAAAATACGCAAAGCCCGCTATGAAGAACTAAAAGAACTGTGGGCGCAACTCAACCGTAAATACATTGTATTTTACCAAAACGACATTGACCAGCAGATTAGAGCAGCATTACCCGGTATTTTAATAAATGATGTTTTTATACACCAATCCATACAAAGCCTGCGCCAGCAAGTGACAACGGCCGATGGTCAAGTTGTGACGATGCAGCAGGCTGGCCAGCAATACATTCTGGCAGGTAAAGAGATGCACTATAACGAGTTCCTGAAGCGTGCATGCCGACAGACAAGCATACCGATGACTATGCTGCATTCCGCCATTTGTGAATATGCCAGAACGCACCCGATGGATGGATATATCAATGAATCATCACTGAGCGCATTTATCGCCAAGTTCAACGGATGGAAGATAAAGAACTTGCAAAACCTGGTGAAATATCGTCAGGCAAACTATTCGTCAAAATCAACAGCCTTTACCTATGCCGACGGTTCGCTGAAGGAAGAGGTGTTGCAGTGGACGATAGGCAAAAATGTACTAAACGCAGAACCTTCAAAAAAGTATCTGTATGACAAAGTGGTATACGACTCACCACTGGAAAAGGAGAATATCATGAATGAAGTCGACCATGTAATAGTGTATGGCAAAATTCCACAAAAGAGTATCTGTATTCCCAACATTACCAACGACCTTTACAGCCCCGACTTCATCTATGTGGTGCAACGTGCCGATGGCAAAAAAGAGCTGAACATTGTTATTGAAACTAAAGATATACCAAATGATGAAGCCAAGAGAACAGTCGAAGACGCGAAGATAAATAATGCAGAGCGGTTCTTCCAACAGTTAAAGATTGATGGATATGAAGTAAAATTCTGCCGCCAATTGCAGAACAAGAAAATGGCAAACATTATCAGCGAGTTATTAGAAGAAGACGCTTCGAACCCTGTATAAACGAACAGAGATACGGTATATGCCCTGACACCTGCCAACAAGGGTCAGGGCATTTGATTTATTATTGTGACAGACAGCCCCATACCATGAGGAGAAAAATACCTCCTCCCCGCATTAATAACATAAAAAAAACGGTTCCTCTTTGTAACAACTTTCCCGCTTCCCCCGTCTATCTGATTGAAAGCGCTTTCAAAAACAAATTCAGTTATGAACAAAAACAAAATAAAACCATGAAAAAGTTTGTATTTACTCTATTGCTAGTCTTCGTCTGCCATCTGGGCTACGCCCAAAGCATCAACGGTCTTTTCAATGAATTCGGCAGCGAAAAAAATGCCGATTGTGTCAAAGTATCTTCTTTCATGATGTCTCTTGGAAAAATGTTCGCCGGACACGATGAAGACGCTGAGATAATAAGAAAAATAAAGTCAATAAAAGTACTGGACCTGGAATCTTGTACGGCAAGCGTAAAAGAACGGTTCAGTAAAAAAGTGAACAGGCTGAGCCTGAAGGGATACGATGAGCTGATGCGTGTAAACGATGAAGGCGAGAAAGTCCGCGTGCTGATGAAAACCAAAAAGGAAACTATCCGCGAACTGCTATTCGTATGCACGGGAAAAGAGGATTGTACACTGGTACAGATAAACGGAAAATTCACAAAGGAAGATATAGACAAATTAGTAAATCAGGAAACAAAGAAGAAGCATGGACGCCGCTGAGTTTAAACAACAATTCCTGCCTTACCACCGCAAACTCTACCGGACAGCCTTCCGGCTGACAGAAAACCCTCAGGAGGCGGAAGATATGGTGCAGGAGGCGTATCTGAAATTGTGGAACAAGCGCGATGAGCTGGCGGGCGTGCTGAACACCGAAGCCTACTGCGTCACCCTTGTCAAGAACCTGTGCTACGACGCCCTCCGCAGGAGCCGGCCCGATGAAGACGGACATGCACCCGAAGAGCTGAACCTCCCTACGGACACCAACATAGCGCGGGAAGTGGAACAACGGGATGAGGTGAACCAGGTACGCCGGCTCATCGGCAGACTGCCAGAGCAACAAAAGCGGGTGATTCTGCTCCGTGATGTCAATGACTGCTCCTTTGAGGAGATAGAGCAAGCCACAGGACTGAATGCCATCAACATACGTGTGTTGCTGAGCCGCGCCCGCAAAAAGATACGTGAACAATATAATGCAATAATGAACTATGAAAGTAAATGAAATAGAAAGACTATTGACCCGGTATTACGATGGAGAAACCAGCGAAACCGAAGAAAAGGAACTGAAACGCTTTTTTACCGAAGAGGACGTTCCGGCTCATTTACTTGCCGAGAAGGAAATCTTCATGCAACTGGCAGCACAGCCCGCTCCCGAAATACCGGAAGGACTGGAAAGCAGGCTGAGCCGCAAGATAGACCAATGGGACACAGGCGAAAGACGCACGCTGAAAATAAAAAAACATACACGGGTCCTCCGCTTGCAATGGATAGGGAGCATAGCCGCCAGCCTGCTCATCCTGCTCTCCGTAGGACTGTACCTATACAAGCCCTATCCGGCACCGCAAGATACCTGCGCCACCCCCGAAGAAGCATACGTACAGGCCCAGAAGGCACTTATCATGCTTTCCAGCAGCCTGAATAAAGGAATAGAAAAAGTGGAATCGGTGCAGGAAGCCACCGGAAAAATTCAAGAGAACGTAAACGAACAATTAAACCGATTAAATAACATAAAACAATGAAACGTACATATATCATTACCTTATTGCTCTCTCTGTGCTCACTGTTCACCTACGCACAGGACAGTTTTTTCGACAAGTTCGCTGATATGGACGGGGTAACCTCTGTCTATATCTCAAAAGCCATGCTCAGCCTGATGCCCGACATGAAAACGGAAGGGGTAAATATAGGCGAAGTAGCCTCCAAACTGGATAACATCCAGATTCTAAGTTGTGAAAAACCCGACATTATCGCCAAGCTGAAAAAAGAGACAGCTTTCATCAGTCCCAAGAACGGCTACGAGGAACTGATGCGCATAAACGATGAAGGCGAAAAGACCATCATTTATCTGAAACGGAACAAAAACAAAGAAAAGGAATTTGTATTGATGAGTCAGGAAAAAAATGAATTTACCATCATCGCCATCACAGGAAATCTGACCCTGCAAGAGATACAAGGCATCATCAACAAGGAGTAACTCCACACATCCCCCACCATAAGGCCTTTTCTCCCGCCTGCTAAGGTCTGAAGAAAGGATATATACTATCTCCATAGCACTATGGAGTTATCTCCAAAGCTTGCGGAGTTAACTCCAAAGGCTATGGAGATAACTCCGCAGGCTTTGGAGATAGTAACCGGACGGTCGGAAAGGCTTAACAATAGGGCTGCGAATGCTTACGTTATCTCCGGAAAAGGGTTATCCGCCCGTAGAAGCCCCGCCAATGAAGGAACTTATTTCTTTATCCGTTTTTGGGTAGGCAAAGTAAACTCATGCGCTTCGGTCACCGCCCCGTTGCTCTCTGTTGCAAAAACACGGAATTGCGCCTGGCCTGTTTTCAACTTCCTGCCTCCACGAATGGTGGCCGTGTACCTTATCTGATTCCCGACAGGCATATAGGCAATCTGAGCCGAAGGTGAAATCAAAATATGTTTCATGCCGCTCATTTCCTCTATTACCGGAGTAACATTGTAAGCGGGCACATCACCATCATTCACCACATCGAACACCAGTTTGCTGTCTTCTTCCGCATCAATAACATGGTTACGGTTATCATCGATAAAACGCAGGTTGATAATCCTCAATCCCGATGAAGGCTCATAAGAGGAAGTGTGCTCATACTGCGAAGAAGAAGGATAAGTCTTTACGTAATACTCCTCCACCTGATAAGTTTCCTCCCGAGGTGTAGTTATGGCATTTCCCACAGCAGCCCCCGTTACAGTTCCCAGCAGGGCGCCGAATTGCGAACCGTTGTATCCGCCGGCCCTGTCACCCACAATAGCGCCTAATACTCCGCCGATGGCCGCACCGGCTTGTACTGCCGCCGGATTGCCTTGCATTCCGGATGGTGAGCAAGCCGAAAGCAAAGCGGTCGGAATGCATAAAATGAATATCATTTTTCTCATACCCCAAGTAGTTTATAATCTTTATCAGACAGACAAATATACTTTTTCCTATTGACAATGGGTTCATCGGCTATGTTAAAATTTCATTTCCTGTCATGCATCCTCATCGGTCTAACCGCCATCATTCTGGATGGAAGGCTCTTCTTCCTAAAATGAAAAGATAAGTCTAAATAACACAAGAAACAGAAGGAGACGTTTTTTTTTCTATATATTTGCCGGAAAACAAATGAAAAGTTCTTCGCCATACCCTTGCATCGCCGCAGAAGGCTTCCCCTCTCCGCTGCAAAACCGCGCCCGGTATGGCAAGGAAATATTTATAACCTATCATTATGGAATTGAAAGCAAAATACGAACAGCGCATTGAACAGGCTGAGGCAGAACTCCGCCAGGTAAAAAATAAGATTCTCCGCATCAGCACGCTGAGGGTCTTGTTATTTGCAGCAGGGATTATAGGAACAATCTACTTCTATCAGGCAGGGACACCCACTATATGTCTAACCATAGCGGTCACTTTCGTTCCTTTTCTGGCATTGGTGAAGTATCACAACCGGTTGTTTTTCCGCAAAGACTGGCTGGAAACCTGCATACGGGTGAATAGTGACGAGCTTTCCGCACTGGCGGACAACTATGAGCCATTTGAGGACGGAAAGGAATTCACAAACCCGGCCCACAGGTATTCTTTTGACCTGGACTTGTTCGGAAGGCACTCCTTGTTCCAGGCCTTGAACCGTACCTGCACTTCATTCGGAAAGGAAAAACTGGCAGAATGGTTGCAAAATCATCTGGAGATAAAGGAAGAGATAATCCAACGGCAGGAGGCGACAAAGGAACTGGCTGCTTATTCCGATTTCCGGGAAACATTCCGGATCACCGGCCTGCTCTACAAAGGGGCGACAAGCGACCGCGAAGAAATTAAAGAGTGGACGGAAGCACCTGCCTATTTCAGCAAGAAATGGTGGAGCCGCCCGTTATTGGGAATCGTTCCCGGAGTCAACATCGTACTGGCTATGCTGGGAGTGGCGGGGGTCATTCCGATGACATGGTTCGGACTGGCCTTCGGACTGTTCGTGATAGGTAGTTTCGGACTGATAAAGCCTGTCAGCAACCTGCAAAGAGTGTATGACAAGAAATTACGTATCCTGTCTATCTACGCCGAACTGATCAGCCTGATAGAAAACCGGGAAATGAACGCTCCGCTACTCAGACACCTGAAAGCTGAATTCGGCATGAACGGGAAATCCACCACCCATATCTTGAAAGAGCTTTCACGGGAACTGGACAAACTGGACTTGCGCAACAACCAACTGCTATATGTCTTGCTGGAAGGTTCCATGTTCTGGCAACTCCGGCAGGTAATGCGCATTGAGCAATGGAGGCACAAATATGGAAAATATCTGCTCCACTGGCTGGACGTATTGGGTGACATTGATGCTCTTTGTTCTCTGGCGACATTTGCCGGCAACCATCCCGCATACACCTATCCGACCATTGCCGGCAAGCCTTTTGTATTCCTTGCAAAGGATATGGGACATCCCCTGATGCCTGCACGGCAATGTGTGACCAATGATGCCGATATCCCCTCAAGACCGTTCTTTGTCATCATCACAGGAGCCAACATGGCAGGAAAAAGTACTTATCTGCGTACAATCGGAGTGAATTATGTATTGGCATGTACCGGCTGCCCCGTATGCTGTTCCTCCCTTGAAATATATCCTGCCAAACTAGTGACAAGCTTGCGGACTTCCGATTCGTTGACAGACAACGAATCTTACTTCTTTGCCGAACTAAAACGATTGAAACAAATTATAGACCGCCTGAATAAGGGAGAGGAGTTGTTCATCATTCTGGATGAGATTTTAAAAGGAACCAACTCGATGGACAAGCAGAAAGGCTCATTCGCCCTGGTACGCCAACTGATGGAACTGAAGACGAATGGCATCATTGCCACACACGACCTGCTATTAGGGAAACTAATAGAATATTTCCCCAAAGAGATACGGAATTATTGCTTTGAAGCTGATATTACCAACGATGAACTGACTTTTTCATACAAACTCCGTGAAGGTATCGCACAAAATATGAATGCCTGCTTCCTGATGAAAAAGATGGGGCTAATCATCAACGACTAACCCCACCCGACAATTTATCACATTAACGTCTTAAGCAAATAAAGCAGACCTTCACAGGCACACCTTATTTCATAACATAAAGAGTCATAGAAAATCAAAATTCACTTGTTTCCAAGCAACGTACAAACGCACTTGCATCATCTCCCGTGAAATAAAACACAGAAGATGCAGGTTCGTATGTATAGGGGATGAAACGGAACAGCTGGGCCGCAACGAATTTCTTGTCCTGAGAAATCATATAGTCCATACGTACGTTTCCGTTTGTCTTTACTTTCACGTCATTCCTGGTTTCAAAACCTTTTTTCTCCAACGCATCCGTCAAAGCCTGTAAATCGCATACATCAAAGAAGCAGGTCCCTTCTTTAGCTACGCTGCCGGTAGGTGCATATACCCATTCCTTGCCTCGCCAGAAAAAGCGGAATACGGCCCACAGAAACAAAATGGTTCCACCGGCCATAAGCACCATGCTCATGGTGGATGAGGAATCCCCCATCTTTAAAGAGGTTACCCCAATTCGGGATAAAATAGCGATTAGTTGCATGTTAAGACAGATACATG
>CANPJW010000049.1 GCA_947574505.1 uncultured Bacteroides sp. | reverse complement strand
GCAAAGATATGCTGGGTTGCGATGCGTGTCAAGGCGGAAAATAGAATGGTTACCTTCTATCGATAACTTCGGCAGTTACACTACCAATCAAGTCAATATCTTTTTGATCCTTTCCTCGAGTTTTGTAAGGTGAACAAATAAGAAATCCCAATTGTTTGTTCAATTGGGATTCGGTTTTGCTATATTTTAAACTTGCACAGATTCGGTAGCCTGTTCTTTTTGCATACTCATGTTCAATTCATCTAATATCTTTAAAGCCCGATCAAGAACGGTCGTATCATCCAGCATTACCAGTCCACCGTCCGGACCAGGCTCAAGATGTATTCCGACACTTTTTCCCTCCTTGAAATTATGACCACCGAAAAAGTTTCGCACAGTGTCTACATGCAAACCAAGTTCGTCTGCTATTCTATGCATGCTACCGCTAGGCAATGAATCTTTAATCTTACGAAGTTCATTAAATGTTATTGTTCTCATGTCTCGTAAATTTAATGGTTAATACTATGTGATTTTTATCACGCTATAAACTTAAGCAAAAAAAAAGATAAAACAAATTATTTGCTTATCTTTTTTTCTTGAATTTATAAAATCTATCATTAAGCTTATATTACCTCAATAGCAGAAGCGGGTATCCATCCTACTTTTCCGTCCTCTAAGCGGATTTCTTTCCATTCTTTCATTGAGTTATCCTTGATACTTACTTTTCTTCCTTCATGGAGAATAAATAGACTAGTACCACTTTCACTCGGAGTGCTTCTGACTGTGATACTAGGATTCATTATTATCGCTTCATTCCGGTTTATTAAGTGTTCTTTTTGCTCTGAAGCAAAAAGATTGGCGCATATGGTAATAATCAAAAAGATGATTCCTGATATGAAACCTGCTTTCTTCCATGTAATCCGTTTTGAGAATATGAAGAAATAGAGAGCGACAATTAATAAAATAAAGGAAATAATTCCCCATGTCGCCCATGCATCTACGCTCATGCTATTTATCAAAGACTTAGTCCAGGAGACAAAGAATACTTCTGGAATAGGTTCTACTTTATCTATTGTTTTAGTACGTGCTACTTCAAGGTTAGCGCGAATGTCATTATTGCCTGGTTGTAATAGTAAGGCACGTTCATAATTGAGTACTGCTTTTGCTATTTCTCCAATTTTATAATAACTATTTCCTAAGTTATAATAAACGTCAGCAGCCTCTCCATTCTTTAGTAGGGTCTCATATACTTGAATGGCTGCAGCATAATCCTCTTTTATATATGCGGAGTCCCCTTCAGCTTTTGTAACATCTCCTGATGCATTAATGGTAGAACCTGTATGGATAGAATCGTTTACTTGTATAGAATCAATGTTTTGTGAATCCTGTCCAAAACAAGTCATTGACATTGATATTAATATAAGAAATAATATTTTTTTCATAACAAAATCTCTTCTAGGTTAATGTTTTATTGAATTCTCCATTTTGCTTATCACTTCTATTGAAGATGAATAAACCTTGTCCATAGCTTGATTTTCATCACCAGGAGCAAAACGGGCAAACTCACATTCATTCAGTGCATTCAAGAATTCTTTGATAAGTTCTTCATTCACTCCATGATTTCTCAGTTTTTCTTCGATATTATCCTTAGATAAACGAGATACCGGAATATTTAACTTATCGCTAATATATCCCCATAATGCCTTTAATACTTCATCATAAAAAGCATCTTTCTTGTTTTCTGAAAGTAGTTTACCAGCTAATTTCATTCGCTTGGTAGCAACTTTATTGGCTTTCTTTGTCCGTACTTTAGCAATATTGGCATTTTCCGTCTTGCGATAAATGAAAAAGAAGATAACAAATGCAAGAGCCGGAATAATGTAGAATAACCAATAGGTTGTCGAACCATAGAAAAAGCTTCCTCTAGGTTGAAGAGATACCTCATTCTGCTTGATGTAACGTATATCTTCTCCCAATACCTTCAAATCTTCTTTATTGGTAAAGTTTGCAATCACTTGATCAGCATTTCCTGCACCTTTCCCAACGTTCACTACATACTCTTCCGTTTTCAAAGTTTTGTATGATTTGGAACGAATATCGAAGTAACTGAAAGAAACTCCCGGAATCTTATATGTTCCGGCATGTCTAGGGATTGCCAAGTACTCAATAACTTTATTGCCAGTAAGCCCTTCCCGGGACAATCTAACTTGATTATCTACTTTAGGATCGTATACTTCGAAGTCATCCGGAATTTTTATTTCTGGGTTGGAAATCAATTTCAAGTTTCCCGTACCGGAAATAACCAGTTTAATTGTAATAGCATCATTAGTTTTCAACTCTTTGCTATTGATAGAGGACGAAATAGTAAACTCTCCCACTCCTCCTGCAAAGTCTGCTGGTTTGCCGGCTGGAAGCGGATTGACGTTTATCGCTATTTTAGGGGTAGCGATAGATTTCTTTATCTCAATTACACTACTCCCGCCATTAAAAAATGCATCAAAAGGATCGGCCGATTGTACCGGTTTTCCTACTGTCATCTGAAATTGAGCTGGGTCTATATAAAGTTTACCTGATTGCTGTGGAAAAAGAACAAATTGACGGTAAACTGTTGTATAGTAGTTACGCCCCTGATAATGTTCCGGAGTCCATTTGGCATTTGTTGTCATTTCAATTTCCTGTGAATGGAAACCTTTGAAATCGGGGAGTTTAGCATTGTTAAGCTGCAAATTAGATTCTCTAGTGTATATTTTATATGTCAGGACAAATGCTTCCTGCTCAAATACATTGGTCTTGCTGGCACTTGCCGTGATAAACAAGTCCTGATTAGAAACACTTGTACTAGACGAGGAATGCGCAGAAGAATTTTGTGTACTATTGTTGCTTTGATCCTGCGGTAATACTTTAATCCTTACAGAGTTTGATACCATTTGATTGCCATCTGCTACAATAGAAGCACCACCAATTGTATAATCACCGGCAGTGTTTGCCATTAATATATATGTAAATGTGATGCTACTGGTAGATGTAACACTACCATTTATAATTTGAGTACTACTTTGCTGTGACCGACTTGGTCCCATTAGTACATCGAATCCCTTGATCGACGGAGCCTGAAAGTCTTTCACTTTCTGTGTGCTTACGGTATAAGACAGCCTAAATTGATCGCCTACCACCACTGCGTCAGGAGCAGAAGCAGTAAAAGACACCTTGTCGGCCAACGCCTGAGTGCTATATGCTATCAATGCCATCAATATAATAATCAGTTTTCTCATTGCTTATGAAATTTATATCATCACTTTATATTACCAATCTTTTTCTAAACGACCACCTTGCATAACTTTCTGTTGCTTTTTAACTTTATCCTGCACGTCTTTTTCATCCTGCATCACAGAATTCAGTAATTGTTCAGCATTTTCCTTCGACATCTGGTTGTTTTGTTTTTCAGATTTTGGCGGTTGTTGCTGATCTTTCTTTTCATCTTGCTTCTGATCGTTCTGTTTATCTTTATTTTGATCTTGCTTTTGTTGATCTTTGTTTTGATCTTGATTTTGGTCTTGATTCTGTTGGTTCTGCTGCTGGTCTTTCAGCATTTTTTGTGCAAGAGCTAGGTTGTATCGTGTTTCATCATCTGTAGGGTTATTGCGTAACGACATTTTATACGCATCTACAGCTTTGGCATAATCTTTACCAGCTTGGAGGAGCACTCCCATATTGTGGTAAATATGAGCCAGTTTCATTTTATCTTTTTCTATATTGCTAGCCGAAACATACTGTTCCATGGCATCCTGAAATTTTTGCTGTTGCGAAAGCGTATTTCCTAAATTATACATGGATACTGTAGATTTGGGATTTACTTCCAAGGCTTTTCGATAGTTCACCTCTGCATCTACAAATATACTGTCATTAAACAGCCGATTCCCTTTACGGATATAATCGCGTTCTGCTTTCTGAGCTGAAACAGCGACTGCTGACAACAGAAACACAACGAATAGAATATATTTACTTTTTAACATGCGCATAACTATTTCTTATTAGAAAACAGATGAACGTTCTTAAATAAAGGATTTTTACGATCCAAAATTAATATTTCTACTAAAAGCAATAACAAAATAATCCAGGCTATTGCTTGGAATTGTTCGTTAAACTCTGTGTAGACTTTTGACTCTACATCAGATTTTGCCATTTTGTTTACTTCCTGATTAATAGCTTTCTGTGCCGAATTAGAATTATCAACTCGTACATATATGCCTTTTCCTTCTTTGGCAATCTCCTGGCACATCGCTTCATTTAAACGGGTAACAATAACATTACCTTCCCGGTCACGCCGATAATCATTTGTACCTTCAGCTGGTATAGGAGATCCTTCAGGCATACCTACTCCTAATACATTTACTTGGATGCCTTTTTCTGCAGCAGCTTTAGCAGCTTCTACTGCACCGCCTTCATGATTTTCACCATCAGTAATGACAATAATTGCACGCCCTACTCCTTCTTGGGGAGTGAAACTACGAGTTGCCAAATTAATAGCTTCCCCAATCGCTGTTCCTTGCTTAGATATTAATGAGGGGTTTATAGATTCCAAAAACATCTTAGCAGAAATATAATCACTGGTAATTGGCAGTTGGGTAAAAGCATCACCGGCGAAAACTATCATGCCGACTTTATCATTATCAAGTTCATCTACCAATCTGGATATCAATCTTTTTGCTTTTTCCAAACGACTTGGTTGTACATCTTGGGCAAGCATAGAGTTTGAAATGTCTAATGCGATGATTACTTCCACTCCTTTACGCTTCACCGTTTCTAGTTTAGAACCAAATTGAGGACGTGCTAATAATACAGAGAATAAGCCAATGGCAACGAAAAGTATCCAGAATTTAATATTTGGACGATATTTGGAAACGTCAGGCATTAACTGAGCCAGCAAAGCCGGGTCTCCAAAACGGCGAATATTCTTCCTTCTTTTGTAATTAGAATACAGGTAGAAAGCTGCTAAAAATGGTAATAGCAGCAATAAATATAAATATGTAGGTTCTCCAAATCGAAACATCTTCTTTACTATTTTACGATTGACAAATTACAATTGACAAACCACCTTATGGAATTTTCTTGAGTATCGAATTACGTAGCAATACTTCTAGCAAAACGCAAAGGAAAGCAGCCAATGCAAACCAATGGTACTCTTCATCCCGCTTACTATACTCTTTTACATTCAGTTTGGTTTTCTCCAGTTTATCAATTTCCTCATACACTTCTTTCAGTTTCGAATTACTCGTAGCTCGGAAATAGTTACCATCTGTGGTGCCAGCGATTTGCGTCAATGTTTTTTCATCGATTTCTACCGGCATACTGACATATTGTATAGTATTTCCGACCGGATAAGGATAAGGTGCCATTCCATTAGTTCCTACTCCAATGGTATATACACGAATACCGAAGCTTTTAGCAATTTCTGCTGCTGTCATGGGAGAAATATCCCCTTTGTTGTTGGTACCATCCGTTAGTAAAATGATAACTTTTGATTTCGCTTTGCTATCTTTCAAACGGGTTACAGCATTCGCTATCCCCATCCCCACTGCAGTACCATCTTCGATAAGACCACATTTAATATTATGAATCATATCCAATAATACAGCATGATCTACAGTCAATGGGCATTGAGTGAAAGTTTCACCGGCAAATAATGTAATCCCGATATTATCATTTGGACGTCCATTAATAAACTCTGCTGCCACATCTTTGGCAGCTTCCAACCTGTTAGGTTTCAAGTCTTCGGCCAGCATACTAGTGGAGACGTCGATAGCCAGCATAATATCAATACCTTCTATCTCGCTGTTTTGCCACTTATTAGTCGTTTGTGGGCGTGCAAGAACCAAAATAACTAATACCAACGCTATGATGCGTAGTAGAAATGGAGCATGCAACAAATAGTTCTTATAACTTTTCGGAGTATGTGCATATACTCTGGCATCCGAAATTTGAAGAGTGGCTTCACTTTTTCTTTGCTTCAGAATATACCATACAATATAAGGTATAAGTAATAATAGCAAAAACAGATATTCAATATTGGCAAAAACCATTTTATTTATGATTTAACAGTTTACTATTTAGTATTCAAGTAACACATTCTTTATACAAAAAGATTGTATATCTGCATACCTATATATATAAAAGTACCAATCAATGCTACTGATAAAAGCGTAATTCCGCAAATCAGCATTACTTTAACACGTAAAGAGCGTTTTTCAATGATGGTAATTTCTGTTGGCTGCGGTTTCTTATTTTCCTCTTCCGGTTGCTTAGTCTCGTTGATAAAGTCAATGGCATTAATTAAATTTGCGTCATTTTCATTCATTTGAGGATCATGTTTGGCAAATTTCACTAAATCGGCAGTCTGAAAGAGCCCCTTCAAATCGAATATAGCCTCTTTATCATTCATTTCCAGTAGTTTATCAATAATCTCAGAAGAAGTCATTTCCAATGCATTAAATCCGAAACGATCCTTGATATATGTACGAAGGGTATCAGTTAGTTCTGTGTAATATTCCTTCGGCCGTCCTTTCTGCCATACCTTTTCGGTTTTGATGCGCTCTATCTCTTTCATAGCAGCCTGATGTGGCGGCAACTTAGGTTCAACTTTTATCTTGCGGATAATTGGTTTATTATCACGGATGCGGACAATAAGATAAATCAGCAAACTTAGCAGAGGTAAAGCTAAAAATGAACAAGCAATCAAGCCATGCCAGTCTTCCCATGCAAAAGGTGCTTTCATTACAGTTTTCTGTCCAAAGAATTGGTCTGGATGCAATGTATCGACCGGTATGGAATATACTTTCAATGCCAAAGCTTTAGAACTGTACTCTTTACCGTCTACAGTAACAGGCATCGGTGGCAAATAATATAAAGCCGAGTCAAAAGAAGTGATAACATATTCCTGAGTAATCAACATTCGTTGACGATCATTCAAGAATTGAGTATCAGGTTTGACAGTTTCTATAATTTCCACCCCCCTTACTAAAGTATCGGTATAAGCTGGAAAGATAGCACGCTGCTTGGCGTCCATGGCTACTTGCAATTGTACTTTCGCCTGTTCACCAATCAGTATTTGCAGTGAATCTATCTTTGCTTCCACTGTGACAGATTGTGCAGTTACTTTGCCGATAGATAGTAAACCTAATAATGCTATCAGAATAATATTTCTATTCATATTTGATTTCATTAATTTCGTTTGGCAAATAAGTTCAACAATGCCTTCACGTAATCCTGGTCAGTTCTGACAGACACAGAATCTACATTACTTTTGGTAAATGTATCATTCAGTTCAGCTTGCTTCTGTATCCACCAGTCGTGATGCGCACGGCGTACAGCTTTAGAAGAAGTATCGATCCATTGCTCATGACCAGTTTCTGCGTCTTTTATCCGCATTAATCCAACAGGCGAAAGATCACTAACTCTCCGGTCGTAAACTTGTAATGCTACTACATCATGCTTCCGGTTAGCTATAGTCAATGCATTTTTAAAACTTTCCTGGTCAATGAAATCTGATAGAATGAACGCGGTACAACGCCTTTTCATTACATTAGTCAAGTACTCCAATGCAAGGCGTATATTGGTGCGACGACTTTCCGGTTGAAAATCAATCAGTTCACGGATAATATACAGAATATGTTTACGTCCCTTTTTAGGAGGGATAAACTTCTCTATCCGGTCTGAAAAGAAAATCACACCGATCTTGTCATTATTCTGTATGGCAGAAAAAGCGAGTGTAGCAGCAATTTCCGTTACCATATCTTTCTTTAGCTGTTTGACAGTACCAAATTCCAAACTTCCGGAAACATCAACCATCAACATAACTGTCAACTCCCGTTCCTCTTCAAACACTTTTACGTAGGGTTTGTTAAAACGCGCAGTCACATTCCAGTCTATGTCACGTATATCATCGCCAAACTGATATTCCCGGACTTCCGAGAATGACATACCCCTACCCTTAAAAGCCGAGTGATACTGGCCTGCAAAGATATTATTAGACAATCCTCGTGTCTTGATTTCAATCTGACGAACTTTTTTTAGTATTTCACTTGTTTCCATTTATACAGTAGTTAAGTAGTAAGTAGCTAAGTAGTCAAGCGTATTATAATACCATGATTACTTATTGACTGTATTATAACTACAAATTAGGGTACTTCAACCTTATTCAGAATTTTACTGATAATTTCGTCCGAAGTCATATTGTTAGCTTCCGCTTCATATGTCAATCCGATACGATGACGAAGAACATCATGCGCAACGGCACGTACATCTTCTGGGATTACATAACCGCGACGTTTGATGAAAGCATATGTACGGGCAGCTAGAGCCAAGTTGATAGAAGCACGAGGCGAACCACCAAATCCGATCATATCTTTTAATTCTTTGAGGTCATATTTTTCTGGAAAACGAGTCGCAAATACAATATCTACTATATAGCGCTCAATTTTCTCATCCAAATATACCTGACGAACCACCTTGCGTGCTTCAATAATCTCATCAGCTTTCAGAATAGGTTTCACATTGTTTTTTTCTCCATTGATATTCTGGCGGATAATCAATTTTTCCTCTTCCAACTTCGGATAGTCGATAACAACTTTCAGCATGAAACGGTCGACCTGTGCTTCAGGAAGCGGATAAGTACCTTCTTGTTCAATAGGGTTTTGGGTTGCTAATACAAGGAAAGGTTCTGGTAACACAAACGTTTCCTTACCAATAGTAACCTGACGTTCCTGCATAGCTTCCAGCAAAGCACTCTGTACCTTAGCCGGAGCACGGTTTATTTCATCGGCTAATACAAAGTTTGCGAAAATAGGTCCTCTTTGTACTTTGAAAGATTCATCTTTCTGACTGTAAACCATTGTACCGATAACATCGGCAGGCAATAAGTCTGGTGTGAATTGGATACGGCTATATTTCGCATCAATCAGAGAAGCGAGTGTTTTGATTGCCAGAGTTTTTGCCAAACCTGGTACACCTTCCAGAAGAACGTGACCATCGGAAAGTAATCCGATAAGCAGTGATTCAACCAAATGTTTCTGACCAACAATGATTTGGTCCATACCTGTCGTAAGATTGGTAACGAAAGCACTTTGTCTTTCAATCCGCTCATTTAGCTCGCGGATATCAATTGATTCAGCCATAAATACTTAATATTTTAATATTTAATTCCCATTATTTAATGTAAGCCTCACTTGTATTATAGGGCTTTTTATTTTGCTCCCAAAAGTACGCCATATAATTAACGATTGCAACTAATTTTTATTAAAAAACAATGCGAAATCTTTAGATTAAGGTACTTTCATACGCTTTTGCACATCCATAACATTTTACCCGGTCAATACAGGATTTGCTTGACCGGGTGAATGAATTTTTATACTTATTCTTTAGCAAGTTCCGGTATCTGAATCGTTGTACCGTATGGTACATTATTAGGATTCTTGATAACGCGCGGATTATGTTTCACGATGTACGGCCACATCGCTTTTGTACCATAAAACCGCAAAGAGACTCTTGTTAAAGTTTCACCCTCTTTGATTGTGTATTTGGTTTTAGTTCCTATTATCTTATAGGATGCCGAATCCGAATAAGTAGAAGCTAAAGGTTGTTGCACAGCTTTATTTTCTGTTTTAGCTGGGGTAGTCACCTCTTCTTTTTTTGCAACAGGTTGTGAAGTTACAACAGTTTTAGATATATCGGGCGTTACTTTTTTTATTGTATCTTTATACTCGATTGTATCAGAAAGTTGTGCTTCAGGCTGGACCGATTGGGTTGTTACAGGTGGCATGTCAAAAGTACTCTTATCGGATGAAGAAGAAAATAAATCCGGATAATAAATGAATAGGATAACGCCACCACATAGCAACAAAACAAGGATAATAACAACAATCAAGTAGGGTACAGGTGATTTTTCCTTTGTTTCCTTTGCAGGAGTCTTCTTCTCAGAGCTTGGGACAACAGCTTGTGCCAGCTTAACAGGAATTGTATTCTCCTCTTTAGGCAGTACTATAGGTATTTCAGGTTTCAGATTTGCTTTCAGAAGTTCCTGTTCAGTTATCTGTTCAGCCGTAATTCTTTCTTTCTCTTTTACCGGTTGTTCCGGCTGTTGATATTGCTCAATAATAGGATTCTCTTCATTATCAAATTCCTTTTGCTCTACTTTTTCTTCCTTGTTCGTTTCAGACAACGGCTGTACTTTCAATTGTTGTTCAACCGTTTCTTCTGTGATTGTAGTTTCGGTAACAATCGGTTCTCCAACCACAACTTCTGCTTCAACAAACTGTTCTGCTGTTTGCTCTTCCTGGATTATATTTGCTTCTTTGGAAGAATCTTCTTCTTTGGCAGCCGGAGTTTCTTCTATAATAAGATTAGGAGTGTTTTCTTGAATCTCCTTTTTATTGTTATCTTCCACTATTGGGACCAGGATTTCCTCGCTTGCTTCTTCTTCCTCTTCTTCCGTTTCTTCTACCGGGGTATCCTCTAGTATTGTATTTTCATTCAATACAACAGTCTCAAAATGCGCAAAAGGTTTGTTTATTGTATCCCTCAGATTTGCATCCGGAGAAAATGACACCTTTGTATACCCTTTTATCTGAAAACGTTCACCAGTGTTGATCTTGACACTTTCCCGGCTATCTACATCAATAAGTTTGAAAGTTCCCAATCCTTTGATTTTTACAGTCTTCTCGCTCTCCAAGGCTTGTTCTATCAAGAGAAAAAACTCTTTTACGAACGCCTCGGCATCCTTCTTGGTCATGCTATGTTTGGCAGCCAATAAGTCAGTAAGGTCTTGAATTGTTAGTCTTTCATTCATAACGGGAGATATTTATTTAAACTTATCTTTCAGGGTATTGCTAGGTTTATAAGACAACACCAACTTGGGCGGCACCAATATGCGTTGTTTACTTGTCAAATTGATTGAAATACGTTCCGTTTTCTTTTTTACTTCAAAAGAGCCGAATCCCTGTATGACAATCATATTACCTTCTTCCAATTTTTGTGTCATGTCTGACAATAAAGAACCTATTAATTCAGAAGTGTCCTTAATGGTGTACCCCAATCTCTCTGCTAGTTCAGATGTAAATTCCTTATTATTCATAGTCATTTATTATCTTTGCGTACAAATCGAAATCGTCTGCATCTGTCACTTTTACTTGATAAAACTTTCCAATTTCAAGCTCTTCCTCCGACCGATTAATCAAAACTTCCGGATCTACTTCCGGAGAATCGAATTCAGTTCTTCCGATATAGTAATCCCCCTCCAGCCGGTCGATGATGACTTTCATCTGTTTGCCGATTTTTTTTGCACTCAATTCTGCCGAAATCCCCTGCTGGATATCCATTAATTCATCAAGTCGGGCTTGTTTCACTTCTTGTGGAATAGTATCCTTGTAGGCTTCTGCGGCGTAAGTACCTTCTTCCTCAGAATAAGCAAAGGCTCCCATTCTATCGAAATGCACTTTACGCACAAATTCCTTCAATTCCTCAAAATCTTCCTCTGTTTCCCCAGGATGCCCAACCATTAAAGTCGTTCGCAGGTGAATGCCCGGTACTTCTTTGCGAAATTGCTCAATCAGTTTGTAAGTATCTTCTTTAGTAACTTGTCGGCGCATCAATTTCAACATATTATCGCTGATATGCTGAAGAGCGATATCCATATATTTACATACATTATTGCGCTCACGCATTACTCGGAACAAATCTGCGGGAAAGTGTGCCGGATATGCATAATGCAGGCGAATCCACTCCACTCCCGGTATATCCGAAATGCGTTCTATCAGTTCGGGAAGCATTTGTTTCTTATAGCGGTCAATGCCATAATAAGTCAATTCTTGGGCAATCACTTGAAACTCTTTCACGCCTTGTGATACCAAATATCGAACCTCGTCCAGAATTTCTTCTATAGGTTTGGAAATATGACGTCCCGTAATAATCGGAATAGCACAATAAGAGCATTTGCGGTCGCATCCTTCTGAGATTTTCAGATAAGCATAATGCTTGGGCGTAGTCAGTGTCCTCTCAATATACAATTCATCATGGTATGTTTTTCCTAAATCCAGCAATAACTCTTTCCAGTTGAATTTGCCGTAGAATTTATCCACCTGAGGTATTTCAATCGCCAATTCTTTAAGATAACGTTCGGAAAGGCATCCCATAACAAACAACTTCTTCAATTCACCTTCCTCTTTTCTTTCGGCAAATTCCAGAATCATCTTGATAGACTCCTCTTTGGCATCACCGATAAAGCCACATGTATTGATAACGGCTATTTCTCCTTGGGGATTTTCCGTGTCATGGGTTACGCTGTACCCCACTTCCTCCAACTGGCGCATCAGTTGTTCTGAATCTACCAGATTTTTGGAGCATCCTAAAGTTATGATATCAATTTTTTTTCTTTTCATGCATTCTCTCCAAACAAGGAATCTACAAATTCGTTTTTACGGAATACCTGTAAGTCCTCCATACCTTCGCCTAGTCCAATGTATTTGACAGGGATTTTGAACTGATCGGAAATACCAATCACAACACCGCCTTTTGCTGTGCCGTCTAGCTTTGTGATAGCCATTGCGGTCACTTCTGTTGCCAAAGTAAATTGTTTTGCCTGTTCGAAAGCATTCTGGCCGGTAGATCCATCCAATACCAACAGGACTTCATCCGGTGCATCGGGGACTACTTTTTTCATAACATTTTTTATCTTTGTCAATTCGTTCATTAATCCGACTTTATTATGAAGTCGTCCGGCTGTATCAATGATAACAATATCAGCATTGTTGGCAACAGCGGAGCTAAGCGTGTCATATGCTACGGATGCAGGATCAGCCCCCATTTTCTGTTTGATAACCGGCACTCCTACCCGTTCTCCCCAAATCATAAGTTGCTCTACTGCAGCTGCACGGAAAGTATCGGCAGCCCCCAAATAAACGGATTTACCTGCCTTTTTAAACTGATATGCCAATTTGCCGATTGTCGTAGTCTTACCTACTCCATTTACTCCCACTACCATAATCACATAAGGCTTTCTTTGGATGGGTACGTCGAAGTCAGCTACATCATCTGAATTATTTTCGGTTAATAGGGCGGCTATTTCGTCACGCAATATATGATTCAGTTCTTGGGTATTCACATATTTGTCATTAGCAGCACGTTTCTCTATGCGCTTGATTATGTTCAGAGTGGTTTCTACACCTACGTCAGATGTGATCAGCACTTCTTCGAGATTATCCAATACTTCGTCATCTACCTTTGACTTACCAGCCACGGCACGAGCTATTTTACTAAATACGCTCTCTTTGGTTTTAGATAATCCTTTATCTAAAGTTTCCTTCTTTTCCTTTGAAAAAAAACTAAAAAATCCCATATTTACGGTTGTTTGTATAATACATTATGCTACAAAGATATAACAAAGGATTGAAAAAGTAAAAAAAGAAGCAATAAAAAATCCTCCCATTGATAAACAATGAGAGGATTTTGGATTTATAGCGTGTATGCTATTTCAATTATTTTTTGAAAAAGTCCTGTACTTTTTCGTTCGGCACCATTTGTTCATCAAAAACGTATGCTCCGGTTTTCGGAGATTTTACCATTTTGATAACCTTGGTATAAGCACGACCTTCTTTAGAACCTTCGTGCAAACTTGCTACTGTTTTCTTTGCCATGGGTTATACTTCTTTATTATTTAATTTCCTTATGTACTGTAACTCTCTTCAGAATCGGGTTGTATTTCTTCAACTCAAGTCTTTCTGTAGTATTCTTTCTATTCTTAGTCGTGATATAACGAGATGTTCCCGGCATTCCACTGTCTTTGTGTTCTGTACATTCCAGAATCACCTGTACTCTGTTACCTTTTGCTTTCTTTGCCATTGTAAGTTTTCTCCTCTACGTTTAGCCGATTACTTTAATGCTTTTCCAATCACAGAAACCTTTAGCCACAGCTTCGGTCAGCGCGGCATCCAGCCCTTTTTTGTTGATAATACGCAGCCCGTTAGCGCAAATACTAAGGCTGATCCAACAATCCTGTTCTACATAATAGAACTTTTTGTTAAACAAGTTCAAATCAAAGGTTCTTTTAGTTCTTCTCTTTGAGTGTGAAACATTGTTGCCAATCATGGCTTTCTTTCCGGTAATTTGACAAATCTTCGACATTTCTATCTTATTTTTATAGTTTTATATCTATACTTATTTCAAACAGGACGCAAAGTAAGCACTTTTATCCATATAAAACAAGGATTTCTTAAAATAATTCACTTATAAGCAGCTATTTTTCTTTATTTGAGTAAATCCCGAAGCATTAGTAGCGCATTATTGCCTGCTCTTTCAATATTCATGGCTCTTCCGCGATTCGTTTCTTGCTTGTAAGTACGAATTTCGTTTTTATAACCAGCAGCTATCCAAATAGTCCCCACGGGTTTATCCGGAGTGCCGCCACCCGGGCCGGCTATTCCCGATGTCGCGACAGCACAGTCGGTTTTTAATGCTTTCATCGCGCCTTTTGCCATTTCAATCACAGTCTTTTCACTTACAGCGCCATAGCGTTCCAATGTTTCGGAAGCCACGTGTAGAAGTCCTGTTTTTACGTCATTAGAGTAAGCTACCACACTACCATTAAAATATTCCGAGCTTCCGGCGATGGATGTCAATCGTGCGGCAATGCTTCCACCGGTACAACTTTCTGCGGTGGAAACGGTCAATTTTTTCTTTTTCAAAAGTTCGCCTACGATAATCTCCAACGGTGTGTCTTCCTCACAAAAAATGTCTTCACCCAATATCTCCTCTAGTTTTACTTTTTCACGGTCAAGAAGAGTTTTTATCTCTTCTCTTTTTTGTCCGCGTCCGGTCAGCCTCAAGCGAATGATTCCAAGTTTGGGCAGATATGCCAATTTAACACATTCCGGCAAAGCATTTTCCCAAGGCTCTAATTTTTCCGCCAGCACTGATTCCGGATAATTCTGCACAAGGAAAGTTTGGTGGATGATTACGTCTGTGTGAAATCTTTCGTGCAACTTAGGCAATACGCTTTCAGTCATGACGACAGTCATTTCCTGCGGGACTCCCGGCATGGAAACAAGTACCTTTCCATCCCTTTCAAACCAACTGACAGAGGCGCTTCCCACAGGATTGTTGATTACCGTGCAGTCTTTAGGAACCATCGCCTGGCTTTTATTGAGTGCGTTCATTGGAATTTTTCCCGCCAATACTCGTTTTACATTTTCGAATACTTCTTCACTGAATATCAGTTCTGTATGAAAGAACTTACAAAGAGTTTGTTTGGTTATATCATCCTTAGTAGGCCCAAGTCCTCCGGTCACTAAAACGATATTTACCCTTTTCATCGCATTGTCAATCGCTTCCAGAATCTCTTCCTCCCGATCGCGGATTGAAACGACACGAAGAACTTCAATACCTATTTTGTTCAATTCCTGCCCCATCCAGGCGGAATTAGTATCGATGACCTGCCCAATCAACAGTTCATCACCAATAGTTACAATCTCAGCAAACATATTTTCCTGCTCTATTTTAATATATATTATAATAGGTATGCGAAAACAACTTATAGTGTAACGCGAGAATAAGCTGGAAGATCAATGGAACAGAAATCTTTATCCAAATATTTGAAATATCCAGTAATGGCAATCATGGCTGCATTGTCAGTCGTGTAGCTGAATCTGGGGATAAATATGTTCCAACCATATTTATCAGCATGTTCCCGGAACGAATTACGCAACCCATTGTTTGCAGAAACTCCTCCTGCTACTGCCACTTCTTTAATTTTATATTCTTTGGCTGCTTTCCTCAACTTATCCATTAGAATGTCTACAACCGTTGCTTCCAGCGATGCCGCCAAATCCACTTTGTGGTGTTCGATGAAATCAGGATCCTCTTTCATCCAATCGCGCAATGAATACAGAAATGAAGTTTTCAGCCCGCTAAAACTATAATCCAAGCCTGGGATATGCGGTTTGCTGAATGTGAAAGCTTTCGGATTCCCCTGACGTGCCAACTTATCAATAATTGGACCGCCCGGATAGCCTAATCCCATAATCTTCGAACATTTATCAATCGCCTCACCTGCAGCGTCATCAATCGTCTGACCAAGAATTTCCATATCATTATATGCTTTTACCAATATAATTTGTGAATTTCCACCGGACACTAACAGACAAAGGAACGGGAACCGGGGTTGTTCATTATCCTCTCCTTTTACTTTAACAAAATGCGCTAAAACATGACCTGTCAGATGGTTAACATCAATCAAAGGAATATTTAATGAACGTGCGAATCCTTTAGCAAAAGAGACACCGACAAGCAAAGAGCCCATTAAACCCGGTCCGCGGGTGAAAGCTACAGCACTCAATTCTTCTTTGGTAATGCCGGCACGTTTTAATGCTTCGTGTACTACCGGTACAATGTTTTGTTGGTGTGCCCGTGAAGCCAGTTCGGGTACTACTCCACCGTATGCTTCGTGTACGGCTTGACTTGATACCACATTTGACAGCAGATAACCATCCTTGATAACGGCTGCCGATGTATCATCACAAGAGGATTCAATTCCTAATATTATTGCACTCATAAGTATTTAAACTATTAAACGGTGCAAAAGTAATCATAAAACTACGATTCATAACGAACTATTTTATATTTTTGTTCGCAAAATAAAAGTAATCGCTTATCAGAACGCTGAAAAAAACTGTACGTTGGGTAGTCGGTATTGTACTGGGAGTATATATAGGGGCTATTATCTTGCTGAATATACCAAATATTCAGCAAGCAATGAGTTCATTTATAGCAAAAGAACTTACTGAAGTTTTGGGAACAAAAGTCATGATCGGCAGAATTAATATCGGATTGCTGAACCGTATTATCATTGACGATGTATTGCTTGACGATCAAAGCGGACAGGAAATGCTCAAAGTCACCCGTCTGTCTGCCAAATTTGATATAATGCCTTTCTTTAAAGGAAAGATTTCCATCAGCAGTGTCCAGCTTTTCGGATTCAATATCAGTCTTCAAAAAGATACACCGGATTCTCCGCCTAATTTTAAGTTTGTCCTGGATGCTTTTGCGTCTAAGGATACTGTGAAGAAAGAGAGTTCACTTGATTTGCGTATCAATTCGATTTTAATTCGTCGTGGTCGGATGACCTATCATGTGCTTTCGGAAGAGGAAACGCCGGGAAAGTTTAATGCTAAACATGTCCAGCTTCAAAATATCATTGCTAATATTTCTTTGAAAGCATTGAGCAAGGACTCCATGAATTTAGGAATCAAACGATTGAGCCTTGATGAGAAGGCATCGGGATTCTCTTTAAAGAAGTTGAGCTTGAAATTGGTTGCCAATAATAAACAGACCAATATTGACAATTTTGTTATCGAACTGCCTGAAACTTCCTTAAAGATGGATACCATACATTTGGTATATGATAGCCTGCAAGCTTTCAATCACTTTGCGGAGCAGGTTCGTTTTTCTTTCCGCACACTACCGTCGCAAGTTACGTTAAAAGATATTTCGGCATTTGTACCCGTTTTGTCGCATTTCAAGGAATCGCTAGCTTTGGATATGGAAGTGAAAGGTACGGTCGACCAGTTGACTTGCTCGCGTTTGGAAATTACAGCAGACGACCGCCAATTTCGCCTTAGAGGAGATGTGTCGCTTCAGGACTTGTCACATCCACAGGATGCATATGTATATGGCACTCTTTCCGAACTTTCAGCCAATACTCGTGGTGTCGGTTTTTTGGTACGCAATTTGAACCAAAATTATAATGGAGTTCCTCCTGTCCTTGAACGATTGGGTGATGTTAACTTCCGGGGGGAAATTTCCGGGTATTTTACAGACCTGGTCACATATGGACAATTGCGTACTAGTTTGGGAAATGTAAAGACTGACTTGAAGTTAAGTACGGATAAGAGTAAAGGACTATTTGCTTACTCCGGTGCAGTAAAAACAGAAGATTTTAAACTTGGGGAGCTATTGGCTAATGAGCAGTTGGGAGAAATCACGTTCAATCTCGATGTGCATAGCCGGCACATTACAGACCGACTTCCAGTTGTTGAATTAAAAGGATTGATTGCCTCTATAGATTATAGCAGATATAGATATGAGAATATAACGCTGGATGGCGAATATAAACGAGGCGGATTTAATGGTAAGATCGCATTGGATGACCCGAATGGTTCCATTTATTTGAATGGAGACGTTAATGTCGCTTCCAAAGTTCCGACCTTTAATTTTCTTGCGGTAATTGACAAGGTGCGGCCAAATGACCTGAATCTTACTACCAAGTATCCGGATTCGGAATTTTCCTTGAAATTGAAAGCCAATTTTACGGGTGGGGCTGTGGATGAGATGATTGGAGAAATTAATGTAGACAGTTTGAGGTTCACAGCTCCGGATAAAAAGTATTTCATGAAAAATATGAATATTCGGGCAACAAGGCAAAATAACGAGAATCAACTACGACTGACTTCCGAGTTTCTGACAGCAAGCGTAGAAGGAAAATTCCAATACCATACGCTGCCTACCAGTATTCTGAATATCATGAGGAAGTATACTCCTTCTCTGATATTGCCCCCCAAAAAGCCGATTGAAACACATAATAATTTTCTGTTTGATATTCATATATATAATACAGATATCTTATCTACTATTTTTGATATTCCACTAACAGTATATACTCATTCTACTTTGAAGGGGTATTTTAATGATCCTATGCAGCGTTTGCGCGTGGAAGGATATTTTCCGCGTTTGCAATATAAGAATAACTATATAGAGTCTGGTATGATTCTATGTGAAAATCCGGCAGACCATATTTGTGCGCGGGTTCGTTTAACCAGTTTGAAAAAGAAAGGAGCAGTGAATCTTTCATTGGATGCGCAAGCGAAAGACGATAATGTCAGTACGACTTTGAATTGGGGGAACAGTGCGGCAGTAACATATAGCGGACAATTGGCTGCCGTAGCCAAATTCTTGCGTACCGAAGGAGAAAAGCCGCTGTTGAAAGCAATGGTGGATGTGAAGCCAACAGATATTATTTTAAATGATACCCTTTGGAAGGTTCATCCCTCGCAAGTCATAGTAGACTCAGGAAAGGTTGACGTGAATAATTTCTATTTTAGTCATCAGGATCGCTATGTGCGTATCAACGGGCGTCTCTCCGATAATCCCCAAGATACGGTTAAAGTCGATTTGAAGGACATTAATATGGGATATGTATTTGATATTGCAAGTATCTCTGATGATGTAAACTTTGAAGGTGACGCTACGGGAACAGCTTACGCAAGCGGTGTGCTAAAAAAGCCTGTAATGAATACTCGCTTGTTCGTGAAGAATTTCTCTCTTAACGAAGGACGTTTGGGCGACCTGGATATATATGGTGAATGGGATAATGAAAATAGAGGTATTCGCCTGGATGCATCTATTCAAGACATAACTCCTGCCCCATCACGTGTCACCGGTATTATTTACCCGTTAAAACCTGAGAGTGGACTTGACTTGAATATTGAAGCGAATGGACTGAACTTGAAGTTTCTTGAATATTATATGAAGTCTATTGCTACCGATATAAAAGGTCGGGGAACTGGAAAGGTACATTTCTATGGAAAATTTAAGGGATTGAATTTGGATGGTGCAGTCATGACGGACGCTTCCATGAAATTTGATATATTGAATACTCATTTTGCAGTTAAGGATACGATTCACCTAGCTCCTACCGGATTGACATTTAATAATATGTATATCTCTGATATGGAAGGGCATACCGGGAGAATAAATGGATATTTGCATTTTCAACATTTTAAGAACTTGAATTATCGTTTTGAGATACAAGCTAATAATATGCTTGTGATGAATACGAAGGAGTCTCCCGATATGCCTTTCTATGGTACGGTATATGGTACGGGCAATGTATTGCTTTCCGGAAATGCTGTTCAAGGATTGGAAGTAAATGCTGCCATGACTACCAACCGGAATACAATCTTCACCTATATAAATGGTAGTGTAGCATCGGCTACCAGCAATCAGTTTATTAAGTTTGTGGATAAAACTCCCCGTCGCACAATTCAAGATTCTGTTCAAATCATCTCTTACTATGACCAGATACAGCAGAAACGCCAGGCGGAGACAGAGGAACAAGAGACCGATATCCGTTTGAATATACTGGTGGATGCAACACCCGATGCTACTATGCGAATTATCATGGATCCGGTTGCCGGAGATTATATCAGTGGAAGGGGTACAGGAAATATCCGGACTGAATTCTATAATAAAGGCGATGTGAAGATGTTCGGTAATTATAGAATTACTCAAGGGATATATAAGTTTAGTTTGCAAGAAGTCATTCGCAAGGATTTTGTGATCAAAGATGGAAGTACGATAACTTTCAATGGTACTCCTTTGGATGCCAATATGGATATACAAGCCTCATATACTGTAAACTCCGCTTCTTTGAATGATTTGATACCCGATGCTTCGGTCATTATACAACAACCTAATGTGCGGGTAAATTGTATTATGAATCTAAGTGGAATATTGGTACGCCCGACTATTAAACTAGGTATCGAACTTCCGAATGAAAGAGATGAGGTGCAGACATTGGTACGCAATTATATCAGTACGGAAGAGCAGATGAACATGCAGATTCTTTATTTGTTAGGTATCGGTAAGTTCTATACAGAAGATGCCCGGAATAATAATCAAAATTCCAATGTGATGTCATCGGTACTCTCTTCTACCCTTTCCGGTCAGCTAAACAACGCCTTATCACAGGTTTTTGAAACAAATAATTGGAATATTGGAACAAACTTGAGTACGGGGGATAAAGGTTGGACGGATATGGAAGTGGAAGGTATTTTGTCCGGTCAATTATTGAATAACAGATTGTTGATTAATGGAAACTTCGGCTATCGGGACAATCCTATGGCGAATACGAATTTTGTTGGGGACTTTGAAGCGGAATGGCTGATTAACCGCTCGGGAGATATTCGTTTAAAAGCGTATAATGAGACGAATGATCGTTACTATACGAAAACGAACTTGACTACACAAGGTGTAGGTATTATGTATAAGAAAGATTTCAATAAATGGAGCGATCTGTTCTTTTGGAATAAATGGAAGCTACGCAATAAACGGAAACTGGAAAAAAAGAACAAACAACAGACAGATAGTATCGGAAATGATAATGCAGCAAAGTCAGAATTAAAAAGGCTGCGTGCGCAGTGATTTTTTCATTTCTCTTTGAGTTTGTATGAAAGTTTGGAAAAAAGACGTTAAATAAGAATCAGATTCTTGTTGAATGAAAGGGGCTGACTAAAAAGCCCCCCTCATCTTTTTCCTCAATTTAAATAATAGTC
>CANPJW010000048.1 GCA_947574505.1 uncultured Bacteroides sp. | reverse complement strand
TTTATAGTTTGCATCGAATGAAAAGAAAGTTTCCTTCCTGTCCGAAGGAACTTTATACTTAATGGGCGGGAAGTTTTCTATTAATAGCCAAGAGCGCAACTGTTAACACCCCTTCCGCCAACTACAGACGGACGCGACAAGAAGAGCCGGGGTAAGTTAAAATATCAGCTATAAGATTATGACTGAAGAGAATTTAAACAGGCTCTAAGGCATTTGAATATAGGTTGTATTGATAAATATTCAGGCACGGAATTATACAAAATCCCGTGCCTGATAGTAGTCATACGAAAGTATCGTTTATTATTTCTTGGCGTAGCTGTCTGCTTTGGCTTTTGTACGTTCGATACGTTTTTGAGTGTCCGGATGTGAAGAGAACATTCTTTGTGCATAGGATGCTTTAGGAGCATCTTTTGCAAGTTCGGCCAGTTTAGTCAAGGCATTTGCCATTGCATACGGGTCGATACCGTTTTTTACACAGAATTCAACACCGTAGTCATCGGCTGCATTTTCCTGCTTTTGTGAGAATTGTGCACCGGCAAGAGCTTCTGCCATGGCTCCCAGTTCGGAGTCTGTCAGTTTAGCCACTTTGTCGTTGGCTGCACCTGCCGCGTTTTTCACTGCTGATCGCAGGTAGGCATTTTTCATAGCGTCTTTGGAATCGGTGTGAACCACGTGACCGATTTCATGACCTACCACTGCCATTACTTCTTCGTCCGTCATAACATCCATCAGACCGGCACAGATACGTACACTACCGTCACCGCAGGCAAAGGCATTTACGTCTATCACTTCATATACACCGAAGTTCAGTTTCAGTCCGTCCACTTCTTTGATGTGTCCCGTAAGTCTCTCTAACCGTTTGCCATATTCGGTATCAGGTTTTGTCAATGGATTATGAGTATCCATCCATGCCATATATTCCTTACTCATATTGGCAATGTCCGCATCAGATAACGTAACGGCTGATACCACATCTTTACCTGCTTGTAAAGCTTTTCCTAAATTAATCTTCTTGCCGAATTGTGCAGAAGCTGTCATTCCCATGCCTAACAATATGAAGGCAATCATTACAATTTTTCTTTTCATATTCTTTTCTGGTTTGATGTTTTATGTATAACGTTAATGAATTCTAATGGCTGACGGCTGTTTTTCTCAATCGCCGTTCCTTTTATTGGATGTACAGGCTGTGTCTGTAACAGGGAAAGCAGAATGTTAGAAAATAATAGCAACGTCAACAGTTTTTTCATGTGATTGCAAATTGTCACCGCAAAAGTACAAATAAAGTATTAAATAGTGATACCTTCCGTGAATAAAAATAGAAGCACTTCTGATTTGGTTCGTTTTACCTATTGATAAAGTTGGTCGGATTTTGTTTCACATTTCATTTTTATATCTTATTTTTGTGGGACATATTAAACCAGATTCCTTATGAAGACTGTAAAATTGATAACCTGTAATGATGCGATGAAGGCACATATTCTTCAGGGCGCATTGGAGAATGAAGGCATTGAATCTATTCTGCACAATGAGAATTTCTCGACTTTGTATAAAAGTTACGTGAGTAGTATAGCGGGGGTAGATATATTGGTGGCAGAAGAAGACTACGAAAATGCTGTCCAAGTGTTGAAGGATAACGACAGTTGGCCGGAAGAGTTGACGCTTTGTCCGTACTGCGGTTCATCGGACATCCGGTTGGTCTTGAAAAAAGGAAAGCGCTGGCGTGCCATGGGGGCTGCTATCATTTCTGCATTGATGGTCATTCCCCCGGGAGACAACCATTGGAACTATACCTGTAAACAGTGTCATAAAACCTTTGAAATGCCGGTTTCTAAATTTAATCCTACTGCAGAGATAGAGGAATAACTATGTCTAAATTATTATAATACACAATGAAAAAGAAAAAACTTCTATTAATTGCTCTTCTTTTAATTGGGGTAGCTTCGTCATTTGCTGCCAAAGTAGATACCTTATTAATAAAAAGCCCTTCCATGAATAAGGACGTAAAAGTGATCGTTGTTACGCCGGATGCTGCATTAGGAAAGAAAGCGGTGGCTTGTCCTACTATTTATCTGTTGCACGGTTATGGTGGAAATGCTAAAACATGGATTGGCATTAAACCGAATCTTCCCCAAATTGCGGACGAAAAAGGAATCATATTCGTTTGTCCGGACGGAAAGAATAGCTGGTACTGGGATAGTCCGGTCAACCCGTCTTTCCGCTATGAAACTTTTATTTCATCGGAACTGGTGAAGTATATCGACAAACATTACAAGACCATTGCCGACCGCAAGGGACGTGCCATCACCGGATTAAGTATGGGTGGACACGGAGCGATGTGGAATGCAATTCGTCATAAAGATACATTTGGCGCTGGTGGAAGTACGAGTGGAGGGATGGATATTCGTCCGTTCCCGAAAAACTGGGACATGGCTAAACAGTTGGGAGAATATGAATCGAATAAGGAGGTGTGGGATAATCACACCGTTATCAACCTGATTGATAAGATAGAGAATGGCGATTTGGCTATCATTGTCGATTGTGGAGAAGGCGATTTCTTCCTGAATGTGAACAAGGATTTGCATAACCGCCTGTTGGAAAGAAAGATTGATCATGATTTTATTACCCGCCCGGGAGCGCATAATGGACAGTATTGGAATAACTCCATTGATTATCAGATTCTGTTCTTTGATAAGTTTTTCAAGAAATAAAACTAGGAATACTTGACTTTGGCTTTTCAATGTTGTATCTTTGTACAGAATCATAAAATAGATTGAGATTAAACTACGATAAAAGGAGGGAGCGGAAGCTTTCTCCTTTTTTGTTGTATTCTTGGAAGTCGTGAGTTTTATCCCGGCTTATAAGAGGGATGAGACTAGGGATTAACGTGTTTTATACCGCAGCTTTATAAAAATTAGACGGCGTGTTACGACTCATTAAACGCCGCGTTAGGAAACGTTAGCGCCTTTGTTAGGTAAAATAAGCACCTTTGTTTCGGAATAAACAAAGGTGAGGTATGAAAAATGCCTTTATAGGTTAAGAATCTATAATTCTGCTCTTGACAGAAATAGAATGATTGAGGCTACATAACTCATTCTTTCTTATTTTAATCGTAATCCGTTACTATTAAAACGTCTGCTTGCCGGACTTATTACGCTTTTCTCTATCTTGAATTGCGTTTTGGTCGTCTCTTCTGTTTCCTCGTCCTTTGGTGGATAAGTTCCGTCAATAACACCGATGGCTACTTTTAACATTCTTTCGTTAGGATCACCGAATGGCAGAAACTCACTGTAATTAGTAACTCCACCAATAGTCGTTTCACTGATTTTAAGATCTGTTGCAGGGGAGATAGCTCCTCCGGCATCGTAGTTTGAATCATAAACAGTGCAGACTACCGGATTGATTGACCACAGAAATTCTTCATTAATGAATTGTTCTGTTGCTACATTTTGTCCTTTGGTAACACCACCGATAGTTACAACAGGATAGCTGTCTTTCAGTGAAAGACTCCTGATTAACATTTCCGGTGCTCCGGCTGTTGTATTGCTTGTGATGGCAAGCAGGGCGGGCAGGTCTAAATTAACACCACTTTTTAGTATCTCACTATCAAAGTTGATGGCAGCATCCTTGTCCCTGTTTTTATCGTTATATTCCAGATAGGCCATCGGCTTATTTAATCGTACTTCTGAGGTCAGGATTGTACCTAATAACTGAACGCAATCCAATGAACCACCGGAGTTGTAACGTAGGTCAAGTATAACATATTTCACGCCTGCTGTCTTGAACTCTTGTGAGATTTGTCGCAGTTCGTTATTATACTTGTCTGGATCACTGTTGGTTCCGGCAGTGAAGCTATTGTACATGAGATACCCTACTTTGATATCTCTATTGTTTTCTTTTACCGTAAGTATTTTGGTCTTATGTATCGGATTGTCCTCAACGGATTGTGCGGCAGGTAGTTTTAATGTTATATCATTAGGTACTACCTTGTATACAAATTCTTCTTCTCCTTCTTCTTCCCCTTCTTCCGGTTCAACAGGAACTTCTTTCCATACTCCCATCACCAAATCCCGGGCTTTGGTTCCCTGTAGCAATTGAGTCTCATATTTCTTGCTGATGTAAGAAGTATCGACTTTCATAATCCAGGCTCCACGTTCCAGTCCGGCTACTTCTGCTGGTGAACCGGGAATGACGTAAGTAATTAATGCATTGTAGGCAGTATCAATGTCCGGGTTGCGAACCAGTGAATAGTCGAATCCATAAGTAGGCAGCGGAGTCTCTATCACAGAATCCACAAACGAATAACTGTCGCTTTTCGATTTCACTTTAGACAAGAACGAGGCAGGATCCAAAAACAGATTCACATCATCGTAGGAAGGTAGATCTTGATACCACAGATAGTTCTGTTGCATAATGTCCAGCATCCATGTATCCAGTGCAGTTTGATGGGCATACTCTGGCCAGCGGTCGACGCCACAGGAGAAGAAACCACTGATAGATACGAGGATCAGGGCAGGTATGAGGATTATCTTTCTTAATTTCGTCATCATAAAAGGCTTTTTTACTGTGCAAATGTAGGAAATACTTTGCTTATCTACCACATTTATGGTATAAAAATGCCTTCAATGTGTGATTGGGTGTTAGAGAATCTTGCCTTATCTTTGTGACATTAAAGTTTTCGATAGATATTAGCTAAAATATAGAAAGTTATTAATAGATGGATTATTATTCATGGAGATAGCTGCATTATTATCAGGAGGTGTCGACAGTGCGGTTGTTGTACATCTCCTTTGTGAGCAAGGATATAAGCCTACTCTTTTTTACATTAAGATAGGTATGGACGGAGCGGAATATATGGACTGTTCGGCAGAGGAGGATATTGAATTATCTACTGCTACAGCACGTAAATATGGTTTGTCTTTGGAAGTGGTGGACCTGCATCAGGAGTATTGGGAGAATGTAGCAGCGTATGCCATTGATAAAGTCCGGCAGGGGTTGACACCGAATCCGGACGTGATGTGTAATAAGCTTATCAAATTCGGCTGCTTTGAACGGCGTGTCGGGAAAGATTTTGATTTTACAGCAACCGGTCATTACGCTACCATCTTACAGCGTAATGGTAAAACTTGGCTGGGCACGGCAAAAGATCCCGTGAAAGATCAGACAGACTTTCTTGCCCAGATTGATTATCTGCAAGTTTCCAAACTCATGTTTCCCATTGGAGGGTTGATGAAGCAGGAAGTACGTGAGATTGCAAACCGTGCCGGATTACCTAGTGCCAAAAGGAAAGACAGTCAGGGGATTTGTTTTCTTGGAAAGATAAACTACAATGATTTCGTTCGTCGTTTTTTAGGAGAAAAGGAAGGGGCGATTGTTGAACTGGAAACCGGAAAGAAAGTGGGTACGCATCGGGGCTATTGGTTCCACACAATTGGTCAGCGGAAAGGGCTCGGATTGAGTGGTGGTCCCTGGTTTGTAGTTAAGAAGGATATTGAGGAAAATACCATCTACGTATCTCGTGGATATGGCGTAGAGACGCAATATGGTAATGAGTTCCGGATGCATGATTTCCATTTCATTACTGATAATCCCTGGAAAGGTCAGGAGAAGGAGATAGACATTACTTTTAAGATTCGTCATACTCCCGGATTTACAAAAGGAAAACTGATACAGGAAGGGGAAAAGCAGTTTCACATCTTGTCGTCCGAAAAGTTGCAAGGCATTGCTCCGGGACAGTTTGGGGTGATTTATGATGAAGAAGCAAAAGTTTGTGTGGGGAGCGGTGAAATCATCCGTTAAATAGTTTATTTTGATTGGTGAAGATTGGATAATCAGGAGATTTTTCACTACTTTTGTTTCGTAGAATATAAATAAAGGAGGATTGCTTATGACAACGATGGAATTGAAAAGTCTGAAAATGGACTTGGTGGAGGAACTCCTGAGTTTGAATGACAAAGAGATGCTCAATCGAGTGAAGAACTATTTGAAACGACTGAAAAAAATGGAAGCTGAAAAAGAAGAGAAAGAAATCACGAAAGAAGAAGTTCTAGCAGGGATTGACGCCGGACTGAAAGAAGTAAAACTTTCAATGGAAGGTAAGTTGGAGGTAAAGACTGCAAGAGAGTTCATTAATGAATTATGAAATTATAGTTAAGCCGACATTTCAGCGGGAGGCTAAAAGGCTGGCGAAACACTATTCCTCTTTTAAGGAGGATTTTGTTTCATTGATTGATGATTTAGAACAGAATCCTTTGCTAGGGACGGACTTGGGACATGGGCTGCGCAAAGTTCGTATGAAAATTACTTCAAAAGGAAAAGGCAAAAGTGGAGGAGCAAGGGTTATAACATTTACGTTAGTTGTTTCTCAACAAGATGCAGTTTTGAATCTTCTCTATATTTATGATAAAGCAGATAGAGCGTCTATATCGGAAAAGGAAATAGAACAACTTCTGAAACAGAATGGATTGAAATAGAATAGAGAAAGGTACTGTTCACTAATTTGTGTTAATAGGATGTGTAGGGTAATTCTGATAAGGCAGCCCCTCAGATGTAATATTCCGCTAAATCCACAATCCCAGCCCTCATCGCATATTTAGTAGCTTCATGTACATTATTTACTCCCAATTTACGAAAGATATTCTTACGATGACTGTTTATCGTATGGAAACTAAGATTTTTCTCTGCTGCAATCTCTTTCGTCGTTTTCCCCAATGCAATTTCTTTTAGGATATTCTTCTCCGTTTGTGTCAGCAGATGGTCGTCTATGCTTGAGGCAGCCAGCGGAGAAGAAGCGCCTGAAAGCAGCAGATTGCTGACATGATTGCAAATATACCGTTGTTTGCGGGTGGCACATTGAATGGCAGTCGTGATTTCTTCTTTCGAGTTATCTTTCATTACTACCCCGAAAGCCATACTGCTGAACAGTACCTGGCGGAGAAAGTTCAGGCTAAGTTCGTCAGAGAATAGAATCCAGTCGGCTTCCTTGAATCTTTCCTGTAAGACAATCAATTCATCCGTCCCGGCAAAATTGAACAAGGTATAATCCAATACAATCACTGCTTGCGGATGCAATCGTAGCTGCTGAATCAATTCAGCCTTGTTATCAGCTTCTAAAAGGAGGGTCACTTCCTTTTGTTTACTTAGCAGGAACATCATTCCCGCCTTGCTGATATCCTGATTGTCTGCGATGATAAATTCTCTCATAAGCAACGATGAATAAAAAGATTCCGCTACAAATGTACGCTTTTTGCGTGATTTGTAGCGGAGTTATGATAAGATTCTTGTATCCAGATTACCAGGAACGTCCTTTGAAGATATTTGACTGGTCAAGCGGAATGATATTGCCGTTCAATGTCAGGTTATTGTTGCTGAAGTTCGGGCTGATACTAACCGAAGCAGTATTGTTTCCGCTGCTCATATTGATAAATACTTGAGCGGAGATACCGATACCTTGAACGTTGAATGAGCAGTTCACATTTCCTTTTTTGTCGATATTCATCTTCATATCTGAAGAATTACCATCTACTGTAACACCACCGATTCCGTTAGGACCCGGGTAAGGAGTGTTGAAAGCTGTCTGTACGGTAGCTCTGTTGCCGTTCATCAAGACGAAATTGGTGTTTGAAGTAACAAAAGCACTCATACCATTGCGGAAGACAACCTGATTGGCTTCCAATACAAATTGCTTGTTCTTTAAAGCCTGTACAGCTTGTTGATAGGCTGCCATGTCCTGCACCTCTTCTTCGGCACGGAGTTTCGCTCTCTCTGCATCTCTTTGAGCTTTTCTTTCTGCGCGGCGTGCTGCTGCGTTACTTTCTTGTGCATACATCATTGTGCTTGCACTTACTAATACTAATGCTACTAATGCAATAAACTTTTTCATAACTTTTTTTTGTTTAGGTTTAATACGTTGTTCGTTTATTGCAAAAACAATGTGTATGCCAGATTGTTCACGAACGTCTTGTAATTTTATGTCCGATGGCTGCCACTGTGATACTCATTAAGGGGCTGATAATGTTGAAAAAAAGTATGGAAGATACACAAGCGTGGGTACACTCAAGATAGTGGCTTGTGTCATTCCGCAACTATTCCACGGAATCAATACAGATGTAACGGTTACTGCATCTTCCGTTGTACGGCTTAAAATCTTTTGCTTCAAAACATCAGGTAATAAAAATTATTAGATGTTTATATTTGATTGGAATATGTAGGAGACGACTCAACGGGCAAGAGTCTTGCGTCTGATCCACCAGTAACGAATGAAAAGCACTCCTGTCAGGATGAGAGCGATGGATAATCCGGTATAGAAAACAGAAATGAATGTATCGGGCAGGAGGTGGAAGCTACGGATGGTGATTCCCAGGGAAATCATGAATATCATTGTAATCCAGCTTTTCACATCGAAAAAGGAGAACGGACAATTCCGGCGTTCTTTTTTTTGTTCGATTCGCTGGGTATGTTTATAATAGAGTCTTCTGAAAACCAATACGAAAAATAATAAGAAAACCACCGTGGCTTCTCCTATTTTGAACATCCAATCTTGGGAAGTGTTTAGCCAAGTCACAATTCCTATTCGCAGAATATTGGCACCGGCTATAATCCAGACGGCACCGGCTGTGATAAGTAAGATTTGTCTGTTAACTCCGTATTTCATTGGCGTTTTATTGTAATAAACGGTTTGACCGTTCGTTTTGTTGACTCATTTCTTGTAGAAAATCGTAATTAATAAAGAAATCCCGGTTAAAACGACTCCGATACTGATAACTCCGTGCCAGCCATACAGTTGCCAAAAGCTGCCTGCCAGAAATGTTCCCATAGAACCACCGATAAAGTAAGTAGTCATGAACACAGTATTAATACGGTTCGAAGCACGCGGATTCAGTTCGAAGATACTTGTCTGGTTACTTAGCTGAATACATTGCATTCCTATGTCAATGATGATGATACCGGCGATGATCCCGACAAAGGTGTTTTCACCGACGAAGAACAACAACCAGGCAAAGAGAATCAAGCCGCAGCCGATAAAGTTGAAGCGGCGTACGCCTACCCGTTTTACGTATCTTCCTACAAAAGAAGCAGTCAGTGCCCCGGCCACGCCGCAAAGCCCCAGCATACCAATTACGTCGCTGTTGGCGAAGAACGGAGCTTGTCCCATTTTAAAAGCCAGACAGGACCACATGGCAAGGAGGGAACCGAAATTCAGTGCTGCCCGGATCGAGTAAATGCGTAGTTGCGGATATTCTTTCACTAAGGCTAACAGAGATTTCATCAGGTCGCTATATTTTCCCTGGAAGTTGGTCTGAATATCGGGAAGGACTTTTAATACAACAATCGCGCAGATAAACATCATGCCTGCAGCAATGTGATACATTTCCCGCCAGCCAATCAGTTCACCGATAAATCCACTGACAACACGTGAAGCCAGAATACCGGTCAATAGTCCTGATAAAACAATACCTACGTTTCTGCCTTTATGTTCCGGACGGGAAAACTGTGCGGCTATGGGAATGAATATCTGTGGAATCATGGAACAGACTCCAGTGAGGAAGGAAGCGATGAGTATCAGATGGAAGCTGTGTGTCAGGGCAATCGTCAAGAGGGAGAAGATCAGGACGGTGAAATTGACAAGGATGATTTTCTTTCGTTGATATAAGTCGCCTAAGGGGGTGATGAACAACAGTCCTGCCGCATAGCCTATTTGCGTGACCATGGCAATCAGGTTAGTTTTGAACTCTGATATGCCAAGTTCATGGCGTATCATATTTAATAGAGGTTGGATATAATAGATGTTGGCTACCGAGACACCTGCCACAATAGCAAGTGTCCAGAGGATGGATGCCGGTAGTCCTCCGTTTTCTTTTAATGGCTGTTTCATGCGGCAAAGATAATAAAATAAGATGCTTATTCGATGAAGAAAGTAGTGGAAACTGTGTTACCTTCTCCGTCTACTGCCGTCAGGGAATGTTTGCCGGGAGCGGGTTGCAGGGAAATTTTGTGGAAATCCTGCGTCTGTGTCTGATAAGTGTCGTCAAGATGCCAAAAGATAGTCGCATTGGGATTGCTGTGTGCCAGTTCGACCGTGAGAAACCCTTTACTGCCGTCCAATTGTTTGGGCAACTTGATATGGGCGTTCATCGGAGGGTAGATGAACTGCATGGATTGGAAAGAATCTTCTCCACAGCCGGCTTTGAAAGGTGGCAGTGGTTTGTATTCCGGATGGTGCTGCTTATAGTACCATTCCCATACAGGTGGCAGGGCAAACCATGATTTCTGAATGGTAGGTTCGGTATTTGCACAGTTTTCATAGATGCGGTGGCTTTCGTCAGCGGATAGCGTGACGAGATGATGGTAAGGACAAGCCTCCGTCCGTAATCCGGCAGGAAGAATCAATACAGTATCAGTTTCTTCACAGAAACGTCCTTTCAGATGACCGGACTGGCGGCATATTTCTGCATCAACGAAAACGCCTGTGGGACGTTCGAACCAGGGTGAAGAAGGGAGATAACTGAATATATCGAATAATACGGGACCGGCAGTTTGTGCACCGACCAATCCGGGTTTTCCCTCTCCGGTTGCATTTCCTACCCACACACCTACTGCATAGCGCGGAGTCACCCCCACTGCCCATGCATCACGGAATCCGTAGCTGGTTCCGGTTTTCCATGCGATAGTCTGCATGGATGGAATTGATTTCCAGTCAATCTCTTCGGGGCGGTTGACTTCTGTTAAGGCGGAGAGGGTGAGCCAGGCTGCTCCTGCTTTAGCCGAAGTGGTTTCTTCCGAATCCTCTTTTACGGAGATAGGACTGGAGTTACTTTGTTCTCGTTTTTCCTGCTTGTTATGATTGCTTTTATGATTACGGCTTGTTTGCTTCGTATCATTGTTTATTGGCTCTGCATTTTCTGTTTCCAGTAGTATCTGTGCTTCCTTTCCTTGAGATACGGTCGGGGAGGGGCTATTGCTGGAAAGCCTTCGTCCCATTTGCGCATAGGCATTCGTTACATCCCATAATGTTGCTTCTGCCCCTCCTAAAATCAGTGACAAACCATAATGAGAAGCCGCCCGATTGATAGTCTTGAATCCCATCTGTTGCAACAAATGGTGAAACTTGGGTACTCCATATCTTTGTAACATGGTTACAGCCGGGATATTCAACGAACGGGCAAGGGCTTCGGAAGCGGGAACAGCTCCTTCAAACTGCATACTAAAGTTTTGAGGAGTAAATCCATTGATATTAACCGGTACATCCGGCAACAGCATTTTCGGCAATAAACTTCCTTCCTGTAGCATGGCATTGTAGAGAAAAGGTTTTAAAATACTGCCTGTGCTTCTGGTAGCTTGGATTACATCTACCTGGTTTCCTCCTTGTTTACGGTCGAAATGTACATTTCCGCAGTATGCTACTACTTGATTGGTGGGAATGTCGATAACCAGAATTGCCAGATTGCGGATATCACTTCGATTAAACTCGTTGCTCCACCGTTCTGCCAAACTCTCTATGTGGCTTTGTATTCCTCTGTCTATGGTTGAACGGGTATATAGCCCGTTTCTTTCCTGATAGAAACGGCTGACTAGGTGGGGAGCTATTTGAGGAAGCGGATGCGGCTCGTCGGGTAACGGTTCGCTGACAGCTAATTCGTAGGTGGACGCGTCGATAATCTCTTCTTTAAGAAGTTGCTTTAATAGACGGTTGCGTTTGGAAAGTAGTGTCTTCCGTCCTTTGGATAGATGAATCATGGCGGGGGCATTGGGCAGGACAGCCAGCACAGCTGATTCCGCCCATGATAAATCTTCGGCAGAATGACCGAAGTAACGCCAGGCAGCAGCATCCAATCCTACAACATTTCCTCCGAATGGAGCATGAGAGACATACATGGATAAGATTTCCTCTTTAGAAGCCCGAAATTCCAGACGGGTAGCCCATATCATTTCAACGACTTTCTCTCCGAGAGTTCTGGGCTTGTTCCGGGCGAGACGAATGGTTTGCATGGTAAGGGTACTTCCTCCGCTTACGACACGTTTGTTCTTTAAATTTTGATAGAGTGCCCTTCCGGTAGCTAACGGATTAACTCCCCAGTGGTGATAAAAGTGTTTGTCTTCAAAGGTAATGAGGCATTGCTTGATTTTTTCGGGTGTTGTCTTTCGGGGAGGAAACCGCCATTGACCGTCCGAGGCGATGCGTGCTCCCAATAATTCTTCATTTCGATCAGTCACAACGGTAGAGTAGGGTACATGAAACAGTTGCCGGGGAAGGCAAAAGATGTATCCTATTATCAAAAGAGTAATGCTTATAGTCATTACTTTCTTAGTGACAGATAATCGTTTGAAGAATTTTATAGGATTCATTTAAATATTAAAAGTTAAGAGCCATATCTTTGTGACAAATGATTAAGTAAGAAATAATAAGGTACGAAATAATTAGGCACGGATTATACGGATTACGCGGTTTAAGTGAACGAGTAGAACCGTGAAATCCGTATAATCCGTGCCTAATATTATCGACTGACAGTGGTTCTTCCTGCTTTGCTTCGTGCCTGTACGTTTACATCATACATCGCTTCACATTGAACGGCAGGGAGAATAAAGTTACCAGCATAGGTTGCTTGTAACCTGACAGTGAATACCTTTGTCTCACCGCGGCGCAGATTGAAATAGGTCAACACCCTGTCATCACGTATATCCTGATAGCTGTACTTGCTGACTGATTGACCGGAGCCGTCGGCTGCTGCGTTTTCCGTTTCGGGAGCAATCATTCTTTCATTGTATATTTCCCAACCGGATGGTATGATATGCGTCAGTGCCAGATTAGTGTAATCGGAAGTACCGCTGATATTGGATATCGAGGTGATAGCCATAAAGTCAGTTCCCTGTATGATGTCATTGACAGAGAGCGGTGTACCGTTTAGGTTAGCATATCTTATATCCATGCGGAGGTTATCGCTGATAGCCGGTAACGTATCGTTTAATAACTGCGTACGTGTGATAAGGTCTACGCTAAGCGCTCCCTTTCCTTGATTCTTCACAGAAACGGTGCCGGATTTTGGAGTGGTAGCGATCTCTTTTTCAAACACAGCTTTGGCTGATTTTACAGCCGGTTGCTGTTTATCGTTCCATGACCACACAAAATCCAGTGTACCAGATAACTTTTCTGCCAGACGTCCCATTGCCATCAGAGCAAAAGCGGTGGACTGTGTACTGAACCAATCCTCTTGTGACAGATTCTTAGAAACGACTTTCGCTTGTTGCAAAGCATCCCGTTCCCGGTTCATCAGGATGAGTGTTTCCAAAATCATTGCTTCGTCACGATCGGAAGAACCGTAAATCTGATTCATGGAAGAGTAGGGGTTCACCGTTGTTTCCACATTATACACAAGTTCTTCAGCCGGTTTCATCTTTCCGGTCAGTGCGTATGCGGCTGCCAGCCTCCATTTGGCCTGAATAGATAATCCGGTCTGTTCTTTCATTCGGTTCATGGCTCCATATTCCGGTACTCCTGCCAATGCAAGGGTATATAAACGGAAGGCTTGTTGCAATTCCGACTGCCATTGCTGCCAACCGCTTGCTTCCTGTGGCATACGCCAGTTTTGTGCGGCTGCACGTTGGAAGCGCTTCCACTTGTTCAGTACATTCGCATGAACGGCATATCCTTTTTCCTGTGCAAGCGTCAGGAACATTCCAGCATAAGAACTGATCCATTCGTCGGCAACAGCATTGCCCGGCCAATATACAAATCCGCCGTTGGGGAGCTGACGACCATAAATCTGCCGGATAGCTTCCTGTACATTCGTCTTTATCTTTTCGGCTTCCGTCTTATCTATCGTCTTGAATTGAGCGACAAACAGAAGAGGCAGAGCTTTGGAAGTCAACTGCTCTGTGCAATGGTGCTGATAATTGTATAAGAAGTCGAACCGACGGCTGATATCTACCGAAGGTATGCGGGATACTTCCAGCTTGATCTGATTATTTGCGGAAGAACTGCTTAGGTTGTATGACAATTCTTTGCTTTGTCCGGCTTCTATCCATTGACTGTTGCGTAGAGTGACTATCGGATTCGGATTGCGTACGTCTATTTCAATGGTTTCTTTGGTTTGTTGTCCGCCGCCATTTGCTGTCAGGTGGATCGTAGCCTTTCCGGTTTTGCTGCCTGTTTTTAAGGTAAAGAAGACAAGCTGGTCTCCCGGTTGGGTGAATTTGATCGATTGTTGGTTAGCTCCTACAATCTGTACTCCTCCACCGGATGCCTGAAGGGATACGGTTACATTCTTCACTTGATTCTCCATCGCAAAGATATTGACCGGAACGGTAATTTCTTCCTGAATACTAAGCACGCGGGGCAAAGTAGACAACATCATCAATGGAGTTCGTACGAAGGCAGTCTTTTCCGCATTACCATAAGCACCATCCTGTCCGGCAACCACCATGGCACGTACCGAACCCACATACATCGGAAGTTTCAATGTATGCGTCTGGCTCTTTCCTTTTCCCAGATAGAAAGGACCTATGAACTTGACTACCGGTTTAAAACGGTTTGCTTTAGCATCGGCAGGTTTCAACGTAGCGTCTCCACCTGTGCTGAAAAGCGAACTGTAGCTTCCGGAAGAAGCTCCTAATACATTATCATACATATCCCATGTCCGGATGCCAAGCGCTTCGCGTGAATAGAAATCATTCCATGGGTCCGGGGTCTTGAAGTTGGTGAGATCCAATAAACCGTCGTCTACGATCGCTAATGTATAAGTCATCGGTTTACCGCTCTTTTCGCTGACGGTTACGTTGAAGTTGGTTTCCGGGCGTAACACTTCCGGCATCTGTATCTGTGGTTGCAATACTGTCTGACTGTTAGTGACAAATACCGGAACAACGCCGTACATACGGATAGGCAGGTCGTTGACTGTTTGCGCGTGAGGCTGTAACAGACTGATATGCAAATATACGTTCGGAGTCATCTCCGGCGTAATCTTGAATGTATATTTCGTATCTCCCCCGTTGGAGACTTCTATCCATTCCTGACGCAAAACTGTCGAACCGTTTTCAATGGATACCAGTGCACGTCCTCCCGCTGCCGCAGGAATGATGGCTGTGGCTGTTTCTCCAATTTCGTATGAATCTTTGTTCAGAGAGAAAGCAAGCATCTTGATACCGCTGGGATCTGTTTTGCTCGAACGTCCGCGCCATTCCGGCCAGTCTATATAAACGGTTCCTCCGGTGGCATGTCCGCTCTCTTTGTCTTTTACGTAAACCAGGTAGCGTCCCCATGACGGATAATCGACGCGGAACTTGAAGGATGCTTTTCCGCCTCTTGTCTGTAAGTTGCCGCTGGCAACAGGTGTGATGGAACTGTTGTTGATGTAAGTGCCAAAAGATTCACCGCTGTTCTCCCACCACCAGCTCCAGCCGATGCGGTATATTTTGTATTCCAGATTAGTACGGTTCACTAACTGTCCCTGCGTGTTTACAGTCACAATATCGAATACATGATCTTTGTCCGTTTCAATATATTTGCCTTTCGGTTGGTTCAAGTTGATACCGACGTAAGATGTAAATGGCGAGAACGGGATTGTTTGGGTGTAGATGCTGGCATCTCCTCCTGGTTCGAATACACGGGTGGTGAAAGTTGCATTCAACATACCCGGTGCTTCTGTTGCGGTCGGAACTTTCAGTGTGACGCTGGCTTTTCCTTCTGCATCCAGTGTACCGTCAAATATATCTGTTTTGATAGTTGTGAAATCCGTAGCCGGATTATTGAAGATATATTGTCCGTAATTCTTAAACTGTGTATTCACTTTAGATAAAGACATTTCTATTTTAGCTTTCAAGCTGGAGGCAGTGGCTCCTGTCAGCCAGGTTGAAGTGAGTGGGGCGTAGACGTCTTTGTCCGCAGCTTGAAGAACCTTCGGTAATGCCAAGTTTATTTTCAAGCGGTTGGGCTTTATGGTTTCGATGCGCAATCCTTTGTGGAAGGTGGTTCCACCTACCTTAATATATGCATTCCAGAGTCCGGTCGGATCTGTTGCCTGTGTCGGAATGTCGAATGTATAGAATCCGTTTATTCCTTGCGTTGAAATCATTTTGGTGTAGAACTGTCCTCTCGGATTGTATATCTCCAGTGCTACGGGATGCTTGTCGGGGATTCTCTTTTCGCGATCCTCCAATATAAAGGAAATGTGCAATGTGTCTCCCGGTCGCCATACTCCTCTTTCGCCATATATGAATCCTTTCAATCCCTTTTGAATATCCTTTCCTCCCACGTCGAATCTGCTGACGGACTGCTCTTCACCGTCTACGACACGTACGTATGCCTTTTGCTTTTCCGATTCTGCCACGATAATGAAAGGTACACCCTTCGGAGTGATTTCAACGAACCCATCTCCGTTAGTTTCTCCCTTACCTATGGGTTGTAATTGGAAGTTATATGCTGTTACTTGTGCTTTTTCTATCGGTTTGGTGTCCAATATATTGCTTACGGCAATCCATAGTTTGTTCAGTGAGTTTCGTTTTACAATCATTCCCAGATTGGAAGCAAACACATTACATGCAGCAATTCGGTCTGAATTCATATAATAAGATGGATGACAAGGATTGTCGCGTTCCGTCCATCGGTACACGCTCCAGTCCATTGTTCCCCCGTTGTAATAATAGTAAGCTTCGGGCGTATTCCAGATGGCTTCATCTTCTTCGGACAAGACATTTCCACTTACTTTGGTCAACCCATCGGATGTGTTGCTGTCGGCGAATTTCATATCCTGATTCTCGTTTCCTCCACAAGGATAAGCAGAATATTCCTGACGGAATGAAAGTATGACACGGTATATGGCACCCGGCTCCTGGTGAATCAACCCGGCAAGGTCTATTGAATAATCTCCCCAATGATGAATGTCTTTGGAAGCATCTTTGGCAAGCCATAATGTTTTCTTATAAACCAGCCTTCCTGAGCGGCGTAGTTCATTGGCTGAGGCGAGCGAATTGGTTTGCATGAACATCAATACATTATTCTCGAAGATACGGATCACACTCAAATCCACAGCATACAGATTGACAGCCCTGAAAGGAATAATCAGATTTTTCGAATCGGGCAGGATGGCGGCGGAGGTAGACATCTCTACTTGTGGTTTCAGACTAACTTCACTGAACGAGATCGTATGTGAAGTTCCCAGCGCTTTACCTTGACTGTCTTTGACTCCTTCATGGATATTCAGTGTCAGTTTATTCTGCGTGTTTGCTTCGAAATAGATGAAGACTCTGTTCTCGTTGATTTGGAAGATAGATGAAGAGACTTCCGGGATTTCAATCAGTCCTTTTAAATCCTGGGTAGTGGATAAAGGAGCGGAGAAAACAATCTCAATTCCGTTTTCCGGTTGTTCAATGCGTTCGGCAGACATAAAACGGAAGCAATCCTTGGCGGGTATCAGCACTTCTTCGCTTTGTTTGCGGTCGATGCCGGCTGGGTTACCATTGGCTGTAATGGTCAATGGGTAATCATCAGCTTCTCTGGGTATTTGTCTGATGTTGAACTGATACCGGGTAAGGTTGTCTGTCGCGGTGACTTCTACCGGATAACTCTTCTTGCCATCGCTGGCAGTCAGCATCTTTTCCACTTCCTCTTTTTTCACTACATCGCTGAAGCGTATTTCTCCTTTAATATTTATTTCATCCGGTTGGGTAGCTGTAATTGGTAACGACTCCAACTGCAAAGTGAAGTTACGTTCCTGCACACGGAATGAGAAGTTGAACTCTTTTAGTTTTTTGTCCACTTCGATGAAGTCTCCAAGCCGGAAAGTTCCTTCGTAGAGCGTTCCCGGTTTCAATGTTCCTTCTTCCGGCACAAACTCAATGGTGTTGTTGCTTACCCAGTATGCTTTTCCTTTTAATGAAGGGGAAAAGCTGAACGGATTGTTTTTTAACTCACTGTTCAGATCTACCATGGGCTGGTCATGGGTCAACTCTATGCGTATGGTGGAATTCTGTGAAATGACTCCTCCCGTATACGCATTTACGTATGGTGCATAATCGGCGGAAGGAATAATGTCTTTTTGAGTATGTGTGCATGAATATAGGCACACAGTCATCATGATAAGTAAGCATAGTCCGGTAGCACTGATGCTACGTGTAGTCTTTGTTAGTCTCATAGCGAAGAGTTTTTTATAATTCAACAAACAAAGATACAGCTTTTATGCTAAATCCTTTGTTATTCTGATTATTTTTGCAAGTTCTTAATCAATTTTATGGGAAAAAAGAAAGAATACAAAGAGGCTAATCGGCGATTTCTGAAAAATCTGTCTTTTCAGGAGGATGTTTTCGCGTTACCGTGTGGAATCTATTACAAAGTTTTGAAGACTGGCGAAGGTACGATCTCTCCGAGTGTGCGGAGTATTGTTACCGTGCATTACAAAGGAAGTCTGATTGACGGGCGGGTATTTGATAATTCTTATGAGCGTACCTGTCCGGATGCTTTGCGGCTTAGTGATGTAATAGAAGGTTGGCAGGTAGCACTTCAGAAAATGCACGTTGGGGATAAATGGATCATCTATATACCTTATGCAATGGGTTACGGTATTAAATCTTTTGATTCTATTCCTGCTTACTCGACATTGATATTCGAAGTGGAACTACTGGCTGTCGCATAGGGATGGATGCTGAGGCGTAATAAAATAGTAATAGTAAAATGATATAGCATCCTATTTCATAATTCTGTTCTGATTGTGATTGCAGGACCTAATGCGACTACTTGTAAGAAAACGGTCGCGAATAAGTCACAAACCTTATATATTTAGTAATGCTGTTACTTCATTTTTTAGTTTTGGTAAATGATTAATAACCATACTCCAAAGTATATCTACAGATAGACTATCATAGCCATGTATGATATAATTCCTGGCATCTACTATTTTACGAGAATTGGTTATAGCTATATCTTTATCAACTTTTAGTATTCTATTCATAGCTTCACCAATAATTTCTATGTTTCTTTCAACGGCTCGTCTAAGGCATAGGTTACTATAGAAGTCATCATAAACTTTAGGAGCATTGCCAAAGAAACTTTCTACTTCTTCAATGGCAGTTAGAATATCTTGCAAGTGTTTCTTTATTAATTCATCCATAGATTAAAGTTTTAGTTGCATCCACATTCTTCTTCAAATATGGATTCTTAATAGTCTGTTCTTCCAGTAAGTCTACTTTTCTACCAAACAAATTTTCTAAAGCATATTTGAAATCAAAGAAATTATCAAAATAATCGCTTACTTCTGCCTTATTAAAATCGACAACTAAATCAACATCGCTGTTGTCGTTAAAACGACTCGTAAGAACAGAACCAAAGACAAATAATTTATGTACCTTATGTTTTTTGCATAGGTCAATTATCTTTTGGCTATTATTTTCAATCAGCTTCATAGGTGTATCTCCTTTCAATGCAAAGATAATTAATAACTCTTACTTTAACAAGGTATCATTAGGGATAGTTGTATTAATACTCTACTTTTTTGCATTGGACTAATAAATACTTTCTTTTTTAGTTTAAAGTAGTATCTATGTCCATCTTAGTAAAGTGAAATTAGTATTAGGTAAGAATGCAAAACTAAACTATATTAGAAAGGTAGGAGAGAGGTAAATCAGCAGTTCAACCTATGAACATACTGAAAATAAAAATCCCCATAACCTTATTAGTTACAGGGATTTACTATATGGTAATTATTTGAATTACTTGCTCAAAGCCTGAGCTACGTCTACAGCGCAAGCCACAGTACAACCTACCATCGGGTTGTTACCAATTCCCAGGAATCCCATCATTTCTACGTGAGCAGGAACTGATGAAGAACCGGCGAACTGAGCATCTGAGTGCATACGACCCATAGTATCTGTCATACCGTATGAAGCAGGACCGGCAGCCATGTTATCCGGGTGAAGAGTACGGCCTGTGCCACCACCTGAAGCTACAGAGAAATATGGTTTACCAGCAAGAACACGTTCTTTCTTGTAAGTACCTGCAACTGGATGTTGGAAACGAGTCGGGTTAGTAGAGTTACCTGTGATAGATACGTCTACACCTTCTTTCCACATAATAGCCACACCTTCGCGAACGTCGTCAGCACCATAACATTTTACTTTTGCACGAGGACCGTCAGAGTAAGCGATTTCGCGAACAACTTTCAGTTCACCGGTAAAGTAATCGAATTGAGTCTGAACGTATGTAAAGCCGTTGATACGAGAGATGATCTGAGCTGCGTCTTTTCCAAGACCGTTCAAGATACAACGCAACGGTTCTTTGCGTACTTTGTCTGCTTTAGCAGCGATTTTGATAGCACCTTCAGCAGCAGCGAAAGATTCGTGACCTGCCAGGAAAGCGAAACATTTAGTTTCTTCGCGCAGCAACATAGCAGCAAGGTTACCATGGCCGATACCAACCTTACGGTCGTCAGCTACAGAACCCGGGATGCAGAATGCTTGCAGACCGATACCGATAGCTTCGGCAGCTTCAGCAGCGTTTGTGCAACCTTTTTTAATAGCAATGGCAGTACCTACAACATAAGCCCATTTTGCATTTTCAAAACAGATAGGCTGAGTTTCTTCACACGTTTTATAAGGATCAAGTCCATGAGCTTCACAGATAGCGTTAGCTTCTTCGATATCTTTGATGCCGTTAGCGTTCAAAGCAGCAATAATCTGTTTGATACGACGGTCTTGGCTTTCGAATTTTACTTCTCTAATCATTGTTTCTTTCCTCCTTATATTATTCGTGACGTGGATCAATAGATTTAACTGCTCCCTGTTCTGCTGTTACGCGTCCGTAAGTACCTGTAACTTTCTTCAAAGCTTCGTTAGCATCAGTACCCTTTTTGATTTCGTCCATGAACTTACCCATGTGTACGAATTCGTATCCGCAGATTTCGTCGTTCTTGTCCAAGAAGATTTGTTTGATATAACCTTCTGCCATTTCAAGGTAACGAGGACCTTTAGCCAAAGTACCATAAAGAGTACCTACCTGGCTACGCAGACCTTTACCCAAGTCTTCCAAACCTGCACCGATGATCAAACCACCTTCAGAGAAAGCTGATTGAGTACGTCCGTATACGATTTGCAAGAAAAGTTCGCGCATTGCAGTGTTGATAGCATCGCAAACAAGGTCAGTGTTCAATGCTTCAAGGATAGTTTTTCCCGGAAGGATTTCGGCAGCCATAGCAGCAGAGTGAGTCATACCGGAACATCCGATAGTTTCAACCAAAGCTTCCTGGATAATACCTTCTTTAACGTTCAGTGTCAGTTTACAAGCACCTTGTTGAGGAGCGCACCAACCGATACCGTGTGTCAAACCAGAAATGTCAACGATTTCTTTAGATTTTACCCATTTGCCTTCTTCGGGTATGGGAGCCGGTCCGTGGTTAGGACCCTTCTTTACAACACACATGTGTTCCACTTCGTGTGAATAAGTCATAATTAGCTCTTTTTTTAGTGATATAATTAAAAATACGTAGTTACGATTCTCTAAATCGCCCACAAAGGTAGTCGATTTATTTGTTTCTGCAAATCGCCTTTTATTACTTTTTTGTGAAAAGAGACAAATCTGTTTACGTTTTTTCGCTGTTTGTAAAGTCGGGATTGCATTTGCGGAAGATTGAGGGTGACGAACTATCTATTTGCTGCTTTGTTATTAAGAGCTTGTTTAAATTCTCTTCAGTCATAATATTATAGCTGATATTTCAACTTACCCCGGCTCTTCTTGTCGCGTCCGTCTGTAGTTGGCGGAAGGGGTATTAACAGTTGCGCTCTTG
>CANPJW010000047.1 GCA_947574505.1 uncultured Bacteroides sp. | reverse complement strand
TGTATAGACTAACTAAAATTTATGCATAACCCCACTAGAATTTACGGGTGACCCTGGAAATCTGTATTTCACGGAAAGATACGCCAAGAGAGGCGATAAGCAACAACAAAGCCACTCCGAACACATAGGCAGAGAGCAGTTGCAGCCCGATATAGATAAAAAACATGCTGACTACACAGAGGAACAGGCTTGCAATTCCCAGCCCTTGCATGGTGCGCGTGAGATTCAACCGTTTCCGTAAGTTTTCGATTTGCGCTACGGTGATATCCGTAGGATTCTCCATATAGCGGTCACGCAGTTGGCGTACGAGCTGCGCATATGATAAAAAACGATTGGTGTAAGCCAGTAAAATCAGAGAAACTGCCGAGAAAAGCAGGGCGGGAGTAGTGAGAGTCAGTTCTTCCATAAGTAAATTAAAAATCTTCCGTTGTTATATTGCCGCAATCTTATGCTTACAATACTAACAACGGAAGACATGAAAATGTTTTACTTAAGTACGCCGAGTTCTTTACCTACTTTGATAAAGGCAGCGATACATTTGTCGAGATGTTCCTTCTCGTGTCCTGCGGAGATTTGTACGCGGATGCGTGCCTGGTCTTTCGGCACTACCGGATAGTAGAAACCTGTCACATAGATACCTTCTTCCTGCATACGTGCGGCATAAATCTGCGACAACTTCGCGTCATACAGCATTACGGCACAGATAGCACTCTGAGTCGGCTTGATGTCGAATCCCGCAGCCGTCATCTTGTCGCGGAAATAATTTACGTTTTCAACGAGCTTGTCATGCAGTGTATTGCTCTCTTTCAGCATCTTGAATACCTCAAGGCTTGCACCGATAATTCCCGGAGCCAATGAGTTGGAGAACAGGTATGGACGGCTGCGTTGGCGCAGCAAATCAATAATCTCCTTCCGGCCGGTAGTAAATCCGCCCAATGCACCACCGAAAGCCTTGCCTAATGTACCGGTATAAATATCCACACGTCCGTGAGTCTTGTATAGTTCGCTTACGCCATGTCCCGTAGCGCCTACCACACCGGCAGAGTGAGACTCGTCCACCATTACCAACGCGTCATACTTCTCGGCGAGGTCACAAATCTGGTCCATCGGAGCAACGTTACCGTCCATAGAGAACACACCGTCGGTCACGATAATGCGGAAACGTTGTGCCTGTGCCTCTTGCAGGCATCTTTCCAAGTCCTTCATGTCGGCGTTAGCATAACGGTAACGTTTAGCCTTGCACAGACGGACACCGTCGATAATAGAAGCATGGTTCAGAGCGTCCGAAATAATGGCATCCTCTTCGGTGAAAAGCGGTTCGAATACCCCGCCGTTCGCGTCGAAGCAGGCAGCATACAGAATCGTATCTTCCGTTTGGAAATAATCGGAGATAGCGGCTTCCAGTTCCTTGTGTATATCTTGTGTTCCACAGATGAAACGGACAGACGACATACCGTATCCGCGTCGGTTCATCATTTCTTGGGACGCCTTAATCAGTCGTGGGTGATTGGACAGTCCCAGATAATTGTTAGCGCAGAAGTTCAGCACTTCTTTGCCTTTTACAGTGATGGCAGCTTGCTGCGCACTTTCAATCAGTCGTTCTTCTTTGTAAAGCCCGGCTTCTTTGATTTCAGCCAATGTTTGGCTGAGGAATTCTTTCATTTTACCGTACATAGTGTTTGAGTAATTAAGTTCGATTACAAAGGACACAATTTTTCTTGGAATAACAATGTCTTTTTGATTAAAATCTAAAAAAAAAGTGCTTACTTTGTGCGCTATTTAGCTTAACAACTTAAGTACGAAAAAAAATGAAACACATTTTGATTATTGGAGCCACTGGACAGATAGGCTCCGAACTAACGATGGAGCTACGTAAACGTTACGGAAATGCAAATGTAGTAGCTGGTTACATCCCGGGTGCAGAACCTAAAGGTGAGTTGAAAGAGTCCGGGCCGTCAGCTATTGCTGATGTAACGGATGCAGAAGCAATCGCTTCTGTGGTAAAAGAGTATCAGATTGATACGATTTATAATCTTGCTGCGCTGTTGTCGGTCGTGGCAGAATCGAAGCCCAAGCTGGCTTGGAAAATCGGTATCGACGGGTTATGGAATGTACTGGAAGTTGCGCGCGAACAAGGATGCGCCGTTTTCACTCCCAGTTCTATCGGTTCTTTCGGTGCGACAACGCCGCACACACAAACACCGCAGGATACTATTCAGCGTCCTCGTACGATGTACGGAGTCACTAAAGTAACCACAGAGTTGCTGAGCGACTATTATTTTAACAAATATGGTGTTGACACTCGTGCTGTCCGTTTTCCGGGCATTATCTCGAACGTGACACCTCCCGGTGGCGGAACCACCGATTATGCTGTCGACATTTATTACTCGGCGGTAAAAGGGGAGAAATTCGTGTGTCCTATCAAACAAGGCACCCTGATGGATATGATGTATATGCCGGACGCGCTCAACGCAGCCATTACGCTGATGGAAGCCGATCCGACAAAATTGATACACCGCAATGCTTTCAATATCGCTTCTATGAGTTTCGACCCGGAAACGATTTATCAGGCAATCAAGAAGCACGTGCCGCAATTCGAGATGGTTTATGACATCGACCCCTTGAAGCAGCGCATCGCCGATAGTTGGCCTGATAGCCTGGACGACACTTGTGCTCGTGAAGAGTGGGGGTGGAAGCCGGCTTACGATTTGGAAAGCATGACAGTGGATATGCTTGAAAAGTTAAGAGAGAAACTGAAATAATGAAAAAACTAATCGCAGGGGTCATATTGTTCAGCATACTGGGTTCTTGTGGCAACAAGAAAAACAATATTGACCCCTTCGCATCTATTACTCACGAGGTGGATTCAATCTGGCATCAAGCCGATTCTATCCCCGAAGATAAATTGCCGGAAGAGCCGCAGCCTATACAGGCTGACGAATCTTTCGACGATTTTATCTATAATTTTGCTTCCGATGAAGTATTACAGCGTCAGCGTGTGAAATTCCCGTTGCCCTACTACAATGGAGAAAAAAAGTTGGAAATCGACGAATATCATTGGATGCACGATAACTTGTTTACCAAACAACACTATTATACGCTCTTGTTTGATAAGGAAGAAGATATGGACTTGGTAGGAGATACTTCGCTTACGTCCGTACAGGTCGAATGGATATTCGTCAAGACGCGGATGATGAAGCGATATTATTTTGAGCGTATCAAAGGCGCATGGATACTGGAAGCAATCAACCAGCGCCCTATCGAGCCGAATGACAACGAGAACTTTGTCGAGTTTTTCGGTCGTTTTGCCACCGACAGCCTTTTTCAGAGTCAGCGTGTGAATGACCCGTTGGCTTTTGTCACCAGCGACCCGGACGATGACTTCTCCATACTTGAAACGAGTCTCGACTTGAACCAATGGTTTGCCTTCAAGCCCGAACTGCCTTCCGAACGCCTTTCCAATATCAACTATGGGCAACGGAACGACGATAACTCTACGATGAAAATCTTGGCATTGAAGGGCATCGGCAACGGTTTTTCCAACATCCTTTATTTCCACCGGAAAGCCGGAGAATGGAAACTGTATAAATTTGAAGATACAAGTATATAGCTCTTACAAGTATATAACTCTTAAAAGTATGTAACCCCTAAAACAGTATAGATGATGTATTCCCTTTTGTCTCACAATACATTCGGCATTGATGTCAGTGCCGCCCGTTTTTTAGAATATGCTTCAGTTGAAGAGTTGCAACAACAGATTGCGCAAGGTGCCGTTACGACACCTTTTTTGCATATAGGTGGCGGAAGCAACCTGCTGTTTACCAAAGACTATGACGGGCTGATACTCCATTCATGTATTGAAGGCATCGAAGTGACGGAAGAAGATGAGCGCACCGTATCTGTGCGGGTAGGGGCGGGCGTCGTATGGGACGACTTCGTGGCATACTGCGTGGCACACGGATGGTATGGAGCAGAAAATCTCTCCTTGATTCCTGGTGAAGTGGGAGCGGGCGCCGTGCAGAATATCGGAGCCTACGGTGTCGAAGTGAAAGACCTGATAACCGCCGTAGAGACAGTGAACATTCAAGGCGACCAACGTGTTTACTCCATAGAAGAATGTGGATATGCCTACCGCAATAGCATCTTCAAGCGTCCTGAGAATAAGTCGGTCTTTATCACCTATGTGCGATTCCGGCTTAGTAAGGAAGAATATTACACATTGGACTACGGAACCATCCGCCAGGAACTTGGCAAATACCCTGAACTGACGCTGCCGGTAGTCCGGAAAGTAATCATTGACATTCGCGAAAGTAAGCTGCCTGACCCGAAAGTGATGGGAAATGCGGGCAGTTTCTTTATGAACCCCATTGTTTCTAAAGAAAAATTGCTGGCGTTGCAACAAGAATATCCGCAGATACCTTATTATGAACTGGCCGATGGTCAGGTCAAAATCCCTGCGGGATGGATGATAGACCAATGCGGATGGAAAGGAAAATCCCTGGGGCCTGCGGCAGTGCATGATAAACAGGCACTCGTCCTTGTGAATCGGGGCGGAGCGAAAGGTAGTGACATTATTGCGCTTTCGGATGCAGTGAGAGCTTCCGTGCGTGAGAAGTTCGGCATCGACATTCATCCCGAAGTAAATTTTGTCTGATAACGAGAAATGAAAGTAAGAATCATAGGAAGTGGAACATCGACGGGAGTACCCCAAATAGGCTGTACATGTGCAGTCTGTACTTCTGCCGACCCGAAAGATAACCGTTTGCGTGCATCCGCCATCGTAGAGACAGACGATGCACGGATGCTGATAGACTGCGGTCCCGATTTCCGGGAACAAGTATTGCATCTCCCTTACGAACGGATAGACGGTGTGCTCATAACGCATGAACACTACGACCACGTAGGCGGACTGGATGATTTGCGTCCCTTCTGCCGCTTCGGTTCCGTGCCGATTTATGCCGAAGAATATGTAGCGAAAGCATTGCGCCTGCGCATGCCCTACTGTTTCGTAGACCATCGTTACCCCGGCGTGCCAGACATCCCTTTGCAGGAAATAGAACCGGGGCAGCGCTTCTCCATAAATCAGACCGGGGTGCTTCCCCTGCGCGTGATGCATGGACGCTTGCCGATTCTGGGCTACCGTATCGGGAAACTGGGTTATATCACCGATATGCTGACCATGCCCGAAGAATCTTTTGAACAATTGGCGGGGATAGATGTTTTGATAATGAATGCACTACGGATTGTCCCGCATCCTACGCATCAGAGTTTGGAAGAAGCATTGGCAGTCGCGCGGCGTATTCAGGCAAAGAAAACCTACTTTATACATATGAGCCATGATATGGGCTTGCATGCCGAGATTGAACGGGAGCTCCCGGACGATATTCACCTGGCATATGACGGATTGGAAATCTATCTCTGATTGTTGGTAAAATATTTAGCAAAAGTTTTGTTTTCTTTGTAGAATTTATTATTTTTGCATCTAACCGATAAACAGCGAATATTATGAAGCTTCGTACGATAGTGAAAATAGCGGTCACTTCTTCTGTTGTACTCTTGTGCGCAGGTTTCGTCTTATACTCTTTTTTCAGACTGTCGGCAGCCGAAGGACAGAAGGATTTCAACCTCTATGAACTGGTGCCGACCACCGCTTCCGCAGTATTTGCAACCGATGATGTGCTCGGGTTTGTCACCGAAATAGACGGTTTGACGTGTAGCAAGAACCACCAATATCTACATGTCTCCAAACTTTTTTCTTATCTGAAGCAGTCGCTCTATGCATTTTCGGAAGATACTCCTCACGGCTTGAGCCGGCAAATGAATCAAATGCTGATTAGCTTCCACGAGCCGGATAACGACCGTAATCAGGTACTTTATTGCCGTTTGGGAAATGGAGACAGGGAATTGATTGGCAGATTCACGCAGAAATACATTTCCTCGCTCTATCCACCGAAGAAATTCGACTACAAAGGAGAGAAAATAATGATTTACCCCCTGTCAGACGGCGATTTCCTCGCCTGCTACCTCACACCCGATTTCATGGTGCTGAGTTTCCAAAAGAAATTGGTGGAAGATGTTATTGATGTCTATAAGAAAGGCGGTTCGTTGGCGGACGACCCTACGTTCACGGGAGTGCTTGCTCCAAAGAAAAGTACGGCTACCGCCACTATATACACCCGTGTGAACGGCATGATGGGATGGACGGAATTCGATATGAAGATGAAGGATGATTTTATTTATTTTACAGGAGTCAGTCATGACGCCGATACCTGTTTTAACTTTATCAACCTGCTCCGCCAACAGGAATCCGTGAAAGGATTTCCAAGTGAAGTGTTACCTTCTACAGCTTTTTATTTCAGCAGACAAAGCATCACGGACTGGACGTCCTTGCTCTCTTACGGAGACATGCAGGCATATGCGACCGCAGGTCGTACTACCGAGATGCAGGAAAGAAACCGGGAATTGTCGTGCTATCTGATGGAGAATACCGGACACGACTTGGTAGCCTGCCTGTTTCAGCAGGAAGACACATTGCAGGGTGCGGCGGCTGTTCTGAGCCTGTCTGTGCTGGACGTGACGGAAGCGGAACGGAAGTTGCGCTCACTTGTCAACACTGCCCCGGCTGAAGAAGGGGTGAAGACACCTCGTATAACTTTTTGTTATACCGCCAACAAGGCATATTCCGTCTATCGCTTGTCTCAAACAACGTTGTTTGCGCAACTGACCACTTTTGTGGAACCGACATCGCATATGTATGCCGTATTCTATGGCGGGCGTCTATTGCTGGCTCCGGATGAGGGCAGTCTGTCGCGCTATATACGGCAGTTGGATAAAGGTGATGTGCTTGATGGAGCGATAGCGTATCGGGCGGGAATGGATAGCCTCTCTGATTCTTATCATTTCATGCTGATGGCAGACTTTGACCATCTGTTCCATCAGGCGGAAAAACAAGTCCATTTCGTGCCGGATTTCTTCCTGCGAAACTCCGGGTTTTTTCGTAATTTTATACTTTTTGCTCAGTTCACCTGTGCCGATGGAGTGGTGTATCCCAATATCGTTTTGTGGTATAAAGCCGAGTAAAATCCTGATCGGAAATCTCATCCGACAGTCTTTTTTTTATGTGGCAGAAGGGGTATTTCAACCAAGAATTATTGGATTTGAAAAGTAGAAAAACCAATAAACCCTTAATGGAATATCTACGGAAAACCTACAAAAGCTAGTCGAAAAGTATGCCTCTTTTTTCGTCAGAAAAAACTTCTGAAACGCCTTCTGGTAGAGTGTAAAAAATAATCATAACCCAAGAGAATAGAAAAGAATATAAAAAACAGAAAGAAAAAGAAAGAGAAAAAACTGCTCCTGTTGCTGATGGGATTTTGAGAAAAGGAAAACGGGATTCTGAGAAAAGGAGAAGTATTGTGGTTGATGTTGCCTGATTCCTTCCGTAACCTGTGGACAGATTTTTCCCGTCCCGCAGCAGAGTGCCGTCCATCCCCGGAGGAAAGCCTTTTCAGCCCGCGGCGGAATCTTTACAAAGTGTGGGCATAAAAAAACTCCCGGTAAGAATCATTCTCATCAGGAGTTTTTTTATCTGTATCGACAAGCGGAATATTTTCGGCTTAAAACGGCAGGTCGTCTTTTACATCGCCCGGAGTGAAAGCTGGAGTTGCTGACGGAGCCGGCGGTGGAACGGGGGCACCCGGAGCCATCGGAGCACCTGCGCCGACACGTTCAACTTTCCATGCACGGATGCTGTTGAACCAACGGTCTTGCCATTGGCGGGCGTCAACGTCGAATGATACGGTTAGTTCTTCGCCCATCTGGATGTTGAACTGTTCGATTTTGTCCGCACCGAATACATCGAAACACATTTTGCGCGGGTATTGGTCGTGGTTTTCGATAACGAACTCTTGTGCTTTCCACTCGTTGCCGCTAGTCTTTGAAACTCCGCCTCTTGGGGGGAGTATAGCGATAATTTTTCCTGTAAATTCCATTGCGATTAATTTAAATTCTGCGGCGAAGTTACGATTTTTTGGGAATATCCCTCACACAAACTCTGTTTTTTCTTTTGTTTTGTTGGGTGGCACGAATCTTTTTTCGTAACTTTGTGCGATAGAACATTTAAAACTTAAATACACGAAAATATATGAAATTTATCGTTTCAAGTACTGCTCTTTCCAGCCATTTACAGGCCATCAGCCGTGTGATTAATTCAAAAAATGCGTTGCCTATTCTCGATTGTTTCCTCTTCGAACTGGAAGACGGAACATTGTCTGTGACCGTATCTGATAGCGAAACAACGATGGTGACTACCGTCGAAGTGAATGGCGATACAAACGGGCGTTTTGCCGTAGTAGCGAAAACACTGCTTGATGCACTGAAAGAAATACCGGAACAACCGCTGACATTCGATATCAATCCGGAGAATTACGAAATTACAGTGCAGTACCAAAACGGAAAATACAGCCTGATGGGGCAGAACGCGGATGAATTCCCGCAGTCGGCTACATTGGGTGACAACGCTGTCCGTGTGGAAATGGACGCAGAAGTATTGCTGGGTGGTATCAACCGCTCTGTATTTGCTACGGCCGACGATGAACTTCGTCCTGTAATGAATGGTATTTACTTCGATATTACCACAGAAGACATCACAATGGTGGCTTCGGACGGTCATAAACTGGTGCGTTGCAAGACGTTGGCCGCCAAAGGCAACGAACGCGCAGCCTTCATCCTGCCGAAGAAACCGGCTACGCTGCTCAAGAACCTTCTGCCGAAAGAACAGGGAACCGTAACTATCGAATTTGACGAACGCAATGCCGTATTTATGCTTGAAAAGTACCGCATGGTGTGCCGTCTCATCGAAGGACGTTATCCAAACTACAACTCGGTGATTCCTCAAAACAACCCTCACAAGTTGACCGTAGACCGCCAGCAGTTGGTGGGAGCCTTGCGCCGTGTGTCTATCTTCTCGTCACAAGCGAGCAGTTTGATTAAACTTCGTATGCAGGAGAACCAGATTGTGATTTCAGCGCAGGATATCGACTTCTCTACTTCTGCCGAAGAAACCCAGGTGTGCCAGTATGCAGGTGCCGCAATGAGTATCGGCTTCAAGTCTACCTTCCTGATTGACATCTTGAACAATATCTCGGCAGATGAAGTAATCATCGAATTGGCAGACCCGTCACGTGCCGGCGTAATCATCCCCGTGGAACAGGAAGAGAACGAAGACTTGCTGATGTTGCTGATGCCTATGATGCTGAACGATTAATGTTAATTTACAACAGAGGACGCAGAGGACACAGAGGATAAATTTGAATATTTATTATTAAATAACCCTTTGTGTCCTCTGTGTCCTCTGTGGTGACTCAATAAAATAAACAGAAATGAAATTAAACTTGAAAAATCCCATCGTCTTTTTCGACCTTGAGACGACTGGAACCAATATCAACACAGACCGTATTGTTGAAATCTGTTATTTGAAAGTTTACCCGAATGGGAACGAGGAAGCAAAAACCTTGCGTATCAACCCTGAAATGCATATACCGGAAGCATCTTCTGCCGTACACGGTATTTATGATGCCGATGTGGCTGACTGCCCTACTTTCAAGGAAGTGGCAAAGAACATTGCCCGCGATATCGAGGGTTGTGACTTGGCGGGATTCAATTCCAATCGTTTCGATATTCCGGTGCTGGCGGAAGAGTTTCTGCGTGCCGGAGTAGATATCGACATGACAAAGCGGAAATTTATAGATGTACAGGTGATTTTCCACAAAATGGAACAACGTACCCTGTCTGCTGCCTACAAATTCTATTGCGAAAAGAATCTGGAAGATGCGCATACTGCGGAAGCGGATACGCGGGCTACTTACGAAGTGCTGAAAGCACAACTCGACCGTTATCCCGACCTTCAGAACGATATGGCATTTCTGGCGGATTACTCCAGCTACAACAAGAATGTGGACTTTGCCGGACGTATGGTGTACGATGATAATGGGGTAGAAGTGTTCAATTTCGGAAAGTACAAAGGAATGTCCGTAGCTGAGGTATTGAAGAAAGACCCCGGATATTACAGTTGGATTTTGAACAGTGATTTTACGCTGAATACAAAAGCGACATTGACAAAAATCCGTTTGCGTGAAATGAGTAATTTGATTACAAAATAATGCTAAAAGGAAAAAAGATAATTCTTGGAATTACCGGCAGTATTGCCGCGTACAAGGCTTGTTATATCATTCGCGGACTTATTAAGCAAGGGGCGGAAGTGCAAGTCGTAATAACTCCGGCGGGAAAAGAATTTATTACTCCCATCACTCTTTCGGCTTTGACTAGCAAACCGGTCATCAGCGAATTTTTTGCTCAACGTGACGGGACGTGGAACAGCCACGTTGACCTTGGCCTGTGGGCGGATGCGATGCTGATTGCGCCTGCCACCGCTTCTACCATCGGCAAGATGGCAAACGGGATAGCCGACAATATGCTGATAACCACTTATCTTTCGGCAAAAGCCCCGGTATTTGTTGCTCCTGCCATGGACTTGGATATGTATGCCCACCCTTCCACTCAGAAGAACTTGGACACTCTGCGCTCGTTCGGCAATCATATTATCGAACCGGGAACGGGAGAACTTGCCAGCCATCTGGTAGGGAAGGGACGTATGGAAGAGCCGGAAGCCATCATCCGTGCACTGGATGAATTCTTCTCGACAAGTGGCGAGTTGCAAGGGCGGAAAATTATGATAACAGCCGGGCCTACCTATGAAAAGATAGATCCTGTCCGTTTTATCGGCAATTATTCTTCAGGCAAGATGGGATTCGCTTTGGCGGAAGAATGCGCCCGCCGTGGCGCGGAAGTTACGCTGATTGCGGGGCCTGTGCAACTGGAGGCAAAGCACTCCCGTATCCACCGTATTGATGTGGAATCGGCGGAAGAAATGCATGTCGCCTCACAAGCCTGTTTCTCCGATGCCGATGCAGCCATCCTTTGTGCGGCAGTTGCTGATTATCGTCCGGAGACAGTGGCCGACAAGAAGATAAAACGGGAGAAAGAGGGGGAACTGACATTGCATCTTCAAGCAACGAAAGATATTGCAGCCGGCTTGGGGGCTGTGAAAAGAGAAGGTCAGTTGTTGGTGGGCTTTGCTCTCGAAACCAACAACGAGCAGCAGAACGCTGAAGGAAAGCTCGAACGCAAGAACTTCGACTTTATCGTGCTCAACTCGCTGAACGATGTGGGAGCCGGCTTCCGTCACGATACCAACAAAATCAGTATCATCGACCGGAAAGGCCGCACGGACTATCCGCTGAAATCGAAAACGGAAGTGGCGCAGGATATCATCGACCGTCTGTCTGATGAATTGAAACTCTCAACTCTTAACTCTTAACTTATCCCAATGTTACGTTCACTATACATTCAGAATTACGCGTTGATAGAGAAACTGGACATCAGTTTCGAGACAGGTTTTTCCGTTATAACAGGTGAAACGGGAGCCGGAAAATCAATTATTCTAGGAGCCATCGGTCTGCTGCTGGGACAGCGTGCCGATGTGAAGGCGATTCGTCGTGGAGCTTCTAAATGTATCATAGAAGCTCGTTTTGATATATCGGGCTACGGTATGCGTCCGTTTTTTGAAGACAACGAACTGGAATATGACGAGGAGTGCATTTTGCGCCGTGAAGTGCAGGCATCCGGCAAGAGCCGGGCATTCATCAATGATACTCCTGCATCACTGGCGCAAATCAAGGAGCTGGGCGAACTGTTGATTGATGTACATTCACAGCATCAGAACCTGTTGCTCAATAAAGAAGGTTTCCAGTTGAATGTACTTGATATATTGGCACATAATGACGCTGCATTGGAAAAATACCATGCCCGTTATGCCGAATGGAAGCAGACCGAACGCGAACTGGCGGAACTGACGGCACTGGCGGAGAAGAGCCGTGCGGACGAGGATTATATACGTTTCCAACTGGAACAGCTCGAAGAAGCCCACCTTTCCGAAGGCGAGCAGGAAGAGCTGGAACAGGAAGCCGAAACCTTGAGCCATGCGGAAGAAATCAAGGCGGGGCTTTACCGGGTGGAGCAATCCTTTGTTTCCGACGAGGGCGGTTTGCTCTCTTATCTGAAAGATAGTCTGAACACGCTGAACAGCCTGCAAAGAGTCTACCAACCCGCCAAGGAGCTTACCGAACGTATGGAAAGTGCTTATATCGAGCTGAAGGATATTTCGCATGAAGTCTCCTCGCAAAGTGACTCTGTAGAATTTAATCCTGTGCGGCTCGATGAAGTGAACGAGCGCTTGAACCTGATTTATTCCTTGCAACAGAAACATCGTGTACAGACACTCGACGAGCTGATTGCATTGACGGAAGAGTATCGGAGCAGGTTGTCTGCCATCACTTCTTATGATGACCGTATTGCCGGGCTGACCGACCGCAAGGAAGAACAATATAAGCAAGTGAAGCAACAGGCGGAACTGCTCACCAAAGCCCGTACGAAGGCGGCACGTGAAGTGGAAAAGCAATTGGCGGCACGCTTGGTTCCGCTAGGGATGCCGAACGTTCGTTTTCAGGTGGAAATGGGATTCAAGAAAGAACCCGGATTGCAAGGGGAAGACACTGTCGGCTTCCTGTTTTCCGCCAACAAGAACGGTATGTTGCAGAATATCTCTTCCGTAGCTTCGGGCGGTGAGATAGCCCGCGTCATGCTTTCTATCAAAGCCATGATTGCCGGAGCCGTGAAGCTGCCGACCATCGTGTTTGATGAGATAGACACCGGAGTATCCGGCGAGATAGCCGACCGCATGGCGGACATGATGCAGGAGATGGGCGAGCAGAATCGCCAGGTTATCAGTATCACCCACTTGCCGCAAATCGCTGCCCGCGGACGTGCGCATTATAAAGTATATAAGAAAGACAGTGATACGGAAACGAACAGCCATATCCGCCGTCTCACCGATGAAGAACGGGTAGAGGAAATTGCTCATATGTTGAGCGGCGCTACGCTGACCGAAGCCGCTCTCAGTAACGCCAAAGCTCTGTTAAACAGCAAGTAACGATTAGGGGTAGACAAATAGTTAATTGGTAAATAGTAAAATAGTAAATAACCGCGATGTTAGATAAAAGTGAAATGATTTTCGGCGTTCGTGCCGTGATAGAAGCCATTCAGGCTGGAAAAGAGATTGATAAAATCCTGGTAAAGAAAGACATTCAGAGTGAACTTTCCAAGGAACTTTTTGCAGCTTTGAAAGGTTTGTTGATTCCGGTTCAGCGTGTTCCGGTGGAGCGTATCAACCGTATTACCCGGAAGAATCACCAAGGTGTGGTGGCGTTCATTTCGTCTGTGACTTATCAGAAGACGGAAGACCTTGTTCCTTTCTTGTTCGAGCAGGGGAAGAATCCGTTTTTTGTGATGCTGGACGGAGTGACGGATGTGCGTAATTTCGGTGCGATTGCCCGTACTTGCGAGTGTGCTGCCGTAGACGCCGTGATTATTCCTGCCCGTGGCAGCGCATCTGTGAATGCGGATGCCGTGAAGACTTCGGCAGGGGCGTTGCATACGCTTCCTGTATGCCGCGAGCAGAGCTTGCGTTCGACGCTGCAATACCTGAAAGATAGCGGTTTCCGCATTGTGGCTGCCACTGAGAAGGGGGATTACGACTATACGAAAGCCGATTATACAGGCCCGTTGTGTATCATCATGGGAGCGGAGGATACAGGGGTGTCTTATGAGAATCTGGCGCTCTGCGACGAATGGGTGAAGATACCGATGTTGGGAAAAATCGAGTCTCTGAACGTTTCCGTGGCTGCAGGCATCTTGATTTACGAAGGTGTGAAACAAAGAAACAATGACTGATATGAAGAAGATTTTAATCCTACCTTTGTTGCTTTTCTTCCTAGCACAGGGAAGCATGGCACAAACCCCTAAATGGGTGGAGAAGGCGAAACGTGCTGTCTTCTCTGTAGTGACTTATGACAAGAATGACAAGATGCTGAATACCGGAAATGGATTTTTCGTGTCCGAAGATGGGTTGGCTTTGTCCGACTACTCTCTTTTTAAAGGCGCCGAGCGTGCGGTGGTTATCACGGCGGAAGGCAAACAGATGCCGGTTAGCACCATACTTGGAGCGAATGATATGTATGATGTCATCAAGTTCCGTGTAGCTATTACCGAAAAGAAAGTACCTGCGTTGGTGGTGGCTAAGACTACTCCGGCAGTAGGAACTGATGCGTGGATGCTTCCCTATTCTACACAGAAAAGCATTGCTTGCGTTTCGGGCAAGGTAAAAGAGGTTTCCAAGGTGGCCGGCGAATACCATTATTATACGTTGGGCATGCAGATGAAAGACAAGATGGTGAGCTGTCCGGTGATGAATGTAGAAGGTCAGGTGTTCGGCATTGCGCAGAAGTCGTCCGGGCTCGATACAGTGACTACCTGTTATGCCGCAGGAGCTGCCTTTGCCATGGCTCAGAAGATTAGCGCCCTTTCGCTTGGGGATGCAGCACTGAAGAGTATCGGTATCCAGAAAGGGTTGCCGGATACGGAAGACCAAGCATTGGTGTATTTGTTCATGGCTTCTTCCAGTCTGTCATCAGAGGATTATGGCAAGTTGCTGGATGATTTTATTCGTCAGTTCCCTGCTAACACAGACGGTTATCTGCGCCGCGCGAATTATTATGTGGCTAAGGCTAAGGACAACCAGTCTTGGTTCGATAAAGCCGTTGTCGACTTGAATCAGGCTTTGAAAGTGGCTCAGAAGAAAGATGATGTATATTATAATATAGGTAAGCTGATGTATGCTTACCAACTGTCGAAGCCGGAGAAAACGTATAAGGATTGGACGTATGACACTGCTTTGAAGAATGTCCGTCAGGCATTCGCTATCGACCCGCTGCCTATATACGTGCAACTGGAAGGCGATATATTATTTGCCCAGCAGGATTATGCCGGAGCTTTGGCGGCTTATGAGAAAGTAAATGCCAGCAATATGGCTTCTGCCGGTACGTTCTTCAGTGCTGCGAAGACGAAAGAGTTGTTGAAAGCTGAACCGAAAGAGATTTTGGTATTGATGGATAGCTGCATCTCCCGTTGTCCGCAACCGATTACCGCCGACTTTGCCCCTTATCTGCTGGAACGTGCGCAAATAAATATGAATGCCGGCCAGCCGCGGAAGGCAATGCTCGATTATGACGCTTATTTTAAAGCTGTCAACGGTCAGGTGAACGACGTGTTTTATTATTATCGCGAACAGGCTGCCTTGAAAGCGCGCCAATACCAACGTGCGTTGGACGACATTGCAAAAGCAGTGGAACTGAATCCCGCAGACTTGACTTACCAGGCCGAAAACGCTGTTGTCAACCTGCGTGTAGGACGCTATGAGAAAGCTATTGAAATACTGAATGGTATTCTGAAAAATGACCCGAAATACGGCGAAGCCTACCGCTTGCTGGGACTTTGCCAGGTGCAGTTGAAGAAGACGGACGAGGCTTGCGCAAACTTCAAGAAAGCGAAGGAACTGGGCGATCCGAACGTGGACGAATTGATTAAGAAATACTGCAAGTAAAAGAGGTTGCCCCAAAAAGTTAGTGTATGTACTATCGTTTGGGACCGCCATTCCAAGCTTCTCTAGGATTTGAGAGTTTTGATAGATGAGTTGTTGAAACAGATAAAGGTGACGTTGATTTTCCGCTGTGATTTGGTGATTGTCACTGTTCCGCATGGTCCGCACGGAGCCGGACAGCCGGAAAAGTGGGAAGTGATAATGCAATGGGATGGTGTAATTTTGTGAATGAATCGTTTTGCGAGTGTTTTTTTTTACTATCTTTGAAAGTCAGTAAAACAGAAAATAAGAATAAATATGAAAAAAGTAATTTGCAGTGAGAAAGCACCCGGAGCTATCGGGCCTTACAGCCAGGCGATAGAAGCTAATGGAATGGTATTTGTGTCCGGGCAATTACCTATTGATGCCGCTACGGGAGAGATGGCTGAAGGGATAGAAGGACAGGCGCGCCAGTCGTTGGAGAATATCAAACACATTCTTGAAGAAGCAGGATTGACAATGGCTGACATTGTCAAAACTACTGTATTTCTTCAGGATATGTCCCTCTTTGCAGGGATGAATGGCGTGTATGCCACCTATTTTGATGGAGCTTTTCCGGCACGCTCGGCGTTTGCCGTAAAAGCTTTGCCAAAGGATGCGTTAGTAGAGATTGAGTGTATCGCGGTTCGCTAACAAGTCTGCGACAATGAAATTGCTGCCTCCCACGAAGATAAGATCTTTTGGGGGGCAGTTCTTTTTCGCTGCCAGTACGGCATCCACCACAGTAGGGTAGGCAGTTCCTTTCAATCCGGCTTGTTCTGCCAGTTCCATCAATTCATTTTCCGGCAGCGCACGTTTCACGCTAGCTTTGGTGAAGTAGTAAGTGGCATCTTTCGGCAACACTTGCAGGACACCTTTGATATCTTTGTCATTGACCATGCCGAATACGAAATGAATTTCCTGACCGAAAGTTTTGCGGATAGCATCGAGTTGTACGTGGATATATTCGATTCCGTCGATATTATGTCCCGTGTCACAGATAATGTCCGGATAGCTGTGCACTTTCTGCCAACGCCCCATCAGTCCGGTGAGTTGACAAACGTTTGCAAAACCGTCGAAGTAGTTCCGGGGGGTGATGTTGTAGTTCAATTTGGTCAGTACCGCAAGAGCTTTCAGAATGGTGAACATGTTTTCGAACTGGTAAGCTCCGCTCAACTCTGTGTAAAGTCCGAAAGGAAACATTTCATTGTTGATTCTGATAGCGTCTTTTCTTTTGTCAAGTATCTGGTCTATCGCACGTATGCTACTTGGTACGTCCAGCATGAGCAATGCTTGCCGCATTCGATTTCCCTGTTCTTCCGACTGCTCGCCTATTGCTTTGATCATGTGGTGTAGGGTCTGCATTATTTCGTCCGCCCTTGTCCTTGCCTCCTGCAACCTTGAATAAGGAAGTATCTCCATGTTCCAGTAGCGCGTCTTTTCACGGGCATATTCGATGGGCGCATTCATTGCTTTGGCTTTCATGGTGAACACACGTTTCACCGCCCCTTTGGCTCTGCCGACAACTACCGGGACGCCTTCCTTGATGATGCCGGCTTTCTCTTTGGCAATCTTTGTCAGCGTGTCGCCCAGATATTGGGTATGGTCGAAACTGATATTGGTGATAATACACAAATCCGGATGGATGATATTCGTACAGTCCAGGCGTCCGCCCATGCCTACTTCGATAACCGCCACGTCTACTTTTTGGTCGGCAAAATAACGGAATGCCATAGCAGTGGTCAGTTCGAAGAAAGAAGGGTGCAGCGGTTCGAAGAACGCGCGGTGCTCTTCCACGAAATTGACTACATACTCTTCCGGCACCATCTCACCGTTGATGCGGATGCGTTCGCGAAAATCAATCAGGTGAGGAGAGGTGAATAATCCGACCCGGTAGCCGGCACTCTGCAATACTGCCGCGATGGTATGTGAACAGGAACCTTTTCCGTTTGTGCCTGCGATATGTATCGTCTTGAATTGTTGATGCGGATGCCCGAAATGTTCGTCCAATTTGTGTGTAGTCTCTAATCCCGGCTTATATGCTTTGCTTCCTATTTGCTGAAACATAGGCACACTTTCATATAAGTACTTTAAAGTGTTCTGATAATCCATGTTTTATAAAATTTAACTCCGGGTAATCTTTATTGCCCGTTAATTTGTTTATCTTTAGAACCGTCAACTCAACCATAATGTGCGTGGTTGGCGATTTGAGATTGCAAATATCAACATTTAAATCTAAGAAATCATGGGAACTAAGAAAAATTTTGTGTTAGACACAAATGTTATTCTTCACGACTACAATTGTTTGAAGAATTTCCAGGAAAATGATATTTATCTCCCTCTTGTCGTACTCGAAGAGTTGGACAAGTTCAAGAAAGGAAACGAGCAGATTAACTTCAACGCTCGTGAGTTTGTACGCGAACTGGACGTGTTGACCAGCGACGAACTTTTCACTGACGGAGTGAAGCTGGGTGAAGGATTGGGACGTCTGTTTGTGGTGACCAGTAAAGTGGAAGCTACTAAAGTATGGGACTCTTTCCCTATCAAGAAACCCGACCATTTGATTCTGGCGGCAACCGAGTATCTGACTGCCAAATATCCGAAAATGAAATCCATTCTAGTGACCAAGGATGTGAACCTGCGCATGAAAGCCCGTTCCATCGGTCTGCTTTGCGAAGATTATATCACGGATAAGGTTGTAAATGTAGATGTATTCGAGAAATCCAATGAAATATTTGAAAATGTGGATCCGGCATTGATAGACCGTATCTATTCTTCTAAAGAAGGTATCGATTTGGGTGAGTTCGGCTTTAAGGATTTGGTTCATCCTAATGAATGTTTCGTGCTGAAGAGCGACCGCAATAGTGTATTGGCGCGTTACAATCCTTTCACTCACTCCATTTGCCGTGTGATGAAAGGCAAAAACTATGGAATTGAGCCCCGCAATGCCGAACAGAGTTTTGCTTTTGAGATTCTGAACGACCCGAATATAAAATTGGTGGCACTGACCGGAAAGGCGGGAACTGGTAAGACATTGCTGGCTTTGGCTGCTGCGTTGGGGAAATTGACAGATTACAAACAGATTTTGTTGGCACGTCCTGTTGTGGCTCTTTCTAATAAGGACATCGGTTTCCTTCCGGGAGATGCACAAGAGAAGGTGGCTCCTTATATGCAGCCGTTGTTTGACAACTTGAACGTGATTAAGCGTCAGTTTGCCGCTAATTCTACGGAAGTGAGGCGTATCGAGGATATGCAGAAAAGCGAGCAACTGGTGATTGAAGCTTTGGCATTTATCCGTGGACGTAGCTTGAGCGAAATGTATTGTATTATTGACGAAGCGCAGAATCTGACTCCGAATGAGATAAAGACGATTATTACCCGTGCGGGCGAAGGTACGAAAATGGTCTTTACGGGGGATATCCAGCAGATTGACCAGCCGTATCTGGACAGTCAGTCCAATGGTCTGGTATATATGATTGACCGTATGAAAGATCAGAACCTCTTTGCACATGTCAACCTGCTGAAGGGTGAACGGAGTGAATTGAGTGAGTTGGCTAGTAACCTGATGTAATGATGAAATATAAAACTGGCACGGATTACACAGATTTCACGGTTTTTCCAATTATCTTAAACCGCGTAATCTGTGTAATCCGTGCCTGATTTTTGCCTTTTACTTTTCCGCTTATTCCTTCTTTCCGAAATATTTCAAGAATTGCGTACGTTCGAAGGTATTGATACCTTTCACATCTTTCGTATTCAGTTTGCCTTTGAACTGGGCGATGCTGTTGAATCCTTTCCGTGTCATCCATGCAGAGAGGAAACGGTTGGCTTCTCCGATGAATGCGTTCGTGTTCTGATAAACTGCGCTACAAACTTCTACTGCCGATGCACCGGCGAGAATCGCTTTTACTACTGCTTCCGCATTGCCAACTCCACCGGATGCTGCATAGTCGATTTTGTCTACTGCGGCCGACGCGATTCCAATCCAGCGAAGTGGAGTGGCGAGGTCTGAAGCATTGCTGAATACTTCACCTGAGATGTGCTCCAGCTTCTCGATATTGATGTCCGGCTGGTAGAAACGGTTGAAGAGGACAACCGCTGCCGCGCCGTTGGCATAGAGCTGGTCAATCAATGCTACAGGATTGGTCAGGTTGTCTCCCAGTTTCATGATAACCGGAATGCTGATTGTTTTTTTGATATGGCGAAGAATATCGATGTGGCGTTGTTCGAAAGAACCATATGTATATTGCACATCCGATTGAAGCGCCAGAATATTGATTTCTAACGCGTCGGCACCGGCTTCTTCGATTTGCTTGGCAAAGTCGACCCATTCGGAATCAGTGTAGCAGTTGATGCTGGCGATGATAGGAATAGGGCAGACCTTCTTGCTTTCTTTAATCAAAGTCAGGTATTCGGACAATTTGTGTTCACGGATATACTCTTCCAGATAATCGCTGCCTTCGGGAGAGAAAGCCGGATCCTTCAGCTGGTCTGCTTCCAGCATAATCTGCTCTTCGAACAGTGATTTCAAAACGATAGCTCCGGCACCTTCTTCGGCGAGCTTTTTATTTTTGCCGACACTGTTGGTCAGTCCCGAGCTACTGATAATGATAGGGTTTCTAAGAGAAAGTCCTGCGAAAGTAGTTTTTAAATTGGTTATGGTCATAATGATTGGTTAAATATTATAATTACGTTCTCCGAAAATCTTGCTTCCCACCCGTACTAAGGTACTTCCTGCGGCAATTGCTTCGTGATAGTCGTGTGACATTCCCATCGACAACTCCCGGAAGTCATCCGAACCGGCGAACCAAGTTTCTTTGAGCTCATGAAAGAGTTTGTCAAGTAAACGGAATTCCCGGTTGATTTGTTCTATATCATCGGTGTTACTGGCCATTCCCATCAATCCGCATATCCGCACGTGGGTGAGTCCTTTCCATTCTCCGGCATCCAGCATCTTCCGGCATTCTTCAGGACTGAAACCGAATTTCGTTTCTTCCTGCGCCACATGTATCTGTAACAGGCAGTTGACGGCACGTCCTGCTTTGGCTGCTTGCTTGTTGACTTCTGCCAGTAGTTTATAAGTATCAATCCCATGTATCATCGCTACGTATGGTATCATATACTTGATTTTGTTGCTTTGCAGGTGTCCGATAAAATGCCATTCGATGTCTTTGGGCAAACTTTCGTATTTAGCTGTCATTTCCTGCACCTTGCTTTCTCCAAAAATACGCTGTCCCACCTGATATGCTTCTTTTATCGCTTCATTGGGATGGAATTTTGAGACAGCAACCAGCCGGACTCCTTGCGGGAGCTCGGCCAGCACTTGCTTTAAATTGTCAGCAATACTCATTGTCACTTATGCTTTTGACGGATCAAACTCCGGTTTGTCATTCGGGCCGGCACTGTACGGATATACGTCCATCAACGGTGTCTCGGACACCATGCCGATTTGATAATCCGCCATTGTTCCCTTCATGCCTTCGTCCAGTTTCTTCACAGCGTCACGCAAGTCGGCAGCTTGTACCAATACTTGTGTGGAAGTCTTTTTTTCCGCACCGCTTTTTTCATCCAGCGTGATGAAAATAAGTTTGCATTTGAACCAGCGGTCGGCACTTTCTTCGTCACTGGGGAAAAGTTCGCTATAGTTAGCACGTTTGATGTCCGAAACGGTAAACTCTCCTGAGATAAACGGAGTCATTTCTTCGATGATTCGTGCTTCAGCTTCTGTGAAGCTAAGCGCGTCAACGAGATAAGGTTCGGTTACTTTCTTTTGCATTCCGTTCTCCATTACTTTCTCATAACGGATTTTGCATTCAAACCATGTATGCATTGCCATAATTTTCTTCCTTTTTAATTAATTGATATATGTAAATTGCCTACAAAGATAAACAAAATACCAAAGTAAGCGCCGAAAGCTTTTTATTTTCTTTTATGCAGATTTTTTAGTTCGAATGAGAGCATGATGCGGAAAAGTCAGATAATGAGGAAAGTAAAAGAAATCATGTACACTGCGTAAAGCGCTCCGACGGCAGGCAGCCACAATATCAGCAGTGAGCAGAAGATAGCAAGGATGTCGAATCCCATGTACCATCCCCCACTGGGCACGCCTTTTTTATTGCTGATGGCAAAGATGATTCCCAGAATGCCGCTTATCGGCAATTTGATATTTTAGATTGAATACTGGAATGATTTCGTTGGGGAATAACAAATTGAGAGCCTGTTTAAATTCTCTTCAGTCATAATATTATAGCTCTTACCCCAGCTTTTCTTGTCGCGTCCGTCTGTAGTTGGCGGAAGGGGTATTAACAGTTGCGCTCTTG